>NZ_CBFFRH010000066.1:0-78 GCF_965644255.1 Pseudomonas sp. LRF_L74 | reverse complement strand
GTGGCGTCCCCTAGGGGACTCGAACCCCTGTTACCGCCGTGAAAGGGCGGTGTCCTAGGCCACTAGACGAAGGGGACA
>NZ_CBFFRH010000065.1:0-78 GCF_965644255.1 Pseudomonas sp. LRF_L74 | reverse complement strand
CCCCCCCCCCCCCCCCCCCCCCCCCCCCCCCCCCCCCCCCCCCCCCCCCCCCCCCCCCCCCCCCCCCCCCCCCCCCCC
>NZ_CBFFRH010000064.1:0-82 GCF_965644255.1 Pseudomonas sp. LRF_L74 | reverse complement strand
GAGCCAGAGCCAGAGCCAGAGCCAGAGCCAGAGCCAGAGCCAGAGCCAGAGCCAGAGCCAGAGCCAGAGCCAGAGCCAGAGC
>NZ_CBFFRH010000063.1:0-83 GCF_965644255.1 Pseudomonas sp. LRF_L74 | reverse complement strand
CCGATTGCTTCACCGATTGCTTCACCGATTGCTTCACCGATTGCTTCACCGATTGCTTCACCGATTGCTTCACCGATTGCTTC
>NZ_CBFFRH010000062.1:0-96 GCF_965644255.1 Pseudomonas sp. LRF_L74 | reverse complement strand
GCTTGAGCAGAGGATCGCGGCGATCTGGGCGGATGTGCTGAAGCTTGAGAAGGTGGGGCTGACGGACACCTTCTTCGAACTGGGTGGCGATTCGAT
>NZ_CBFFRH010000061.1:0-113 GCF_965644255.1 Pseudomonas sp. LRF_L74 | reverse complement strand
CCGTTTCGGCGCAAGCCGCGTTGTCGCGAGAAATAGCCCCCGGTTAGGCGCAGGACGCAGGCAATGGTCATTCCCTTACCAAGTCCTGCAACGACAGCGGGGGTTATTTCTCG
>NZ_CBFFRH010000060.1:0-134 GCF_965644255.1 Pseudomonas sp. LRF_L74 | reverse complement strand
GCTTCGCGCACAACCTCCTGTTCATGCAGACGTGCTTCGATCTCGCCCAACTCAATGCGGAAACCGCGGATCTTCACTTGATGATCAATACGCCCTACGTATTCGATCACGCCGTCCGCGCGGTACTTGGCAAG
>NZ_CBFFRH010000059.1:0-155 GCF_965644255.1 Pseudomonas sp. LRF_L74 | reverse complement strand
AAGCCGTACTTCCCCAGCACCCAGCCCAGCGTCTACTTCAACTTCATCTACACAGCGGCGAGCCATCGTATCCAGCCTGTCGACAGCGGCGGGGCGGTGCGTTGGCAGGCGGCCCGGCGCCTGCAGCTCGACGCCCGCCTGCCTTGGGGCAGGGC
>NZ_CBFFRH010000058.1:0-155 GCF_965644255.1 Pseudomonas sp. LRF_L74 | reverse complement strand
CCTATAGTGTGGTTCCTAAACTATACCTACAGCCACTTGCTGTGGGGGCTTTCGGACCATCGTTTACGGATGGGAGCGCATATGCGTATGCCGAGTACGCAGGGGCTCCCAGGGGCCTGCTTACAGACCCTTTTATTGCGGGTGCAGACGTAGGC
>NZ_CBFFRH010000057.1:0-155 GCF_965644255.1 Pseudomonas sp. LRF_L74 | reverse complement strand
TAGTTAACTGTAGGGTGACCGCTCTTATATTAGGCGGAGGGGATACTGAATCCATCTCAGAAACAAAAACAATTGAGACTGTCATTGCCAGTCCTCATCATCAAGGCTGATCAGAATATTCCTTGAGTTAGACCAAGATAATGTCCAAAACATGA
>NZ_CBFFRH010000056.1:0-155 GCF_965644255.1 Pseudomonas sp. LRF_L74 | reverse complement strand
AGGAGCAAACCCAGCGTTTGAGCGAGTTTGCTCGTCAGCAGAAGGTGACGGTCAATACGTTGGTACAGGCCGCGTGGCTATTACTGCTGCAGCGTTACACGGGTCAAGAGACGGTGACGTTTGGTGCGACGGTGTCGGGGCGACCGGCCGAGCTG
>NZ_CBFFRH010000055.1:0-155 GCF_965644255.1 Pseudomonas sp. LRF_L74 | reverse complement strand
CGTAGACGATTTGCTTCCGTTCTTCTTGGCTGAGCAACGGCAACTCACCAATTGGCCTCTCTGCAACCTCGCAGATAGCAATCAGTATATTGCTCAGATGTTTAGAAATTCGGGCAATGGTGTCTTGGTCAAATTGACCCTTGGCATAGCAATAG
>NZ_CBFFRH010000054.1:0-155 GCF_965644255.1 Pseudomonas sp. LRF_L74 | reverse complement strand
CGTCTCAAACGTGAAGACGACATTCGCCGAAAATTTGCACTTGAGAACAACGCAAATTTTACCTTGATTGATCAACTGCCAGTGAAAGCAGCCAATCAGTCACTTCTATCACATACCCAAATTTTTAAAGAACAGTTCTGGCGCAAAGACCAGAA
>NZ_CBFFRH010000053.1:0-155 GCF_965644255.1 Pseudomonas sp. LRF_L74 | reverse complement strand
CGTCTCAAACGTGAAGACGACATTCGCCGAAAATTTGCACTTGAGAACAACGCAAATTTTACCTTGATTGATCAACTACCAGTGAAAGCAGCCAATCAGTCACTTCTATCACATACCCAAATTTTTAAAGAACAGTTCTGGCGCAAAGACCAGAA
>NZ_CBFFRH010000052.1:0-158 GCF_965644255.1 Pseudomonas sp. LRF_L74 | reverse complement strand
GCCAGCACTACCGCATCGCGCACAACCTCCTGCTCTTGCAGACGCGCTTCGATCTCGCCCAACTCGATACGGAAACCACGAATCTTCACTTGATGATCAATACGCCCTACGTATTCGATCACGCCGTCCGCGCGGTACTTGGCAAGATCGCCCGTGCG
>NZ_CBFFRH010000051.1:0-161 GCF_965644255.1 Pseudomonas sp. LRF_L74 | reverse complement strand
CCCCTTCGTCTAGTGGCCTAGGACACCGCCCTTTCACGGCGGTAACAGGGGTTCGAGTCCCCTAGGGGACGCCAGTTCGTTGCAAAGCGGGAATAGCTCAGTTGGTAGAGCACGACCTTGCCAAGGTCGGGGTCGCGAGTTCGAGTCTCGTTTCCCGCTCC
>NZ_CBFFRH010000050.1:0-167 GCF_965644255.1 Pseudomonas sp. LRF_L74 | reverse complement strand
AAGTGGGCAATCATCTTCACGTCCGCGACAGCGTTCCAGGTCGTTGAAGAAAGCCTTGGCGTGATCACCACCGGCACGACCTCGACGGACTGCTCACCGATCAACTCGCTCACCAGCAAGCCCTATTTCTTGATCCGCAAAGAAGGCTGGGGCAGCGGCTGGGCGGC
>NZ_CBFFRH010000049.1:0-176 GCF_965644255.1 Pseudomonas sp. LRF_L74 | reverse complement strand
GTGCTCGACGGCAAGATCACCGGGATCACGTATCCCGACTACAGCGGCCCGGTAAAACCACTGCCGGACCCGCCCCCTGATCCCGAAATTCTGGAAACATACATGATCGCGAACACCGTCAATCTCGTTGTGCTGCCTGACCGCACGCCGGTCGAGGCAAAGAACATCCGCGTTTC
>NZ_CBFFRH010000048.1:0-179 GCF_965644255.1 Pseudomonas sp. LRF_L74 | reverse complement strand
TTCTTGATCCGCAAAGAAGGCTGGGGCAGCGGCTGGGCGGCAAGCAACGCCGTGCGTTTCAACACCGACTCGGCCCTGGGCCCGCTGTGGGTAGTGCGCACGGTGATCAGCGGCCAGGGCACCGTCGATGACGATGCGTTCAGACTTCAAATTCGGGGAGATGCAGACTGATGACTGTG
>NZ_CBFFRH010000047.1:0-191 GCF_965644255.1 Pseudomonas sp. LRF_L74 | reverse complement strand
CGCAGAATCCACCGGCCGCGCCGATGCCGGCCGCGCTTTGCTCCAGCGCGAACCCACAATGATGCTCAGCATGATCAGGTCTCGACTGGCACTGGCCCGTGGGCAATGGGTTGAAAGTAGCGAACGGCATAGCCGCGAGCGGTGCCAATCGGGCGCGTGTCGCTCTCGTCCGAGCCGGCCCACCAGGTCGG
>NZ_CBFFRH010000046.1:0-194 GCF_965644255.1 Pseudomonas sp. LRF_L74 | reverse complement strand
AACTCGGTCGCCGCGTCGTAGCGCTTGCCGAATTCGTCGACCCGGCGCACGGGCGCGCTGATAGACGAGTCCTTCCAGGCAGGCTTCGGGTTGTAGATCAGCAGCAACGCCACGTCGCGCGGCTTGATGCTGCGGTCCCACGCTGCGCGCACGCCCGAATCTTTCGTCGCCACTTCATCCCAGGGCGAAGCAGT
>NZ_CBFFRH010000045.1:0-195 GCF_965644255.1 Pseudomonas sp. LRF_L74 | reverse complement strand
GTCCCCTTCGTCTAGTGGCCTAGGACACCGCCCTTTCACGGCGGTAACAGGGGTTCGAGTCCCCTAGGGGACGCCACTTAACGCAGTGCTTGCACTGCACGTCGCGAGACGCAAAATCCGGGGCTATAGCTCAGCTGGGAGAGCGCTTGCATGGCATGCAAGAGGTCGACGGTTCGATCCCGTCTAGCTCCACCA
>NZ_CBFFRH010000044.1:0-196 GCF_965644255.1 Pseudomonas sp. LRF_L74 | reverse complement strand
AACTGGCGTCCCCTAGGGGACTCGAACCCCTGTTACCGCCGTGAAAGGGCGGTGTCCTAGGCCACTAGACGAAGGGGACATAACCTTCAATCAGCCGAATGATCTGGAAATCACTCGGTGGCAATTTGGTGGAGCTAGACGGGATCGAACCGTCGACCTCTTGCATGCCATGCAAGCGCTCTCCCAGCTGAGCTAT
>NZ_CBFFRH010000043.1:0-197 GCF_965644255.1 Pseudomonas sp. LRF_L74 | reverse complement strand
GAGAAGTTGCCGCTGACGCCGAATGGCAAGCTGGACCGCAAGGCGCTGCCGAAGCCGGATGCGAGCTTGCTGCAGCAGGGATATGAGGCACCGCAAAGCGAGCTTGAGCAGAAGATCGCAGCGATCTGGGCGGATGTGCTGAAGCTTGAGAAGGTGGGGCTGACGGACAACTTCTTCGAACTGGGTGGCGATTCGAT
>NZ_CBFFRH010000042.1:0-202 GCF_965644255.1 Pseudomonas sp. LRF_L74 | reverse complement strand
ACCCAAACAATCTGCTCTGGTAGCAGAGGGTGTCGAAGGTGAAGTCGACACAAACCGAAAATTTGCCAGAACACGCATTACCAAGACATCACATACCCAATCAGGGGAAGCGACTCAACACCGACTCCCCAACCGAATTGCTTGACGACCATAGAGCGTTGGAACCACCTGATCCCATCCCGAACTCAGTAGTGAAACGACG
>NZ_CBFFRH010000041.1:0-275 GCF_965644255.1 Pseudomonas sp. LRF_L74 | reverse complement strand
CTGCCTGACCGCACGCCGGTCGAGGCAAAGAACATCCGCGTTTCGTGGGACGCCGACTCGTTCAGTTGGAAATGGAGTGGCGATATCTTCACGCACGCCGCCCTCGATCTTGTGCGTCCGGATGGCACCGGCGCCGGCGAGCTGGAGCTTGATATCAACGGCTGGACCTGGGTGCTGCTCGTCGAGCGCTACAGCCGCAATCGCCGCTTTGCGAACGAGGCCTACACGATCAGCGGCGGCACCCGCCAGCAACTGCTGGCCGAGCCCTACGCGCC
>NZ_CBFFRH010000040.1:0-344 GCF_965644255.1 Pseudomonas sp. LRF_L74 | reverse complement strand
TGGCGTCCCCTAGGGGACTCGAACCCCTGTTACCGCCGTGAAAGGGCGGTGTCCTAGGCCACTAGACGAAGGGGACAGAACCTTTACAACACTTCACGATGCAGCGCGCCTGGGCGCTCTGCCATCGTCATGAAAGAAGGCGCCATGTGCCTTCGATCAACAGGCAATGGACATGTCCATCGACCCTTGAATGGAGCGGGAAACGAGACTCGAACTCGCGACCCCGACCTTGGCAAGGTCGTGCTCTACCAACTGAGCTATTCCCGCGTGGCGTCCCCTAGGGGACTCGAACCCCTGTTACCGCCGTGAAAGGGCGGTGTCCTAGGCCACTAGACGAAGGGGAC
>NZ_CBFFRH010000039.1:0-398 GCF_965644255.1 Pseudomonas sp. LRF_L74 | reverse complement strand
TAGTTAACTGTAGGGTGACCGCTCTTATATTAGGCGGAGGGGATACTGAATCCATCTCAGAAACAAAAACAATTGAGGCTGTCATTGCCAGTCCTCATCATCAAGGCTGATCAGAATATTCCTTGAGTTAGACCAAGATAATGTCCAAAACATGACTTGCTTGCCACTAGGTAGCGTGTACCTACTAACCCGTGAGATATTGTTAGAAGCCCCCTGACTGAAACCCAGTAAAGGAAATATCGAGCCTACGTCTGCACCCGCAATAAAAGGGTCTGTAAGCAGGCCCCTGGGAGCCCCTGCGTACTCGGCATACGCATATGTGCTCCCATCCGTAAACGATGGTCCGAAAGCCCCCACAGCAAGTGGCTGTAGGTATAGTTTAGGAACCACACTATAGG
>NZ_CBFFRH010000038.1:0-416 GCF_965644255.1 Pseudomonas sp. LRF_L74 | reverse complement strand
CTGAAAGGTTACAGCGATACCAACCCGATCAATCTCACTCAGCCAGATAATCTGGCTTATGTGATCTACACCTCGGGCTCAACCGGGCGCCCTAAAGGTGTAGCTATTTCCCATGACGCCTTGAGCCAGCACGCCCATGTCTCGCTCGGTTTCTTCAACCTGTCGGCTAATGACCGCATCCTGCAGTTTGCCACCTTCAACTTCGACGGTTTCGTCGAACAACTCTACCCTGCGCTGATATGCGGTGCTTCGGTGGTCATCCGCGGCCGCGATATCTGGGACAGTGAAACCTTCTATCAGGAGCTGTTGGCCAAGGACATCAGTGTGGTCGACGTGACCACGGCTTACTGGTTCATGCTGGCCAAGGATTTCGCGGAAAAAGGGCCGCGAGATTATGGCCGCTTGCATCAATTCCA
>NZ_CBFFRH010000037.1:0-438 GCF_965644255.1 Pseudomonas sp. LRF_L74 | reverse complement strand
TTCAAATACCCCTGGGTCAGCAGCAGACCAATACCACTGTCCTCGATCATGTAAGCCAGACGGTCCTGCGGATACTCAGGGTCCAGCGGCACATATGCTCCACCGGCTTTTAGTATTGCCAGTAAGCCAACCACCATTTCCAGGCTACGATCAACCGCTATACCTACCAGCACATCGGGACCCACACCCAACTCGATCAGCTTGCGCGCTAACCGGTTGGCTTGCTTGTCGAGCTGTTCATAAGTCAGTTGCTGATCCTCGAACACCACCGCAATTGCATCCGGTGCCTTTAGCACCTGCTCTTCGATCAGCTGATGAATGCAACGCTCGTTTGGATACTCTGCGTCAGTGCAATTCCAGTCGTAGACGATTTGCTTCCGTTCTTCTTGGCTGAGCAACGGCAACTCACCAATTGGCCTCTCTGCAACCTCGCAGATA
>NZ_CBFFRH010000036.1:0-499 GCF_965644255.1 Pseudomonas sp. LRF_L74 | reverse complement strand
CGCACGGGCGATCTTGCCAAGTACCGCGCGGACGGCGTGATCGAATACGTAGGGCGTATTGATCATCAAGTGAAGATCCGCGGTTTCCGTATCGAGTTGGGCGAGATCGAAGCGCGTCTGCAAGAGCAGGAGGTTGTGCGCGATGCGGTAGTGCTGGCCCAGGAAGGGCCGAGCGGGCAGCAGTTGGTTGGCTATGTTGTCCCGACAGATGCAGGGATCATCAATGACCCAGACACTCAATCCCTACTGCGTGACACGATCAAGCAGTCGCTGAAAGCGAACCTGCCGGACTACATGGTGCCAGCGCATCTGTTGTTCCTTGAGAAATTGCCGCTGACGCCGAACGGAAAGCTGGACCGCAAGGCGCTGCCGAAGCCGGATGCGAGCTTGCTGCAGCAAGGGTATGTGGCACCGCAGAGCGAGCTTGAGCAGAGGATCGCGGCGATCTGGGCGGATGTGCTGAAGCTTGAGAAGGTGGGGCTGACGGACAACTTCTTCG
>NZ_CBFFRH010000035.1:0-651 GCF_965644255.1 Pseudomonas sp. LRF_L74 | reverse complement strand
CGTAGACGATTTGCTTCCGTTCTTCTTGGCTGAGCAACGGCAACTCACCAATTGGCCTCTCTGCAACCTCGCAGATAGCAATCAGTATATTGCTCAGATGTTTAGAAATTCGGGCAATGGTGTCTTGGTCAAATTGACCCTTGGCATAGCAATAGTGGAAGCCCAGCTCTTCTCCTATCCCAATCAACAATGTCAGCGGATAGTTAGTCTGCTCATGGTTCTCTATTCCACCAAACACCAAACCATTCGGTGCACTTTGCTCCAGCGCCTCCGACACTGGGTAATTCTCGAATACCAGCAAACTATCGAACAGCGCCTCACCACCCAAACCTGCCCAGCGTTGTACCTCGAACAGTGGTGTATGTTCCTGCTCTCGTAATGCCAGGTTCTGGCTCTGCACCTGTTGCAGAAAATCACCTAACGACTGCTCCGGCTTCGGACTCGCGATCACCGGCAGTGTGTTGATAAACAAACCAACCTGCTGCTCCACACCTTTCAGCTCGGCCGGTCGCCCCGACACCGTCGCACCAAACGTCACCGTCTCTTGACCCGTGTAACGCTGCAGCAGTAATAACCACGCGGCCTGTACCAACGTATTGACCGTCACCTTCTGCTGACGAGCAAACTCGCTCAAACGCTGGGTTTGCTCCT
>NZ_CBFFRH010000034.1:0-690 GCF_965644255.1 Pseudomonas sp. LRF_L74 | reverse complement strand
ACACAACCAGCGCAACTGGGGTTTTGGCCTGTGCTTCCTGTATTTGCTCAACGTGAAAGGCTATCGCTGGAATCACAAACGGGTGTACCGGATCTATCGGGAGCTGGAGCTGAACCTGCGAATCAAGCCGCATAAACGTATCGTGCGGGAAAAGCCCAAGCCTCTGGCGGTGCCAGAGGCGATCAATTACTGCTGATCGATGGACTTCATGCACGACCAACTGGCAGACGGTCGCAGCTTCCGTCCTTTCAACCTGATCGACGATTTCAACCGCGAAGCCCTGGCCATGGATATCGACCTATCACTGCCGGCAGAACGGGTGGTGTGTGCGCTGGATCAAGTGATCGAATGGCGTGGCAAACCCCGGTCGATTCGCAGTGACAACGGCCCGGAATACATAAGCAGCAAGCTTGTGCTGTGGGCAGAGAGGCATGGTATCCGCCTAGAGAACATATCCAGCCCGGAAATCCCCAGCAGAATGCTTACGTCGAACACTACAACCGCACAGTACGTTACGACTGGTTGGGGCACTACCTGTTCGAGTCCATCGCTGAGGTACAAGATCACGCCACGCGATGGATCTGGACATACAATCACGAACGACCAAATATGGCCCTGGGAGGCATCACCCCCAAACAGAAGCTGGCCATTGCGGCCCGACATCTACTTCTGGCGAGTACTAAAAATGGG
>NZ_CBFFRH010000033.1:0-723 GCF_965644255.1 Pseudomonas sp. LRF_L74 | reverse complement strand
CTCAATTGTTTTTGTTTCTGAGATGGATTCAGTATCCCCTCCGCCTAATATAAGAGCGGTCACCCTACAGTTAACTAGAGATGGTGAGCAAACACCTGGGGTTAAATTAGCATTTTTGCTTAAGAATCAGGACTTATCTATTCAAGCCGTATTCCGAGCGTCGGATGGTGTTCAGGCTCTGAATACGTTCCTGGCATCTTCTGTTGATAACAAAGAGTGGTTGTTGCTTGCTGAAGATGAAGAGTTGCCACGGCTTACCGCATCCCGTGCTCCTGTGTTCACGCAAGACGTGACTCTGGCTCTCGACCTCAACGATGGCACCGGCACCTCCGGCGGTACGCCCGCAACGATTCAAGCTGTCGTGCGGGTCGAGGGTGAGCGGGCAGATCGGAACATCGTCATTGTCGAACAGCAGGCAGACGGGGCTTTTCGGCTGGCCGGTTATGGCCGCGCGGGCGGTGACGGCGGAGATATTGTTGAGTTGAAGATCACGCCGTCCGGCGCGGTCTATGCGCTGGGTCTCGATGATTGGGGCATCGCATTCGAAGCAAACCGCGCCGTCATTGTCGGCGAGACAGTCCGGCCCAGCGCATACAGCGGCTGGGTGTATCGAATCACGGAGCCTGGCACGCTGCCGACAACAGAGCCGACCTGGTGGGCCGGCTCGGACGAGAGCGACACGCGCCCGATTGGCACCGCTCGCGGCTATGCCGTTCGCTACTT
>NZ_CBFFRH010000032.1:0-845 GCF_965644255.1 Pseudomonas sp. LRF_L74 | reverse complement strand
GTGATCAGCGGCCAGGGCACCGTCGATGACGATGCGTTCAGACTTCAAATTCGGGGAGATGCAGACTGATGACTGTGCGTAGCTACTCAAGCCTCGATACTGGGGCTCCAGCATTTACTAGTAGTACATCTACCCAGGAATGCCTGAGAACAATACTTATGGCATGCCTAGTCAACGGGTTTGGTTCTAATCCCGCTGCTGGGTGGACTGTAGGGCATGACGTTACGGATGGTTTTAGTCTTTATAATGGTGATGGTTACGCCAACTTTGTTTATAACGCTAATACTTCGTCTATCTTGTATCTGATGGAGTCTATTACAGATGGTACTACAGCCCTAGCGTCTGGAGTAAATAGGAGGTCAGGGAATTGGTTTGATGGCTCAACAAATACAGCAAAACAATATTTGTACCTGGCTACAACATCGGCCTCGGCTTCTGTGTTTTGGAATGTAGTAGCTGATGAAAAGACCTGCTACGTACAACTAATAAAGTATTTGAATTCATCTTCCTATTTCTTTAGTGTTTCATTCGGAAACTATAAAAATAGTAGCGATTTAACAGGGCCCGCTGTCTTTAGTGCTTTTGGGGGGTCAAGAACTGCTACCACTACCTCCATAGTAGGAGGTTCATCAGAATCGACTAACTTTGCTGGGACCCTGCTTAGAAACCCTTGGACAGGTCTTGTAGACCAAGGTACATCCCCCCAAGTCGGGGCGGTGGCTCCTTGTAGCCTTCAGTCACAATCTACCAATGGTTCAGGACCAAGGCCCTATAGTGTGGTTCCTAAACTATACCTACAGCCACTTGCTGTGGGGGCTTTCGGACCATCGTTTACGGATGGGAGC
>NZ_CBFFRH010000031.1:0-903 GCF_965644255.1 Pseudomonas sp. LRF_L74 | reverse complement strand
GTAATGGCTTAGAGCATAATATTAATACTCTATCTAAATATCTCGAAGCATTAGATATAAAAAATAAGGTAGTGCTTCCAATCAGTAGAACATGTACTTTTCAATGAAGGAACCGATGACTTTTTCGTGGATTTCCACGGAACGCGAGAAGCAGATTGTTTTACGTGCCAGCCGCTTTATGCGGGTGCGGAGGGTCAGGTTGTTACGTTCGATACGTTGCGTGAAGATTTTGCCGGTCAGGTGTTTCTCCTTCGGCACTTCTCTGGCGTAGCTGCCCCAGTCATCGCTGGTCACCATGCCGATACTGAACGGAGTCAACAGGGCTAACAGTTCCCGACAGGTCTCATCATTCCGTGGTCCGAAGGTGTAGGCCAGTACACCGCCCGTTTTAGTGTTGTAAGCGTACCAGAGCCAGTGTTGTTGCGCCTTGCTGCCAACGAAGCTCCACTGCTCATCGAGTTCACAGATAAGGGCAACATCAGCGTGAGCGACAGGCGCAGATGTTATCCGCCGGGGCGAGAGCTTTTTAATGTCCGTATGACGGTATTGATGCCGATTTTCAGTGTTCTGGCGGTATCGCGGACACCTGCGCCGTTATGTGCCATTTCAACGATCTGCTCCTTAACGCCGGGTTTTCTGGCTGCATAAGAGTAAGTGAGCTGGAAAACACGTTTACATGAGCGACAACGGAAGCGCTCATGCCGGGAACAACTACGACCATGTCGATAAACTTCATCGGAATGACAGCGCGGACAATGAACAGTAACGGTAGCCACGGAAACCTCAAATACCAGTAGATTACCAGAAACTTCTATCGATTGAAGGCATTACCCCTTTGTGATCGTATACTGGACTAAATATAGCAGAGGCTAAGAGCCTATCCCAAAAGGAACTGACGTATAA
>NZ_CBFFRH010000030.1:0-972 GCF_965644255.1 Pseudomonas sp. LRF_L74 | reverse complement strand
ATCTTCACTTGATGATCAATACGCCCTACGTATTCGATCACGCCGTCCGCGCGGTACTTGGCAAGATCGCCCGTGCGGTACAAACGACCTCCACCTTGCTCCGAATCGTCGTAGGGATCTGGTACGAAACGTTCAGCTGTCAGCCCAGGACGCTGGTGATAGCCACGCGCAAGACCAATACCTCCCAGGAACAATTCACCGGCTGCGCCCTGAGCAATCAACTCCAACTGTCCACCCAAAACATGGCAGGCCAAGTTCGCGATCGGTTGGCCAATCGGCACGCTATCGCTCTCTTCGTCGACACACGTCCAGTGGGTGACATCGATTGCCGCCTCCGTCGGTCCATACAGGTTGTATAGCCCTGCTTTCGGTAGCAGTTCGAAGACCTGACGCTGGGCCTGGACAGGTAACGCCTCACCACTGCAGATAATCCGCTTCAGATCCTGGCACTCGGCTGCCGCTGGCGATGACAAAAACGCCTGCAGCATCGAAGGAACAAAGTGCAATGTAGTGACATTCGACGCTTGGATCAGTGCCGCCAGTTGTTCTGGATCACGGTGCAGGCCAGGTGCTGCAACAATCAGTCGTGCACCTGCCATCAGTGGCCAGAAGAACTCCCATACCGATACGTCGAAACTGAACGGCGTCTTCTGCAGGACCGCATCGCTGTCATTCAGGCCATAAGCGCTCTGCATCCAGAACACACGGTTGATCAGCGATACATGGCGGTTACCAGCACCTTTGGGTTTACCTGTAGAGCCCGACGTATAGATCACATAGGCCAGGTTCTCCGGCTGGATCATTACGTGCGGGGCTGTCTCCGCATAACCGGTCAGTGCGCTCTCTAGCGTATCCAACTCTAGCGTTTGTATCGATGCGGGGATCGGTAACTGACCCTTCAAATACCCCTGGGTCAGCAGCAGACCAATACCACTGTCCTCGATCATGTAAGCCAGACGGTCCTGCGGATAC
>NZ_CBFFRH010000029.1:0-1196 GCF_965644255.1 Pseudomonas sp. LRF_L74 | reverse complement strand
TTAGGGATGGTCTGAAATAGCCCGGCATTTCCCGCCAAGTTCAGCCTTCGCCGATTTTGAAAGCAGGCAGTCGATCAAAATCGACTAGATAGCCCACTCATTTTTCCGCTTTTGGCCGCCGCAGGTTCCTCGCAGCGGCCATTTCCCGTATTACAGACGCACCTCTCCTGCACGGGTCAGCAACTGTCGGCGAGCCATCCACAAGTTCGACAGCGCAAATAGCGTCACCAACTGCGCTGCATTCTTCGCCAAGCCACGGAAACGTACTTTGCTGTAGCCAAACTGACGCTTGAGCACCCGAAACGGGTGCTCGACCTTGGATCGAGTCTGCGCTTTAGCTCGCTCGATACGGCGATGCACCTTGTACAGAACGCTGCGCTTGCCATATTTCTCATACGTGCTGCGCCGCGCCGCAATCTGCCAGATCACCTGGCGGCCTTCATGCTCGCCACGCTTTTCGACGCCGGTATAGCCCGCGTCTGCTGCCACCATGTTCTCCTCGCCGTGCAGCAACTTGTCGACCTGGGTAACGTCGGCGACGTTGGCGGCCGTGACGTGAACGTGATGCACCAGACCTGATTGGACGTCGACACCGATGTGCGCTTTTGCACCAAAGTAATACTGGTTGCCCTTCTTGGTCTGGTGCATCTCGGGGTCACGCTTGCCTTCCTTGTTCTTGGTCGAACTCGGCGCGTGGATCAGCGTGGCGTCGACGATGGTGCCCTGGCGCAACGACAGTCCTCGATCGCCCAGATAGCCGTTGATAACGCCAAGAATGCCGACAGCCAGCTCGTGCTTCTCCAAAAGGCGACGGAAGTTGAGGATGGTGGTTTCGTCCGGAATGCGCTCAAGGCTCAAGCCTGCAAACTGGCGCAGGATGGTCGTTTCGTACAGCGCTTCCTCCATCGCCGGATCGCTGTAACCAAACCAGTTTTGCATCAGATGCACCCGTAGCATCGCCGTCAACGGATAGGCAGGACGACCGCCTTCACCCTTGGGATAGTGCGGCTCGATCAGGGCAATCAAACCCTTCCACGGCACTACCTGATCCATCTCGATCAGGAACAACTCCTTGCGGGTCTGTTTGCGCTTACCGGCATATTCGGCATCGGCGAAGGTCATCTGCTTCATCGTGATACTCGGGCAACGGGATCGGCGTATTTCAACAGAAACGGGAAGTTAAATTCAGAGTTTCC
>NZ_CBFFRH010000028.1:0-1787 GCF_965644255.1 Pseudomonas sp. LRF_L74 | reverse complement strand
CCCGAGGTGTAGATCACATAAGCCAGATTATCTGGCTGAGTGAGATTGATCGGGTTGGTATCGCTGTAACCTTTCAGACCTTCATCAAGCATCAAGCAGTGCACATGATCTGGGATCGGGAGTTGTGCTTGTAGATGAGCTTGAGTCAGCAGCAACGCGATACCACTGTCCTCCATCATATAGGCCAGTCGATCTTCTGGATACTCTGGGTCCAACGGTACATACGCACCGCCTGCCTTCAAGACTCCCAGCAGCCCAACCACCATTTCCAGGCTGCGCTCTACGGCGATACCAACCAATACATCCGGACCAACGCCTTGTTCACGCAGCTTATGCGCCAGTTGGTTGGCCTTGCCATTCAGTTGTTGGTAGGTCAACTCTTGATTGTCGAACACCACAGCGATGGCGTTGGGGGTTTTATCCGCCTGTGCTTCGATCAATTGGTGGATGCACTGATCGTTTGGATAACTCGCCCTGGTTCTATTCCAGTCGCAAACGATTTGCTGGTGTTCTTGCTCGCTCAAAAGTGGCAGCTCGGAAACCCATTGCTGCGGTGCCTTGACGATACCATTCAACAGATTAATCCAATGCCCACTCAGACGCTCAATGCTGGCTTTGTCGAACAAGTCCGTCGCGTAGCACAACGAAGCGCCAATGCCATTCGCATACTCGTAGGTATCCAGTGTCAGGTCGAATTTAGCAGTGCTTTGCTCAGTGAACAGCGACTCTACCGTCAGCCCCGATAAGGCTTGGCTGTTCCCTCGGACCTGACTTTGGTGGTTGTACATCACTTGGAACAGCGGGCTATGGCTCAAGCTACGCTCTGGCTGCAACGCCTCGACCAACTGTTCGAACGGCAGGTCCTGATGCGCCTGAGCATCCAACGCCGCTTGCTGGACCTGCTTCAGCAATGCACTGAACGTCGTATTTAAGTCGAACTCCGCCTTGAGCACCTGGGTGTTGACGAAGAAGCCAATCAGCCTTTCGGTCTCGACTCGGTTACGGTTGGCAATTGGCACGCCTACGCGGATATCGCTCTGACCTGAGTAACGATGCAAAAGGGTCTGGAAGCTCGCCAGCAACAACATGAACAGGGTTGAACCTTGTTCTTTTGCCAGTTGTTTGAGCGAATGGGCCAGAGGCTCATCCAGCGTGATTTCCAGATTTGCACCAGCGTAGCTCTGGACTGATGGCCGCGGGCGATCCAGAGGGAGTTCCAATACTGGTTGCTCATCACCCAATTGTTCTTTCCAATAAACTAATTGACGCTCTCGCTCTCCTGCCTCCATCCACTGGCGCTGCCAGATTGCATAGTCGGCATATTGAATTGACAACTCAGGAAGGGATACAACCTCTCCGACTCGGTAACCTTCGTAGAGTTGGACTAGCTCGTCGATCATGATCGGCATCGACCAACCATCAGATACGATATGGTGCAAGGTCAGCACCAAAACATGATCCTCTTCTGACAGACGCAGCAGCTTTACCCGCAGCAGCGGCCCTTGCTCCAGATCAAAAGCACGCTGTACTTCAGCCTCAACCTCAGTTTTAAGCACGTGATTCAGATCGATATCAGCGGAAACCTGAAGCCCTTCAACTACCAGCTCGAAGGGTACGGCTGGATGTATCACTTGGACTGCCTGTTCATCCTCCTGACAGAACGTGGTACGCAGGGTTTCATGGCGAGCGATCAGCGACTCGAAACTCGAACGCAACGCGTCGATATCCAGAGGCCCCTTGAACCGCAGAGCAGTCGGCATGTTATAAGCCGTGCTCTCCGGCTCCAG
>NZ_CBFFRH010000027.1:0-1922 GCF_965644255.1 Pseudomonas sp. LRF_L74 | reverse complement strand
GGTGCGCCAGGCATGGCGCGTTGCGCGTTAGCGCAACCAGTTCGGCTGTGGTGGCTGCACTGGTGACTTGGAGGTGAAAGTCCTCTACACACCCGGCGAGGGGAAGTGTTAGCCAGAGGCAAGGGTGTCGTGGGTGACTGCGAATCTGAAGGAAGCCCGAGGCAAAATGCTGGCCTGACGAACAGGAAGCGGATAGAGGCGACGCAGCGGGGTAAGACGGCCGAAATCGTCAAAGCCCGATACTTGCACGGAACGCTGTGACGTAGATCCGACAGGCATAAGCAGGAAGGTCGCGCGAATTACCCTGGGAGATCTGTGCGCTTGCCAGTGTGCTACCGAGCGTCGAAAGGCGACGGGATGGGCGTGCAGAAGTCAGCCGAGGCCGTAGTAAGTGGCAGTTGACCGCGCCACCAAGGGCCGAACAGGTTATGCCGCCAGTAGGCGTCAGTGTCTCGTTGATAACCGAAATGCAGAAATTTCTCCAAGAGAAGACTGTCACCCCGAGTCCCGGCCAGAAGCCGAGGATGACGCCTGGCAGCGCAGAGGTATCAATGGCGTCAGTGACGTGGACGAACGCGGAGCCGGACACGCTGATGGAGCAGGTGCTTGCACCGGGCAACCTCAAGCGTGCGTATCAGCGCGTGGTCAGCAACAAGGGGGCGCCGGGTGCCGATGGCATGACGGTCGTCGACTTGGCAGGCTACGTGAAACAGTATTGGCCAGTCCTCAAGGCCAGGTTGCTGGCCGGTGAGTACCATCCCCAGGCAGTGCGTGCGGTTGAAATTCCCAAGCCGCGGGGCGGTATCCGGCAACTGGGTATTCCCAGTGTCGTGGATCGCCTGATCCAACAAGCCCTGCTGCAACAGCTCACGCCGATCTTCGATCCGCTGTTCTCGGACTACAGCTACGGCTTTCGTCCGGGCAGAAGCGCTCACCAGGCTGTCGAGATGGCCCGCGCCCATGTGGCGGCGGGACATCGCTGGTGCGTGGAGCTTGACCTGGAGAAATTCTTCGACCGGGTCAACCACGACATCCTGATGGCATGCGTTGAGCGCCATGTCGAAGATCCGCGCGTGCTCAGACTCATCCGTCGCTACCTCGAAGCGGGAGTCATGTCGGGCGGGGTTGTTAGCCATCGGCCGGAGGGGACGCCGCAAGGCGGCCCACTCTCGCCGCTGCTATCGAACATCCTGCTCGATGAGCTCGACCGTGAGCTGGAAGGGCGTGGTCATCGCTTCGCGCGTTATGCCGATGATGCGAATATTTATGTTCGTAGTCCTCGTGCTGGCGAACGGGTGCTGGCCAGTGTCGAGCGGTTCTTGAATCAACGCCTGAAACTGACGGTGAACCGAGACAAGAGCCGAGTGGCGGGATCGTGGAAGTGCGATTACCTGGGGTATGGGATGAGCTGGCACCCGCAGCCTAGGCTGCGAGTGGCGACGATGAGCCTAAGGCGCTTGCGCGCCCGGCTCGGGGAATTGCTGCGCGCAGTCCGGAAGCAGAAGGTGGCGAGCGTCATCGGGCGGATCAATCCAGTGCTGCGTGGTTGGGCCGGCTATTTCAAGCTCAGCCAGAGCAAGCGTCCACTGGAAGAGTTGGATGGCTGGGTCAGGCACAAACTTCGCTGCGTCATCTGGCGTCAATGGAAGCAGCCCTCTACGAGGGCGCGCAACTTGATGCGTCTTGGCTTGAGCGAGGAACGTGCCTGCAAATCAGCCTTCAATGGGCGAGGCCCGTGGTGGAACTCGGGAGCGCCACATATGAATCAGGCGCTGCCGAAGACGCTGTGGGACAGACTTGGGCTGGTCTCGATACTGGATACGATCAACCGGCTTAATCGCATGGCCTGAACCGCCGTATACGGAACCGTACGTACGGTGGTGTGGGAGGACGGCGGGGGCGACCCCGCCTCCTACCCGATC
>NZ_CBFFRH010000026.1:0-2376 GCF_965644255.1 Pseudomonas sp. LRF_L74 | reverse complement strand
GCGATCTGGGCGGATGTGCTGAAGCTTGAGAAGGTGGGGCTGACGGACAACTTCTTCGAACTGGGTGGCGATTCGATCATCTCGATCCAGGTGGTCAGCCGTGCACGGCAAGCTGGCATTCGTTTTACCCCCAAGGAGCTGTTCCAGCACCAGACGGTGCAAGGTCTCGCTGCTGTAGCCAAGCAAGGCGAAGAGGGTGGTCTACAGATTGACCAAGGCCCGGTGACTGGCGAGGCGCTGTTGCTGCCGATCCACCAGTACTTTTTCGAGGAAGCGATACCAGAGCGCCACCACTGGAACCAGTCGGTGCTGCTCAAGCCTGGTAAGGCATTGGACGCTGAGCGTCTGGAGCAGAGCCTGCAAGCCCTGATTACCCATCATGACGCTCTGCGCCTGAGCTTTGCCGAGCAAGATGGCCAGTGGAAGGCTAAGTACCGTTCGTTGTCGGATGGCACAACTCTGCTGTGGCAGGCCGAACTGAAGGACGTTGAAGAACTGGATGCTCTGTGCACCGAAGCGCAGCGCAGCTTGAGTCTCGAAGAAGGTCCATTGCTGCGTGCCGTGTTGGCCACCTTGCCTGATGGAAGCCAACGCTTGTTGCTGGCGATTCATCACTTGGTGGTGGACGGTGTGTCCTGGCGTATTTTGCTGGAGGACCTGCAGACGGCCTATGTCCAGTTCGAAAGCACGCAGTCGATTAAACTCCCCGCGAAGACGAGCTCGACCCAGGCGTGGGCCGAACAGCTGCAGCGTTACGCGGCGAGCGACGCGCTGCAGGACGAGCTGTCCTACTGGAGCGAGCAACTGCAAGGCACTGTAGGCGAGCTACCGGCGGATAACTCGGCAGGTAGCCTGCAGGGCACTTTTGCTGCGGGTACGAATACGCATTTGGACCAGAGCTACACGCGCAAACTGCTACAGGATGCGCCGGCAGCTTATCGGACCCAGATCAACGACCTGCTGCTGACCGCGTTGGCCCGTGTGATCACCCGTTGGACCCAGCGCGATGACGTGTTGGTGCAACTGGAAGGCCATGGCCGTGAGGACCTGTTCGATACGGTCGACCTGACCCGTACGGTGGGTTGGTTCACCAGCATGTTCCCGGTGAAGCTGAGTCCGGTCCAAACGGTGGAAGGGTCGATCAAGCAGATCAAAGAGCAACTGCGAGCGATCCCGAACAAGGGGATAGGTTTTGGTGCGTTGCGTTACCTCGGTGATGGTCAAGCTCAAGATGTACTTGCCGAGCTTCCATCGCCCCGAATCACGTTCAACTACCTGGGCCAGTTCGACGGTAGCTTCGGTGAAGGAGAGGACGACAGTGGCGCGTTCCTGACCCCGGCAGGCGAAAGCAGTGGGGCGACTCAAAGCCCCGAAGCTCCGCTGGGCAACTGGCTGTCGATCAATGGCCAGGTTTATGGCGGCGAACTAAACCTTGGTTGGAGCTTCAGCCGGGAGATGTTCAAGGAAGAGACGATTCAGCACCTGGCTGATGAGTATGCGGAAGAGCTCAAGCACCTGATCGATCACTGCGTGCAGGAGGAAAACAGAGGCATCACACCGTCTGACTTCCCGCTGGCCCACCTGAGCCAAGCACAACTGGACAACCTACCAATCGCAGCTGCTCAGATCGAAGACATCTACCCGTTGTCGCCGATGCAGCAGGGGATGCTGTTCCACACGTTGTACCAGCAGGAGGCTGGTGATTACATCAACCAGATGCGGGTTGACGTGCAAGGGCTGGATGTTGAGCGTTTCCGGAAGGCTTGGCAGTTGGCTGTGGATGCGCACGACATTTTACGCACGGGTTTTGTGTGGGAAGACCTGGAGCAGGCGGTGCAGGTTGTTCGCAAGGATGTGGAGCTATCGTTCAGCGAATACGACTGGCGTGCCCAGCCCGAGTTGCAGGCGGCCTTGGATACGCTGGCTGAGGCGGAGTTGAAACAGGGCTTCGAACTGAGCCAGGGGCCACTGCTGCGGTTGGTAGTCGTACGTGCGACAGAGGATAGCTATCACCTGATCTACACCAACCACCACATATTGATGGATGGTTGGAGTAACTCGCAGTTGTTGGGTGAAGTATTGCAACGCTATGCCGGTTATAAACTGCAGCAACAGCCAGGCAAATATCGTGATTACATCGCGTGGCTGCAGCGTCAGGACCAGGCTGTGGGTGAGGCGTTCTGGAAAGAGCAGCTCAAGGACCTGGAGGAGCCAACTCGTCTTGCTCATGCCATTGCCAAAACCGATCAGGTAGATAGCGATCAAGGCAGCCATGGAGAACTGTTCCAGGTCCTGGACAAGGAGCAAACCCAGCGTTTGAGCGAGTTTGCTCGTCAGCAGAAGGTGACGGTCAATACGTTGGTACAGGCCGCGTGG
>NZ_CBFFRH010000025.1:0-3333 GCF_965644255.1 Pseudomonas sp. LRF_L74 | reverse complement strand
GAGCTTGAGCAGAGGATCGCGGCGATCTGGGCGGATGTGCTGAAGCTTGAGAAGGTGGGGCTGACGGACAACTTCTTTGAGCTAGGTGGTCATTCGCTCTTAGCAACTAAAGTTACAAGTCGTATTAACTCTGAACTTGGGTTGGATACAAATTTGGAGTTGTTGTTCTCGTCTGGGGATTTGCTCAAGTATTCAGGGAGAATCTTAGAGGCGCTCCCTATAGATGGTGAGAGTTTTAATGAGTTGCAAGAATTTCTGACGGAATTGGAGACTGTTTAAAATGGCTTTTAATGAAAGGGCAGAACTTGTACGGCGCTTTGTTAATTTGCCACTAGAACAGCGAAAGCAATTTTTAACTAAATTGCAGCTAAAGGGTATGAGTCTTGCCCAGTTACCGATTCCTAGGTCGCAACAGGATTTCGAGCTCGTTCCTTCATCCTATGCGCAGCAACGCCAGTGGTTCCTGTGGCAACTGGAGCCAAGCAGTGCAGCGTACAACATCCCCACTGCTCTGAGGCTCAAAGGACAACTGGACTGTGTAGCGCTACAACAGGCTTTTAAATCGCTGATCAAGCGTCATGAGCCGTTACGCACGACCTTTCGCCAGGAGGCTGAGCAGGCGATCCAGATCATTCATGATGGATTGGATTTCCAACTCACCATTGATGAGCAAAAATCGATCTCTGACGAGCAGCTCAAGGCGTATGTTGAGGATGAGATACAGAAACCGTTCGACTTGGAAAGCGGTCCGCTCTTGCGGGTGAGGCTATTGGGCCTGGCCGAGGATGAGTATGTTCTGGTCTTGACGCTGCACCATATTGTCTCCGATGGCTGGTCGATGCCGGTGATGGTCGACGAACTGGTCCAGCTCTATGAGGGCTACAGCCAAGGGAAGGAAGTACAACTGCCGGAATTGGCGATTCAGTATGCAGACTATGCGATCTGGCAGCGGCAGTGGATGGAGGCTGGTGAGCAAGAACGGCAACTGAATTACTGGATCAAACAGTTGGGCGGTGAGCCGCCAGTGTTGGAGTTGCCGCTGGATCATCCGCGTTCTGCCGTGCAAATCCAAGCAGGTGCAAGCCTGGATATCCCGTTGAGTGCAGAGGTTTATCAGGGGCTGAAACGTCTGGCAGAAGGTCAGGGCGTGACCTTGTTCATGCTGTTGCTGGCGAGCTTCCAGACGTTGCTGCACCGCTATAGCGGTCAGAGCGATATTCGTGTGGGTACGCCGATTGCGAACCGTAATCGATTGGAAACCGAGTGTCTGATTGGTTTTTTCGTCAACACGCAGGTGCTGAAGGCTGAGTTCGATATTGGTTTAAGTTTCGCAGACCTGCTGCAGCAGATAAAGCGAGTGGCACTGGATGCGCAATCGCATCAGGACTTACCGTTCGAGCAGTTGGTAGAGGCGCTACACCCTGAGCGTAGTCTGAGCCATAGCCCATTGTTCCAAGTGATGTATAACCATCAGGCAGCGATGCTGGATGATGAGCGTCATCTGGCGGGACTGAGTGTTGAAGGTTTGTCGTGGGGCAGTTCGACGGCCCAGTTCGACCTGACGTTGGATACCTATGAGTCAGAGGAAGGCCTGTATGCGCGGTTGAGCTATGCGACGGCTTTGTTTGAACGCGGCACGATAGAGCGAATGGCGGGTCATTGGGCTCGTCTGCTGGAGAGCATTCTGGCAAACCCACAGCAGTATATTGGTGAGCTGGCGTTGCTGAGTGAGGAAGAACATCAGCAAATAGTGTACGAGTGGAACCATACTGAGGCTAAGTACCCGAGCGAGCGCTGCATTCATCAGTTGATCGAAGAGCAGGTGCTAAAGGCACCGGATGCAGTTGCGGTGGTGTTCGAGGATCAGCACCTGACCTATGAACAGCTCGACAAGCAAGCCAACCGGTTAGCACGCAAGCTGATTGAGTTGGGTGTGGGCCCGGACGTCCTAGTTGGCATAGCGGTTGAGCGTAGCTTGGAGATGGTGGTGGGGCTGCTGGGTATCTTGAAGGCGGGTGGAGCGTATGTGCCGCTGGACCCCGAGTATCCGCAGGACCGTCTGGCTTACATGATCGAGGACAGTGGTATTGGTCTGCTGCTGACCCAGGGGTATTTGAAGGATCAGTTACCGATCCCTGCATCGGTACAAACTCTGGCGTTGGATGCGCTGGAGAGCGCACTGACCGGTTATGCGGAGACAGCCCCGTATGTAATGATCCAGCCAGAGAACCTGGCCTATATGATTTATACCTCGGGCTCTACAGGGAAACCCAAAGGCACGTTATTGCCTCATCACAACGTCTTACGCCTGTTCAAGGCAACAGGCGATTGGTTCCACTTTGATGCTTCTGACGTCTGGACCCTGTTCCACTCCTATGCTTTCGATTTTTCGGTATGGGAGCTATTTGGCGCTTTGTTACACGGCGGTCGCTTAGTCATCGTTCCTCGTGATGTTAGTCGTTCGCCAGATGATCTCCATATCTTGCTCCGCAAGGAGCACGTCACGGTACTGAACCAGACGCCGTCAGCGTTCAAGCAACTGATGCATGTGGTATGCGAGTCTGATCAACCACTGCCACTTCGTTATGTGATTTTTGGTGGCGAGGCGTTGGATTTGCAAAGTTTGCGTCCCTGGTTCGAGCGTTTTGGGGATCGGCAGCCCCAACTGATCAACATGTACGGCATCACCGAGACAACGGTGCATGTGACCTATCGCCCATTGATTTTGATAGATCTTGACAGTGATGTAGGCAGCCCGATTGGCGAGGTGATTCCGGATCTTTCGTGGTACCTACTAGATGGTCAGCAGAACCTAGTGAACAAAGGCTGTTCTGGTGAGCTGTACGTAGGGCGAGCGGGTCTTTGCCGTGGTTATATGAATCGTCCTGGCTTGACAGCCGAGCGTTTCATCCCTGACTCGTATGATGATTCGAAGCAAGGTGGAGGCCGCCTGTATCGTACAGGCGACTTGGCCAGATACCGCACGGATGGTGTGATCGAGTACGTGGGTCGTATAGACCATCAGGTGAAGATCCGCGGTTTCCGCATTGAGTTGGGCGAGATCGAAGCACGTCTGCATGAACAGGAGGTTGTGCGCGAAGCGGTAGTGTTGGCCCAGGAAGGACCGAGTGGGCAGCAGTTGGTTGGTTATGTTGTCCCGACAGATGCAGGGAGCATCAATGACCCAGACGCTCAATCCCTACTGCGTGACACGATCAAGGCCAGTCTGAAAGTGAACCTGCCGGACTATATGGTGCCGGCACATCTGTTGTTCCTTGAGAAGTTGCCGCTGACGCCGAATGGCAAGCTGGACCGCAAGGCGCTGCCGAAGCC
>NZ_CBFFRH010000024.1:0-4547 GCF_965644255.1 Pseudomonas sp. LRF_L74 | reverse complement strand
CGCAACGCGTCGATATCCAGAGGCCCCTTGAACCGCAGAGCAGTCGGCATGTTATAAGCCGTGCTCTCCGGCTCCAGCTGCCAGAGGAACCATTGACGCTGTTGGGCGTATGAAAGAGGCGTGCGATCAAAAAACAATTTAACTGCTGGAAGTGGAAGGTTAGCCGGAGAAATGTTTTCGGCATGCATTCTCTGCAAGTAAGTCTTACGTTTTTCCAGAGGCATAGTAACGAAGCGCTTGGCAATATTAAGCGCCATCTCAATATCCATTTAAATCCCCTCCAACTCTTCTGCAAATATATCCAAACGCTCTAATTTCTCACTAAACAACGAGGAACTCGACGCATGTAAAACCTCAGAAAACTCTTTAAGCACAGGAGTTTTAAAAAGAACTAGAGGCTCTATCTTAAACCCAAGCAATAGCTGTAATCTGGAAATAACAGAAATAGCCAATAGGGAGTGGCCACCTAGTTCAAAGAAGTTGTCAGTCAAACCGACCTTGTCTATCTTCAACACGTCTGCCCATATTTCAGAAATCTGCTGTTCCAGCTCACTCTGCGGGGCCACATACTCCTGCTGCAGTTGACTGGCGTCCGGCTTCGGCAGTGCTTTACGATCCAGCTTCCCGTTCGGCGTCAGTGGCATCTTCTTCAGGAACAGCAAGTGCGCCGGCACCATGTAGTCTGGAAGATTAGCTTTCAGGTGCTCACGCACTACAGTACGCAAAGAAACCTGTTGATCGGCCATATCATCTTCGGTGATCAAGTAGGCAACTAGTTGCTTACCGCTTGAGCCTTCGATGTCCACAACGACTGCTTCGCGCACAGCATCAAGCTCTTGCAGTCGTGCCTCGATTTCGCCCAGTTCGATACGGAAACCGCGAATCTTCACTTGGTAATCGATGCGGCCCAGATAATCGACCACGCCATCGGCACGAGCTCGAGTCAGGTCACCACTTCGGTAGACCCGCTCACCATCGCCGAACAGGTCCGGTATGAAACGTTCGGCGGTCAGATCGGGGCGGTCCAGATAACCGCGAGCGATACCATAACCACCTAAGTACAACTCACCAGCGAACCCTACTGGCAGCAGGTTCAAGTCATTG
Organism: Pseudomonas sp. LRF_L74; assembly: GCF_965644255.1. Lineage (NCBI taxonomy): Bacteria > Pseudomonadati > Pseudomonadota > Gammaproteobacteria > Pseudomonadales > Pseudomonadaceae > Pseudomonas > Pseudomonas sp. LRF_L74. Next base: position 3,443 of record NZ_CBFFRH010000024.1, on the reverse strand, counting down.
CCGAGGATGTAGCTACGACGACGCCCCACCAGCTTGCCGATCGGCGCATAGGCTGCGCCACAAGGCTCGCCTTCACTAGCTTTCCACAATAGCGGCGTCACGACCGTTTCGGTCGGCCCATATCCATTGAACAGGTATTTGGGACGCAGTGCCTTCCAGGCCAACTCATAACTGGCTTGCGGCATCGCGTCACCACCGAAGCAGTAGACGCGTGTCGACGGCGGATTACCTTCAAGCAATGCATGCTCAGCCAGTTGCTGCAAATAGATCGGCGGGAACACACTCATGGTCACGCCGTGCTTACGCATTTGCGCGTAGGTGTGCTCCGGCAACCACAGGCTGTCGTCACGAACAAGAACCCGAGCACCGTTGATCAATGGGTGCATCCAGCCTTCATGGGAACCATCAAAGGCAAAAGACATGAAGTGCAGTTCGCAATCGTCAGGGCTTGTTTCGTACAGCTCGCCAAGCGCCTGGACATGAGCCACCAGCGGCCCGTGGGATACTGCGACCCCCTTAGGCTTGCCGGTCGAGCCCGAGGTATAGATCACATAGGCGAGGTTGTCTTCTGCGATGGATACGTTGGGTGCGCTATCCGAATAGGCACTCCAAGTCTCTCGCTGATCGAGCAGAACCGTGGTCAGTCCTGTCGGTATAGCGAGGACATCGAGAAAATCGCTCTGGGTCAACACCAGAGCCGCTGCGCAGTCTTCCATCATGTACAGCAGCCGGTCCTGTGGATAGGCCACATCCAGCGGCACATAAGCACCACCAGCCTTGAGCACAGCCATGAACGCCACCATGATCTCGGCAGAGCGGCGCATGGCGATGGCCACCCGCACTTCAGGGCCGACACCCAGCTCGATCAGGCGATGAGCAAGGCGGTTGGCCTGGCTATCGAGCTGAGCGTAGGTCAGGTGCTGATCGTCGAAGAGGATCGCCAGCGCATCGGGTGTTTGCTGGGCGCGATCTTCGAACAACTGATGCACATAACGATCGCTTGGGTAGACCGCGGCACGTTGATCCCATTGAGAGAGGATGTACTGCGATTCAGCATTATCCAGCATCGGCAGTGAGCTGATGAGATGCTCAGGCGTTTTGACAATTCCCTCTAACAGATTGACCCAATGCCTGGTCAGTCGCTCGATGCTAGCTTCATCAAACAAGGCCGTCGCGTAGCACAAAGAGGCACCGATACCATTCGCATGTTCGTATGTATCCAACGTCAAATCGAACTTGGCATTGCTTTGTTCAGTGAATAGCGCATCTACCGTCAGCCCCGGTAAGGTAAGGCTTTCTCCTAAAGCCTGGCTCTGATGGTTGTACATCACCTGGAACAACGGGCTATGGCTCAGGCTGCGCTCTGGATGCAACGCCTCGACCAACTGCTCGAATGGCAGATCCTGATGCGCCTGAGCCTCAAGCGCAGTTTGCTGAACCTGCTTCAGCAGTGCGCTGAACGTCGTGTCCAGGTTGAACTCTGCTTTGAGCACCTGAGTGTTGACGAAGAAACCAATCAACCTTTCAGTTTCGACCCGATTGCGGTTGGCAATCGGTACCCCGACACGAATGTCGTCCTGACCCGAGTAGCGATGCAGCAAGGTCTGGAAGCTGGCCAATAGCACCATGAACAGGGTAACGCCCTGCTGCTGGACAACACGTTTCAGCGCGCTGGCTAACGCCTCATCAAGCTCTATGGCCAAGCTGGCCCCAGCATGGTTCTGTACCATTGGGCGTGGACGATCAGTCGGCAGCTCCAGCACCGGCTGCACATCACCCAATTGGGATTTCCAGTAGGTCAGTTGTCGGTCCTGCTCCCCTGCTTCCATCCAGTTACGCTGCCAGACTGCGTAGTCGGCGTATTGAATCGCCATTTCCGGCAGTTTTGCCATTTGACCAGATCGGCAAGCCTCATAAAGCTGAATAAGCTCATCGACCATGACTCGCGTCGACCAAGCATCGGAAACGATATGGTGCAGGGTCAGCATCAGTACGTGATCGTCTTCGGCCAGTTGCAGCAGTTTCACGCGCAGCAACGGTCCTTTTTCCAAATCGAATGGACGTTGTGCTTCCGTGTCGACCAGAGCCTCGAGCATGTGCTCCTCGGTCATCTCCACACTGATCTCGAAGGGGGCGCCTGGATGAATCACTTGAATCGCCAGGTCACCATCCTGACTGAAGGTCGTGCGTAGAGGCTCATGGCGGGCGATTAATGCTTCGAAGCTCGATCGCAATGCTTCGATGTCTAGCGAACCTTTGAGACGCAAGGCGGTCGGCATGTTGTAGGCCGAGCTTTCCGGTTCCAATTGCCAGAGGAACCATAGGCGTTGCTGGGCGTAGGACAACGCTAAAGGCTGATCACGGCGTACCTGAGTAAACATAGGCACCTGGTTTTTCTCCCCACTTAAAGCCCCCCTCTTGGTGAAATCACCAAGCTCGGGCGCTTCAAACAGAGCCTTCAGTGCAACCTCTCGGCCCAATACTTGCCGTATGCGGGATATGACCTGAGTGGCAAGTAGCGAATGACCGCCCAGTTCGAAGAAGTTATCGCTCAGGCCGACCCGTTCTACCTTCAGCACATCCGCCCAAATCGCTGCGATCTGCTGCTCAAGCTCGCTCTGCGGCGCCACATACTCCTGCTGCACTTGACTCGCATCCGGCTTCGGCAGGGCCTTGCGATCCAGCTTGCCATTTGGCGTCAACGGCATCGTCTCCAGGAACACCAGATGCGCTGGAACCATGTAGTCCGGCAGCGAACCTTTCAGGTGTTCACGCACCTCCGCACGCAAATCTGCCTGGCTCAGTTGTTCGGCATCAGCGACCAAATAGGCCACCAGTTGCTTGCCGTTCGGACCATCGATATCAACAACCAGCGTTTCGCGGATAGCCCTGTGTTCTTGAAGGCGCGCCTCGATCTCACCCAACTCAATGCGGAAACCACGAATCTTCACTTGATGGTCGATACGACCGACGTACTCGATCACGCCATCATCGAGATAACGCGTCAGGTCACCAGTGCGATACAGCCGGCCGCCACCCTGTTCACTGCTGTCGAAGGGATCGGGAATGAAGCGCTCAGCAGTCAATGCCGGACGGTTGAAGTAACCACGGGCAAGTAGCTCACCACCAATGGTCAACTCACCAATCGCACCGTTGACGACGATCTTGCCGAAGTGATCCAACAGATAGATAGTCCTGCCAGGCAACACCTTGCCGATCGGCATCAAGACCGGAAGTGGCTCCTTGCCCGACAGGTAATCGGCACAATCATGGGCACTGACCGTCACCGTCGCTTCAGTCGGGCCATAGGTATTCAGCAGGTGAACATGCTCAAGACCCGCTTTCTTCCAAGCAGCAACGCCTTCTGGCGGCATCGCCTCACCGCCTGAGTGGAATTGATGCAAGCGGCCATAATCTCGCGGCCCTTTTTCCGCGAAATCCTT
>NZ_CBFFRH010000023.1:2483-5561 GCF_965644255.1 Pseudomonas sp. LRF_L74 | reverse complement strand
TGCGTGTTCTGGCAAATTTTCGGTTTGTGTCGACTTCACCTTCGACACCCTCTGCTACCAGAGCAGATTGTTTGGGTGTTATATGGTCAAGCCTCACGGGCAATTAGTATGGGTTAGCTCAACGCCTCACAGCGCTTACACACCCCACCTATCAACGTCGTAGTCTTCGACGGCCCTTTAGGGGATTCAAGATCCCAGTGAGATCTCATCTTGAGGCAAGTTTCCCGCTTAGATGCTTTCAGCGGTTATCTTTTCCGAACATAGCTACCCGGCAATGCCACTGGCGTGACAACCGGAACACCAGAGGTTCGTCCACTCCGGTCCTCTCGTACTAGGAGCAGCCCCTCTCAAATCTCAAACGTCCACGGCAGATAGGGACCGAACTGTCTCACGACGTTCTAAACCCAGCTCGCGTACCACTTTAAATGGCGAACAGCCATACCCTTGGGACCGGCTTCAGCCCCAGGATGTGATGAGCCGACATCGAGGTGCCAAACACCGCCGTCGATATGAACTCTTGGGCGGTATCAGCCTGTTATCCCCGGAGTACCTTTTATCCGTTGAGCGATGGCCCTTCCATACAGAACCACCGGATCACTAAGACCTACTTTCGTACCTGCTCGACGTGTCTGTCTCGCAGTCAAGCGCGCTTTTGCCTTTATACTCTACGACCGATTTCCGACCGGTCTGAGCGCACCTTCGTACTCCTCCGTTACTCTTTGGGAGGAGACCGCCCCAGTCAAACTGCCCACCATACACTGTCCTCGATCCGGATGACGGACCAGAGTTAGAACCTCAAGCATGCCAGGGTGGTATTTCAAGGATGGCTCCACGCGAACTGGCGTCCACGCTTCAAAGCCTCCCACCTATCCTACACAAGCAGGCTCAAAGTCCAGTGCAAAGCTACAGTAAAGGTTCACGGGGTCTTTCCGTCTAGCCGCGGATACACTGCATCTTCACAGCGATTTCAATTTCACTGAGTCTCGGGTGGAGACAGCGCCGCCATCGTTACGCCATTCGTGCAGGTCGGAACTTACCCGACAAGGAATTTCGCTACCTTAGGACCGTTATAGTTACGGCCGCCGTTTACCGGGGCTTCGATCAAGAGCTTCGCTTGCGCTAACCCCATCAATTAACCTTCCGGCACCGGGCAGGCGTCACACCCTATACGTCCACTTTCGTGTTTGCAGAGTGCTGTGTTTTTAATAAACAGTCGCAGCGGCCTGGTATCTTCGACCGGCATGTGCCTACGGGGTAAACCCTTCACACTCACCGGCGCACCTTCTCCCGAAGTTACGGTGCCATTTTGCCTAGTTCCTTCACCCGAGTTCTCTCAAGCGCCTTGGTATTCTCTACCTAACCACCTGTGTCGGTTTGGGGTACGGTTTCTAGTTACCTGAAGCTTAGAGGCTTTTCCTGGAAGCATGGCATCAACCACTTCTCATTCTAAAAGAACGATCGTCATCAGCTCTCGGCATTGAGATCCCGGATTTTCCTAAGACCTCTGCCTACCACCTTAAACAAGGACAACCAACGCCTTGCTGGCCTAGCCTTCTCCGTCCCCCCATCGCAGTAACTAGAAGTACGGGAATATTAACCCGTTTCCCATCGACTACGCATTTCTGCCTCGCCTTAGGGGCCGACTAACCCTGCGTCGATTAACGTTGCGCAGGAAACCTTGGTCTTTCGGCGTGCGAGTTTTTCACTCGCATTGTCGTTACTCATGTCAGCATTCGCACTTCTGATACCTCCAGCAAGCTTCTCAACTCACCTTCACAGGCTTACAGAACGCTCCTCTACCGCATCACCTAAGTGATACCCGTAGCTTCGGTGCATGGTTTGAGCCCCGTTACATCTTCCGCGCAGGCCGACTCGACTAGTGAGCTATTACGCTTTCTTTAAAGGGTGGCTGCTTCTAAGCCAACCTCCTAGCTGTCTAAGCCTTCCCACATCGTTTCCCACTTAACCATGACTTTGGGACCTTAGCTGACGGTCTGGGTTGTTTCCCTTTTCACGACGGACGTTAGCACCCGCCGTGTGTCTCCCATGCTCGGCACTTCTGGGTATTCGGAGTTTGCATCGGTTTGGTAAGTCGGGATGACCCCCTAGCCGAAACAGTGCTCTACCCCCCAGAGTGATACATGAGGCGCTACCTAAATAGCTTTCGAGGAGAACCAGCTATCTCCGAGCTTGATTAGCCTTTCACTCCGATCCACAGGTCATCCGCTAACTTTTCAACGGTAGTCGGTTCGGTCCTCCAGTTAGTGTTACCCAACCTTCAACCTGCCCATGGATAGATCGCCCGGTTTCGGGTCTATACCCAGCGACTAAAGCGCCCTATTAAGACTCGCTTTCGCTACGCCTCCCCTATTCGGTTAAGCTCGCCACTGAATATAAGTCGCTGACCCATTATACAAAAGGTACGCAGTCACCTAACAAGTAGGCTCCCACTGCTTGTACGCATACGGTTTCAGGTTCTATTTCACTCCCCTCTCCGGGGTTCTTTTCGCCTTTCCCTCACGGTACTGGTTCACTATCGGTCAGTCAGTAGTATTTAGCCTTGGAGGATGGTCCCCCCATGTTCAGACAACGTTTCACGTGCGCCGTCCTACTCGATTTCATTGACAAGAGATTTTCGTGTACGGGGCTATCACCCACTATGGCGGCACTTTCCAGAGCCTTCCACTAATCTCAAATCAACTTAAGGGCTAGTCCCCGTTCGCTCGCCACTACTAAGGGAATCTCGGTTGATTTCTTTTCCTCAGGGTACTTAGATGTTTCAGTTCCCCTGGTTCGCCTCTTACACCTATGTATTCAGTGCAAGATAACCAGCTTATGCTGGCTGGGTTCCCCCATTCAGAAATCTCTGGATCACAGTCTGTTTGCCGACTCCCCAAAGCTTATCGCAGGCTACCACGTCTTTCATCGCCTCTGACTGCCAAGGCATCCACCGTATGCGCTTCTTCACTTGACCATATAACCCCAAGCAATCTGGTCATACGTCTCAAACGTGAAGACGACATTCGCCGAAAATTTGCACTTGAGAACAACGCAAATTTTACCTTGATTGATCAACTG
>NZ_CBFFRH010000023.1:0-2386 GCF_965644255.1 Pseudomonas sp. LRF_L74 | reverse complement strand
TGCCAGTGAAAGCAGCCAATCAGTCACTTCTATCACATACCCAAATTTTTAAAGAACAGTTCTGGCGCAAAGACCAGAAGTCAACATCCCAACCAGTCAATACCGGCAGATGCTCACTTCTGAGCTTTCAGCGATGAGTTAATGGTGGAGCCAAGGAGGATCGAACTCCTGACCTCCTGCGTGCAAAGCAGGCGCTCTCCCAGCTGAGCTATGGCCCCTCTCGACCTGCCATCCCGACAATTGGTGGGTCTGGGCAGATTCGAACTGCCGACCTCACCCTTATCAGGGGTGCGCTCTAACCAACTGAGCTACAGACCCAATCGTCACTCTCGGGTCTAAACCCAATCGCTTTTCGCAAGTGAATCAAGCAATTCGTGTGGGTGCTTATGACGAAGCTGATGTCGTCGATTAAGGAGGTGATCCAGCCGCAGGTTCCCCTACGGCTACCTTGTTACGACTTCACCCCAGTCATGAATCACTCCGTGGTAACCGTCCCCCTTGCGGTTAGACTAGCTACTTCTGGAGCAACCCACTCCCATGGTGTGACGGGCGGTGTGTACAAGGCCCGGGAACGTATTCACCGTGACATTCTGATTCACGATTACTAGCGATTCCGACTTCACGCAGTCGAGTTGCAGACTGCGATCCGGACTACGATCGGTTTTATGGGATTAGCTCCACCTCGCGGCTTGGCAACCCTTTGTACCGACCATTGTAGCACGTGTGTAGCCCTGGCCGTAAGGGCCATGATGACTTGACGTCATCCCCACCTTCCTCCGGTTTGTCACCGGCAGTCTCCTTAGAGTGCCCACCATTACGTGCTGGTAACTAAGGACAAGGGTTGCGCTCGTTACGGGACTTAACCCAACATCTCACGACACGAGCTGACGACAGCCATGCAGCACCTGTGTCTGAGCTCCCGAAGGCACCTATCCATCTCTGGAAAGTTCTCAGCATGTCAAGGCCAGGTAAGGTTCTTCGCGTTGCTTCGAATTAAACCACATGCTCCACCGCTTGTGCGGGCCCCCGTCAATTCATTTGAGTTTTAACCTTGCGGCCGTACTCCCCAGGCGGTCGACTTAATGCGTTAGCTGCGCCACTAAGCTCTCAAGGAGCCCAACGGCTAGTCGACATCGTTTACGGCGTGGACTACCAGGGTATCTAATCCTGTTTGCTCCCCACGCTTTCGCACCTCAGTGTCAGTATCAGTCCAGGTAGTCGCCTTCGCCACTGGTGTTCCTTCCTATATCTACGCATTTCACCGCTACACAGGAAATTCCACTACCCTCTACCGTACTCTAGCTCAGTAGTTTTGGATGCAGTTCCCAGGTTGAGCCCAGGGCTTTCACATCCAACTTGCTGAACCACCTACGCGCGCTTTACGCCCAGTAATTCCGATTAACGCTTGCACCCTTCGTATTACCGCGGCTGCTGGCACGAAGTTAGCCGGTGCTTATTCTGTCGGTAACGTCAAAATTGCAGAGTATTAATCTACAACCCTTCCTCCCAACTTAAAGTGCTTTACAATCCGAAGACCTTCTTCACACACGCGGCATGGCTGGATCAGGCTTTCGCCCATTGTCCAATATTCCCCACTGCTGCCTCCCGTAGGAGTCTGGACCGTGTCTCAGTTCCAGTGTGACTGATCATCCTCTCAGACCAGTTACGGATCGTCGCCTAGGTGAGCCATTACCTCACCTACTAGCTAATCCGACCTAGGCTCATCTGATAGCGTGAGGTCCGAAGATCCCCCACTTTCTCCCGTAGGACGTATGCGGTATTAGCGTTCCTTTCGAAACGTTGTCCCCCACTATCAGGCAGATTCCTAGGCATTACTCACCCGTCCGCCGCTGAATCAGAGAGCAAGCTCCCCTCATCCGCTCGACTTGCATGTGTTAGGCCTGCCGCCAGCGTTCAATCTGAGCCATGATCAAACTCTTCAGTTCAATACTGCTTGGGTTTTGAGAAAACCCTAAACTTGGCTCAGCAATCGCAAAAAACTCTCGAATTCACGAGTGTTGCTTGTGATGCTGATAATCTGGTGACTATCAGGCTTACATGCACAAGCACCCACACGAATTGCTTGATTCAATTTGTTAAAGAGCGTTCCAATTGAGCCTTTCGTCTCAACCGAGGCCGCGCATTCTACAGCAGCCCTTCATTCCGTCAAGCTGTTTTTGAAGAATTTTTCGTTTCTTCTCAACCGCTTAGCCAACCAGAAAATCTCTCCCTGATCAGCGGGAGGCGAATTCTACAGCGTTACAAACCGCTGTCAACTCCTCCTTTTCAACTTCGTTCGAACCGAGGATCCGAACCACCAACAGGATCAAACCACCACCCTGCCAGCGCGGCGCATTCTACTCGAATTCGCCGTCCGTGCAACCTG
>NZ_CBFFRH010000022.1:0-12411 GCF_965644255.1 Pseudomonas sp. LRF_L74 | reverse complement strand
CCCACCTTCTCAAGCTTCAGCACATCCGCCCAGATCGCCGCGATCCTCTGCTCAAGCTCGCTCTGCGGTGCCACATAACCTTGCTGCAGCAAGCTCGCATCCGGCTTCGGCAGCGCCTTGCGGTCCAGCTTGCCATTCGGCGTCAGCGGCAACTTCTCAAGGAACAACAGATGTGCCGGAACCATATAGTCCGGCAGGCTTTCCCTGAGTTGTGTTTTGATCGATTCACGCAGTAGGAACTGAGCCTCTTGATCACCCACAACTGTGACATCTGTTGGGATGATATAAGCAACCAATTGCTTGCCATACACTCCGTCCTGGGCTGTCACAACAGCCTCCAGCAGCAACTCCTGATCAAGCAGCCTTGCCTCAACTTCGCCCAACTCGATACGGAAACCGCGGACCTTCACCTGATGGTCGACACGACCCAAGTAATCAACTACATCGCCCTCACGGCAACGCACCAGATCCCCACTGCGATACAAACGACCGCCCTCTGCATAGGCATCCGGAACGAAGCGCTCCGCAGTCAAGGCCGGACGCTCCAGATACCCCCTGGCAACCCCTTGTCCTCCGAGATAAAGCTCGCCTGGTACGCCATATGGCAGCAGCGTAAGTTGTGCATCCATAACATAACCACAACGCTTGCCTACAAGCTTACCGATCGGGGCATAAGCTGCATCACAGCGATCACCAAACCTAGCTTTCCAGATCAGCGGAGTTACGACTGTCTCCGTCGGACCGTAGCCATTGAAGATATAGGTAGGCTTCAGTGCTTTCCAAACCAGCTCATAGCTGGCCTCTGGCACTGCATCGCCACCAAAGCAGTAAACTCGCGCTATCGGCGGATGGCCGGTTGCTTGCGCATGTTCAGCAAGTTGCTGCAGATAGATGGGAGGGAAGACTCCGATAGTCACTGCATGACGATGCATCTGCTCAAGGGTCTGCTCTGGCGTCCACAGGCTGTCATCTCGCACAAGGATCCTGGCGCCATTGATGAGCGGATGCATCCAGCCTTCATGAGCGCCATCAAAAGCGAATGACATGAAGTGCAGTTCACAATCCGATGCACATGTTTCATAACGCTCACCTGTGGCGATGATATGAGCAGCTAGCGGTCCATGACTAACCGCGACACCTTTAGGTAATCCTGTCGAACCCGATGTATAAATGACGTAAGCTAGATTTTCCTCATGCAGATAAATCTGCGGAGCATCGCAAGGATAGCTATTCCAGTCGTCTCGGTTGTCTATTTCCAAGACAGCCATATTCTCAACAGATGGTAGCCCTTCCCGTTGCTGGCTATTGGTCAGTAGCAATGGAGCCTGACTATCCTGCATCATGTACGACAGACGATCTTTCGGATAAGCCAAATCCAGCGGAACATATGCACCACCGGCCTTGAGCACACCGAGGAAAGCCACCATTATTTCAGCTGAACGCGGCATGGCTACCGCAACCCGGATCTCTGGACCTACTCCCAACTCAATAAGTTTGTGCGCCAACTGGTTAGCCTGTCGATCCAGCTCACCATAGGTCAACTGGCTATCTCCGAACAAGACAGCAACCGCCTCCGGCACTTGCTCAGCTCGCTCAGCAATCAACTGATGGACAAACCGGTTACTCGGGTAAGCAGACTCAGTGTGGTTCCACTCTTTCAAAATGGTCTGTTGCTCATCGATTGCCAGCATAGGCAAGTCACTGACCATTTGGGTCGGACGAGCCACAATTGCAGCTAACAAGTTCACCCAATGCTGGGCTATCTGCTCGATGGATGTTCGCTCGAACAACTCGCACGCATAGGTCAGCGATGCGTAAATACCCTCAGTAGAGTCTAAAGTATTCAACGTAAGATCGAATTGAGCGACGTTGTTTTCCCACTCCAGCCCTTGCACTTCCAGCCCGGCTAGAGACCTGACTTCCTTTCGACCTTCCGTCTGATGGTTGTACATCACTTGGAACAGTGGGCTATGACTTAAGCTTCGCTCCGGCTGCAAAGCTTCCACCAACTGTTCGAACGGTAAATCCTGATGATCCTGCGCACCGAGTGCTACCTGCTTCACTTGCTGTAGCAGATCAGTGAAACGTACCCGCACATCGAACTCAGCCTTCAGTACCTGAGTGTTGACAAAGAAACCAATCAGACGCTCTGTTTCCAGCCGGGTCCGGTTAGCTATTGGCGTACCTACACGAATGTCATCCTGACCACTGTAGCGATGCAGCAAGACCTGGAAACTGGCAAGCAACACCATAAACAGTGTCACCCCCTGATCATCAGCCAAGCGCTTAAGCCCCTGGGAAAGTTCGGCATTCAAAGAAATGTCAAGGCTTGCGCCCGCATGACTCTGCTCCGCCGGGCGTGGACGGTCGATCGGCAACTCCAGTACAGGTTGCTCACCGCCCAGCTGTTTTGTCCAGTAATCCAGTTGCCGTTTCTGCTCGCCCGCCTCCATCCATTGACGTTGCCAAACGGCATAGTCTGCATATTGAATCGCCAACTCAGGCAATTGGACGTCCTTGCCGTGACAGCAGCCCTCATAGAGTTGAACCAACTCATCCACCATCAGAGGCATTGACCAGCCATCGGATACAATGTGGTGCAATGTCAAGATCAGGACATGCTCATCCTCTGCCTGGCGAAGCAGTTTCACTCGTAGTAGCGGGCCAGACTCCAGATCAAACGGTTGTTGTACTTCGTACTCAACATAGGCCTTGAGCTGTTTATCCGACGCCAGGGCAGACTCATCGACGGTGAGCTGGAAGTCTATTTGGGCATGGATGATCTGGATCGCCTTCTCGCCTTCTTGTCGAAAGGTGGTTCGCAAGGGCTCGTGACGCTGGATCAAAGATGCAAAAGCATATTGCAGCGCTTTCTTATCCAGTTGCCCCTTCAGCTTCAGCGCAGTAGGGATGTTATACGCCGCACTTCCCGGATCCAATTGCCAGAGGAACCACTGGCGCTGCTGGGCATAAGACAGTGCCAGGGGCTGTGAACGGTCTGCCTGAATAAAAGGCAATACTTTGCTGGAAACGCTTTCTCCAGCAACCTGGGCAAAATCAGCCAGATCCGAACACTCGAAAATTGCTTTGAGCGGAACATCCAGATTGAGAGACTGGCGCACCCGAGAGATGACTTGGGTGGCCAGTAGAGAGTGGCCACCGAGGTCAAAGAAGTTGTCAGTCAGACCTATCTGCTCAAGCTTCAGGACATCAGTCCAGATTGCTGCGATCCTCTGCTCAAGCTCGCTTTGCGGCGCCACATAGTTCTGCTGCAGTAAACTGGCATCAGGCTTCGGCAGCGCCTTACGGTCCAGCTTACCGTTCGGTGTCAGTGGCAACTCGCTCAGGAACAGTAGATGCGAGGGAACCATGTAGTCCGGCAGGCTTTCCTTGAGCCGTGTCTTGATCGCATCACGCAGTTGAGCCTGACCATCTTGATCGTCTATTACCGCTAAATCTGCCGGAACGACATAACCAACTAGCTGCTGCCCAGCCGGCCCACCCTGGGCAAATACCACGGTCTCGCGCACAATGTCCTGCCCCAGCAGGCACGCTTCGATCTCGCCCAACTCGATACGAAAACCACGGATTTTCACCTGATGGTCGATACGGCCTACGTACTCAATCACGCCATCAGCACGGCATTTAGCTAAGTCACCTGTGCGGTATAGGCGACCGCCACCTTCTTTCGAGTCGTCATACGGATCAGGAATGAACCGCTCAGCCGTCAAGCTGGGACGATTAAGGTAGCCTCTAGCCAAGCCCTCTCCAGCCAACAGCAATTCGCCTTGGGCCCCCCGTACCAATATGCACAAATCGCAGTCAAGGATAAGGCTACGTCGTAGACCTACAGCCTTACCTATCGGGGCATACCCGTTGAATGAATCAGAAATATCGGCAGCCCAAACCAAAGGTGTAACTACTGCCTCGGTTGGCCCATAGGCATTGAAGATATGCTCGGCTTGCAGCACGCCACCGTCGAGTAACGCCAATGTCCATGCCTCACCGCCGAGAATACAAAGGCGTATATCTAATTTCTCACCTGTTTTTGACAGTATCTCATTCATATATGCCAGATAGGCAGGTGGAAAGTTAACAGCAGAGACATGATTGGATCGGATGCTTTCCAGCACATCATGAACAGATCTTCGCTTGATATCTGCCAGAACAATTCGAGCTCCTATCAACAACGGCATGAATAATTGTTCAGCAGCAGCATCGAAGTTTATGGACGCAGACTGCATTAGGCAATCGTCAGGGTGCAGATCGTATACATCACTCACAGCCCTCGCATGCATCGCGAATGGGCCGTGGGCTACAGCCACTCCTTTGGGTTTACCTGTAGAGCCCGACGTGTAGATTACATAGGCTAGATTTTCAGGCTGGATATTTACTCTAGGCACACTCTCTGCATAAACAGAAAGTCCAACCTGCGTATCCAACTCCAGCGTTTGCATTAATTCCGGGACTGGTAGCAGGCTCGTCAGATGCGACTGCGTTAACAGCAACTCAATACCGCTATCCTTGATCATGTAAGCCAAGCGATCCTGCGGGTATTCAGGATCAAGCGGCACATAAGCACCTCCTGCCTTAAGGATACCCAGCACCCCCACTACCATATCAAGACTACGCTCTACCGCTATTCCCACCAGCACATCGGGACCGACCCCCAGACTGATCAACTTGTGCGCAAGTTGGTTAGCCTTGCGACTGAGCTGATTGTAGGTAAGCATCTCATCCTCAAATACCACCGCAACTGCATCTGGCGTCTTTTGCGCTTGCTCTTCGAACAGTAAGTGTATGCAACGATCAACTGGATAATTTACCCGATCAATGCCACAATCGCTCAAGATCAGTTCTCGCTCTGCCTCACCCAACAATGGCAAATGGCTTATGGATTCGCCAGGATTAACCAATATACCTCGCAAAAGATTGGCCAAATGGCTACTCATGGAGATAATTGTAGCTGGCTCAAACAAATCGACTGCGTAGCTCAACGAGATCCATATCTGATCATCAGACTCAACTACCATTAATGTCAGGTCGAACTGTTCGCTACCTCCTGCGCGCTCAACACTTGAAACTTTCAATCCTGGCAGCTTATGAACACTAGCCTCGTCACTGCTTGCGAATTGATGATTGAGCATAACTTGGAATAACGGGTTACGGCTCAGGCTGCGCTCTGGTCGCAAAGCCTCCACAAGTTGTTCAAAAGGTAGGTCTTGATACTCTTGCGCCTCAAGAACCGTTTGTCTGACTTGCTTCAAAAACTCATTGAATGGCAATAGCCCATCTAGATCGCCTTTCAATACTTGAGTATTTACAAAGAAACCAATCAAGCGCTCGATTTCAAGGCGGCTACGATTAGCAACCGGAATACCGACACGTATATCGGTCTGGCCGGTATAACGATAAAGCAGGCATTGGAAAGCGGCTAATAGCAACACAAAAAGTGTAACGCCTTCGCGCTGAGCTAAACGCTTCAGTTCCACACCGATATCGACTGTAAGCGGAACATCTATACTGGCCCCACGAAAGCTAGGCCTCGAAGGACGAGGGTGATCCAATGGCAAGGCTAGGTCGACAGTATCACTTCCTAACTTACTCAACCAATAATCTAATTGTCGCTCACGCTCACCCGCATCCATCCAGTGACGCTGCCATAAGGCATAGTCAGCATATTGAATCGGTAAAGTGGGTAAATCGGGCTGCCGATTTTGAGTGAAACCTGAATAAAGGCGAACCAACTCATCCACCATAATCTGCATGGACCAGCCGTCAGAAACGATATGATGCTGAACTAGAGCCAGAACATGCTCATTTTCTGAAAGCCGCAGAAGGCCCACGCGAAAAAGCGGCCCTGTCTCTAAATCAAAAGATTGTGTGGCTTGCTCTTCGATATAAGCCGAGATAGCAGTATCACGAGATGCTCCGCTCTCATGTAGTTCTACAATATCCAATTTTATTGATGGCGCCTCATGCACGACCTGGCGCACCTCATCTCCATCCTGAAGAAACGTGGTCCGCAAGCCTTGATGGCGCTGAATCAAATGTTCGAAACTCTGCTCCAAGGCCCCCAGCTTCAACTCGCCAGACAAGCGCAAAGCAGCAACTATGTGATAAGCGCTTCCCTCAGGTTCAAGCTGCCAGAGAAACCACTGCCGCTGCTGTGCGTACGAAAGCAGGAGTGGTTCATCCTCTCCTCGCCTATGAATAGGCGTGATGCCAAAAAGATTGATGCCTTTCTTTTTGAGCAGAACCGCCAAGGCCTTGCGCTCTTTTGTTGTCAAGGTCCCTACCGACTCAATCAACGCCTGCATGCTACCGCTCCTATGAAATCAGTTGTTCAAGTTCATTAAGCGATAAACGTTTCAGATCCCCCAGCGATTTAGCCAATTCTGAGCCTAGGGAATGTGCACCGGCGTGTAGCGTCTCCACTTGTACGCTGAACCCCCCAAGGTTTTCGGAGACGAACAAAGCTTTTAGGGGGACCGATAGGTTCCACTCATGATTGACTCTGGAGATAACCTGTGTAGCAAGAAGGGAATGTCCTCCCAACTCAAAGAAGTTATCGGTGAGACCGACCTTCTCCACCTTCAGCACATCGGCCCAGATTGCTGCGATCTGCTGCTCCAGCTCGCTCTGCGGCGCCACGTACTCCTGCTGCAGTTGGCTGGTGTCCGGCTTCGGCAGAGCCTTACGGTCCAGTTTTCCGTTCGGTGTCAGCGGCATCTTCTCCAGGAACACCAGATGCGCAGGAACCATGTAATCTGGAAGATTGCCCCTGAGGTGATCGCGTAGGCTCGTACGGAGCAGTTTTTGCTGCTCAGAATCCCCCGCCTGTCCGGCTGCTGCGACGAGATAGCCAACCAGCTGTTTTCCGCTCAGCCCCTCGATATCGATGACCACCGCTTCTCGTACTGCTTCGTGGGCTTGCAACTGAGCCTCTATCTCGCCCAACTCAATACGGAAGCCACGGATCTTCACCTGATGGTCGATACGGCCTACGAATTCGATCACGCCATCATCGAGATAACGCGTCAGATCACCGGTGCGGTATAGCCGACCGCCACCCTGCTCACTGGTGTCAAAGGGGTCAGGAATGAAGCGCTCAGCAGTCAATGCCGGACGGTTGAAGTAACCACGCGCAAGTAGCTCACCACCAATGGTCAACTCACCAATCGCACCGTTGACGACGATCTTGCCGAAGTGATCCAGTAAATAGATCGTCCGTCCTGGCAGCACCTTGCCAATCGGCATCAAGGCCGGAAGTGGCTCCTTGCCCGACAAGTAATCGATACAATCGTGAGTACTGACCGTCACCGTCGCTTCGGTCGGACCATAGGTATTCAGCAGGTGAACATGCTCAAGACCCGCTTTCTTCCAAGCAGCAACGCCTTCAGGCGGCATCGCCTCACCGCCTGAGTGGAATTGATGCAAGCGGCCATAATCTCGCGGCCCTTTTTCCGCGAAATCCTTGGCCAGCATGAACCAGTAAGCCGTCGTCACGTCGACCACACTGATATCCCTGGCCAGCAGCTCCTGATAGAAGGTTTCGCTGTCCCAGATATCACGGCCACGGATGACTACTGAGGCGCCGCAAATCAGCGCGGGATAGAGCTGCTCGACGAAACCATCGAAGTTGAAGGTGGCGAACTGCAGGATGCGATCATCGCCCGACAGGTTGAAGAAGCCGAGCGATACATGAGCATGCTGGCTCAAGGCATCATGGGAAATAGCTACACCTTTAGGGCGCCCGGTTGAGCCCGAGGTGTACATGACGTAAGCCAGATTATCTGGCTGAGTGAGATTGATCGGGTTGGTATCGCTGTAACCTTTCAGATCTTCATCAAGCATCAAGCAGTGCACATGATCTGGGATCGGGAGTTGTGCTTGTAGATGAGCTTCAGTCAGCAGCAACGCGATACCACTGTCCTCCATCATGTAGGCCAGTCGATCTGCTGGATACTCTGGGTCCAACGGTACATACGCACCGCCTGCCTTCAAGATTCCCAGCAGCCCAACCACCATTTCCAGGCTGCGCTCTACGGCGATACCCACCAATACATCCGGTCCGACACCCAACTGGCGCAGCTTATGCGCCAGTTGGTTGGCCTTGCCATTCAGTTGTTGGTAGGTCAACTCTTGATTGTCGAACACCACGGCGATGGCATCAGAGGTTTTATCAACCCGCGCTTCGATCAGTTGATGAATGCATTGATCGCTTGGGTAATTCTCTTCGGTGCGGTTCCAGTCATAAACAATCTGTTGATGCTCTGCCGCATCAAGCAGCGCTAGATCCCCCAGATGTTGCTGCGATTGCTTAGTGATCTCTCCCAACAGATTGTCAAAGTGCTTTGCAACTCGCTCAATCGCTGAGTCATCGAAGTTACTTCGGTCATAGCTGTAATGAACTGAAAGCTCCTCTCCCAATCCGACTGCAAGCGTCAGCGGATAGTTGGTCTGCTCATGGTTAGCCACTTCACCAAAACTGATTTCCTCTGAGGCGCCTTGCTGAAGCGCCTCTGATACAGGGTAGTTTTCGAACACCAGGATATTATCGAACAGAGCTTCACCGCCCTGTCCTGCCCAGCGCTGCACGTCATACAGCGGCGTATGTTCATGCTCACGTAGCGCCAGGTTCTGCGCCTGCACCTGCTCGATCCATTGAGCAACACTCTGCTCAGGTTTCGGACTCGCAATCACCGGCAGCGTATTGATGAACAGTCCCAACTGTTGTTCGACGCCTTTAAGTTCTGCCGGGCGACCCGAAACCGTTGCACCGAACGCAACCGTATCTTGGCCTGTGTAGCGCTGGAGCAGCAGCAACCAAGCGGCTTGCACCAGGGTGTTTACCGTCACTCGCTGTTGGCGAGCAAAGTCACTCAACGCTTGAGTGCGCTTCTTGTCCAGTACTTGGTAGTGGTCACCGTAGCCTTGACCCAACGTTTCCTTATCCTGGCGGATTGCCTGGGCAAGATGCGTCGGCTCTTGCAAGTCACCGAACTGTCCGCGCCAAAACGCTTCGCTTTGTACCTTGTCCTGTTTTTGTAACCACTCGATGTAGTCACGATAGCGACTGGCTTGGTGAGCAAGGGGATCGCCGGCGTAGCTCTGTAGTACTTCTCCAAGCAACTGCGAGTTGCTCCACCCATCCATCAGGATGTGATGGTTGGTGTAGATCAGGTGATGGCTGTTCTCTCCAGTACGGATCGCCGCAATCCTCAGCAATGGTTCTTGCTGTAGATCGAAGCCTTTGTGCCGATCGGCTTCAGCCCATGTGTCCAGGTTCTGGGCGAGATCTGCCTGCGTTGACCAGTCCAGGACTACAAACGGCATCGCAACTTGCTTGCGGATGACCTGCAGCGGCTGCTCAAACTGAGTCACGAAACTGGCTCGCAGGACTTCATGCCGATCCACTACAGCTTGCCAGGCTTGGTGGAAACGCTCGACATCCAAACCATCCACATCGACCCGGACCTGGTTGATGTAATCACCACCACCTTGTTCGAACAGGCTGTGGAACAACATGCCCTGCTGCATCGGTGACAACGGATAGATGTCTTCTATCTCGTTTGCACTGATAGGCAGCGCATCAAGTTGCTCCTGACTCAGTCTGGCCAACGGCACATCCGAAGGCGTTAAGCCAGACGTTGCTTCGTTTGAGCAATGCTCGATCAGTGCTTTCAACTCTTCAGCGTATTCAGATGCAAGCTTCTGGACTGTCGTCTCATCGAACATCTCCCGGCTGAAGCTCCAGCTCAAACTCAGTTCGCCACTATAGACCTGACCATTGATCGACAGCCAATTACCGAGAGGGGCTTCTTCGCTCTGGCTTGTGCCTGAACTTTCGTTTGCAGGTGCAAGGAACGCCGCCTCTTCCGCTTCGCCCTCGAAGCTGCTGTCGAACTGCCCCAGATAATTGAAGGTAATTCGTGGGACAGGCAATTCAGCAAGAGTTTGCTGCGATGCCTCATCACTCAAATAACGCAGTGCACCAAAACCAATGCCCTTGTTCGGGATCGCGCGCAGTTGTTCCTTGATCTGCTTGATCGAACCGGCCAATGTTTCAGACGGGCTCAGTTTCACCGGGAACATGCTGGTGAACCAACCAACGGTACGTGTCAGATCGACCGTATCGAACAGTTCCTCGCGGCCGTGGCCTTCCAGTTGAACCAGCACATTATCCTGCTGGGTCCAGCGAGAGATGACACGAGCCAGTGTCGTCAGCAACAGATCATTGATCTGTGTACGGTAGGCGGACGGAGCGTCTTGCAGTAATTGACGCGTGTAGTTCTGATCCAGGCGAGTTTGCGCGCCGCCTGCATGACGACCTTGCAGTGAACCTTCTGTATTGTCACAAGGAAGGCAGGCGTTGATATCAGCAAGCTGGTCTTTCCAGTAACCCAGCTCTTGCTGTAACGCTTCGCTGCTCGCGTATGTTTGCAGGTGCTCGGCCCAGACTCGCGTCGAGCTGGTTTTCTCCGGCAGCTTGATGGCCTGTTTTTCCTGCAGTTGGCCATAAGCCGTTTGCAGATCCTCCAGCAGAATTCGCCAGGACACACCGTCGACTGCCAAGTGATGTATCGCCAGCAGCAAACGCTGAGTACCGTCGGTGAGCGTCGCCAACACTGCTCGTATCAGAGGACCATCCTGTAGGCCCAAGCTACTTTGCGCTTCAGAACAAAGAGCCTCAAGCTCCGACTCGCTATTGACGCTGGATTGCCAGAGAACCTCTTGCTGTTCTGCAACAGGACGGTAGTTAGCAAACCAGTTACCAGCAGAGTCCTGCTTGAAGTTCAAGCGCAGTGCATCGTGATGAACGATCAATGCCTGCAGCGCCTGATCGATCAGCTCTGGCTCAAGCACTTGACCTGGTTTGAGCAGCAACGCCTGGTTCCAGTGATGGCGCTCGGGAATCGCTTCATCGAAGAAGTACTGGTGGATAGGCAGAAGCATGCCTTCTCCAATGACTGGCCCCTGATCAATCTGCAGAGCCCCTGCCTCGCCACGCTTGGCCACCGAAGCCAAGCCTTGCACCGTCTGGTGCTGGAAGAGTTCCTTGGGTGTGAAGCGAATACCCATCTGCCGGGCACGGCTAACCACCTGGATCGAGATGATCGAGTCGCCGCCCAGCTCGAAGAAGTTGTCGGTCAGACCAACCTTATCCACCTTCAGAACATCTGCCCAGATCGCTGCGATTTGCTGTTCCAACTCGCTCTGCGGTGCCACGTATTCCTGATGCAGTTGGCTAGCGCCCGGCTTCGGCAGGGCCTTGCGGTCCAGCTTACCATTCGGCGTCAGTGGCATCTTTTCCAGGAACAGCAGGTGTGTAGGCACCATGTAATCAGGCAGATTGGCTTTGAGGTGATCACGCAAAGCAGCGCGCAGCAGGGTTTGCTGCTCAGAATGCTCAGCCTTTCCGACCTCAGCAACGAGGTAACCAACCAGTTGTTTTCCGTTCGGGCCTTCGATGTCGATGACCACCACGTCTCGTACTGATTCGTAGGCTTGTAGCTGAGCTTCGATCTCGCCCAGTTCGATCCGGAAGCCACGAATCTTCACTTGATGGTCGATACGACCGGCGTACTCGATCACACCATCAGCTCGGTAGCGGGCCAAGTCGCCGGTACGATAGAGGCGACCACCACCTTGCTCACTGGTATCGAACGGGTCAGGGATGAAGCGCAGTGCAGTGAGATCCGCACGTTGGTGGTAACCACGCGCCAAACCGGCACGACCAACGTGCAGTTCCCCCTGACAACCGGGAGCCGCTACACCCAGATTGCTGTCGAGTAGGTACCAGGACAGGTCCGGGATGACTTCGCCAATCGGACTTACGCCTTCTTTGCTCAGGTCTTCTCGACTGATCGGGCGGTAGGTGACGTGAACGGTCGTCTCGGTAATGCCGTACATGTTCACCAATTGCGGCTGGCGATCACCAAACGCATCGAACCAGGGAGCAAGGCTGCTTACATCCAGAGCCTCCCCACCAAACACCACATAACGCAGGGATAGAGGCTGGGCTTTGTCGACTGCAATAGGGATCAACTGTTTGAACGCTGAAGGCGTCTGGTTGAGCACCGTGACCTTCTGCTTGAGCAGCAGGTTGTGAAAGTCCTCCGGCGAGCGGGCAACATCCTTGGGTACAACCACAGCCTTGGCGCCATACAGCAATGCACCAAACAGCTCCCAGACCGAGAAGTCGAAAGCATAGGAATGGAAGACACTCCACACATCATTGGCATCGAACTGATACCAGTCCTGGGTGGCCGCGAACAAACGCATGACGTTCTGGTGCGGTAGCAGCGTGCCTTTGGGCTTGCCGGTGGAACCCGAGGTGTAGATCACATAAGCCAGATTATCTGGCTGAGTGAGATTGATCGGGTTGGTATCGCTGTAACCTTTCAG
>NZ_CBFFRH010000021.1:0-21940 GCF_965644255.1 Pseudomonas sp. LRF_L74 | reverse complement strand
AAGTCACCAGTGCAGCCACCACAGCCGAACTGGTTGCGCTAACGCGCAACGCGCCATGCCTGGCGCACCGAAAAAAAACGCCCGGTCCTTGCGGAACCGGGCGCTTTTTGAAAGCAGCGAATTAACGCTTGGAGTACTGCGGACGCTTACGCGCTTTGCGCAGACCGACTTTCTTACGTTCAACTTCGCGGGCATCACGAGTGACGTAGCCAGCTTTACGCAGCGGGCTGCGCAGGCTTTCGTCGTACTCGATCAGGGCACGGGTGATACCGTGGCGGATCGCACCAGCTTGACCGCTGACACCGCCACCGAGAACGGTGACGTAGATGTCGAACTTCTCGGTGGTCTCGGTCAGCTCAAGCGGCTGACGCACGACCATGCGAGCGGTTTCGCGACCGAAGAAGGTATCCAGGGTGCGGTTGTTGATGGAGATCTTGCCAGTGCCCGGACGCAGGAAAACGCGTGCGGTTGCAGTCTTGCGACGGCCAGTGCCGTAATTTTGAGTCGCCGACATAATGAACTATTCCGTCAAATCTTCAGTTCTTGGGGCTGCTGAGCGGTGTGCGGGTGGTTAGCACCCTTGTACACCTTCAGCTTGCGATACATGTCGCGACCCAACGGGTTCTTCGGCAGCATGCCTTTAACCGCGGTCTCGATCACGCGCTCAGGGGCCTTGGCGATCAGCTTCTCGAAGCTGATTTCCTTGATGCCGCCCGGGAAACCGGAGTGCGAGTAGTACTTCTTGTCGGTGCTCTTGGCACCGGTCACACGAACCTGCTCGGCGTTGATGACGACGATGTAGTCGCCAGTATCAACGTGCGGCGTGTATTCAGCTTTGTGCTTGCCACGCAGACGGCTGGCGATTTCGGTGGCCAGACGACCCAGGGTCTGGCCTGCAGCGTCGACGACATACCAGTCGCGCTTAACTGTTTCCGGTTTTGCAGTAAAAGTCTTCATTCGCTATAGCCTCAGGGGCCGCCCTGAAAATTAAGACGGCGGATCTTACTGAATAGTGCTTGCCTTGACAAGGTCAAGACGGCCGGGAACAGACGCTATCGGGGGCTCGGGTCAGCGCGTCCGCTACGGCGGGGTTCGGTGGGCTAGGCATCCCCACCTTCTTTCTCGGACAGGCTAGGCATCCCCGCCAAGAAAGCCGCGGAATTATGCCGGTTATGACAGAAATAGCAACCCGATCCGGCGATTTAACTTGGCCCTGACGGCAAACACCTGGAAATCAGACGCCCAGCCATGCAGCGGGTTTGCACAGAGGAGGCGCTCGATCACTGGACAGCAAGCAGGAAAGATAAGACGATTCAGCCAGCAACTGACCGTTTAGCCACCTAAGAAGAACAATCGACATGTCGCTAAAACTCCCTTTCTTGCGTATCGGCATCCTTGCCGTGGAAGGCGTCTTCGCCGCCACGCTGATGCAGGCCCGTGACTTCTTTCACATGGCCAGCTTGCGCCACGCCAAAAATCAGGGACTGGGGCTCACTCCGGCATTCCAGATCCGCGTGATCAGCCCGGACGGCCAGCCGGTCAACAGCTTCAGCCAGGCGCTGATCCCGGTGGACGGCGCACTGGAAGATGCCGACATCGTTGTTCTGCCGGCTTTCTGGGGCGACTTCGACGTCCTGTCACGACGCCATCCCAACATCACACCCTGGCTTCGTGCCCTGCATGAGAAAGGCGCATCGCTCTGCGGTGAAGCCAGCGGTGTATTCTGGCTCGCTGCCGCCGGACTGCTCGACGGCAAGGAAGCAACGACGTACTGGCGTTTCTTCCGCGAATTCAGCGAGCGCTTTCCTCAGGTCCAACTGAACCAGGAAAAACACCTGTCGGATGCCGACAACCTGTATTGCGCCAGCGGCTTCACCTCCGCCAGCGACCTGTACATCTACTTGATCGAACGCTTCTGCGGCGCCGACATCGCCCAAGGCGTGTCCCGCGACATCCTTTACGAAACCCGCCGCAGCTACAGCCCGGGGCGCATCGGTTTCGGCGGCCAGAAGCTGCACCAGGACGTGGCCATCCTGCAGGTCCAGCAATGGCTGGAAGATCACTTCGCGGAGAAGTTCCGCATCGAAGACGTGGCCCGCGAGCACGGCATGAGCATTCGTAATTTCATGCGCCGCTTCCAGAGCGCCACGGGCGACAAACCGCTGCATTACCTGCAGCGCCTGCGTATCGAGACCGCCAAAGGATTACTCAGCAGTACACGCAAGAGCATCAAGACCATCAGCTACGAAGTCGGCTACGACGACTCCAGCTTCTTCGCCCGCCTGTTCCGTCAACATGCTGGCGTGTCGCCGAATCAATACCGGCAAGGGCAGCGGCAAGCATCAAGCGCTAAGCCGCAAGCCAAAGCACCAGGCTTGTAGCTTGCCGCTGCGTTAGGGCTTGTGCGGACGCGAGAGGAATTCGTGGGACTGCATTTCCAGCAGGCGACTGAGGGTACGCTGGAATTCGAAATTCAGGCGACCACCTGAATAGAGATCCTTGAGCTCGACTTCAGCCGAGATGATCAGCTTGACGTTGCGGTCGTAGAACTCGTCCACCAGGTTGATGAAGCGTCGCGCCATATCGTCCTTGGCTACGCCCATCTGCTCGACGTTGGCCAGGATCACCGCATGGAAGATCTTGCCCAGCTCGATGTAGTCGTTCTGGCTACGCGGACCATCGCACAGCTCACGGAACTCGAACCATGCCACGTCACCGCTGACCTTGCGCGCGGTGATCTGGCGATTCTCGATGGTCAGCGTCGCGTTCTCATCGATGATGCTGCCATCGGGCAGCAGGCTCTTGAAGCCCTTGTGCAGTTGCGCTTCGACCTCAGCAGTCAACGGGAAGTGGAACAGCTCGGCCTGCTCCAGGGCTCGCAGGCGGTAGTCCACGCCGCTGTCGACGTTGACCGTCTCGGTGTGCTCCTTGAGCAAGGCGATGGCCGGCAGGAAGCGCGCGCGCTGCAGGCCGTCCTTGTACAAGCCGTCCGGCACGATGTTGGATGTCGCGACCAGGCTCACGCCGTTCTTGAACAGCTCTTCGAGCAAAGTTGCCAGAATCATCGCGTCGGTGATGTCGGACACGAAGAACTCGTCGAAGCAGATTACCCGTGCCTCGTCGGCGAAACGCTTGCCGATGATGGTCAGCGGGTTCTTCTCCCCCTTGAGCGTGCGCATTTCCTCGTGCACGCGCTTCATGAAGCGGTGGAAGTGAGTACGCATCTTCTGTTTGAACGGCAGCGCGTCGAAGAAGGTATCGACCAGATAGGTCTTGCCGCGCCCGACACCCCCCCAGAAATACAGGCCTTTGATCGGCCCCTGGGGCTTTTTGGCGAAGAGCTTGCCGAACAGCCCACCCTTGCCGGAATCCTCCGCGACCAGATCATCGTAGAGGCGCTGCAGATGACGCACGGCGTTCTCTTGCGAGGCATCGTGAAAAAACTCGGGACGTTTCAGGTCAGCCTGGTAGCGCTCAAGGGGAGTCATAGACGGGAAATTCGGTAACAAAAACGGGGTCGTCACTTTAGCGACGGCCCCGTTGATTGGCAAATAACCTTATGGGTAATGGCATTTTCATGCCGCTCTACAGCTTATTCCTGCGGTTTCAGCGCCTCGCACACACTGGCGATCGCCACCTGAATGGCTGCCGCATCGGCGAACGCCGGGCTCTCGGCAACCACTTCGCCATCCAGATACACGGCAAAGCCGCTGTCCTGCTGGCGAATATCCAGTTCCTCAACGGATTGCAGGCGCTTGCTGGCCTGACCCGCCGCTTTGCCATCGGAGAAGGCACGAGAGAGGAACAACTGCTCACCGGCCGCGTCGAGCAGACGGAAGCGGAAGCTGCCATCGTCATCACGAAAGCTGACCAGGCGCGCCGACTTGACCGCCTTCTTCTTCGTCTCGCCAGCCACTTGCACCTGTTCGCGGAACGAACGCAGACCGACCGCTTCGCGCAGCTCGCCAAGGAACGGCGTGGCGATACGACGTGCCTTGGCGGCACCGGCCAGCAGGATATCTTCCAGGTCGGCCGGTCTGGCGATCAGTGCGGCGTAACGCTCGCGGGCTTCGCCCAGTTCGGCATCGAGCAGCTCGAACAGACGGTTCTTCGCCTCGCCCCAGGCCAGTCCACCGTGCAGTTCCTCGCGGAACGCGCGCTGCTGCTCTTGCGTGGAAAACGCCTGGTACAGGGTGAACAGGTGCGAGCCGTCGGTGTCCTTCGGTTCGCCGGGCAGGCGCGAGTCGGTGACGATCCTGGCGATGGCTTCCTTGAGTTGCTTGGACGAGCTGAACAGCGGAATGGTGTTGTCGTAGCTCTTGCTCATCTTGCGGCCATCGAGGCCTGGCAGGGTCGCCACCTCTTCCTCGATCACCGCCTCGGGCATGGCGAACAGTTCCTTGCCCTTGCCGAACAGGTGGTTGAAGCGCTGGCCGATGTCGCGAGCCATTTCCACGTGCTGGACCTGGTCGCGGCCGACCGGAATCTTCTGCGCGTTGAACATCAGGATGTCCGCCGCCATCAGTACCGGGTAGCTGAACAGGCCCATGGTCACGCCGGCATCGGGGTCTTCGCCCTGCTCGACATTCTTGTCCACCGACGCCTTGTAGGCATGGGCACGGTTGAGCAGCCCCTTGCCGGCGACGCAGGTGAGCAGCCAGCACAGCTCGGGAATCTCGGGGATGTCGGACTGGCGATAGAACGTGGCCTTGTCCACATCCAGCCCACAGGCCAGCCAGGTCGCGGCGATTTCCAGGCGCGAGCGCTGGATACGCGCCGGATCGTCGCACTTGATCAGCGCGTGGTAGTCGGCCAGGAAGTAGAACGAATCGACGTCCGAGCGACGGCTGGCGACGATGGCAGGACGGATCGCACCGGCGTAGTTACCCAGGTGTGGGGTGCCGGTGGTGGTGATACCGGTCAGGATACGGGTCTTGGTCATCTTCGGTTTCGCTTGTGGTGATCGGGCGGGCTGTGGCTGGCGGCTCGGTTCAGAACCTGTTCATGATCTCGTGAGCTAGAGATAAACGGTGGCGAAAACGGCTGAGGCACGCTCGGAGTCGCGCTCGACCTCACGTGTTGTAAGTGAGCATTCCGAAGGTGTTTCCAACGGCGTTTAGCCGACGCGCAGCAGATCGTGAACAGGTTCTCAGAGACGAGGCTGGACCAACTCCTTCAGCTCAGGCAGCTTGCCGTGAAAGAAGTGGCCGCATTCTGCCACTTTCAGTAGCTCATGGGCACGCGGCAACGCCTCGGCCCAGGCATAGACGGATTGTGGTTCGACCACCTCGTCCTGCTCGGGCTGGACGATGGTCAGGCGTACCTGCTCTGGCAGTGCTTCCGGCGGCTGCAAGCGATGCACTGCCGGAGCGATCATGAACAGGTGCCGTACCTCGCTGCCTTGACGCTCCAGACGCCCCGCCAGCGAGGCGGCGACGAAGCCGCCAAAGGAAAAGCCCAACAGATTCAGTGGCAATTGCGGGTGCTGCGCTTGCAACCATGCCGCAGCGGCCTGGGCATCGTCGACTTCGCCAGTGCCCATATCATGGCTGCCGGCACTGGCACCGACACCGCGATAATTGAAACGCAGGGTGGTGAAGCCCATGTCGCGTACCGCACGTTGCAAGGTCGACACCACCTTGTTGAGCATGGTCCCGCCTTGCACCGGGTTCGGATGACAGATCAACGCCACGCCGCGGGCATCGGGCACATCGAGATAAAGCGCTTCCAACTGGCCGCATGGGCCATCGATGGTTATGGGGGTTTCGCGGATCAACTGCAGGAACTCCGTGACCTCGGATCAGGTCGACACGTCTTGGTTAAGCACATCACACAACAGGCTCGAAGTGCGGTATATACGCTACCGTAAAGCAAAGCCTTATAGAGAGGAAGGACTCGTGGAACAGACGATAACGCCCTGGTTGATCTCCGCCATCGCCCTGCTGGCTGGTGTCGCCATCGGCTTCCTGCTGGCGCGCGCGCTGCCCAACGCTGCACCCAATCGCACCCAGCGCCAACTGGATGAAATGCAAGAGCGTTTCGATGCCTATCAGAGCGAAGTGGTGACTCACTTCAACACCACTGCCAACCTGGTGCGCAAGCTCACCCAGAGCTACCAGGACGTACAGGAGCATCTGTCCGAAGGTGCCAACCGCCTGGCCCTGGACGAACTGACCCGTCAGCGCCTGCTGGCTGCCCTGCATGCCGACGAAGGCAATGAAAAGCGCGAGCGCCTGACTCCGCCGCGCAACAATGAAATGCCCAAGGACTACGCGCCGAAGGACCCAAGTGGCGTCGGCACCCTGGACGAGAACTTCGGCCTGCGCCGCTGATCGCTACCGGAAATGAAGAGCCCCGCAATGCGGGGCTTTTTGTTGGGGGCCGTGCTGATAGAACCGACTCGGGACCACACGACTGAGCCGCAACGCCTCTTATTTTTCGCGCGCCATGCGCGCGAAGAGGCCCACAGCCCAAACGAAAAGCCCGCTTATCACCCAGAGGCGATAAGCGGGCTTTAGCTTGTGGCTTGAGACTTAGATGGCCCCGCGCGCCTTCAGCACATCCAGCACCAGCTTGACGCCCTCCTCAACCGACACCGACTGGGTGTCGATGATGATGTCGGCATCCAGCGGGATGTCGTACGGGAAGGACTCGCCCGGGATGTTGTCGCCACCGGCGGCATACAGACCTTGTGGATCGCGCTCGGCGCAAACACGTGGCGAAGCCTGGACGTAGACGCTGATCAGGCGTTCACGACCGATCAGGTCCTTGGCCTGCTCGCGGCCCTCCGCATCCGGCGCGACGAAGGCGGCGAGGGTCAGCAGGCCGGCCTCGTTGAACTGGCGCGCGACGTGGGCGGCACGCCGCCAGTTCTCGGTGCGACCGGCACGATCCTGTGGCAGGCCTTTGTTCAGGTCATGACGCAGATTCTGGCCATCGAGCACGTAAACCGCACGGCCCAGGTCGAACAGCTTGCGCTCCAGGGCATAGGCCAGGGTGCTCTTGCCCGCACCGGAGAGGCCGCTGAACAGCACGGTGGCCGGTTTCTGGCCGAAGCGCGCCGCACGTTCCTCGGTGGAAACGTGAGCGGTCTCGCCATGGTGACCGCCCGAGCCACTCGGCTTGGCGACGATCATGCCGGCGCCGACGGTGCCGTTGGTCAGGCGGTCGATGACGATGAACGCGCCGGTGGTGCGGTTGAATTCGTAACCGTCCAGGGCGATGGGCGCATCGAGGGCGATCCTGACCTTGCCGATCTCGTTGAGCTGCAGGCTGCTGGCAGCGCCCTGCTCCAGGGTATTCACATCGACGCGATGAACGATGCTGGCAATCGAGCCCGGCACATAGCTGGTGGCGCGCTTGATGTCGTACTTCTTGCCGGGGAGCATCGGCTCTTCGGCCATCCACACCAGCATGGCTTCGAAGCTGTCGATGACCTGCGGGCGGTTGTCGGCATGCACCAGCATGTCGCCGCGCGAGACGTCGATCTCGTCTTCCAACGTCAGGGTGATCGCCTGGCCCGGGCCGGCCTGCTCCAGCTCACCCTCATAGGTGACGATGGACTTGACCGTGCTGCCCTTGCCCGACGGCAGCGCGACGACCTGGTCACCCTTGCGCACGATGCCGCTGGCCAGGGTGCCAGCGAAGCCACGGAAGTTCAGGTTCGGGCGGTTGACGTACTGCACCGGGAAACGCATGTCGTCGAAGTTGCGATCAGCCGCGACTTCGACGGTTTCGAGGATTTCCATCAACGACGGACCGCTGTACCAGGGCGACTGCTCGCTCTTGTTCACGACGTTGTCGCCCTTGAGCGCGGACATCGGCACGAAGTGCAACGACGACGGCTTCAGCGCAATACCCTCGGCGAACTTCAGGTAATCGGCCTTGATCTGCTCGAACACGCCTTGGTCGAAGCCTTTCAGGTCCATCTTGTTGACCGCGACCACGATGTGCTTGATGCCCAGCAAGGAGGCGATGAAGCTGTGACGCTTGGTCTGGGTCTGCACACCATAGCGGGCGTCGATCAGGATGATCGCCAGGTCGCAGGTGGAGGCACCGGTGGCCATGTTGCGGGTGTACTGCTCATGACCGGGGGTGTCGGCGATGATGAACTTGCGCTTGGCCGTGGAGAAATAGCGGTAGGCGACATCGATGGTGATGCCCTGCTCGCGCTCGGCCTGCAGGCCATCGACCAGCAGCGCCAGGTCGACTTCCTCGCCGGTGGTGCCGGACTTCTTCGAATCGCGGGTGATGGCTTCCAGATGGTCTTCGTAGATCATCTTGGAGTCGTGCAGCAGGCGCCCGATCAGGGTGCTCTTGCCGTCGTCGACGTTGCCGCAGGTAAGAAAGCGCAGCAGCTCTTTGCGTTCGTGCTGGGCCAGGTACGCGAGGATGTCCTCGCTGATCAAATCAGACTGATGACTCATGATGCGCAACCCTTAGAAATAGCCCTGACGTTTCTTTTCTTCCATCGACCCGGCGCCGTCGTGATCGATCACGCGGCCCTGGCGTTCGGAAGTCCGGGTCAGCAGCATTTCCTGGATGATGTCGGTCAGGCTGGTCGCCTGCGACTCCACCGCGCCGGTCAGCGGATAGCAGCCGAGGGTACGGAAACGCACCATCTTCTTCTGGATGCGCGCCTTCTCTTCATCGCTGAGGTATTCGAGGATACGGTCGTCGTCGATCATGATCAGCGTGCCGTTCTTCTCGATCACATCGCGCTCGGCGGCGAAGTACAGCGGCACGATCGGAATCTGCTCCAGATAGATGTATTGCCAGATGTCCAGCTCGGTCCAGTTGGACAGCGGGAACACCCGGATCGACTCGCCCTTCTTGACGTTGCCGTTGTAGATGTTCCACAACTCGGGACGCTGGTTCTTCGGGTCCCAGCGGTGCTTGCTGTCGCGGAAGGAGTAGACCCGCTCCTTGGCGCGCGACTTCTCTTCGTCGCGGCGCGCGCCACCGAAGGCGGCGTCGAAGCCGTACTTGTCCAGCGCCTGCTTCAGCCCTTCGGTCTTCATCACGTCGGTGTGCTTGGCACTGCCGTGGGTGAAGGGGTTGATGTTCTGCGCGACGCCATCCGGGTTGACGTGGGTGATCAGGTCCAGGCCCATGTCCGCGACCATCTTGTCGCGGAAACTGTACATTTCCTGGAATTTCCAGCGGGTATCGACATGCATCACCGGGAACGGCAGCTTGCCTGGGAAAAAAGCCTTGCGGGCCAGGTGCAGCATCACGGCGGAATCTTTACCGATGGAATACAGCATCACCGGGTTGTCGAACTCGGCGGCCACTTCACGAATGATGTGGATACTTTCCGCCTCGAGCTGTTTCAGGTGCGTCAGTTTGTCGAGCATGGCTGGTCACGGCTAAATCAGAATGAATACGGCCTGCGGGCCGTGGACGAGGCGCGCACTCTAGCACAGCGCCCAATTCTCTTCAGGAAGCCCCATAGAACCAAAATGACTATGGATATTCCTTAATCGCAAATCGATCACACCGGGTTCGGTATGTCGACAAACAGGTGTTCGATGGCGAAGCGGCGCGCCAGGTAGTCGCCCAGCGCTTGCACACCGTACCGCTCGGTGGCGTGGTGGCCGGCGGCGATGAAGCTCACGCCATTTTCCCGGGCACTGTGAAAGGTCTGTTCCGAGGCCTCGCCGGTCAGGTAAAGATCGACGCCAGCGGCAATCGCCTTGTCGATGTAGCCCTGGCCACCGCCCGTACACCAGCCGATGCGCTGGACCATGCGTTCGCCCTCGACCAGCAGCGGCTCGCGGCCCAGTACGTCTTGTACACGACGGGCAAAATCCCGCGCGCTCAGCGGTTCGGCGAGGGAACCGAGCAGACCGACGATACGTGGATTATCGGCCTCCAGCGGCCCTTCCACCTCAATGTCGAGCTGGCGGGCGAGCTGCACGTTGTTACCGACCTCGGCGTGTACATCCAGCGGCAAGTGGTAGGCGAGCAGGCTGATATCGTGGCCAAGCAACGCCTTGAGGCGACGCTGCTTCATGCCGACCACACAGGCATCCTCGCCCTTCCAGAAATAGCCGTGATGGACCAGCAGCACATCGGCGTCGGCCTCGATGGCGGCATCGATCATCGCCTGGCTGGCGGTGACGCCACTGACGATCCGGCGCACCTGCGGGCGGCCTTCCACTTGCAGGCCATTGGGGCAGTAGTCGCTGATACGGGCGGCATTCAGAAAGCGATCAGCTTCCTCGACCAGGGTGCGCAAGGCGATGGCCATGAATATTCCTCACAAGGGTTTGCGGGGCGCTGTTTCTTCATCGTCGGCCCTTTATAATGCCGCCACCTTAAGGGCCCCCTCCAGCCCTCGCAACCCTAGGATTTCTGATCGATGCTCAAGGCACTGCGTTTCTATGGCTGGCCTCTGCTGGCGGGTCTGTTGTTGGCGGCGCTGATCATCCAGCGCTACCCGCAGTGGGTCGGCATGCCCAGCCAGGATGTGCACGTGCGCCAGGCGCCGCGCTACGGTTTGCTTCAGGACGGCCCGGTGTCCTATGCCGACGCGGTCAACCTGGCCGCGCCCGCCGTGGCCAATCTGTACACGACCAAGGTGGTGAACAAGAGCAAATCCAGCAACCCGCTGTTCGAAGACCCGGTATTCCGCCGCTTCTTCGGCGACAACCTGCCCAAGCAGCGGCGCATGGAGTCGAGCCTGGGCTCGGCGGTGATCATGAGCCCCGAGGGCTACCTGCTGACCAACAACCACGTGACGTCCGGCGCCGACCAGATCGTGGTGGCCCTGAAAGACGGCCGCGAGACACTGGCGCGGGTGATTGGCAGCGACCCGGAAACCGATCTCGCGGTGCTGAAGATCGACCTCGACAAGCTGCCTGCGATGACCCTCGGTCGCTCAGACCAGATCAAGATCGGCGATGTCACCCTGGCCATCGGCAACCCCTTTGGGGTCGGCCAGACCGTGACCATGGGCATCATCAGCGCAACCGGGCGCAACCAGTTGGGCCTCAACACCTACGAGGACTTCATCCAGACCGACGCGGCGATCAACCCGGGCAACTCCGGCGGCGCGCTGGTCGATGCCAACGGCAACCTGATCGGCATCAACACCGCGATCTTCTCCAAATCCGGCGGTTCCCAGGGCATCGGCTTCGCCATCCCGGTCAAGCTGGCCACCCAGGTGATGAAGGCGATCATCGAGCACGGCCAGGTGATCCGCGGTTGGCTGGGCATCGAAGTGCAAGCCCTGACGCCAGAGCTGGCGGAGTCCTTCGACCTCAAGGGACGTGCCGGTATCCTGGTCGCCGGCATCTATCGCGACGGCCCGGCGCAGAAAGCCGGCCTTCAACCGGGCGACCTGATCTTGACCATCGGTAGCGAACCGGCCGTCGATGGCCGCCGCTCGATGAACCAGGTGGCACAGACCCGCCCTGGCGAGAAGATCCCGATCGAAGTCCTGCGTAACGGCAAAACCATCCAGCTCTCGGCAGAAATCGGCGTACGCCCACCACAGAATACGGCGCCGGCCGCACCGGAGCAGTGATCAGCGCCCTGTCAGTTGGCAGTACAAGGCGCTGCCAGCGCTACGGGCAAGGCCGCTCACAGTCTGGAAGGTAGAAAAGCTCACGCCGCGGGCAGCATGCCTGCGTAGCAGGTCGACGAAAGGCTCGCGGCTCAAGCTGTCCAGCGCCGCTTCGCAATCCTGGCGGGATTGCCATTGCAAGCACTGCAAGACGCGGCGGCCGTCGTCACTGGCCTGCACGCTCGCCGCCAGCAAACCATCGTGTGACGCCACCAGGCGTTCGCTACGCAAAGTCAGCGCCTCGACCAGTCCCTGCTGGAAAGGCGGCGGCACATCGAACTCAATCAACTGGGTGAACCATAACCGACCGGTAGCCGCCATCATGAATGCGCTCCTTGATCCCGTGCTTGTGATGCGTTGCCCGGCACGGTAAAACCTCCAGTTAACTAGAGGTCAAGAGTGTTGTTAATGGCAGGGCAGGATCGACCACCCAAGGTACTCAGCGTCGGGCAGTTGGCAGAGCGCAGCGGCGTGGCAGTGACTGCGCTGCACTTTTATGAGAGCAAGGGGCTCATTTACAGCACCCGCAACGCAGGTAACCAGCGCCGCTACAGCCGCGACATGCTGCGCCGTGTGGCGGTGATCAAGATCGCCCAGCGCCTGGGACTACCGCTCGCGACCATCCATCGCGCCCTGCAGCAACTGCCCACGGATCGCGCGCCTACCGCGGCGGATTGGCGTCAGCTTTCGGCGCAATGGCGCGAAGACTTGAGCCAACGCATAGAAAAACTCACGGCACTGCGTGACCAGCTCGATGGCTGCATTGGCTGCGGCTGCCTGTCACTGGACAGTTGCCCACTGCGCAACCAGCAGGGCGAACTGATTCCACGCAGCAAGCCGGGGACAAAACTGATCGATCCCGAAGAAGCGCCGGAGCAGCGCTGGAGTTGAAACACACGTTCCGCTCCTGAGTCAGGGCAAGTGGCTGGTTCGAGGCAAAAGCGCCCCCTCAATCTTGCCGCAACGGCCGTCGTTAGCAGGCCGTTGAAAAACGTAGGCGAGGCAGGATGGCCGAGGCAAAAACCACCGAAAAAGCGCAGTTTACGTATTGTAAATGAGCATTTTGACCGGGCTGGCGATCCAGGCGGTTTTTAACGAAGGCCAGCCAACGCAGGTAGTTTTTCAACGGCCTGTTAGTGGCGTAACTCGGCACAGTGATCTTCAGCAGGCTGTGCGGCGGTGAACCAGACGTAGTCTGCTTCATCGGACGCCACCGTCGAACCGACTTCAGCGAGCAGCAGAACAGAGGCGGCTGACTGTGCGCCCACATCCTGCAAATGCAGTGGCAAGCCCAGGTCCTTGCGCGCATGAAACGCACCAGCGACCAGCAGCGCGGGTGTCGGGGCTTCGAGTAGCCGCTGGGCCATACGTCGGTCACGTTGCAGCTGCACTGCGAGCATCGCCGGCAGTTGGTTTTCTGGCAGGAGATTGCAGTGCGACGTTCGGATGTCGTCGAGCAGTCGCGCGCGAACCTGTGTCGCGTTCGACGCTGTACCAGCCAATTTCGGCTGCGAACGATAGATCGCCATCACCTCCTGACGGCTCAGGTCCGCCGCCAGCAACGGATAAGGCTGGCGTAGCGCATGCATGACCAGAGGTCCGTAGAGCGACCAAGCCCAGCCCCGCTTCCAGGCCAAAGCCTCAAATGGATCGGCCAGCGCTCCGCCGCCAGCCTGCACAGCCGCGACCCGCGACTGTTGATCATCGCTGAGCATCTCCAGCAGCAGGCTGCCCTGGCCGCGCTGTCGCTCCAGCTCACGCAGCAGCCAGAGCTCCAGGGCATGGTGGTCGGGATTGTCGTGCTGCTCGCCGACCACTACACGCGGCGCTACGGCCAGGCGCTCGACCAGTTCTGCGGGCGTCAACACGCGCCCGCTCGACAGCTCGCGGATCACACCGAGTTCTGCATGGTCGCGTCGATCCGGGCTCTGCCAGGCTGGCGGCGGCGACACCGTCGTATGCTGGCAGGCACTCAGCAGTATCAGCGTGCACAACAGCAATCGGCGCATGGCCCAACTCCTTTCAGCGGGTGATGATCAGCGGGTGGTCGCGCTCGGGGTGACGCTGCACCAGCACCTCAAGGCCGAAAACCTGCCTCAGTGCAGCCGGGGTCAGGGCTTCGGCGGCCGTGCCGCAACTGTGTGCGCGCCCCTCGTGCAGCAGGAGCAGACGGTCGCAGTAACGTGCCGCCAGGTTGAGATCATGCAGGATCACCAACACCGCACAGCCATGACCCGCAAACTCGCGCACCGCCCGTAACGTAGTGTGTTGATGCAACGGATCGAGGGCAGAGGTCGGCTCATCGAGCAATAGGGTGAGACCGCCGCCACCCGGCCAGAGCTGGGCGAGTACCCGCGCCAGGTGCACACGCTGACGCTCACCGCCGGAAAGCTCCAGGTAATTGCGCCCGGCCAGGTGGGAGGCATCGGCGGCGGCCAGCGCCTGGGCGATCACCTCGGTGTCCCGCAACAGACCGGTGGCATGGGGTAGACGTCCCATGCCCACTACGTCCTCGACGCGGAAAGCGAAATTCAGCGTCGAGGCCTGTGGCAGCACCGCGAGTTGTCGTGCTCGCTCTGCGCCTGGCCAATCCGCCAGCGCCCGGCCGTCGAGACTCACCCGGCCAGTGGTGGGCTGCAACTCGCCTGCGAGCGCACTGAGCAAGGTACTCTTGCCTGCGCCATTCGGGCCGAGGACACCCAATACTTCGCCAGGACGGACCTGCAGGTCGATGGCCGAGAGCACCTGCTTGCCCCCACGGTGGACGCTGATGTTCTCGGCACACAGCATCAGGCACGTCCCCGCAGCAGCAGATAAAGAAAGAACGGCGCCCCAATCAGGGCAGTGACGATGCCGATCGGCAGTTCCGCAGGCGCGAGGATCAGCCTGGCGACCAGGTCGGCGAACAGAATCAGGCTGGCCCCGGCCAACGCCGCAGCCGGCAGCAGGACACGATGATCCGGCCCGGCAGCCAGGCGGATCAGGTGCGGCACCACCAGGCCGATGAAGCCGATCAGCCCTGCCGCCGCCACCGCCGCGCCAACGCCAAGCGCCGTGCACAACACCAGTTCGCGCTTGAGCCGCTCGACCTCGATCCCCAAGTGGCGAGCCTCTGACTCGCCGAGCAACAACGCATTCAGCGCCTTGGCCCGACGCGGTAACCACAGCACCACGAACAGGGTTACCAGCAGCAGCGGCCACAGGCGCGCGTAACTGGCGCCATTGAGGCTGCCGAGGTTCCAGAACGTCAGGCTACGCAGGGTGGAATCGTCGGCCAGGTAGGTGAACAGGCCGACGCCAGCCCCCGACATGGCCGTGAAGGCCACACCGGCGAGCAGCATGGTCGCCACGTTGGTCTGTCCGCCGCGTCGGCCAAAGCGATAGACCATCGCCGTGACCAGCAGGCCACCGACAAAAGCGCAGCCAGACAACAGATAAGGCTCCCAGGCCTGTGGCACGCCGCCGGCCAGGCTGCCACCGACAATGGCCAAGGCCGCGCCCAGTGCCGCGCCGCCGGAAACGCCGACCAGGCCCGGATCGGCCAGTGAATTGCGGAACAACCCCTGCATCGCCACCCCAGACAACGCCAACACCGCGCCTACAGCCAGGCCGAGCAAGGTACGCGGCAGGCGAATCTGGCTGACGATCAGTTCGGCGCGGGCCAACCCCTCCCCCTCGACCGGCAGGCCGAGCAAGCGCAGCAGCGCGAGCAGGGTATCGCCCAGCGGCAGGCTGACCGGCCCCAAGGCCAGGGACAGCCAGACCGCAAGTACCAGCAAGGCGCCCATTGCCAATAGCAACGGGCGCGGACGTACGAAGGTCATTGTTTACGTTCGGCGGCCAAGGGCGGCTCGGCAGGATAAAACGCAGTGGAAAGAGGTGCCAGGCTGTGTGGTAGGCGTGGGCCGAGCCCGCCAACCAGCAGGGTTGGATCGAGCATGACAATCCGCCCATCGCGACCAGCGGCGGTCTGCCTGATCACCGGGTTCTGTTGCAGGAACGCCTCGACGGCGCCCGCGCCGGGCTGGGTACGATCAGACAAAAGCACCACCTGCGGATCGAGTGCCAGGATCGCTTCACTGGAAAGCGGTTTGTATCCCTGATGCTCGGTGAGGTTACGACCACCGGCCTGCTCGATCATCCAGGCGGCCAGAGTGTCCTTACCGGCGGCCATCGGGCTGCTGCCGGCATGGCCGAGCAGCATCAGCACGCGCGGCGCCTCGCCTTTTTTCTTCGCCTGGGAAACCCATTCGGCCTGACGCTGCAGATCAGCCTGATAGCCATCGAGGGCCACACGGGCCTTGTCCGGCTCGCCAAGCAATTCCCCCAGACGCCGTAGATTGCCTTCCAGAGCCTTGAGGGTCGGCGCGGCAGACAGGATTTCGATGCGTACGCCGGCGGCCTTCAATTGGGCGAGCACCGGCGGCGGTCCCATCTCCTCGCTGCCGAGCAGAATATCCGGCTTCAGTGCCAGCACGCCTTCGGCAGACAGGGCACGCTGGTAACCGACGCTGGGCAGCTTGCGCAGCGACTGCGGGTGCTGGCTGGTGGTGTCCACGCCGACCAACCTGCCCTCGCCACCCAGTGCAACCACCCATTCGCTGAGGGAGCCACCGGAACTGACCCAACGCTGCGGCAGCGAATCAGCAACGGCAGCCTGCCCAGCCAGCAGGGCGATGCCCAGGGAAATAGCTTTGAGAAATCGCATGTCAGGCCTCCAGTGCCTCGAATGATTCAGCCAGCGCGCGCCAGTCAGCCCGCTCCGCGATGCCCGGCTTGCGGGCGCCGAACAGTTGCACGATCAGCTCGCCCTGTGCATCGAAGGCCTCCCACGAGGTGATCACACCGTCGCTGCTGGGTTTGCGCACTCGCCACAGCTCGGTGACGCCACGCATGTCCAAATGCAGATTGAATGCGGGGTCGAGCACATTGAACCAGTCGTCCATCCAGCGCAGGTCATTCACCGGGCCGGTATGAATCTGGATGCAGTGGGCATTGCCAACGAACACCATGATCGGCAGTTGCCCGCTTGCCGCGCCTTGCAGAAGTTTCGGCAGATCGGTGATGGCCAGCGGCTCGGCCCATTCACGCCCGGCCAGGCGCATTGCCTGGGTACGGGCGACTTCATGGCGCCGTAACAGGGCGAAGAAATGGTGGGTATCCTGCAACTTCCCCCAATCCTCGCGCAGTGCCTTGGCATCGACCTCAGCATCGGCGCGCGGCGCCGTGCGCACTGGCGCGGCCAGCAGATCCAGCGTGGCGTCCTGGACATCATCGCGCAGGCGCTCGAGCAGAACCGGCCAGGCATCGACGTCGCTGCGTTCGGTGAGATAGACCTTGTGCACCGCAACGCCCTGCTGGTCGAACACCTGGATGCTGCGAAGAATGCCGCGCTCGCTGCTCTCCTCCAAAGCGAACGCGCTGGCCCAGCCAGACAGGAACAGGCGCAGGTCGATATCGGCCGAAACCACCAGCCCCATGCGCCCACCACCGCCCAGGGTGACCTCGCGGTAAACGCCCTTGCGCTCATGTACGCAGTGCTCGTTACGGGTAAGCGCCATGATCTCGCCAAGGCTTTCCAGGGCCGGCAACAACACGCCCCAGTCCGGACGCAGGCGCAGCGTGTCGGTACCCAGGCGGCAAGCGGTCAGTTGCGCCTCGCTGACGCCGAGCTGGCGAGCCGCATCGCGTGCCCGCACATGAGGTCGCTCGCAGCGCAACGCCTGCCATTTCTGGTAGAGCCCGCCGGCCTCCGTTGTTTCATCGGTCATTACTGCCATTCCTCGCCTCTCGCCTTAAAGCAGCTCGTGAGGGTAAGCAAGCGTCTCTCTGAACGAAAGCATACAAGCATTAACCAATCTTAATTATCACAAAATCCTCTTTGCATATCAGACGCATTATCACTTTGGCGTTCGTATTTTCATTCGCCTGCGACATGGCAGAAGAAATCCGCCTGTCGATCAATCCCCCCTCCCGCTCCGCACTTGCCTGGCGCTGATCATTCTCAGCCCTACCCTGGCCATGCCTCGGAAATCAGCGGCGCGGTATCGACGGCCCCCTACGGCCAAAGCGCTGCACGGCAACTTCACCAACGAAAGCGCCGACTACCCAGGTGATCGCGGAAACCAGTAAAGGCGTGGAACTGGGGCTGCACGGCCACTTCGACCGGCGTTCGCAACCGGGGCGCAACGCCTCGATCAACGTGGCCTGGGACATCTGACCCGCTCAGGCACACGGATGTGCCTCACTGCCCGGCAAGCCCTTATTGCGGGATAATCCTGGCTCAACCCAGGAGACCAGCATGATTCGCCTCTGCGCCCCAGGCCAGCTCGCTGAAGCGCAGAGCCGGGGCTTCTCTCTAGACGAACGACGACTGATCGCCGTGCGCAAGCACGGCGAGGTCTTCGTCTACCACAACCGCTGTCCACATCGTGGCGTGTCGCTGGAATGGCAAGCCGACCAGTTCCTCGATCCCAGTGCCAGCCTGATTCGCTGCGCCCACCATGGGGCACTGTTCCTGATCGATACCGGCGAATGTGTTGCCGGTCCATGCGAGGGACGCTCGCTGAAGCGGGTCGCCAGCCTGGAAGACGGCGAAGGCATCTGGATCGAAGCCGATGCGTAATGAGGCAAGGCGCCTGAAATAAGCCGAGGCGAAGGTCTCGCTTCACCCAACGCCCCACGAATCGACATCAGAGCACCACCTCCAGGCGCCGAACCAAGCTGATTTCCTGGGGCGTGATATCCACGCCGTAGGCCAACACCTCTACCCCGGCTGCCACAGCCTCACGCAAGGCAGAAGCATAAGCCGGATCGATTTCGCTGGCCGGACGTACCGCCTCGATATCCGCCAGGCAGACACAGTACAACTGCACCGCGCGCGCGCCGCTGCGCGCCAGGGTTGCCAGCTCCCGCAGGTGCTTCGCGCCCCGCTCGGTCTTCGCATCGGGGAACGCCGCCACCACGTTGTCGGCATAGCCGAGGGTCACGCTCTTCACTTCGACGAAAGCGGCCTCGCCAGCGTATTCCAGACAGAAGTCCACGCGGCTGCGTTCCTGGCCATAAGGCACCTCGCGACGCAATCCGTCGAAACCCGCCAGCTCGCGGATCAACCCAGCCCGCAGTGCCTCCTCGACCAAACCGTTGGCGCGGGCGGTATTCAGACAGGCCAGGCGCCCATGGGGCGTTTCGCCCAGCTCCCAGGTCCCCGGCAACTTACGCTTGGGGTCGTTGGAGCGGCTGAACCAGATCCGACAGCCATCGCTCATGCAATTGAGCATCGAGCCGGTGTTCGGGCAGTGAATGGTCAACAACTCTCCCGACGCGGTTTCGATATCGGCCAGGAAGCGTTTGTAGCGCCTCAGCAGGCGCGCCTCTTCAAGGGGAGGGTCAAAGCGCATCGGGCCTCCAGCTCTGCAAGCCGCGAGCGATACGCGCCACCGCCTGCTCGAGGCGCGGCAGATCCTGGGTGTAGGCAAAACGCACATGATGGCTGGCCTGGTGACGGCCAAAATCAAGGCCCGGGGTGAACGCCACATGCTCGGTTTCAAGGAAGTGCTGACAGAAGGCAAACGCATCGCCACCGAATGCCGAGATATCGGCATATAGATAGAACGCCCCCTTCGGCTCTACTTCGATGTTGAAACCGAGCGTCCGCAGCGCCGGCAACAGGTAGTCGCGACGCTCGGCGAAGGCATGCCGGCGTGTCTCGAGAATCTCCAGGGTAGCCGGCTCGAAGCAGGCCAGAGCCGCATGCTGGGCAATCGTTGGCGCGCTGATGTACAGGTTCTGCGCCAGTTTCTCCAACTCGTGCACCGCCGTCGGCGGCGCCACCAGCCAGCCAAGGCGCCAACCGGTCATGCCGAAATACTTGGAAAAACTGTTGAGGACAAAAGCGTCGTCGTCCACTTCCAGCACGCTGCTCGCGTCGCAACCGTAGGTGAGACCGTGATAGATCTCATCCACCACCAGATGGCCACCGCGCGCCTTGAGCGCTGTCGACAAGGCCGCCAGCTCATCGCGTTGCAGCAACGTACCGGTCGGATTGGCTGGCGAGGCGACCAGCGCACCGACACTATCGTGATCCCAGTAGCGCTCGACCAAGTGCGGCGTGAGCTGATAGCGGCTATCGGCACCGACCGGCACCAGTTGCGCAGCCCCCTCGACCAGGCGCAGGAAATGCCGGTTGCACGGGTAGCCAGGATCGGCCAGCAGCCAATGCTTGCCGGGATCAACCAGCAGGCTCGCAGCCAGCAGCAACGCACCTGAACCGCCGGGAGTAATCAGCACGCGCTCGGGGTCGATATCAATCGAGTGGCGCTCGGCGTAGAACCCGGCGATGGCCTCACGCAACTGTGGCAGGCCGCGCGCCGCTGTATAACGGGTGTGCCCGGCAGCCAGTGCGGCCTGCCCGGCGGCGACGATCGGAGCAGCAGTGGTGAAATCCGGCTCGCCAATCTCAAGGTGGATGACATCGTGTCCGGCGCCTTGCAGTTCGTTGGCTCGTGCCAGCAGCGCCATGACGTGGAAAGGTTCGATCGCGCGGCTGCGCGCACTCCAGGGGTGGGCCATGTGGCCTGTCCTTTATATGAAAGAAAGCAGGGATTCTAAACAACTGGATATCGACACGGTAACAGAGGGGAGTAGCGCCCCCGGAATTGATCTGGTAAGTTCGCCGGCTTGCAGTCGCAGGCCGGCCTCGCCGGAAAAGGAACCGATCCTGCGCAGTGGATCAGAGAGATAGTGAGAGGCGGTCATCCATGCCCACCAAAGCGAATACCAATAACGGCAATCTGGCACGTGGCTTCGAGCCCTATCAGGAAAAGAAGGGCGAGGAGTACATGAGCGAGCCGATGCGCGCTCACTTCACCTTCCTGCTCAACAAATGGAAGCTCGAACTGATGCAGGAGGTCGACCGTACCGTGCACCATATGCAGGACGAAGCGGCCAACTTCCCGGACCCAGCTGATCGTGCCAGTCAGGAAGAAGAGTTCAGCCTCGAGCTACGCGCTCGTGACCGCGAGCGCAAGTTGATCAAGAAGATCGACGAAACCTTGCAACTGATCGAAGACAATGAGTACGGCTGGTGCGACTCCTGCGGTGTCGAAATCGGCATCCGTCGCCTGGAAGCACGCCCGACCGCGACCCTGTGCATCGATTGCAAGACCCTCGCGGAAATCAAGGAAAAGCAAATCGGCTCCTGATTCCGAGACCCCGTCTCATTTCTGGCCGATGAGTGGCCTGGCTCGGCCAGGCCGTTCTGCATGGCCTGTCACAGATGACTAGCACTTATACCGGGCGTTTCGCGCCCACACCCAGCGGTTTCCTGCATTTTGGCTCGCTGGTCGCCGCCCTCGCCTCCTACCTCGATGCCCGTCATGTCGGCGGCCGTTGGCTTTTGCGCATGGAGGATCTCGATCCTCCACGGGAAGTTCCCGGCGCTCAGGATGCCATCCTCAATACCCTGGAAACCTATGGCTTCGAATGGGACGGCCCGATAGAGCGCCAGAGCGACCGTCTTGAGGTCTATGCCGGTGTGCTACAGCGCTTGTTCGACCAAGGCCTGGTATATGCCTGCACTTGCTCGCGCAAGCAGCTCGAGGGCTACCACGGCGTTTATCCGGGCTTCTGCCGCCTGGCAGGATATTCACAGGATGACACTGCACTGCGCATACGCGTGCCACAACTCGAATATCGCTTCATCGACCGGGTGCAAGGCGAATTCTCTCAACACCTAGGCCGAGAAGTGGGGGACTTCGTGGTTCGTCGTCGCGACGGTCTCTACGCCTATCAACTGGCTGTCGTACTGGACGATGCCTGGCAAGGTGTTACCCACATCGTGCGTGGCGCCGATCTCCTCGACTCCACACCGCGCCAGACCTATCTGCAAGAACTGCTGGGCTTCAGCCTGCCACGCTACCTGCACGTTCCTTTGATCATCCAGCCCGACGGCCACAAGCTGGGCAAGAGCTACCGCTCCCCTCCCCTGCCCATGGACCTCGTCTCACCACTGCTGACCCGCGCCCTACGCGCCCTCGGCCAATGCCCTCCCAGCGAGCTGAATAATGCCTCGCCCAGAGAGCTCCTCGACTGGGGCATTCTCCATTGGGATACAGCCCTCATCCCTCGCAGCCGGACACTGGCGGAATCACAGTTGAAGTGAGCCGCCCTCAGGAATCAGCGTGGCGTCCAAGCGACTTGAAATACAGTTGATAGCGCTGATGACATGCCGGACCGAATCTTAGTGACCTTTACGTAAAATCCGCACGCCTGGCGTCTATAAGATGCAGAGGCAGCATGATAGCGATCCGAAGCTGATCCCGACAGTAGCGCCGCAACAGGCCCGTTGGCTGATATTTTCCCTCGCCCAAA
>NZ_CBFFRH010000020.1:0-32490 GCF_965644255.1 Pseudomonas sp. LRF_L74 | reverse complement strand
ACACGATCAGCGGCGGCACCCGCCAGCAACTGCTGGCCGAGCCCTACGCGCCGCTGCGCACCGGCGTGAACAGCGCGGCGATCACTGCCCGCCAGGCTGCCGAGGAACAGTTGCTCAACACCGGCTTTGCGCTGACCTGGGATGCCGAGGACGCCGGCCCTGCCGACTGGACGTTCCCCGCCGGAGCGTTCAGCTATCAGAGCCAGACGGCGATCCAAGTGATTGCGAAGATCGCCAGCACCGTCGGCGCCATCGTCCGCCCAGCCCGCGACAGCGACAGCCTGGAAGTGATCCCGCGCTATCCAGCGCCGCCGTGGGAGTGGAACGGCGTCGAGGCCCCTATCTCGCGCATCATCCCGCCCGCGATGATGACCGACCTGTCCGGCGAGTGGACGCCGCAAACGGAGTGGAACGCGTGCTACGTCAGCGGTACAAGCCACGGCGTGTCGATGCTCGTCCGTCGCTCCGGCACTGCCGGCGATGAGCCGACTGCTGACGTGTTCGACGACTGGATCACCGGCGAAGAAGCGAACCGGGCCCGGGGCGTTCACGAACTGTCGAAGGGCGGCAACATCGAAGTCGTCGGCTTCACGATCCCACTGTTCCCGCTCGCGGACGACCACGGCGTCGGCCTATGCCTGCCCGGCAACCTCTACCGCGTGCCCGAGGAAACTGGCAGTTGGGACGGCCTGTGCCTGTCGGTCGAGATCAGCGCAGACGGCACCGGCGCGGTGAAGGTCGCTCAAGTCCTGAAGCTGGAGAGGCACTACTGATGGCAACGGTAAACCCCTGGAAACGCTTCATCGGCCTGCTGCCCGGCGGCGTCCGCACCGTCGCCACGGTGATCAGCATCGACACGACCACCGGCCTGAGCCAGGTCGAGCTACGCACCGGCACCAGCGTCACCGTGCGCGGCGTCGACGTACCGGTGAACTCGAAGGCCTACATCGCTGACGGCGTGATCGTCGGCGCCGCGCCGGACCTGCCGCACCTCGACGTGGATGTCTAAGCCACAGCTTAGATTCGATCAATTCTTAATCATCAAACCCAACTGATCTAAGCCCTGGCTTAGATTCCGGCCCGCCATCGTGCGGGCTTTTTATTATCAGGAGGAAATATGACCCCACGCGAAATGCGCAACGGCCCGCTGGCCGAGGCGCTCCTGCTGCTTCCCGCGAAAATGACCAGCGCCCCGGCCGAGGTGTTGGTGCTGGCCATCGGTCTTCAGGAGAGCCGGTTCGAGCACCGGCGCCAGTTGACCGGCTCGCCGCCGAAGCCAGTTGGTCCCGCTAAGTCGTTCTGGCAGGCCGAGCAGGGCGGCGGGATGGTCAC
Organism: Pseudomonas sp. LRF_L74; assembly: GCF_965644255.1. Lineage (NCBI taxonomy): Bacteria > Pseudomonadati > Pseudomonadota > Gammaproteobacteria > Pseudomonadales > Pseudomonadaceae > Pseudomonas > Pseudomonas sp. LRF_L74. Next base: position 31,158 of record NZ_CBFFRH010000020.1, on the reverse strand, counting down.
CGGCTTGCTCCGCTACCGCGACGCCAACATCCGTGACCTGGCCGTGGGGCTGTGTGCCGTTCGCGGAGTAGTGCCTTCTGCTGCCGCTGTGTGGAACGCCATCGAGCATGACGACGTGCTGGCCGCTGGCCTGGCCCGGCTGCTGCTGTATACCGACCCGTCCAAGCTGCCCGCCCTTGGCGATGTTGATGGCGCCTGGCAGTTGTACCTGCGCACCTGGCGGCCTGGTGCGCATGAGCGCGGCACGGCAGAGAAGCGTGCCGAGCTGCGTGCGAAGTGGGGCCGGAACTACGTAGCCGCTATGGAAGAGGTGTCGGTATGAGCGTGCCAGTCGTAGAGATTGAGGCAAACGGCGAAGTCTACTTCGACTGTCCTGGCTGCGGCTTCGGGCATAGCCTGCCGACCGGCGAGGGGCCAGGGCCTCGCTGGCAGTTCAACGGCTCGCTCGACAAGCCGACCCTGACGCCGTCGATTCTGGCCAAGGGCGTTGAGCGCGTAACCGAAAAGGAGCATGCGATTCTCATGGCGGGCGGAACTGTCACGCCCAGGCCGTTTGTATGCCACTCGTTCGTGACAGACGGGCGCATCCAGTTTCTGAGCGACTGCACGCATGCCTTAGCGGGGCAGACGGTTGATCTTCCGCCGCTGGAGTCCGCGTGATGGCCTGGGCAGCGGCGGTGCCGGCCTGGTGCTGGTGGATTCTGGCACTGCTCGCGGTCGGCGGTGGCCAGCAGGTCCGTGTCGTCTATCTGCAGCATGAACTGGTGCAGCTCCAGGCCAAGCAGCAGGACACGAACGACAAGCTTGTGGCGTGCCGCGAGACTCGTTCGACCTTGCTGGTCCAGGTTGGAGAGCAGAACGCCGCCCTGGCCGATCTGCGCGCCGCCGGCGAGGCCAGGGCTGCTGAGGCAGAGCTGGTGCAGGCTCAGGCGCGCACCGAGGCGGAGGCCGACTACCAGGCGGCGAACCGCTTGCAGCAGGAGCGGACAGGCGGCGATGCGTGTGCAGCAGCCGAGAGCGTGATTGATCGGGAGTTGGGGCTATGAGCAAACTGTCCGTCTTTACACCATGTGTAATTTTGGTCATTGCGCTGGCGGGGTGCGCTGGCCAGGCAGTTGAAGAGCCTGAGCCGCGCGTTGTGCGCGTGGAGGTTCCGGTGGCAGTGCCGTGCCGGACCAAGGAAGTAGCGGTGCCGCCCTGGGCGGCTGCCGGCCTGAAGAAGACCGACAGCCTGGAGGTGAAGGCGAGGGCGCTGCTTGCGGAGCGCCGCCAGCGGATCGGCTATGAGCGTGAGCTGCGGGCGGCGAATGAGGCGTGTCGATAGAGTACACTCCGGACCTTTGGCCTCTGGAGTGCACTCATGCTGTCGATTCGTCTGGAAAGGTCAGGCAAGTCGCTGCTATCGACCCGGCCTACTGAGCTCGGATATCGGGTGCGGCTTTCGGGGGGCTATGCAGGAGTGCGGCGCCGGTAGCTGCCCCGCTTTCTGCCGTATATGCGTTCATATTCCTCATCGCTCAACGCTGCGTACCAAGCTCTATTTTTTGCCAGATATGCAGGGTAGCCGCCGCTAGCCCGTATTTTCTCGAGCGTCTTGCGTGCGGCGAGCCTTACGATGGCGAGATGCCGTGCGCGCTCGGCCGCGCCCAGCTTGGCGCGGTAGCGCTTTACTGCCGCTCGCCGCGCTTCAGCAAGTTTATGGGCAAAGCCTGGATCACTCTGCACGCGCTGCTTGAGTTGATCAAGGTACGCTGCCCGCACTGCACGCCAGTGCTCGCTGTCTTTGACGCTGTTGTAGTACGTCTTGCCACGGCGCTTGACGTGCTCGGCGGCGCACCTTGACGAGCATGTTGCAGCTTGCCGCCCAGGATTTGCTGGTATCAGTGTGCCGCAAATAACGCATGGCGATCCGGCGCACCAGGCGCACATGAGCCGCCCCTTGTATGTCGGCTTGCTGATTGTGCGCGGGTAGTTCCCCTCGCGGCCGCATGCGCATTGGCAAAGCAACTGATCTGACGTGTCGCTGTCCTGCAAAACAGTCAGTTTGCCGAACGACATCCCTGCGCGGTTAAGTTTTGGCATCGCTCAAGTTCAGTAGCGCAAGCTGCGTGGCGGCCCAGATATGATGCCGAACGGTTACGGCCAGCGGCTCTTGTGCGGACCCTGGCGTGGCCCACTTTTGAATGCGAGAAAGGCTGTAGAGGGTGATTTTGGCTATGTCGGAATAAATAACTTTCCGACCCCAGTGCTTCTCCAGGGCGCTCCTGACTGCGCGAAAAAACTCCGGCTGAGTCAGTTTCTCTACGTCGGCCCATGCCAATTCGGGGGCATGATGTGTGCGCCGCTTTCGTGCAGCGGGTATGCCTAGCGACCTTCGCTTGTTGAGGACGGTTGCTGCGGAGCAGCCGAGTTCTTGTGCAATGTCTTCGTCTGCGACCTTGCCGAGTTGATCAAGAATATGGTCAGGCCAGGCAATACGCGCGCCGGGAATATTCCTCTCTCGCCGCGCGATGTAAACGGCAGCAGGAGTGCGGCCTGTTTTCTCTGCAACCTGCTTGTCAGTCATGGTTCCAAGCAGCGCAATGTCTTGTTTTGTCCACTCTTTTGGGGCTTTCTGGCGAACTGACGGTGCTATCCCTTGTGCAATTCGCTGCTTTCGTACAATTGCGTGAGTTGTGTCTAGTTCTGCGGCCAGCCGAGCGTCCGACATCGATCCGAGCAGTTTGATTTTTTCTGGCGTCCACACCATTTTTTTCTTTTTCATGCAACAAGCTCTGCATGGCCTTCTGTGTAGTACATCGCCGCAATGCTCTGATCGATGCGCCAGAGGGTTTTGCTTGCGGCAGTATCGGCAGCGGCATAGGTCTCGAAGCTGGTGTGGTAGGGCAGCTTTAGTGTCTCGCCTTCGGCCAGTTGCGCCAGTTGATCGTCGATTGCGCGCATACGCTCGAGCCGCACTTCAAGCATGGCCTCAACCTCGAGTGCAACGTCGGTCGGAACCGGGCTGCGCCCAGCCTCCCAGTATTGCCATGTGCGAGGCGAGACCTTGCCGATTTCAGCGGCCGCTTCGCTGACATCCATCATCAGCAGCTTGCGGGCGGCCTGGAGTTCAAGGTTGTTCATGGGGGCAATGCTATCGCGCATATGTTCTCCAAAAGAAAGCCCCGCACTGGGCGGGGCTTCGACTTATTTGCCGTCGATGACGTCGTTGATTTTGTTCAGAAGGGCGGCGGCGTCGTAGCTTTCTTCCTCGATGCTCGTGAAGTCATCACGAACGATCTTGAAGTCTGCGCCATTCCAGTTCACGTCGGTGCGGGCTACTTCATCCAGCATCACGCGGATGGCTTCAACGGTAGCGGCAGGAACTTCGTAGGCGATGGAGATAGTGGTCATTGCAGAATCCTCAGTAGGGGCGCTTCGAACTATTTCGTAAGCGTGGGTGTATTATTGTTCGTGATCGCGAACAATGCAATAGGCGCATTGAAATATTTTCTCGGCCAGCGTGCCGCCGTTGTCTTGAGCGAGAAGGAGGTGTCGATTCGATTGATTGAAAGGAGCGCCAGGGTCGCATGCGCCAACATGCGACCCTGGCACAGAACTCGCAGATCACGCCTGCAAGCCCCGCCAAGGCTCCCGCCTCGTGCACGAAGCGCGGCGAGTCTATCACTGTTTATTCATCCAGTATAAGGCTTGCAATGACTCTACCTATCATCCCCTGGATGGGCGGCAAGCGCCGCCTGGCCGACCGCTTGATCCCGCTGTTTCCACCTCATGAGTGCTACGTCGAAGTGTTCGCCGGCGGCGCGGCGCTGTTCTTTCTTCGCCCGCAGCCGGCGCCGGTCGAAGTGCTCAACGACATCAACGGCGATCTTGTGTCGCTGTACCGCGTCATTCAGAACCACGTCGAAGAGTTTGTCCGGCAGTTCAAGTGGGCTCTCTCCAGCCGCCAGCTGTTCGAGTGGCAGAAGGTCACCCGCCCGGAGACGCTGACCGATATTCAGCGGGCCGCCAGGTTCTTCTACCTGCAGCACCACGCCTTTGGCGGCAAGGTGTCTGGCCAGACATTCGGCACGGCCACCACCGGTCCGGCGCCGAACATCATGCGAATCGAGGAGAATCTCTCTGCCGCGTGGCAGCGTCTGGCCGGTGTCTACGTCGAGCATCTGCCCTGGCTCGACTGCGCTGAGCGCTATGACCGACCGCATACGTTCCTGTACATGGACCCTCCGTATTGGCAGACAGAGGGTTACGGCTGCGATTTCCCGTTCGAAGAGTACGGCCGGATGGCCGACTTCATGCGGCGCTGTGAGGGCAAGGTGATGGTCAGCATCAACGACCATCCCGATATTCGTCGGGTGTTCGATGGCTTTCACTTCGAGCAACTGGATATCCGCTACAGCACCACCAACCAGCGCCAGGGATCGGCGGCGGTTACGGGAGAGCTGGTGATCATGAACTGGAAGCCAGAGGCCCTGGGCGGTTTGTTCGCCGGGATTTGAAGCAGCACATAAAGCAAAGCCCCAGGCCGCATTCCACGTGCGGTCTGGGGCTTTTTTCGTCTATTTCAAAAAGTTTATAGAATGTGCTTTAAGGGCACCCTGGCGCAACGATGCTCAGCCGATCAGGCAGAATCGACCTGTTGAGTTGGATGGTTTAGGCTGCCCGGTGCGGCGGCATAGCTATGCCGTTCGTCGGATTAAAGACTTTCGCAAGGCGCATGGCCGCCGGCGTTTAAAGCGAGATTCCAGCTCTGGAAAAAGCGGGTATCAGAGCGGGGTATATCGTGCGATATGACTAGTTTTATCTAGGAAAATCATAGGTTTATGGGTCAAAGAAAAATCGTCCACATCGATTGCGATTGCTTCTATGCCGCCATCGAAATGCGTGACGATCCAACCCTGGCCGGCAAACCACTGGCCGTGGGCGGCGCGGCGGACCGACGCGGCGTGGTTGCGACCTGCAATTACGAAGCGCGGGCCTGGGGTGTGCGCTCGGCGATGCCGATGGGGCAGGCCCTGAAGCTATGCCCGGATTTGCGCGTGGTGCGCCCGCGGATGGATGTCTATAAGGGTGTCTCGCGGGAAATCCACGGCATCTTCCGCGACTTCACTGAGATCATCGAGCCGCTGTCGCTGGATGAAGCCTATCTCGATGTCAGCGACAGCCCGCATTTCGCCGGTAGCGCCACACGTATAGCCCAGGAAATTCGTCGCCGGGTTTCCCGTGAGTTGCACATCACCGTATCGGCCGGGGTGGCGCCGAACAAATTCCTGGCCAAGATCGCCAGCGACTGGCGCAAGCCCAACGGGCTGTTCGTGATCACCCCCGACCAGGTGGTCGATTTCGTCTCCGAGTTGCCGGTGAGCAAGCTGCACGGGGTTGGCAAGGTCACCGCCGACAAGCTGGCGCGCCTGGATATTCGCCAATGCTCCGACCTGCGCCAGTGGAGCAGGCTGAACCTGGTCAAGGAGTTCGGCGCCTTTGGCGAGCGTTTGTGGAACCTGGCGCATGGCATCGACGAACGCCCGGTACAGGTCGACAGCCGGCGCCAGTCGGTCAGTGTCGAGAACACCTACGACACCGACCTGGTCGATCTGCAGGCCTGCCTGCAACGCCTGCCGGAGCTACTGGAGCAACTGGAAGTGCGGGTGGCGCGGCTGGACAGCGGCTATCGAGCGGACAAGCCCTTCGTCAAGGTCAAGTTCCACGACTTCACCCAGACCACCCTGGAGCAGGCCGGCGCGCGTCGCGATCTTGAGAGCTACGCGAGCCTGCTCGGCAACGCCTTTGCGCGTGGCAACAAACCAGTCCGCTTGCTGGGCGTTGGCGTGCGCCTGGTCGATTTGCGCGGTGGCTTCGAGCAGTTGGAGCTGTTCGTGCGTTGATCCACTGCCGAGGAGAAAACGCCGACAGCCCCTGGGAAAACTGGCGAGGAGTCCGAGATGGCTTGCAGCAGGTTGACCGAATATGTCGCAGCCGCGCAATCAATCGACACATCCCCCTGGCTAAGCTAGGCGCTGCTGTCGCTTCGTTATCTTCTGCGTCGGGAGCGGCAGCCCTTGCTTGCTGCGCGCCGCCTGGTTTCGCTGCCTACACTGTCCGAAGCCTTGCTTGGGTGCCCTGCCTCGAGAGGCACCCGCGCGTGGCCCCTCACTCGAAACAGTCCACGGAGCATTACCATGGCGTTTTTCACCGCGGCCAGCAAAGCCGACTTCCAGCAGCAACTGCAAGCGGCCCTGGCACAGCACGTCAGCGACAAGGCACTGCCACAAGTAGCCCTTTTCGCTGAGCAATTCTTCGGCATCATCGCCCTCGACGAACTGGCCCAGCGGCGTCTTTCCGACCTGCTCGGATGTACCTTGTCGGCCTGGCGACTGCTGGAGAGCTTCGACGCGGCCAAGCCGCAGGTGCGGGTGTTCAACCCCGACTATGAAAAGCATGGCTGGCAATCGACCCATACCGCCATCGAAGTGCTGCATCCGGACATTCCGTTCCTGGTCGATTCGGTACGCATGGAACTCAACCGCCGCGGGCACAGTATCCATACCTTGCAGAACAGCGTAATCAGCGTGCGCCGCAACAAGAAAGGCGTGTTGCAGGAAGTCCTGGCCAAGGGTGCCACGGGCAAGGACGTGCAACATGAGTCGCTGATGTTCCTGGAGATCGACCGCCGTTCCGGTTCCGCCGAACTCAAGGCCCTGGAAAACGCCTTGCTCGACATCCTCGAGGAAGTGCGCATCACCGTCGCCGACTTCCAGCCGATGCGGGCCAAGGCCCAGGAGCGCCTGGACTGGCTGGGCAAGGCCAGGCTCAAGACCGATCGCAGCGAGCTGGATGAGATCAAGGTATTCCTCGCCTGGCTGCTGGAAAACCATTTCACTTTCCTTGGCTACGAAGAGTTCACCGTGCATGCCGAGGGCGATGGCGGTCATATCAAATACGACGAGGCTTCCTTGCTGGGGCTGTCCAAGCGCTTGCGCGTGGGGCTGAGCAAGGACGACCTGCATATCGAGGACTATGCGCTCGATTACCTGCGCGAGCCGACCGTGCTGTCGTTCGCCAAGGCCGCCCAGCCGAGCCGCGTGCATCGCCCGGCCTACCCGGATTTCGTCTCGATCCGCGAGATCGACGCCAAGGGCAAGGTGGTCAAGGAGTGTCGTTTCCTCGGCCTCTACACTTCGATCGTCTACAACCAGAGCGTGCGCGACATTCCCTTCATCCGGCGCAAGGTCGCCGATGTCGAGAAGCGTTCGGGCTTCGATGCGCAGGGGCACCTGGGCAAGGAACTGGTCAAGGTTCTCGAAGTGCTGCCGCGCGACGATCTGTTCCAGACCTCGGTGGAGGAGCTGTACAGCACCGCCCTGGCCATCGTGCAGATCCAGGAGCGCAACAAGGTACGGCTGTTCCTGCGCTTCGATCCCTACGGGCGTTTCGTCTATACCCTGGCCTATGTGCCGCGCGACATCTACTCGACGGAAACCCGCATACGTATCCAGCAGGTGCTGGTCGAGCGCCTCAGCGCCACCGATTGCGAGTTCTCCACCTACTTCTCCGAATCGGTACTGGCGCGGGTGCAGTTCATCCTCAAGGTCGATCCGAAGACCAAGCTCGCTATCGATCCGGCCCAGCTCGAAAGGGAAGTGATCCAGGCCTGCCGCTCGTGGAAGGACGATTACGCGGCGCTGGTGGTGGAAAGCTTCGGCGAGGCCAAGGGCACGCGGGTGCTGGCCGACTTCCCGAAAAACTTCCCGGCTGGCTATCGCGAGCGTTTCGCCCCGCACTCGGCGGTGGTCGACATGCAGCACCTGCGCAGCCTCTCCGACGAGCGCCCGCTGGTGATGAGCTTCTACCAGCCGCTGACGCCCGGCGAACGTCAACTGCATTGCAAGCTGTACCACGCCGACACGCCGCTGGCGCTGTCGGACGTGTTGCCGATCCTGGAGAACCTCGGCTTGCGCGTCCTCGGCGAATTTCCGTATCGGCTGAGCCACCAGAGCGGTCGTGAGTTCTGGATTCACGATTTCGCCTTCACCTATGCCGAAGGGCTCAACCTCGATATCCAGCAACTCAACGAGACCTTGCAGGATGCCTTCGTCCACATCGTGCGTGGCGATGCCGAGAATGATGCGTTCAACCGCCTGGTGCTGAGTGCCGGCCTGGCCTGGCGTGATGTGGCGCTGCTGCGTGCCTATGCCCGTTACCTGAAACAGATCCGTCTGGGCTTCGACCTCGGTTATATCGCCACCGCGCTGATCAACCATGCCGATATCGCCCGCGAGCTGGTGCGGCTGTTCAAGACTCGCTTCTACCTGGCGCGTAAGCTCGCCAGCGAAGACCTGGACGACAAGCAGCAGAAGCTGGAGCAGGCGATCCTCGCCGCGCTGGACAACGTCGCGGTGCTCAACGAAGACCGTATCCTGCGGCGCTACCTGGACCTGATCAAGGCCACCCTGCGCACCAACTTCTACCAGCCCGACGCCAGTGGTGCGGCAAAGAACTACTTCAGCTTCAAGTTCAACCCGCGGGCTATCCCGGAGCTGCCGCGCCCGGTGCCGAAGTTCGAAGTATTCGTTTACTCGCCACGGGTCGAGGGTGTGCACCTGCGCTTCGGCAACGTGGCGCGCGGCGGCCTGCGCTGGTCGGACCGCGAGGAGGATTTCCGTACCGAAGTGCTGGGCCTGGTCAAGGCTCAGCAAGTGAAGAACGCGGTGATCGTGCCGATGGGCGCCAAGGGTGGTTTCATTCCACGGCGCCTGCCGGCGGGTGGTGGCCGCGACGAGATCCAGGCCGAGGCCATCGCCTGCTATCGCATCTTCATCAGCGGCCTGCTGGATATCACCGACAACCTCAAGGAAGGTGCCGTGGTGCCGCCGGCCAACGTGGTGCGCCACGATGATGACGATCCGTACCTGGTGGTCGCCGCCGACAAGGGCACCGCGACATTCTCCGACATTGCCAACGGCATCGCCCTGGAGTACGGCTTCTGGCTCGGCGACGCCTTCGCCTCCGGCGGCTCGGCCGGTTATGACCACAAGGGCATGGGGATCACCGCCAAGGGCGGCTGGGTCTCGGTGCAGCGGCATTTCCGCGAGCGTGGCATCGATGTGCAGAAGGACAACGTCACCGTCATCGGCATCGGCGACATGGCCGGCGACGTATTCGGCAATGGCCTGTTGTTGTCCGAGACGCTGCAACTGGTGGCGGCGTTCAACCACCTGCACATCTTCATCGACCCGAATCCGGATGCGGCGAAGAGCTTCCTCGAACGCAAGCGCCTGTTCGACCTGCCGCGCTCGGCCTGGAGCGATTACGACGCCAAGCTGATTTCCGAGGGCGGCGGTATCTTCCTGCGCAGTGCCAAGAGCATCGCCATCAGCCCGCAGATGAAAGCGCGCTTCGATATCCAGGCCGACCGCCTGACCCCCAACGAACTGCTCAACGCCTTGCTCAAGGCGCCGGTGGACCTGATCTGGAACGGCGGCATCGGCACCTACGTCAAATCGAGCAGGGAGAGCCATGCCGATGTCGGCGACAAGGCCAACGACGCCTTGCGTGTCGATGGCCGCGAGTTGCGTGCCAAGGTGGTGGGCGAGGGCGGCAACCTGGGCATGACCCAGCTCGGCCGCGTCGAGTTCTGCCTGGGGGGCGGTGCCAGCAACACCGACTTCATCGATAACGCCGGCGGCGTGGACTGCTCCGACCACGAGGTGAACATCAAGATACTCCTGGGCGAGATCGTCAGCGCCGGCGACATGACCGGCAAGCAGCGCAACACCCTGCTGGCGGAAATGACCGAGGCGGTGGGCAACCTGGTGCTGGGCAACAACTACCGGCAGACCCAGGCGCTTTCCCTGGCTGAGCGCCGCGCCCGCGAGCGTGGCGCCGAGTACAAGCGGTTGATGGCCGCCCTGGAGGCGGCCGGCAAACTCGACCGGGCCCTGGAGTTCCTGCCGTCCGACGACGAACTGAACGAGCGGGCCGCCAACGGCCGTGGCCTGACCCGTCCGGAACTGTCGGTGCTGATTTCCTACAGCAAGATCGACCTCAAGGAGGCGCTGCTCAAATCCTCACTGCCGGATGACGAGTACCTGGCCCAGGAAATCGCCACGGCGTTCCCGGCGCGGCTCAGCCAGGACTTCAGCGAAGCCATGCGCCGCCATCGCCTGAAGCGCGAGATCGTCAGTACGCAGATCGCCAACGATCTGGTCAATCGGGTCGGCATCACCTTCGTCCAGCGCTTGAAAGAGTCCACTGGCATGACCGCGGCCAACGTCGCCGGCGCCTATGTGATCGTGCGTGACGTGTTCCACCTGCCGCACTGGTGGCGCAAGATCGAAGCGCTGGATCACCAGGTGCCGGCCGATCTGCAATTGCACCTGATGGATGAGTTGATGCGCCTGGTACGGCGCGCTACTCGCTGGTTCCTGCGCAGCCGGCGCAACGAGCTGGACGCGGCGCGTGACGTCGGTCACTTCGGCCCGCGCGTCGCCGAGCTGGCGGTACGCCTCGACGAATTGCTGGAGGGGCCGGCGCGCGAGCAGTGGCTCAGCCGTTACCAGGGCTATGTCGAGTCTGGTGTGCCGGAATTGCTCTCGCGGGTGGTGGCGGGCACCAGTCATCTCTATACGTTGCTGCCGATCATCGAGGCTTCGGACGTCACCGGCAAGCCGGCGAGCGAGGTGGCCACGGCCTACTTCGCCGTTGGCGGTGCGCTGGAGCTGGGCTGGTATCTGCAACAGGTCACCAGCCTGCCGGTGGAAAACAACTGGCAGGCGCTGGCACGCGAGGCGTTCCGCGATGACCTGGACGGCCAGCAGCGGGCGATCACCATCGCCGTGCTGCAACTGGAGGGTGGCCCGGTGGATATCGAGGAACGCGTCGCCTTCTGGCTGGAGCAGCGCAAGGTACTGGTGCAGCGCTGGCTGAATATGCTGGCCGAGCTGCGCGCGGCGACCGGCACGGACTACGCCATGTATGCCGTGGCCAACCGTGAACTGGCCGACCTGGCACAAAGCCTGGCGCAATCGAGCTGAGCAACTGGGTGGCGCCCTGGCTTCGGGGGCCACTCTGACACGTTCTGTAGCCGCTTCCTGCCTCGGGCAGGTGGCGGCTTGGTTTTTTCGCAGCTAAACCTTCACCTTCAAGTTGCTGATGAGTCTGAAAAATCCTTGAACCAAGGGCGATTTTCGACGGCCTCATGAGGAGAGCTTGCCGTCCAGCGGCAACACCCTTTGCGTGGCGCGGGGGAGAGGATCTCTGCCACCCATTGGGGCGCTGGCTGTTTCGTGGGCGCAAGCGATGCCCCGAATTGGTGCGTTGAACATATTGTTTATTGCTAACTAATTGATTTATAAGAATTAAATTAGTGGCACGAGCCTTGCGATATCTGTTCTGTCCGGGTGACAAGGAGTACGGCATGGCCCGCACCTTTTATGACGAAATGTATGACGCGAGCGGTTCGATCCGCCCGCATTACCGTGAATTCGCCCGTTGGCTCGCCGAGACGCCGGAAGAGCAGCATGCCCAGCGTCGTCGCGAGGCTGATCTGCTGTTCCATCGTGCCGGCATCACCTTCACCCTCTATGGGGACGAGCAGGGCACCGAGCGGTTGATTCCGTTCGACACCATTCCGCGCAGCATCCCGGCCAGCGAGTGGCGCATCGTCGAGACCGGCTGCATTCAGCGGGTCAAGGCGTTGAACATGTTTCTCGCCGATCTCTATCACGACCAGCGCATCATCAAGGCCGGCATCGTTCCGGCCGAGCAGGTGCTGGTCAACGAGGGCTACCAACTGGCAATGCAGGGGCTCGACCTGCACCGTGACATCTATGCGCACATCGCCGGTGTCGACCTGGTTCGCGATGGCGACGGTAGCTATTACGTGCTGGAAGACAACCTGCGCACGCCCAGCGGCGTGAGCTACATGCTCGAAGACCGCAAGATGATGATGCGCCTGTTCCCCGAGCTGTTTTCCAGGCAGCGGGTGGCGCCCATCGACCATTATCCGAGCCTGCTGCTCGACACCCTGAAAAGCTCCAGCCCGCTGGATAATCCCAGCGTCGTGGTGCTCACGCCTGGGCGTTTCAACAGCGCCTATTTCGAACATGCCTTCCTGGCGCGCGAGATGGGCGTGGAACTGGTCGAGGGCGCCGACCTGTTGGTGCGCGACGAGCGGGTCTACATGCGCACCACGGCGGGGCCACAACAGGTCGATGTGATCTATCGCCGCCTCGACGATGCCTTCCTCGACCCACTGGCCTTCAATCCCGAGTCCATGCTCGGCGTGCCGGGGCTGCTGGCGTCCTACCGCGCTGGCAACGTGGTGCTGGCCAACGCGGTCGGCACCGGCGTCGCCGACGACAAGTCGATCTACCCCTACGTGGGCGAGATGATCCGCTTCTACTTGAGCGAGGAGCCGATCCTGAAGAATGTACCGACCTGGCAATGCCGCAAGCCCGAGGAACTGTCCCATGTGTTGGCGCACTTGCCCGAGCTGGTGGTCAAGGAAACCCAGGGCTCGGGCGGCTACGGCATGCTGGTCGGACCGGCGGCGAGCAAGGCCGAGATCGAGGCTTTCCGTGAACGCCTGAAAGCCCGCCCCGAGGCCTACATCGCCCAGCCGACGCTGTCCTTGTCGACCTGCCCGACCTTCGTTGAAAGCGGTGTGGCACCACGGCACATCGACCTGCGTCCCTTCGTCCTGTCCGGTCGTGAAACACGACTGGTACCGGGGGGGCTGACCCGCGTGGCGCTACGCGAGGGCTCGCTGGTGGTCAACTCGTCGCAAGGCGGCGGAACCAAGGACACCTGGGTGGTGGAGGACTGAGCATGCTGAGTAGAACCGCCTCCGATCTGTTCTGGATGTCCCGCTACCTGGAGCGCGCCGAGAACCTGGCGCGCATGCTCGACGTCAGCTACTCGCTGTCGTTGATGCCCCAGGATGGTCGTGGCGATGGCCTCGATGAGTTGGCCATGCCGCTGCTGATCACCGGCACCATGGATGACTACCTCGAACGCCACGGCCAATTGCATGCCGAGCGAATGCTGCATTTCTTCGCCCTCGATGCCGACAACCCGGCGAGCATCTATTGCTGCCTGCAGGCGGCACGAGCCAATGCCCATGCAGTGCGCGGCCGCATCACCGCGGACATGTGGGAAAACATCAACGCCACCTGGCTGGAAATCCGTGGCATCGCTGCCCAGGGCCTGGGACGCTATGGCATCAGCCGCTTCTGCGAATGGGTCAAGGAGCGTTCGCACCTGTTCCGCGGTGCGACGTTCGGCACCATCATGCGTGGCGAAGCCTATCGTTTCATCCGCCTGGGAACCTTCCTCGAACGGGCCGACAACACCCTGCGCCTGCTCGACGCGCGCTACGAGATGCTCGGCGAGGCCGCTGACGAAGTCAGTGACACCTCGGCCCGTGGCTACTATGAGTGGAGCGCCTTGCTGCGCGCGCTGTCGTCGTTCGAGGCTTTCACCGAGATCTACCGGGGCTCGCCACGTACACGCAAGATCGCCGAACTGCTGCTGTTGCGCCCGGAAGTGCCGCGTTCGCTACGGTCCTGCATGGAAGAGTTGAACCTGATGCTCTCCGGCCTGCCGGGCGAGAACGGCAGGCCGGCCCAGCGCATGGCCGCCGAACTCGATGCGCGCCTGCGCTACACCAGTGTCGACGAGGTCCTCGACGAGGGGCTGCACGTCTGGCTTACCGATTTCATCCTGCTCGTCCGGCAGTTGGGCAGCGCTATCCACACCTCTTATCTGGAGGTCGTATGAAACTCTCGATCCAGCATGACACCACCTACCGCTATGACGATCAGGTGCGCACCAGCATCCAGTACCTGCGCATGACGCCCCAGGCCAGCGCTCGACAGCAGGTGATCGACTGGGAACTCGAACTGCCGCGCCCGGTGCGTGCGCAGATCGACCCGTTTGGTAACATCCTGCACGTGCTGACCATCGACGAGCCGCACGAGATGCTGGTGATCGGCGCGCGCGGCGAGGTGGAAATCGACGAACGCAGCGAGTGTGAGCGCGATGATCACTCGCCGCTGCCTTACCTGCGTTTCACCCGCCTGACCCAGGCCGACGATGCCCTGCAAGCGTTCGCCAGGCAGCGGTGTGGTGAGCGGCGCGACCGTAATGGGCTGATCGAGCTGATGCACGGGTTGCATGAGCAGATGAGTTTCATGCCGGGGGCGACCGAAATCGAAAGCACCGCGGCCGAGGCCTTCGCCGGGCGGGTCGGGGTCTGCCAGGATCACACCCATGCCTTCCTGGCCTGCGCGCGTAGCCTGGGTATTCCGGCGCGGTTCATTTCCGGCTATCTCTACAGCGAGGCGGACCGGCAACTGGTCAGCCATGCCTGGGCGGAGGCCTGGGTCGCCGATGCCTGGTACAGCTTCGACGTGACCAACCAGCTCGCCCGCCCGCAGCGGCACCTGAAGCTGGCGGTCGGCCTCGATTACCTGGATGCCTGCCCGATCCGTGGTACGCGTCGTGGTGGCGGTGGCGAGCAGATGCACGCACGGGTTAAGGTGGCATCCCTGCCGTTGCTCCAGCAGCAGTGATTTTCTGCCAGGAGCTGCGTGCGTCATCAACAGGTGAAGCATGACCTACTGCGTGGCCCTGAACCTGGCCGATGGCCTGGTATTCGTTTCCGACACCCGTACCAATGCGGGTGTCGATCACATTGCCATCTTCCGCAAATTGCATGTGTTCGGCGTGTCCGGCCAACGCCTGATCGTGTTGCAGAGCGCTGGCAACCTCGCCACCTCGCAGTCGGTGGTCAACCTGCTGCGACTCAGGATCGATGGCGAGGGCAGTCATCTGCACAATGTCTCGACCCTGTTCGAGGCGGCGGCATTGGTTGGCGCCACGTTGCGCGAGGTGCTGGAGCGCGATTCGTCGCTCCAGACCCAGGGCGTCGATCTCGGTTGCTCGTTCCTGCTGGGCGGGCAGATCCAGGGGCAGGCTGCGCAGCTCTATAACATCTACCCGCAAGGCAACTTCATCGTCGCCACCCAGGACACGCCGTTCTTCCAGATTGGCGAGAGCAAGTACGGCAAGCCGATTCTCGACCGCGCGCTGACGCATGACACGCCATTGCCCCAGGCCCTGCGTTGCGCGCTGATTTCCTTCGACTCGACCATCCGCAGCAACCTGTCGGTCGGCATGCCCCTGGATATCCTGGTGTACAAGACCGACAGCCTGGTGATTCCCGCCGGGTTCCGGATCGAGGAGGGCGATGCCTATTTCGAGGGCATCCGCCAGCAGTGGGGCAGCGGGTTGCGGCAACTGCTCAACGAGTTGCCGTCCACGCCGGACGATTACTGGAACTGAGCCGGTGGCTGCTTGCGCGTTGCCATGTGGCCCAGATAGGCAAGAATCTGTTCCAGCTGCGGATCGCTGAGCACCTGGCTACTGAAGCCCGGCATGCGTGCCTGTGGCCAATGGCGCAGGCTTTGTGGGTCGCGAATGTACTGCCGCAGATAGGGTGCGGTGAAATATTCAGTGGGGTTGTGTGGCAGGTTCAGGTCCGGGCCGAACTGTGAGTCGCCCGCGCCGTTGAGCCGGTGGCATGCCAGGCAGTTCTTCTGGAACTGGGCGAAGCCGGCACGGACATCGTCACTGGCATCGCTGGCTGGCAGCAATGTCGGAAAGCGTTCCTCCAGCGTGCCCAGTTGGCGAATTCGGGCGACCTGGAATGGCCACTGTTCCGGACCGATCTGGCCAGCCTGTGGATTGCTCCAGACCAGGTAGAACGGTCCCGCACCAGGTTTTCCCGGTGCCAGTGCCGGCCAGGGCTGGTTTTCTTCCTCAATGGCCAGCCAGGCCTGCGCGCCCTGGCTGGAGAGCAATGGCGCGGCTGGCAGCTCGGCAGCGAATCCGTCCAGGGCCACGACCTGAAGGTGGTCTCCCGCTTCGAGCCCCGTCAGCAGAACGGCGAGGGGGATCGCGCGGTAATCCATGTCGCGCTTGTAGGCCACGTCATCGACGATATGAATGCTCTGTGTCTGGGGCAGGGCAAGCAGTTCCTCTGCGCTCCAGGTGCGTGAGCCGTTATCCAGTTCGATGGTCAGGCTGGCGGCAGTCGTGGTTTGAGCCAGAAGGGCGAGCAGGAGAAACGAAAGAAGACGCATGGGGACCAGATCGAGGGCGGCGATAGCAGACCCTATCATGCCCGATGGCCAGTTATGCGTGGCTTCACATGAAGAAGCGGGGCAGGTTGGGCAGGATCAGCACCAGGGTAATGGCAATGACAATGAGGCCCGCCTGGCGGCATTTGCTGTGCTTGAACATGATGATGCCTTTGTTCTTGTTGGTGACGTGCCATGGGCACACACCTTGGCATGAGGAATAAGCCACCCCGGCATGCCCGGCGATGACTGCTGCATGACATAAATCTAGGGGGGCGTATCTGTTTTCTTATACAAAATCGTTGCAATGCGGTGAACTTCAAATAGCCTGTGGTTATCCATAGCGCAGCGGTGGGGCGGAGAGCCCGGTCCAGACGCCTTGAGCGTTTTCCTGGTGGCGTGACCGTTTGTCCGACTTTTGTTTTTCTGCATGAGGTGTTTCCCTCTGTCGCGCGTCGGTTTAGTTTGTCTGGCGCTTGTGTCGCTTCGCCCAAGGCCACCGCTATTCGGTAGGCGGTTGGAACGTCGACAGGCCCCGGAACGATCATGGCTCACCTATCGTTGGCAGCGCAGCAGGGGATGGATTTGTGTTGGAGCGATTGCTGGCGCCGATTGGCATGGTGCTCGTATTGGCCATGGGCTCGGCAGGGGCCGATGAGCCGCTTAACATCTATGTCGGACAGGGGCAGATGCCCCATGCCGACGCCAACCGTGGCATCTTCGGTGAGGTGATGCAGGTGATGTGTGCCCGCCTGCAGCGTGATTGCCACTACATCAGTGTGCCCTGGCGGCGCGTGCAACTGGAGGCGGCCAGGGACCCGAATGGCATCGTGCTCAACCTCGGGCGCATCAATGAGCGTGAGGATGATTTCGTCTGGCTGCTCGACGTGGTGCCGACGTCCTATGTTCTGGTCAGCCGTGGCGAGCGTTACGACAGCCTGAGCGAAGCGCTGCATGCCGGCCCGGTGGTGGTCATGGGCGGTACGCCACGTGCCCAGGAATTGCAACTGCTCAAGGCCGCGGACCAGGTGGTCGTCGAGGTCAACGAGCCCGAGCAGGCGGCGCGCATGCTGGAGAGTGGCCGGGTCAAGTCCTGGTACGAGATCGATCTGCGAGTCCATTATCTGTGGCGTTTGCTTGGTTATTCCGGGCAGTCGATCAGTATGGGGCGTCCGGTCAGCGTGACTCGCAGCTACATCGCCGGCAGCCCGGTGCTGGTGGGGGCCAGTGAAATGCGCAGGGAGATGGCACAGGCATTCGGCAGCATGATCAGCGATGGACGCTGGCACCGTATTCTCGCCCGTTACCTGGGCAATGAGGTTGCGGACGCTCTCCAGCCGTGAAGCGATCGTGCGGCACAAGGGCTCATGGCGGTCTCCCAGAGTGGTAGGCAGGGAGCATCATGACCCTGGCTTTCGTTGCCCAGACGTGACGGTGGCGCATGATGATGGCTGTTGCATGGCGCGGTTGTTCAGGGCACGCTTTACGCCTGCTCCGTCTTCCGCTTCAGGTAATCCACGCCCATGTCACTGCGTATCTGCATCCTTGAAACCGATGTTCTCCGCCCCGAACTGCTCGATCCCTATGTAGGCTATGGCGCGATGTTCCAGCGTCTGTTCGCCAAGCAGCCGATTCCGGCGCAGTTCGTGATCTACAACGTCATGGAGGGCGACTACCCGGCACGGGACGAGCGCTTCGATGCCTACCTGGTCACCGGTAGCAAGGCCGACTCCTTCGGTCCCGAGGCCTGGATCCAGGTGCTCAAGGACTATCTGCGCGAGCGTTACGCTGCGGGAGACAAACTGCTGGGGGTCTGCTTCGGCCACCAGTTGCTCGCGCTGCTTTTCGGGGGGCGCGCAGAGCGTGCCAGCGGTGGCTGGGGCGTGGGTATCCATAACTACCAACTGCATCACCAGGCGCCCTGGATGACCCCGGCGCTGGATGGGCTGACCTTGTTGATCAGTCACCAGGACCAGGTCACCGCATTGCCCGAGAACGCTACGCTACTGGCATCCAGCCCGTTCTGCGCACACGCGGCCTATTGCATCGGCGACCAGGTCTTGTGCTTCCAGGGGCATCCCGAGTTCGTTCCCGAATATTCCCGGGCGTTGCTCGATATCCGCCAGAAATGCATTGGCGAACCAACCTACAGGACTGCTGTCGCCGGCCTGGAGCATGAGCACCATGGCGCCACGGTAGCCGAGTGGATGATGCGCTTCGTGGGGCACAAATAGCTGGAAGCTTGAAGCGAGGGCAGGGCTTGCGGTTTATAGCCAGCCCATTCGCTTGAAGTTGACGAAGAGCGCGCTACAACCGACTCCGATCAGGCCCAGCACGCCGAAATAGCCGTAGTGCCAGGTCAACTCTGGCATGTTCTGGAAGTTCATGCCGTAGATGCCTGCCACGGCGGTTGGAAAGGCCAGGATCGCCGCCCAGGCGGCGAACTTTCGCTGGGTCAGGCTCTGTCGCGAGGACTCCAGGAGCAGGCCGAGTTCGACTGCGTGATCGGCCATTTCCCGCAGCCCGGTGAGGTCTTCCAGCAGCCGATTGACATGAATGGCGATGTCGCGGAAATACGGGCGCATGTGCTTGTCGATGAAGGGAAACTCCAGTTGTTGCAGCTCCTGGCAGATCTCCGCGATGGGCGCCACCTGGCGGCGCAGCCGCAGCACATCGCGACGCAGGGCGTGGATCTGCTCGACGTCGCGCTGGTCGATCGGGCGGCTGAGCACGTTCTGTTCGAGATCCTCGAGTTGCCCATGAATGTCGTCCAGCAGCGGGCGGTAGTTCTCGATGACGAACGCCAGCAGCGCATAGAGAACGAAATCCTCGCCATGCTCCAGCAGCAGCGGGCGCGCTTCGCAACGCTGACGGACAGCGCTGTATGACTGGGAGTTGCCATAGCGTGCGCTGATCACGTAGCCCTTGCCGGCAAATACCTGGGTTTCGACGAACTCCAGCTTGCCGTTGTCCTTGATCGGTGAATAGATCAGCAGGAACAGCGCGTCGCCGAAGGTCTCCAGCTTGGCCCGGGTATGCTGGGCGATGGCATCTTCCAGGGCCAGTTCATGCAGGCCGAACTGTTGTCGCAGGATTTCGAATTCGGCACTGCCTGGGTCGCGCAGGCCGATCCAGACGAAGTGGTCGGGCTTGAGCGCCCATTGGCGACCCTCGTCGAGCTGGATATCGGCGGTTTTTCGGCCCTTGTGGTAGGCGGCTGCGGCAATCACATGATCCATGGGGGCTCCTCGGTAAAACGATGAGGCCAGCTTAACCCATGCGTGCTGGGTCAGCCGGCGGCGATCCGTTCATCCATCTCCGCAATGCATTGCCGCATCTGCCCGTGGCAGCGTTCGATCAGCGCAGGGATGTCGGCGTTGCTCATGCCTTCGGTAGGAATGGCCGGGAGGGCGCGCAGTTCCACTTGTCCGCTGGTCCAGCGGTTAACGCGAAGATGCCGGACGTAGCTGCTGACACACACTGGGATGATCGGCACGCCCGCGGCGATGGCCATCTGGAAGGCGCCTTTCTTGAATGGCAGCAGGCCACGGCCCTGGCTGCGGGTGCCTTCCGGGAAAACCCAGATCGAGGTGTCGTCGTGCTGCAGGGCGTGGGTCGTTGCGGTGACGGCTCTGCGTGCGGCGCGAGCGTTGCCGCGATCGACCAGGACGTTGCCGGCCAGCCAATAGACCTGGCCGAACAAGGGCACCCACTTCAGGCTTTTTTTACCCATGCTCACGGTGCGGCGCGGCACCACCCGACCGAGCACATAAAGGTCGTAGTTGGACTGGTGGTTGGCGATGATCACGCAGGTCTGTTTCTGTTCCAGCACGCTGCGCATGTCGGCCTTGAACTTGAGACGCATCAGCCACAGGGCCGGCACCGCATAGAAGCGTGCGCAGATGCGGCTGTTGTCCGGGTCGAAGGGGCGACACAGGCCGACCAGTAGCCCAAGTATGCCGGCGACGAGGAAGTGGATTCCCAACAACAACATGCGGGCAAGAAAAAGCATCGGGGTGACTCGACGGTGGCAGGTGCCGCAGTGTACGGCTGTGCACTGAGAGGCGGCAAGCTGCAAACCGTCGAGTCAGAACCGTGGGCTTCAGCCTTTATATTGCTTGTCCTGCTCGATGGCATGCTGCAGGGTTGCGAGCAGGCCTTCACGAGCCTTGAGCTTGGTGTTGCGATGAGCGGCCATGTTGAGTTTCTTCAATTGTTGGGCCGCTGCGAGGGCGGTGTCGAGCAATTGGCCAGGCTCGACGACTTTGTCGAGGAAGCCGGCATCCACGGCGCCCTGTGGATCGAACAGTTCGCCATTGATCACCGAGCGATGGAATGCCGATTTGCGCAGGCGATCGCGGGCCAGCTCAATGCCGGCATGGTGCATGGTCATGCCGATCTGCACTTCGTTCAGACCGATATGGAAAGGGCCTTCGACACCGATACGGTAATCTGCCGACAACAGCAGGAAGGCCCCCTTGGCGATGGCGTGGCCAGGGCAGGCAACGATGACCGGGTACGGATGTGCCAGCAGGCGTCGGGCCAGGGTGGAGCCGGCGGTGACCAGTGCCACGGCATTCTCCGGGCTGGAAGTCATTACCTTGAGATCGTAACCACCGGAAAGAATGCCTGGCTGGCCGGTGACGATCACTACCGCGTGGTCCTGCTCGGCGCGATCGAGTGCCGCGTTGAAAGCTGCGACCATGTCCGGCGAGATGGCATTCACCTTGCCGTTGTTCAAGGTCAAAGTGGCGATGCCGTCGTCGAGGTGATAGCTGATCAGGTCGCTCATGTTTTTTCCTGCCTGGGAGAAGGGAAGTGGCGCCGACCTTACCCAGCACAAGGCTGACGGTAAAGCGCCGAGACTGACTCTTTGGTCACGTTCATCTTGCCCGGCGGTAGCGCAAGGTATGCCCCTGCCCGACGGTAAGCGCATGAAACAGTTAAAAAAGTTTTGCTTTCGTCGAACTGTTCGGCTACATTAGCGCGCCTCGACAGACAGTATGTCCAGCGAGATCCGGTGAAGTGTCCGAGCGGTTGAAGGAGCACGCCTGGAAAGTGTGTATACGGGAAACCGTATCAAGAGTTCGAATCTCTTCTTCACCGCCACTTTCGTAATACCTGAAGCCCCGAAAGCTAACAAGTTTTCGGGGCTTTTTGCTTTCTGGCCCAGTCGGCTGTCGAAAGCACTTATTCGTAGCGAGTCCAGAGTCGCAGAACCTTGACCACTTGCTCAGCCTGTAGCGCCTGATAGACGAGACGGTGCTGGATGTTGATTCGCCTGGAATACGCGCCGGAAAGATCGCCCACCAGTTTCTCGTAAGGGGGAGGGGCTGGAAGGGGTTTACCTCTATCACGTCTAGCAAGGCCTTGTCCTTCAAGTCCGCTGCAGCAAGCTTACTGGCGTCTTTCTGGGCTTGTTTCGTAAATACGAGCTGCCAAGTCACCAGTCGAGTTCCTTGGCACAATCGTCTACAGACTCTTCCATGCCTTCCTTGATGGATTCACGCATTCCAGGAACAGACAGCAGATACAGTGTTTCCTGGATCGCTTCCCAGTCCTCAGCCGAAATGAGTACCGAATTAGTGCGCTTGCCCTAAATCATGATCGGCTGGTGGGATTCTGCAGACTAGGTTGGTACGCGCTTCGCTGGCGGTGAGTATTTGCATGATGCTTCGCCTCGTATGAATGCCTGAGTCGTACAGTCTAATGACTGTTCATCGTGCAGGGGATTCAACCGCAGAGCGTCCTGCAGATGATCGGGGGAGACGTCGCCTGGCTTTTGCTTTGGTGTTGCGCGCTGGTTGCCTGGTGGGTTTTTGCATCGAAAAAAGGCGCGCCACGAATGGCGCGCCTTTTGATTTTCGAAGCTTTAGAGCCGCGTTGTCAGCGGCGTTGCTCGAACCTCGGTCCTTCGCCGCCGCCGCCGCTGCCCGGCCCGCCTCGGTCTTGTCCGCCCCCTGGCCCGCCGTGCCCACCGCCATCATGCCCGCCGCCCGGCCCACCGAACGGAAAGAACGGCCAGCAGCCACTCAGGCCGACGAAAGCGGCCAACAAGGCGATCTTGAAAACTCTGGATACCATGGATTCACCATTACTACGGGATAGATGTGGCTTCGACTGTGTGCCGGCCAGCATATCCCCGAAAATTTGGTATCGGTAGGGTAAAGAATGTATCGCCGGTGTTACGCGAGGCGCTTGGCGGATTTTGCAAACGCCAGAAAGAAAGAGCCCCGCACAGTGGCGGGGCAAAGGGAGCATCGGTTCGACAGTTCGAACTCTACGCTGGGGAATGTGAAAATTTCGTCTTCGTAGGAGGCTTTCTCATTTCCGTGGCTCACAGAATGTTTCCACGTTGGCGCGGCTCTTGGCGCTAGGCGCGGTGGCGTTTTGCTGGGTCCAGAATTGGCACTTGGCGGCATTGGCCGATTTTTCTTCGTCCCTTTTCTGGATATCTGCCAGGTTGCGCTTGTAGGCATCGAACATGTCCTGGCTCGCATCATTGGCTGGCGCCTGGCTGGGAACGGAGTCGAGCAGGGCTGAGCCAATAAAGTGTTGCCAGGCCAGAGCCCCGGTCAGGCCGATGGCGATGACGCCCAGCCAGAGGCCGAAAGCGATACCCAGGGCCAGTTTCCAGAAGCCGATGGCGTTGCGCTGAGGGTGGTTATTGGGCATGGAGCGATCCTTGAAGATTGGTTGTTACTGGTATGAATAGACGTGATTCCTGCTCTTTCGTGCTTTTCGTGTAAGGTGCGCGCTCTGCGGTGGGAGGTTGGCGATGCAGGCCCGGTGGGACATCTTCTGTGCCGTGGTGGACAACTATGGCGATATTGGCGTGACCTGGCGTCTGGCACGGCAACTGGCTGGCGAGCACGGTCAGGCCGTACGCCTGTGGGTGGATGAGCTGGCGGCGTTCGCCAGGCTTTGTCCCCAAGCCGACATTCAGGCCTTGCGCCAATGGCATGCTGGCGTGGAAGTCTGCCTGTGGTCATCGTCCACGCCACCGGCCGAGCCGGGGGATGTGGTCGTCGAAGCGTTTGCCTGCCAGTTGCCCGAGGCATTCGTGCGGTCGATGGCGGCGCAGTCATTCAGGCCCTTATGGCTCAATCTGGACTACCTTAGTGCCGAGGAGTGGGTCGAAGGTTGCCATGGTCTGCGCTCGCCTCGGGCCGATGGTTTGCAGAAGTTCTTCTTCTTTCCCGGTTTCACCGAGAAGACCGGTGGATTGTTGCGCGAACAGGGCCTGCTTGCACGGCGAGATGCGTTTCAGGCCGATTCTGCGCAGCGCGATGCCTTTTTCCGGCGCATTGGCGTGGAGCCCGTGGCAGGCGCCCTGGTGATCTCACTGTTCGCCTATGAGAATGCCGGCCTGGCCAGTTGGCTGGACGCATTGGCCGCCGATACGCGGGCGACTCAGTTGCTGGTGCCGGAAGGACGAATCCTGGGTGACCTGCAGCGCTGGCAAGCCGGGCGGACCGACAGCGGCAAGCTGTCGATCCAGGTCCTGCCATTCCTGGCCCAGGACGATTACGATCGATTGCTCTGGTCATGCGACTTGAACGCGGTGCGTGGCGAGGATTCCTTTGTCCGCGCGCAATGGGCTGGGCGTCCGATGCTCTGGCATATCTACCCGCAAGAGGAGGGCGCCCACTGGGCCAAGCTCGAGGCTTTTCTCCAGCGCTACCTTGAGGGGACATCGTCTGCGCTTGATGCGGCGATGAACGGTTTCTGGCGAGCCTGGAATGCCCAGGAAGACATGCGCACGCCCTGGCGGGCGCTGTCCATGGAATGGGAGGCCGGCCAGCAACAGGCACGAAACTGGAGCCGGCAGCAGGCCGTTCGGCCTGATCTGGCCACGGCGCTGGTGCAATTTCATCGAAATTGGCTATCATGCGCGGCCTAGAAATTCGTACCTCCATCCAAATTCGGATACGCGCATGAAAACTGCACAAGAAATGAAGCCCAACAGCGTGGCCCTGATCGACGGCCATCCTTGGCTGATCCAGAAGGCCGAGTTCACCAAGTCCGGCCGCAACAGCGCCATCGTCAAGATGAAGCTGAAGAACCTGATCAACGGCTCCAAGACCGAAACCGTCTACAAGGCCGACGACAAGATGGAGCCGGTCATCCTTGAGCGCAAGGAAGTGACCCTGTCCTACATCAATGGTGAGGACTACGTGTTCATGGATCCGGAGTACAACTCCTACGAGCTGCGCGCCGAAGATCTGGAAAGCGTCCTGCCGTTCATCGAAGAAGGCATGACCGACGTCTGCGAAGCCGTGTTCTTCGAAGGCAAAGTGATCTCCGTCGATCTGCCGACCACCATCGTTCGCCAGATTACCTACACCGAGGGCTCGGCCCGTGGCGACACGTCCGGCAAGGTCATGAAGCCGGCCAAGCTGCGCAACGGCACCGAAGTCAAGGTTGCAGACTTCTGCAACATCGACGACTGGATCGAAATCGACACCCGCGACGGCTCCTACAAGAACCGTACCCAGGCCCCGGCCTGATGCTCGGCCGGGTTTCCGGCCTGTAGCAGCGAGTGATGAAAACCCCGCGAAGGTGCATACCTTCGCGGGGTTTTCTTTTGCGTCTGCCGTGCGCACCATGCGCGCAAAGCGGTATGAGCGAGCCAAACGAAAACGGGGCCGGGTGATCGTTCACCCGGCCCCGCTTTTCTTGCATCGGTGGATCACTCTTCCATTTGCGACTGCAGGTAGTTTTCCAGGGTGATCTTGTCGATCAGGCCAAGCTGGGTTTCCAGCCAGTCGATGTGCTCTTCCTCGGCTTCGAGAATGTCTTCCAGCAGTTCGCGGCTGGCATAGTCGCCGGCGGTTTCGCAGTAGGCGATGGCTTCGCGCAGGTCGGCAACGGCGCTGTGTTCCAGGCGCAGGTCGCTGGCGAGCATTTCCTTGGTGTTCTCGCCGATCATCAGCTTGCCAAGGTCTTGCAGGTTCGGGATGCCTTCGAGGAACAGGATGCGCTTGACCAGCTTGTCGGCGTGCTTCATCTCGTCGATGGATTCGCGGTATTCGTGTTCACCGAGCTTGTTCAGGCCCCAGTCTTCGTACATGCGGGCATGCAGGAAGTATTGGTTGATCGCCACCAACTCATTGCCGAGGACCTTGTTCAGATGTTGGATGACTTTCTTGTCGCCTTTCATGGAAGTTGCCCCTGGCAAGTCGGTGAAGATGGGCGGAAGTTTGCAGCTGAAGTTGTTTTGCGTCAATCATAAGTTATTGAAAAATATATAAAATTGAATATTAATAAGAATATTTATCTTCCGCGTATCGAGCTAAATCATTGATTTGGATAAATAAGTTAAATTGAGCGGGTGGCGAGATGATTGAGTTGGCGTGAATAAATAAATCGATAATTCAGACGTGCTGCTTAGTTAAATAAAAACCAATCTTGTTCAGAGGCTTTGTTTCTCATCCGATATTCATCGCAATGATGTAATGCGGCATGGATTGAGGGCTTGTTTACACTCAAGCCATTTCCAGCGGGTGACGACGAGGGTAGTGATGGGCAAGCGCATGATGATCACCGGCGCCGGTTCAGGCCTTGGGCGAGAGATGGCCCTGCGCTGGGCGCGAGAAGGTTGGCGCCTGGCTTTGGCCGACATCAATGAGGCAGGGCTCGTCGAGACCCTGCGTCTGGTTCGCGAAGCGGGTGGCGATGGGTTCATCCAGCGTTGTGACGTGCGTGACTACAGTCAGCTCACGGCGTTGGCCCAGGCTTGCGCTGAGCGTTTCGCCGGGCTCGATGTACTGGTGAACAATGCGGGGGTCGCCTCAGGGGGATTCTTCGGCGAATTGACGCTGGAGGATTGGGAGTGGCAGTTGTCGATCAACCTGATGGGCGTGGTCAAGGGCTGCAAGGCGTTCCTGCCGCTATTGCTGGCCAGCAAGGGCGCGATCATCAATATCGCCTCCATGGCAGCGCTGATGCAGGGGCCGGCGATGAGTAACTACAACGTGGCCAAGGCCGGCGTGGTCGCTCTCTCGGAGAGCCTGCTGGTCGAGCTGGAGCCGGATGGCGTCAAGGTGCACGTGGTGTGCCCGTCGTTCTTCCAGACCAATCTGCTGGACTCTTTCCGCGGGCCTACGCCGGCGATGAAGCAGCAGGTGCAGAAACTGCTCGATGGCAGCCCGATCAGCGCGGCGGACGTGGCGTCCTATATCTACGACGAGGTCGGCGCCGGGCGGTTCATGATCCTGCCGCACGAGGAGGGGCGCCAGGCCTGGCAGCTCAAGCAACGGAATCCGCAGGCGATCCACGAGCAGATGGCGCTGATCGGCGAAAAGATGCGTGGCAAGAGACCCTAGTACAAAAAAAGAAGGCGACCCATGGTCGCCTTCTCGATCTTGCGGATTGGCTCAGCCGGCTACCAGGACCCGGATCGCTTCCAGGCGCAGGGCGGCCTTGTCGAAGAAGCCCAGGCCGCTTTCGCGTTGGTTGCGCAGGCTTTCGATCTCGCTGTCGCGCACGCTCGGGTTGACCTTTTGCAGGGCGGTCAGGCGAGCGATCTCCTCGTCCAGGGTATCGATGAAGCGCTGGCGTGCTTCGCTGACGCGGCTTGAGTGGCGTGGCTGAACCTTGGCTTCGGCGGCGTTGATCTGCTTGCCCAGAACGTCGCGCTGGGCCTGGACGAACTTGTTGGCGCTGGCGCGCGGTACGCTTTCCAGTTGGTCGTTCAGGGTGTCGAAGGCGACCTTGGAGGCCAGGTCGTTGCCGTTGCCGTCGAGCAGGCAGCGCAGCGCCACGGGGGGCAGGAAGCGGCCGAGCTGCAGGGCGCGCGGGGCGACCACTTCGCTGACGTAGAGCAGTTCCAGGAGCACGGTGCCCGGCTTGAGCGCCTTGTTCTTGATCAGCGCCACGGCGGTGTTACCCATCGAGCCGGACAGCACCAGATCCATGCCGCCCTGGACCATGGGGTGTTCCCAGGTCAGGAATTGCATGTCCTCACGGGCCAGGGCCTGGTTGCGATCGTAGGTCACGGTCACGCCTTCGTCGTCGCCCAGCGGGAAGCTGGCGTCGAGCATCTTCTCGCTGGGGCGCAGGATCAAGGCGTTTTCCGAGTGGTCTTCGCTGTCGATGCCGTAGGCGTCGAACAGTTCTTCCATATAGATCGGCAGCGCGTACTGGTCATCCTGTTCGTGGATGTCTTCGACCAGTTGCCGGCCACCGCTGGCACCGCCGGAGTTGAGTTCCAGCAGGCGGTCGCGGCCGCTGTGCATCTCGCTTTCCAGGCGCTTGCGCTCGGCGATGGCTTCGCCGAGCAAGGCTTGCCAGGCGTCGTCGTCACCGCTTTCCAGCAGGGGCAGCAGGCGCGGGCCGAACTGGTGCTGCAAGGCGTTGCCGGTAGGGCAGGTGGCGAGGAAGGCATTGAGGCCTTCGTGATACCACTGGAACAGGCGTTGCTGCGGGCTGTTTTCCAGATGCGGCACATGTAGCTGGATCGTGTGTTTCTGGCCGATCCGGTCAAGACGGCCGATGCGTTGTTCGAGCAGGTCGGGGTGGGCTGGCAGGTCGAACAGCACCAGGTGATGGCTGAACTGGAAGTTGCGGCCTTCGCTGCCGATTTCCGAGCAGATCAACACCTGGGCGCCGAACTCTTCGTCGGCGAAGTAGGCCGCGGCGCGGTCGCGTTCGAGAATGCTCATGCCTTCGTGGAAGGTGGTGGCCGGAATACCGGAGCGCACGCGCAGGGCATCGGCCAGGTCGAGGGCGGTTTCCGCGTGGGCGCAGATCACCAGCACCTTGAATTTCTTCAGCATCTTCAGGGTGTCGATCAGCCACTCGACGCGTGGGTCGAACTTCCACCAGTGCTGCTCTTCGCCATCCTGCTGCGACTGGTAGCTGACTTCCGGGTAGAGCTCGGCCTGTTCGCCAATGGGCAGTTCCATGTACTCCGACGGGTTGGCCAGCGGGTACGGGTGCAGCGCGCGCTCGGGGAAGCCCTGGACGGCGGCACGGGTGTTGCGGAACAGCAGGCGCCCGGTACCGTGGCGATCGAGCAGTTCGCGGGTCAGGCGCGCGGCGGCCTGGCTGTCACCGTCGGCGACGGCGGCCAGCAGGGCCTCGCCTTCGGCGCCGAGGAAGTTGGCGATGGTGGCGTGGGCCTTGTCCGACAGGCGGCCTTCGTCCAGCAGTTCCTGCACGGCTTCGGCGATCGGTCGGTAGTTGGCGCTTTCGGCGCGGAAGGCGTCCAGGTCGTGGAAGCGGCTGGGGTCGAGCAGGCGCAGGCGGGCGAAGTGACTGTCCAGACCGAGTTGCTCGGGGGTGGCGGTAAGCAGCAACACGCCCGGAATCACTTCGGCGAGTTGTTCGACCAGGCTGTATTCGGCACTGGCGTGCTCCGGGTGCCAGACCAGGTGATGAGCCTCGTCCACCACCAGCAGGTCCCAGCCGGCGGCGAAGGCGGCGTCCTGGGCTTTCTCGCTGTTTTTCAGCCATTCCAGGGCGACCAGCGCCAGTTGGGTGTCTTCGAACGGGTTGCTGGCATCGCTTTCGGCGAAGCGCTCGGCATCGAACAGCGCGACCTGCAGGTTGAAGCGGCGGCGCATTTCCACCAGCCACTGGTGCTGGAGGTTTTCCGGCACCACGATCAGTACGCGGCTGGCGCGGCCTGATAAGAGTTGGCGATGGATGACCAGGCCGGCCTCGATGGTCTTGCCCAGGCCCACTTCATCGGCCAGCAGGACGCGTGGCGCGATGCGATCAGCGACTTCGCGGGCGATGTGCAACTGGTGGGCGATAGGCTGGGCGCGAGCGCCGCCGAGCCCCCAGAGTGACGACTGGAGCAGGCGGCTCTGGTGATCGAGGGTGTGATAACGCAGGGCGAACCAGCTCAGCGGGTCGATCTGCCCGGCGAACAGGCGGTCGCTGGCCAGGCGGAACTGGATGAAGTTGGACAGCTGGGTTTCCGGCAGGGTGTGCGGCTGATGCTGGGCGTCGAAGCCGTGATAGACCAGCAGACCGTCGATATCCTCGACTTCCTGGACGGTCATCTTCCAGCCTTCGAAATGGGTGATTTCGTCGCCAGGTGCGAAGCGCACGCGGGTCAACGGGGCATTGCGCAACGAATACTGGCGGGTCTCGCCGGTAGCGGGATAGAGCACGGTCAGCAGGCGGCCGTCCGAGGTGAGAATGGTGCCCAGGCCGAGCTCGGCCTCACTGTCGCTGATCCAGCGTTGACCGGGTTGGTACTGGGGTGCCGTGCCGCTTGCCATGAAATGAATTGTCCCGACTGCAAAAAAGCGCCGTATGTTAGCCGAATGGCGCGTGCAGAGCGATGGCACTCGGCACCTGCCGTTGAATCAGCGAGGGTGCATCGAGTCGAAAGTATAGATTGTGCCGAATAGTCGTCATTGGCTTTTCCGGTTGGCGGAAATTTGGCGGGCGTCGCTAAAGTTCCAGGCCGGCATGCCGACAGTGCTATCAGCGGAGGTATAAACGATGCTGTTGCCCATACCCCATAGCCTGGCTCCCGTAACCGCCCAGCAGGACGTGGTGCGACCGCGTCCGGATATCGCGCCGGTGGCGCCCGCGAGCGAAAGCGCCAAGGAAGCCGAAGTCGAGCTGGACAAGCGCCATCCGCAGGAGACCGAAGAGCTGCTGCGCGATGAACAGCGCAGGCGCCAACGACATGGCTACACTGCCGAAGCTCTGGCGGAAGGTGAGGTCGAGGAGGAGGACGAAGCGCTGCTCGAAGAACTGCCGCGTCAGGGGCTCTGGGTAGATGTGGAGGTCTGAGCGCGGCACAATCAGGTTCCTGATGTTGGGTCGATGACTGCCGTGGATCTGTTTGCCGATATCCCCTTGCAACTGGCCGATGCCGAGCTGGATTTCCGTCCGCATTGGCTCCCCGGCCCATTGGCCGACGAATGGCTGTCCCGTCTGCTGGTGGAGACGCCCTGGCAGCAGCCTGAGGTTTTCCTGCATGGCCGGGCCTATCCGGTGCCGCGCCTGCTGGCCTGGTATGGCGATCCTGGCGTGGGCTATGGCTATTCCGGCTTGTATCACCAAGCCAATGCCTGGACTTCGCTGCTGGCGGAGATTCGCCAGCGTGTCGAAGACGGGGTGGGGCAGGCGCTCAACGGCGTGCTGATCAATCATTATCGCGATGGCGCCGATTCCATGGGCTGGCACAGCGATGAAGAAGCCGTGCTTGGGCAAAACCCGCTGATCGCCTCGCTCAATCTCGGTGGTACGCGTCGCTTCGATCTACGCCGCAAGGGCAGTCAGCGTATCGAGCATTCCCTCGAGCTGAGCCACGGTTCGCTGCTGGTCATGCGCGGCGCGACACAGCATCATTGGCAGCATCAGGTGGCCAAGACCCGTAAAGCGGTTGCACCACGCATCAATCTCACTTTCCGTCTGGTTCGGATACCCGCATGAGTAATGACGACAACGTAACGGTCATCGATTTTGGCGCGGAGCGCGGCAAGCGCATCCATGATTTGCATGACAAGAAACTGGATGAGATGCGCCAGGCTTTCGAGCAGGCTCTGCCATTGCCCAAAGGAAAGAAGAAGGGCAAGAAAAAGAAGTCATGAGTGGGGCAGGGCCGGTTTTTCCTCGGATTCAGCTTTCCTCTTCAAGCCTCCGGCTTCTGGCTTCCAGCTTTAACTTGACCTGAATCAACAGCCGCTACGCTTCTCCCTCCGCTCCATCCTGAAATTGATCCCGATCAATTTCCGCCCCCGCCGATAGCCTTACCTTTCTTCCAACGCAACGGTACGCACGAAGAGGGAGGCGGCCATGTACGTCGACACAGTGGTAATCGCCGGTATCGGCACGGTCGCCCTGCTATTCGCCTTCGTTGCAGGCATCGGCATATTCATCTGGAAGGACGCCCGCAAGAACAAGCGGAGCTAGTCCTTCCCGACACGGGGCACGCAAGGCATTTAGGGCGACTTCGGTCGCCCCTTTTTTTGGTGCGCCAGGCATGGCGCGTTGCGCGTTAGCGCAACCAGTTCGGCTGTGGTGGCTGCACTGGTGACTTGGAGGT
>NZ_CBFFRH010000019.1:0-34685 GCF_965644255.1 Pseudomonas sp. LRF_L74 | reverse complement strand
GGGCGAGGGAAAATATCAGCCAACGGGCCTGTTGCGGCGCTACTGTCGGGATCAGCTTCGGATCGCTATCATGCGCCACTCTTCGAAAGGCTGGCGGTTATGCGTAAGGTTCTCGAAATTCTTCAGGATGGTGAGTTTCACTCAGGTGAAGATATTGGTCGTGTGCTTGGTATTAGTCGGGCGGCGATCTGGAAGCGCTTGAACTCTCTGCGAGGCGATTTGGGGCTCGATATTCATAGCGTTCGCGGGCGAGGCTATCGGCTGTCATCTCCTGTCAGTTTGCTTGATCGGCAGCGCCTTTCGGCTGGTATTTCCCATCTAGGTTGGCAAGCTGCCCTGCTTGAGTCTGTCGACTCTACCAATGCAGAGGTTTTGCGCAGGTTGTCTGCGGGCAATGACGGGCCGTTGCTGGTGGTTGCCGAGCAGCAGATCAGTGGTCGAGGTCGGCGCGGTCGTGTCTGGGCGAGCCCTTATGGGGAAAACCTTTATTTCAGTCTTGGGTTTCATCATGAGGGTGGTGCGCAGTTGCTCGAGGGGTTGAGCCTGACAGTCGGGTTGGCGGTGCTGCGTGCGTTGGAAGGCGCGGGTTGTATCGGTGCTGGGCTGAAGTGGCCGAATGATCTTCTGGTAAATGGGCAGAAAATCGCGGGCATCTTGATTGAGCTTTCCGGGGACCCCGCTGGAAGCTGTCAAGTCGTAGTGGGGATCGGGGTCAACGTGAATATGACGGCGACCCGTTGCGACTCCATCTCCCAGCCTTGGACATCTTTGCGTAGTTGTCTTGGTCGGTTGCTGGAACGGACGGATTTTGCGTTGTCTCTTGCTAAGCATCTGCATGGCTATCTTAAGCATCATGAGTCTGAAGGCTTTCCTTCAATTAGAGCTGAATGGGAGGCGTCGCATCTTTGGCAGGGGGCTGAAGTATCTCTGCAGATGGGGGCTCGCGCGATCGATGGGGTGATCCTGGGGGTTGATGACCAAGGTGCCTTGCGATTGTTGGTTGATGGTTCGGAGCAGCGCTTTAGTGGTGGAGAGCTAAGTTTGAGGTTGCGCAATGATTCTTGAGCTCGACTGCGGAAATAGCCTGATCAAGTGGCGTCTTTTATCTCAGGAGCGGGGCGAGAGGCTTGCTGGTGGAACTGTTTCCTCTAATGAGGAGCTGGTTGCTGCGGTATCGGGGTTCTCGAGCCTGGGCTTGGCGGGATGCCGTCTCGTTAGTGTGCGCAGCGATGATGAGACGGCTGTCCTCGTCGCGTTGATTAAAGTGACTTTTAGCGTGGACGTATGCTGCGCTAAGCCGGCTCTGGAGCTTGCAGGCGTCCAGAATGGCTATGACGATTATATGCGGCTCGGCCTGGATCGATGGTTGGCAGTGGTAGGGGCTTATTCTTTATCTCGTCGGGCATGCCTCGTTCTGGATCTTGGCACTGCAATCACTTCGGATTTCGTTACTGTCGAGGGGCGACACTTGGGGGGCTACATCTGCCCTGGCGTACCGATGATGCGCAATCAGCTTCGAACGCATACCAGGCGCATTCGTTACGATGATGATCAAGCCCAGCGGGCCTTGCTTGATCTCGTTCCTGGAACGTCTACCCCGGAAGCGGTGGAGCGTGGTTGTTCGCTGATGCTGCGCGGCTTTGTACAAACGCAGATTGATTTCGCGACGAGTAGGTGGGGGGAAGACTTTGATATCTACCTTACCGGGGGGGATGCGTTGCTTGTGCAAGATGTCGTGCCGCCGAGTTCCAAGCATTTTCCTGAGCTTGTCTTCGTCGGTCTCGCTATAGCCTGTCCGGGTGTTTGAGGCACTTATGCGCTGGTTTTTTCTGCTCTTTCTCGTTCTCAATCTCTTCTATTACGTTTGGCATCAGCAGCAGGTGCCTTTGCGCGCGAAGGAGGTTCCTGCAATGGAGCCATATCGCGGCAGTCAGCAGGATATCCGCCTTTTGAGTGAGAGTGAGGGGGTTCCTAAAGAGGTTCCTTCCCGAGAGCATGTGGCGGGTGGAGAAGCTTGTTTATTCTTGGGTGGTTTTCAGCAGGAGGTACAGGTGCGCCAGTTGGAGCAACGCCTGGTGTCTCTTGATATAAGGGTCGAGCTTCGATCAATCGATGCGGCTGCAGGTGTCGACTATTGGGTCTATCTGGCGCCGCTGGCATCCCGACAGGCCTCTCTGCGCCAGCTCAGGGAGTTGCAGGCCAGGAAAATCGATAGCTACATCATCGCTCAGGGGGATCTGGCCAATGGAATTTCTCTTGGGATATTCCCTCGTGGCGACTCTGCGCAAAGCGTGGTTCGGCGTCTGCAGGATGCAGGTTATGAGCCGTTGACACGAGAGTTGCCACGAGCGCAGCGAAGTTACTGGTTGCGAGTGGCACCGGAATCTCGACGCTTGATCGACGAGCCGATGCTCCAAGGAATGGCGAAAGATTTCAGTGGGTTGCAGCATCAATTAATGCCGTGCGAAACCATTGCAACCAAAGGGTAGTTTGAATAGAATGGCGCCCGCCTTGCAGGGGTGACCTTGTCGAGGTGCTGTCAAAAAGCGCTAAGCTCAAGTTTTTAATGAGAAAATGCTTGACAGTAGGGTGGCATGAAATGAAAATGCCGCCTCCTTTTGGAGGGGTTCCCGAGCGGCCAAAGGGATCAGACTGTAAATCTGACGTCATCGACTTCGAAGGTTCGAATCCTTCCCCCTCCACCAGATTCAAGCGTATGCAGGAAGCTATGCGGGCATAGTTCAGTGGTAGAACCTCAGCCTTCCAAGCTGATGATGCGGGTTCGATTCCCGCTGCCCGCTCCAGGTTCCTGTTTGTGCGAAATGTTTCGCTCATGTAGCTCAGTTGGTAGAGCACACCCTTGGTAAGGGTGAGGTCAGCGGTTCAAATCCGCTCATGAGCTCCACTTTAATGAAGGCAGATATGAATATATCTGCCTTTGTTTTAATGGCGGCGTGACTCGCTCAATTCATTGATGGGAGACGGTCAAGATGGCTAAGGAAAAATTCGAACGTAACAAACCGCATGTCAACGTAGGCACTATTGGCCACGTCGACCACGGCAAGACCACCTTGACCGCTGCTCTGACCCGCGTCTGCTCCGAAGTATTCGGTAGCGCCAAGGTCGACTTCGACAAGATCGACTCGGCTCCGGAAGAGAAAGCGCGCGGTATCACCATCAACACCGCTCACGTCGAGTACGACTCGGCTGTTCGCCACTACGCGCACGTTGACTGCCCGGGCCACGCCGACTACGTGAAGAACATGATCACCGGTGCTGCCCAGATGGACGGTGCGATCCTGGTTTGCTCGGCCGCCGATGGCCCGATGCCGCAGACTCGCGAGCACATCCTGCTGTCCCGTCAGGTTGGCGTTCCTTACATCGTCGTGTTCCTGAACAAGGCCGACATGGTTGATGACGCCGAGCTGCTGGAGTTGGTGGAAATGGAAGTGCGCGACCTGCTCAGCACTTACGACTTCCCGGGCGATGACACTCCTATCATCATCGGTTCCGCGCTGATGGCGCTGAACGGCGAAGACGGCAACGAAATGGGTACTTCGGCTGTCAAGAAGCTGGTCGAGACTCTGGATGCCTACATCCCTGAGCCGGTTCGTGCCATCGACAAGCCGTTCCTGATGCCGATCGAAGACGTGTTCTCGATCTCCGGCCGCGGTACTGTCGTAACCGGTCGTGTAGAGCGCGGTATCGTCAAGATCCAGGAAGAAATCGAAATCGTTGGTCTGCGTGCTACCACCAAGACCACCTGCACCGGTGTCGAGATGTTCCGCAAGCTGCTCGACGAAGGTCGTGCGGGTGAGAACTGTGGCGTCCTGCTGCGTGGCACCAAGCGTGACGACGTGGAGCGTGGTCAGGTTCTGGCCAAGCCGGGCACCATCAAGCCGCACACCAAGTTCGAAGCGGAAGTGTACGTTCTGTCCAAGGAAGAAGGTGGTCGTCACACCCCGTTCTTCAAGGGCTACCGTCCGCAGTTCTACTTCCGTACCACTGACGTGACCGGTTCGTGCGAACTACCGGAAGGCGTTGAGATGGTAATGCCGGGCGACAACATCAAAATGGTTGTCACCCTGATCAAGCCGATCGCCATGGAAGACGGCCTGCGTTTCGCGATTCGCGAAGGCGGCCGTACCGTTGGTGCCGGCGTGGTTGCCAAGGTCATCGAGTAATCGGTTGATCTGAAGTCGTCAGGTCGGCATAATGGTCGGCCTGACCAGTTTTAGGCCAGTAGCTCAATTGGCAGAGCGGCGGTCTCCAAAACCGCAGGTTGGGGGTTCGATTCCCTCCTGGCCTGCCAGATTCTGGAATACAAAGAATCTGGCTTTTGTCTCACAGGACTTTTCTCATGAACGCCAAGGCTGAAGCTAAAGACTCGCGCTTTGACTCTCTGAAGTGGTTGGTTGTCGTCGCTTTGGTTGTAGTGGGTGTTGTCGGTAATCAGTATTTTTCTGCTGAGCCGCTCCTGTATCGCGTACTGGCGTTGCTGGTTCTTGCCGGTATCGCCGCTTTCGTTGCGCTGCAGACGGGGAAAGGTAAGTCCTTCTTCGTTCTCGCTAAAGAAGCACGCGCCGA
Source organism: Pseudomonas sp. LRF_L74 (assembly GCF_965644255.1). NCBI lineage: Bacteria > Pseudomonadati > Pseudomonadota > Gammaproteobacteria > Pseudomonadales > Pseudomonadaceae > Pseudomonas > Pseudomonas sp. LRF_L74. The sequence continues at coordinate 30,098 of NZ_CBFFRH010000019.1, read as the reverse complement.
GATTCGCAAGGTTGTATGGCCTAGCCGTCAGGAAACTACTCAGACCACCATGATCGTGGTTGCAGTTGTTCTGGTTATGGCGCTGGTTCTGTGGGGGCTCGATTCCCTGCTGGGCTGGCTTGTCTCTTTGATTGTCGGTTAAGGGTTGCTCAGTGGCTAAGCGTTGGTACGTCGTGCATGCTTACTCGGGTTACGAGAAGCATGTGATGCGCTCGCTGATCGAGCGCGTCAAGCTGGCAGGAATGGAAGATGAGTTTGGCGAAATTCTGGTCCCCACTGAAGAAGTGGTCGAGATGCGCAATGGCCAGAAGCGCAAAAGCGAGCGTAAGTTCTTTCCTGGCTATGTCTTGGTTCAGATGGAAATGAACGAGGCCACTTGGCACTTGATCAAGGATACGCCGCGCGTTATGGGTTTCATTGGCGGTACTGCCGATAAGCCTGCGCCTATCACTGAAAAAGAAGCTGACGCAATTCTTCGTCGTGTTGCTGATAGTGGTGACAAGCCGAAGCCGAAAACGTTGTTCGAGCCGGGCGAGACGGTTCGTGTGGTTGACGGTCCGTTCGCAGATTTCAACGGTGTCGTCGAAGAAGTTAACTACGAGAAGAGCCGCATTCATGTTGCCGTGCTCATTTTCGGTCGCTCCACGCCGGTGGAGTTGGAGTTCAGTCAGGTCGAAAAGGTTTAACTGAACACTGCATCCCATACCCCGCAGCTGCTGGCTGTGGGGTTTTTTCGTCACTGGGATAAATGCGTTAGCAACCGGGGAGCCTTGATTGGCGTTTGAACCCGTTACTGGAGTAGCTCATGGCTAAGAAGATTACCGCTTACATCAAGCTGCAAGTGAAGGCCGCTCAGGCCAACCCGTCGCCGCCCGTTGGTCCGGCTCTGGGTCAGCACGGCGTCAACATCATGGAATTCTGCAAGGCGTTCAACGCCAAGACCCAGGGCATGGAACCTGGTCTGCCGACTCCGGTGATCATCACTGTATACAGTGACCGCAGCTTCACGTTCGAAACCAAAAGCACCCCCGCTTCTGTTCTGCTGAAGAAGGCTGCAGGTCTGACCAGCGGTTCGGCTCGTCCGAACACCGTCAAGGTCGGTACCGTTACCCGTGCCCAGCTGGAAGAAATCGCCAAGACCAAGCAAGCCGACCTGACCGCTGCTGATCTTGATGCTGCCGTACGTACCATCGCTGGCTCCGCGCGCAGCATGGGCCTGAACGTGGAGGGTGTGTAATGGCTAAGCTGACCAAGCGCCAAAAGGCTATTGCCGAGAAAGTCGAAGCTGGCAAGCAATACGGCTTCGAAGATGCCGCCAAACTGTTGGCTGAACTGTCTGCGGTGAAATTCACCGAGTCGTTCGATATCGCCATCAACCTCGGTGTCGATCCGCGTAAATCCGACCAGGTCGTTCGTGGTGCTACCGTTCTGCCGAACGGCACTGGCAAGAGCGTTCGCGTTGCTGTGTTCACCCAGGGCCCAGGCGTTGAAGCTGCATTGGCTGCCGGCGCTGACAAAGTCGGTATGGACGAGCTGGCTGCCGAAATGAAAGCTGGCGACCTGAGTTACGACGTGGTGATCGCCTCGCCGGACGCCATGCGCGTTGTCGGCCAGTTGGGTCAGGTTCTCGGCCCGCGTGGCCTGATGCCGAACCCGAAGGTCGGTACCGTGACTCCGGACGTCGCTACTGCGGTCAAGAATGCCAAGGCTGGCCAGGTACGTTTCCGTACCGACAAGAACGGCATCATCCACAGCTCCGTGGGCAAGGTCGGCTTCGAAGCCGGTGCTCTGAAGCAGAACGTGGAAGCCCTGCTGGCTGACCTGAAGCGTCTGAAGCCGTCGACTTCGAAAGGTATCTACGTCAAGCGCGTGACCCTGAGCACCACCATGGGTCCGGGTCTGGTCATCGACCAGGCATCGCTCGACGCGTAAGTGACATGCCCGGCTACGGTCGGGCGACAAAATTGGGGTCCCTGCCTGGCGGGGGCTGTCCAAGACCGTAGGTGGTGAATGCTTTAAAGATTGGGTTCGTCCTGATCGCCTACGCAGATGGTGCTCCCGATTCGCTCGCGAATCAGACACCAAAACGCCGCCGGGTTTCGGCCCGGCGTTACGGTAAAAACCAGGAGTAAACCCGTGGCAATTAAACTCGAAGACAAGAAGGCCATCGTCGCTGAAGTCAACGAGGCTGCCAAAGCCGGTCTGTCCGCTGTCGTGGCTGATGCCCGTGGCGTGACCGTCGGCGCAATGACCGGACTCCGTAAAGAGGCCCGCGCTGCTGGTGTGTACGTGAAAGTCGTGCGTAACACCCTGGCTCGCCGCGCCGTTGAAGGTACTCAATTCGATATCCTCAGCGACGTGTTCAAAGGCCCGACCCTGCTTGCTTTCTCCAATGAACATCCGGGCGCTGCTGCCCGTATCTTCAAAGAGTTCGCCAAGGGTCAGGATAAGTTCGAGATCAAGGCAGCTGCGTTCGAGGGCCAGTTCCTCGCAGCAAACCAGATCGACGTGCTGGCAACTCTGCCGACCTACGACGAAGCCATTTCCCAGCTGATGAGCGTGATCCAAGGCGCCACCAGCAAACTGGCTCGTACTCTGGCGGCCGTCCGCGACCAGAAAGAAGCCGCTGCCGCCTAAGGCGCGCCATCTTTCCAACGCTTATTTGTTTAATTTGACGGTCGCGAAGGCTGTCCCCCAATACAGGAATTAGAGTCATGGCTCTGTCTAACGAAGACATCATCGAAGCAATCGGCCAGAAAACCGTTCTGGAAGTGGTCGAGCTGATCAAGGCGATGGAAGAGAAGTTCGGCGTTACCGCCGCTGCCGCTACCGTTGCTGCTGCTGGCCCGGCTGCTGCCGCTGCTGAAGAGCAAACCGAGTTCACCATCGTCCTGACCGAAGCCGGTGACAAGAAAGTCAACGTGATCAAGGTCGTTCGTGAGCTGACCGGTCTGGGTCTGAAAGAAGCCAAGGCTGTTGTTGACGGCGCCCCGGGCACCGTTAAAGAAGGCGCTTCGAAAGAAGAAGCCGAAGCCGCTAAAAAGGCTCTGGAAGAAGCTGGCGCCAAAGTCGAGCTCAAGTAAGCGACGACCTTGCGTCTACAGCCCGAGCGTTAAGCGACAGGCTGATGGCTGGTGGCAAATGCCACCGGCCTTTTTCCGTTATGGGCAGGGTCTGGAAGATGGCTCGTCTATGGCGCGAAATCCCGCCCGAGGGCGGCGCAAACCAAAAGGGTTTGCACGATTTTCTGGTCGTCCCGCCGGGGCGGCCACAAGCAGGTGACCAAGCTGGGGAACGCTGATGGCTTACTCATACACTGAGAAAAAACGTATCCGCAAGGACTTTAGCAAGTTGCCGGACGTGATGGATGTGCCGTACCTCCTGGCCATCCAGTTGGATTCGTACCGCGAATTCCTGCAGGCGGGAGCAAGCAAGGAGCAGTTCCGCGACGTTGGCCTTCATGCGGCCTTCAAGTCCGTTTTCCCGATCATCAGCTACTCCGGCAACGCTGCCCTGGAGTACGTTGGCTATCGTCTGGGCGAGCCGGCTTTCGACGTCAAGGAATGCGTGCTGCGCGGCGTGACCTTTGCCGTTCCTCTGCGGGTCAAGGTGCGCCTGATCATTTTCGACAAAGAATCGTCGAACAAAGCGATCAAGGACATCAAGGAGCAGGAAGTCTACATGGGGGAAATCCCCCTGATGACCGAGAACGGTACCTTCATCATCAACGGTACCGAGCGCGTCATCGTCTCCCAGTTGCACCGTTCGCCGGGTGTGTTCTTCGATCACGACCGTGGCAAGACCCACAGCTCGGGCAAGCTGCTGTACTCCGCGCGCATCATCCCTTACCGCGGCTCCTGGCTGGACTTCGAGTTCGACCCGAAGGACGCGGTATTCGTGCGTATCGACCGTCGCCGCAAACTGCCGGCCTCCGTCCTGCTGCGCGCGCTGGGCTACAGCACCGAAGAAGTGCTCGACGCCTTCTATGCGACCAACGTTTACCACGTGAAGGGCGAAACCCTGAACCTGGAACTGGTTCCCCAGCGTCTGCGTGGTGAAATCGCCGCTTTCGATATCAAGGATGAAAACGGCAAGGTCATCGTCGAGCAGGGCCGTCGCGTCACCGCGCGCCACATCAACCAGATCGACAAGGCTGGCATCAAAGAGCTGGAAGTTCCGCTCGACTACGTGCTGGGTCGCACCACCGCCAAGGCCATCGTGCATCCGGCCACTGGTGAGATCGTTGCCGAGTGCAACACCGAACTGACTACCGAGATTCTGGCGAAGATCGTCAAGGCCCAGGTCGTCCGCATCGAGACGCTGTACACCAACGACATCGACTGTGGTCCGTTCATCTCCGACACGCTGAAGATCGACTCCACCAGCAACCAACTGGAAGCGCTGGTCGAGATCTACCGCATGATGCGTCCTGGCGAGCCGCCAACCAAGGATGCCGCCGAGACCCTGTTCAACAACCTGTTTTTCAGCGCCGAGCGTTACGACCTGTCTGCCGTCGGCCGCATGAAGTTCAACCGCCGTATCGGCCGTACCGAGATCGAAGGTTCGGGTGTCCTGAGCAAGGAAGACATCGTCGACGTGCTCAAGACCCTGGTCGATATCCGTAACGGCAAAGGCATCGTCGACGACATCGACCACCTGGGTAACCGTCGTGTCCGTTGTGTCGGCGAGATGGCCGAGAACCAGTTCCGCGTTGGCCTGGTCCGTGTCGAGCGCGCGGTCAAAGAGCGCCTGTCGATGGCGGAAAGCGAAGGCCTGATGCCGCAAGACCTGATCAACGCCAAGCCGGTTGCGGCGGCGGTGAAGGAGTTCTTCGGTTCCAGCCAGCTGTCCCAGTTCATGGACCAGAACAACCCGCTTTCCGAGATCACCCATAAGCGCCGTGTTTCGGCTCTTGGCCCAGGCGGTCTGACCCGTGAGCGTGCCGGCTTCGAAGTCCGCGACGTACACCCGACTCACTACGGCCGTGTGTGCCCGATCGAAACCCCTGAGGGGCCGAACATCGGTCTGATCAACTCCCTGGCGGCCTATGCCCGCACCAACCAGTACGGTTTCCTGGAAAGCCCGTACCGTGTGGTCAAGGGCGGTCAGGTCAGCGACGACATCGTGTTCCTCTCCGCTATCGAAGAGGCCGATCACGTCATCGCCCAGGCGTCCGCGACCCTGAACGACAAAGGTCAACTGGTCGACGAACTGGTGGCGGTGCGTCACCTGAACGAGTTCACCGTCAAGGCGCCGGAAGACGTGACCCTGATGGACGTGTCGCCGAAGCAGGTCGTTTCCGTCGCTGCCTCGTTGATTCCGTTCCTCGAGCACGACGACGCCAACCGCGCGCTCATGGGTTCGAACATGCAGCGTCAGGCGGTGCCGACCCTGCGTTCGGACAAGCCGCTGGTCGGTACCGGCATGGAGCGCAACGTCGCCCGTGACTCCGGCGTCTGCGTCGTGGCTCGTCGCGGTGGGGTGATCGACTCCGTCGACGCCAGCCGCATCGTGGTCCGCGTCAACGACGATGAAGTCGAAACCGGTGAGGCCGGTGTCGACATCTACAACCTGACCAAGTACACCCGTTCCAACCAGAACACCTGCATCAACCAGCGTCCGCTGGTAAGCAAGGGTGACCAGGTCTCGCGTAGCGACATCCTGGCTGACGGCCCGTCCACCGACATGGGTGAACTGGCGCTGGGCCAGAATATGCGCGTCGCGTTCATGCCGTGGAACGGCTTCAACTTCGAAGACTCCATCTGCCTCTCCGAGCGTGTGGTCCAGGAAGATCGTTTCACCACGATCCACATCCAGGAACTGACCTGCGTCGCGCGTGACACCAAGCTTGGCCCAGAGGAAATCACCGCTGACATCCCGAACGTCGGTGAGGCCGCGCTGAACAAGCTGGACGAAGCGGGCATCGTCTACGTCGGTGCTGAAGTCGGCGCCGGCGACATTCTGGTTGGCAAGGTCACGCCGAAAGGCGAAACCCAACTGACGCCGGAAGAGAAGCTGCTGCGCGCGATCTTCGGTGAGAAGGCATCCGACGTCAAAGACACTTCCCTGCGCGTGCCGACCGGCACCAAGGGTACCGTCATCGACGTACAGGTCTTCACCCGTGACGGCGTCGAGCGCGATAGCCGTGCACTTTCCATCGAGAAGATGCAACTGGACGAGATCCGCAAGGACCTCAATGAAGAGTTCCGCATCGTCGAAGGCGCGACCTTCGAGCGTCTGCGTTCCGCCCTGGTTGGCGCCAAAGCCGAAGGTGGTGCTGGCCTGAAGAAAGGCACCGAGATCACCGACGAGTACCTCGATGGTCTCGAGCGTGGTCAATGGTTCAAGCTGCGCATGGCTGAGGACGCCCTTAACGAGCAATTGGAGAAGGCCCAGGCTTACATCTCCGATCGCCGTCAACTGCTCGACGACAAGTTCGAAGACAAGAAGCGCAAGCTGCAGCAGGGCGATGACCTGGCTCCAGGCGTGCTGAAGATCGTCAAGGTCTACCTGGCGATCAAGCGTCGCATCCAGCCAGGCGACAAGATGGCCGGTCGTCACGGTAACAAGGGTGTGGTCTCGGTGATCATGCCGGTCGAGGACATGCCGCACGACGCCAATGGCACGCCGGTCGACATCGTTCTCAACCCGCTCGGCGTACCGTCGCGGATGAACGTCGGTCAGATTCTCGAAACCCACCTGGGCCTGGCGGCCAAGGGCCTGGGCGAGAAGATCAACCGCATGCTCGAAGAGCAGCGCAAGATCACCGAACTGCGCAAGTTCCTGCACGAGATCTACAACGAGATCGGCGGCCGTCAGGAAAGCCTCGACAGCCTGAGCGATCAGGAAATCCTGGACCTGGCGAAGAACCTGCGTGGCGGTGTGCCGATGGCCACTCCGGTGTTCGACGGTGCCAAGGAAAGCGAGATCAAGGCCATGCTGAAACTGGCGGACCTGCCAGAAAGCGGCCAGATGCGCCTGACCGACGGCCGTACCGGCAACCAGTTCGAGCGCCCGACCACCGTCGGCTACATGTACATGCTCAAGCTGAACCACCTGGTCGACGACAAGATGCACGCCCGTTCCACCGGTTCCTACAGCCTGGTTACCCAGCAGCCGCTGGGTGGTAAGGCGCAGTTCGGTGGCCAGCGTTTCGGGGAGATGGAGGTCTGGGCGCTGGAAGCCTATGGCGCCGCCTACACCCTGCAGGAAATGCTGACGGTCAAGTCGGACGACGTGAACGGCCGTACCAAGATGTACAAGAACATCGTGGATGGCGATCACCGCATGGAGCCCGGCATGCCGGAGTCCTTCAACGTGTTGATCAAAGAGATCCGTTCGCTCGGCATCGATATCGAGCTGGAAACCGAATAACACGACGTGAATCAGCAGCGGGGCTAACCTAGCCCGCTGCCTGCTCCGCCAGGAGGAAAGGCCTTGAAAGACCTACTGAATTTGCTGAAAAACCAGGGTCAAGTCGAAGAGTTCGATGCCATTCGCATCGGCCTTGCTTCGCCTGAGATGATCCGTTCGTGGTCGTTCGGTGAAGTTAAAAAGCCGGAAACCATCAACTACCGTACCTTCAAGCCTGAGCGCGACGGTCTGTTCTGCGCCAAGATCTTTGGCCCGGTCAAGGATTACGAGTGCCTGTGCGGTAAGTACAAGCGCCTGAAACACCGTGGTGTGATCTGCGAGAAGTGCGGCGTCGAGGTCGCGCTGGCCAAGGTCCGTCGCGAGCGCATGGCGCACATCGAGCTGGCTTCGCCAGTCGCCCACATCTGGTTCCTCAAGTCGCTGCCGTCGCGTATCGGCCTGCTGCTGGACATGACCCTGCGTGATATCGAACGCGTGCTCTATTTCGAGAGCTACGTGGTTATCGACCCGGGCATGACCACCCTGGAAAAAGGACAACTGCTGAACGACGAGCAGTACTTCGAAGCCCTCGAGGAGTTCGGTGACGACTTCGATGCGCGCATGGGCGCCGAGGCCGTTCGCGAGCTGCTCAACGCCATCGACCTGGATCATGAGATCGGCCGCCTGCGTGAAGAGATTCCGCAGACCAACTCCGAAACCAAGATCAAGAAGCTGTCCAAGCGCCTGAAGCTGATGGAGGCCTTCAAGGACTCCGGCAACCATCCCGAGTGGATGGTGCTGACCGTTCTGCCGGTTCTGCCGCCAGACCTGCGTCCGCTGGTTCCGCTGGACGGTGGCCGTTTCGCGACGTCCGATCTCAACGATCTGTATCGCCGCGTGATCAACCGTAACAACCGCCTCAAGCGCCTGCTCGACCTGTCGGCGCCGGACATCATCGTGCGCAACGAAAAGCGCATGCTGCAGGAAGCGGTCGACGCCCTGCTCGACAACGGCCGTCGCGGTCGCGCCATCACCGGCTCGAACAAGCGTCCGCTGAAGTCGCTGGCCGACATGATCAAAGGTAAGCAAGGTCGCTTCCGTCAGAACCTGCTCGGTAAGCGCGTGGACTACTCCGGTCGTTCCGTGATCACCGTGGGCCCGACCCTGCGCCTGCACCAGTGCGGTCTGCCGAAGAAAATGGCCCTCGAGCTGTTCAAGCCGTTCATTTTCGGCAAGCTCGAAGCGCGTGGCATGGCAACCACCATCAAGGCTGCCAAGAAGATGGTCGAGCGCGAGCTGCCCGAGGTCTGGGACGTTCTCGCCGAAGTCATCCGCGAACACCCCGTGCTGCTGAACCGTGCGCCGACCCTGCACCGTCTGGGCATCCAGGCGTTCGAGCCGGTACTGATCGAAGGCAAGGCGATCCAACTGCACCCGCTGGTCTGCGCCGCGTACAACGCCGACTTCGACGGTGACCAGATGGCCGTTCACGTGCCGCTGACGCTGGAGGCCCAGCTCGAAGCGCGCGCGCTGATGATGTCGACCAACAACATCCTTTCGCCCGCCAACGGCGAGCCGATCATCGTGCCGTCGCAGGACGTGGTTCTGGGTCTGTACTACATGACCCGTGAAGCGGTGAACGCCAAGGGTGAAGGCCGCGTATTCGCCGACCTGCAGGAAGTCGACCGCGTGTTCCGCGCGGGCGAAGCGTCCCTGCACGCTCGTGTGAAGGTGCGCATCAAGGAGACCGTCAAGCACCGCGACGGCACCATCACCAAGAACACCCGCATCGTCGACACCACCGTCGGCCGCGCGTTGCTGTTCCAGGTCGTGCCCGCTGGCCTGGCGTTCGACGTGGTCAACCAGCCGATGAAGAAGAAGGCGATCTCCCGACTGATCAACCTGTGCTATCGCGTGGTTGGTCTGAAGGACACCGTCATCTTCGCTGACCAATTGATGTACACCGGTTTCGCCTACTCGACCATCTCCGGTGTGTCGATCGGCGTGAACGACTTCGTCATCCCGGACGAGAAGGCGCGCATCATCGACGCCGCCACCGAGGAAGTGAAGGAGATCGAATCGCAGTACGCCTCCGGCCTGGTCACCCAGGGCGAGAAGTACAACAAGGTGATCGACCTCTGGTCCAAGGCTAACGACGAAGTGTCCAAGGCGATGATGGCCAACCTCTCGAAAGAGAAAGTCATCGACCGCGAAGGCAAGCAAGTCGACCAGGAGTCCTTCAACTCCATGTACATGATGGCCGACTCCGGTGCGCGTGGTTCCGCCGCCCAGATTCGCCAGTTGGCCGGTATGCGTGGCCTGATGGCCAAGCCGGACGGCTCCATCATCGAAACGCCGATCACCGCCAACTTCCGTGAAGGCCTGAACGTACTCCAGTACTTCATCTCCACCCACGGTGCCCGTAAAGGTCTGGCGGATACTGCATTGAAGACCGCGAACTCCGGTTACCTGACCCGTCGTCTGGTCGACGTGGCCCAGGATCTGGTGGTGACCGAGATCGACTGCGGCACCGAGCAGGGCCTGCACATGACGCCGCACATCGAAGGCGGCGACGTGGTCGAGCCGCTGGGCGAGCGCGTCCTGGGTCGTGTCATCGCGCGTGACGTGTTCAAGCCGGGAACCGACGAAATCGCCGTACCGGCCGGTACCCTGATCGACGAGCAGTGGGTCGAGTTCATCGAGCGCAACAGTATCGACGAAGTGGTCGTGCGTTCGCCGATCAGTTGCGAAACCCGCTTCGGTATCTGCGCCAAGTGCTACGGCCGCGATCTGGCCCGTGGTCATCAGGTCAACATCGGTGAGGCGGTTGGCGTTATCGCCGCCCAGTCCATCGGTGAGCCGGGTACCCAGTTGACCATGCGTACCTTCCACATCGGTGGTGCGGCCAGCCGTACTTCCGCAGCCGACAGCGTGCAGGTGAAGAATGGTGGTGCGGTCCGTCTGCACAACCTGAAGCATGTCGAGCGCGCCGATGGCAACCTGGTCGCGGTGTCCCGCTCCGGTGAGCTGGCCATCGCCGACGAGTTCGGTCGCGAGCGCGAGCGCTACAAGCTGCCGTACGGTGCGGTCATCAGCGTCAAGGAAGGCGACAAGGTCGATCCGGGCGCCATCGTCGCCAAGTGGGACCCGCACACCCACCCGATCGTGACCGAGATGAAGGGTACTATCACCTTCGTCGGCATGGAGGAGGGCATCACCATCAAGCGCCAGACCGACGAACTGACCGGTCTGACCAACATCGAGGTGCTCGATCCGAAGGATCGTCCGGCCGCCGGCAAGGACATCCGTCCTGCGGTCAAGCTGGTCGACGCCAATGGCAAAGAGCTGCTGCTGCCGGGTACCGACGTACCGGCTCAGTACTTCCTGCCAGCCAACGCCCTCGTCGGTGTGGCTGACGGTGTGCAGGTCGGTGTCGGTGACGTCATCGCCCGTATCCCGCAGGAAACCTCGAAGACCCGCGACATCACCGGTGGTCTGCCGCGTGTTGCCGACCTGTTCGAAGCCCGTCGTCCGAAAGAAGCGTCGATCCTGGCAGAGATCAGCGGCACCATCTCCTTCGGTAAAGAGACCAAGGGCAAGCGCCGCCTGGTCATCACCCCGACCGATGGCAGCGATCCATACGAAGAGCTGATTCCGAAATGGCGTCACCTCAACGTGTTCGAAGGTGAACAGGTCAACCGTGGCGAGGTCATCTCCGACGGCCCGAGCGATCCGCACGACATCCTGCGTCTGCTGGGCGTCAGCGCGCTGGCCAAGTACATCGTCAACGAGATCCAGGACGTTTACCGTCTGCAAGGCGTGAAGATCAACGACAAGCACATCGAGACCATCCTGCGCCAGATGCTGCGCAAGGTCGAAGTCAGCGAGTCGGGCGATTCGAGCTTCATCAAGGGCGATCAGGTCGAGCTCACCCAGGTCCTGGGCGAGAACGAAACCCTGGTGGCCGAAGACAAGTTCACTGCCAAGTTCGAGCGCGTACTGCTGGGTATCACCAAGGCATCGTTGTCCACCGAGTCGTTCATTTCGGCGGCATCTTTCCAGGAAACCACTCGCGTCCTCACCGAGGCAGCGGTCACTGGCAAGCGCGACTACCTGCGTGGTCTGAAAGAAAACGTGGTGGTCGGTCGCCTGATCCCGGCAGGTACCGGTCTGGCTTATCACAGCGAACGCAAGCGTCGCCGTGAAGCCGACAAACCGGTTCGCGTGAGTGCGAGCGAGGTCGAGGCAGCACTGACCGAAGCGTTGAACTCCAGCAGCAACTAATCAGGAAAGGGCTTGACAGGTTCAAGCCCAGTCTTGACTGGGGGTATGAGTCTCTTTAGACTCATGCACCCCTAAATATGGCAGGGCGTTCGGCTCTGCCATTTGTTTTTGTGGGTAATAGCGTCGAAAGACAACAGTGGAGCTTTTAGATGGCAACTATCAACCAGCTGGTACGCCAGCCGCGCAAGCGTATCGTCGACAAGAGCGACGTTCCTGCGCTGCAGAACTGCCCGCAACGCCGTGGCGTGTGCACTCGCGTGTACACCACTACGCCGAAAAAACCGAACTCCGCACTGCGTAAAGTGTGCCGTGTTCGTCTGACCAACGGTTTTGAAGTCACCTCCTACATCGGTGGTGAAGGTCACAACCTGCAAGAGCACAGCGTCGTGCTGATCCGTGGCGGTCGTGTAAAAGACCTTCCGGGTGTGCGCTACCACACTGTCCGCGGTTCGCTGGACACCACTGGTGTCAAAGACCGTAAGCAGGGCCGTTCGAAGTACGGTTCCAAGCGTCCGAAGTAATTCGGCCGCCATTCATCTTTTAGTTGAGTCGATAAGAGTAAGGTCGGGCATCGTGTCCCGAGCTAACCTGAAGACCGTTTGAGGGCTTATCATGCCAAGACGTCGTGTAGCAGCAAAGCGTGAGATCCTGGACGATCCGAAATACGGAAGCCAGATTCTCGCCAAATTCATGAACCACGTGATGGAAAGCGGCAAGAAGGCCGTGGCCGAGCGCATCGTTTACGGTGCCCTGGACACAGTCAAGGCGCGCAAGAACAGCGATCCCCTGGAAATCTTCGAGAAAGCTCTCGACGCCATCGCTCCGCTGGTCGAAGTCAAGTCCCGCCGTGTAGGCGGTGCTACCTACCAGGTTCCGGTCGAAGTTCGCCCATCCCGTCGTAACGCCCTGGCCATGCGCTGGCTGGTGGACTTCGCGCGCAAGCGCGGTGAGAAGTCCATGGCCCTGCGCCTGGCTGGTGAGCTGTTGGACGCTGCCGAAGGCAAAGGTGCTGCAGTCAAGAAGCGTGAAGACGTACACCGTATGGCGGAAGCCAACAAGGCGTTCTCGCACTACCGCTTCTAATTCCGGCATCAATTTCTTTGCGAGGGCTTTATGGCTCGTAATACAGCAATCAACCGCTACCGTAACATCGGTATCTGTGCCCACGTTGACGCGGGCAAGACCACTACGACCGAGCGGATCCTGTTCTACACAGGCCTCAGCCACAAGATGGGCGAGGTGCATGATGGCGCCGCGACTACCGACTGGATGGTTCAGGAGCAGGAGCGTGGTATTACCATTACTTCTGCTGCCATCACCACCTTCTGGAAGGGTTCGGTTGGCCAGTATGACAACTACCGCGTAAACGTCATCGATACCCCCGGTCACGTTGACTTCACCATTGAAGTAGAGCGTTCCCTGCGTGTGCTCGACGGTGCCGTCGTTGTGTTCTGTGGTACTTCCGGTGTCGAGCCGCAGTCCGAAACCGTATGGCGTCAGGCCAACAAGTACGGTGTTCCGCGTATCGTCTACGTGAACAAGATGGACCGTGCCGGTGCCAACTTCCTGCGCGTCGTCGGTCAGATCAAGAACCGTCTGGGTCATACCCCGGTTCCGATCCAGATCGCCATCGGCGCAGAGGATAACTTCGAGGGTCAGGTCGATCTGATCAAGATGAAGGCTATCTACTGGAACGACGACGACAAGGGCACCACCTATCGTGAGGAAGAGATCCCGGCCGAGTTGCTGGATCTGGCCAACGAGTGGCGCAGCAACATGGTCGAGGCGGCAGCCGAAGCCAACGAAGAGCTGATGAACAAGTACCTTGAAGAAGGTGATCTGTCGGCCGATGACATCAAGGCGGGTCTGCGTCTGCGCACCCTGGCCAGTGAAATCGTTCCGGCTGTTTGCGGCTCTTCCTTCAAGAACAAGGGCGTTCCGCTGGTTCTCGATGCCGTCATCGACTTCCTGCCTGCTCCGACCGAGATCCCTGCGATCAAGGGTATCCACCCGGATCTGGCTGACAAGCCTAAAGAGCAGATCGAAGAGAGCGAATACGACGAGCGTCATGCTGACGACAACGAGCCGTTCTCCGCTCTGGCGTTCAAGATCGCGACTGACCCGTTCGTGGGTACGCTGACCTTCGTTCGCGTTTACTCGGGCGTTCTGGAGTCTGGCCAGTCGGTCATCAACTCCGTCAAGGGCAAGAAAGAGCGCGTTGGTCGTATGGTGCAGATGCACGCCAACCAGCGTGAAGAGATCAAGGAAGTGCGCGCTGGCGACATCGCGGCTCTGATCGGCATGAAGGACGTCACCACGGGTGAAACCCTGTGCGATCCCGACAAGCAGATCATCCTTGAGCGCATGGACTTCCCGGAGCCGGTGATTTCGGTGGCTGTAGAGCCGAAAACCAAGGCTGACCAGGAAAAGATGGGTATCGCCCTCGGCAAGCTGGCCCAGGAAGACCCGTCGTTCCGCGTCAAGACCGACGAAGAAACCGGCCAGACCATCATCTCTGGTATGGGTGAGCTGCACCTGGACATCCTCGTCGACCGTATGCGTCGTGAGTTCAATGTCGAGGCGAACATCGGCAAGCCGCAGGTTTCCTACCGTGAAACCATCACCAAGGACGCTGTCGAGATCGAAGGCAAGTTCGTTCGTCAGTCCGGTGGTCGCGGTCAGTTCGGTCACTGCTGGATTCGTTTCTCGACTCCGGACGTGGACGACAAGGGCAACATCACCGAAGGTCTGGTGTTCACCAATGAAGTCGTTGGTGGTGTGGTTCCGAAGGAATACATCCCGGCGATCCAGAAAGGTATCGAAGAGCAGATGAAGAACGGCGTCGTCGCCGGCTATCCGCTGATCGGCCTGAAGGCGACCGTGTTCGATGGTTCCTACCACGACGTCGACTCCAACGAGATGGCGTTCAAGATCGCTGCTTCCATGGCGACCAAGCAACTGGCCCAGAAGGGTGGTGGTAAGGTGCTTGAGCCGATCATGAAGGTCGAGGTGGTGACTCCCGAGGACTACATGGGTGACGTGATGGGTGACCTGAACCGTCGTCGTGGTCTGATCCAGGGTATGGAAGACACGGTTTCCGGCAAAGTGATTCGTGCCGAGGTTCCGCTGGGTGAGATGTTCGGTTACGCGACCGACGTTCGCTCCATGTCCCAGGGGCGCGCGAGCTACTCCATGGAATTCTCCAAATACGCCGAAGCTCCGTCGAACATCGTCGAAGCGCTGGTTAAAAAACAAGGCTGATTCAGCCCTTTAGGCAAGAGGTTTAAGTCGTGGCTAAGGAAAAATTCGAACGTAACAAACCGCACGTCAACGTAGGCACCATCGGTCACGTCGACCACGGTAAAACTACCCTGACCGCTGCTCTGACCCGCGTCTGCTCCGAAGTATTCGGTAGCGCCAAGGTCGACTTCGACAAGATCGACTCGGCTCCGGAAGAGAAAGCGCGCGGTATCACCATCAACACTGCTCACGTCGAGTACGACTCGGCCGTTCGCCACTACGCGCACGTTGACTGCCCGGGCCACGCCGACTACGTGAAGAACATGATCACCGGTGCTGCCCAGATGGACGGTGCGATCCTGGTGTGCTCGGCCGCCGATGGCCCGATGCCGCAGACTCGCGAGCACATCCTGCTGTCTCGTCAGGTTGGCGTTCCTTACATCGTCGTGTTCCTGAACAAGGCCGACATGGTTGACGACGCCGAGCTGCTGGAGCTGGTGGAAATGGAAGTGCGCGACCTGCTCAGCACTTACGACTTCCCGGGCGACGACACCCCGATCATCATCGGTTCCGCGCTGATGGCCCTGAACGGCGAAGACGGCAACGAAATGGGTACTTCGGCTGTCAAGAAGCTGGTCGAGACTCTGGATGCCTACATCCCTGAGCCGGTTCGTGCCATCGACAAGCCGTTCCTGATGCCGATCGAAGACGTGTTCTCGATCTCCGGTCGCGGTACTGTCGTAACTGGTCGTGTAGAGCGCGGTATCGTCAAGATCCAGGAAGAAATCGAAATCGTTGGTCTGCGTGCTACCACCAAGACCACCTGTACCGGTGTCGAGATGTTCCGCAAGCTGCTCGACGAAGGTCGTGCTGGTGAGAACTGTGGCGTCCTGCTGCGTGGTACCAAGCGTGACGACGTGGAGCGTGGTCAGGTTCTGGCCAAGCCGGGCACCATCAAGCCGCACACCAAGTTCGAAGCTGAAGTGTACGTTCTGTCCAAAGAAGAAGGTGGTCGTCACACCCCGTTCTTCAAGGGCTACCGTCCGCAGTTCTACTTCCGTACCACTGACGTGACCGGTTCGTGCGAACTGCCGGAAGGCGTTGAGATGGTAATGCCGGGCGACAACATCAAAATGGTTGTCACCCTGATCAAGCCGATCGCCATGGAAGACGGCCTGCGTTTCGCGATTCGCGAAGGCGGCCGTACCGTTGGTGCCGGCGTGGTTGCCAAAGTCATCGAGTAATCGGCGACTGCTTCGAGAAAAGGGCCCTTCGGGGCCCTTTTCTTTTGGTTGGTCAAAAGTTGACACCCCCAAAGGCCATCCGTACAATCACGCCTCCTTTTAACGGGCGTAGTCCGTCCGTTGGGGATAGCAGATAGAGTCTGAGGTCAAAATGCAAAACCAACAAATCCGTATTCGGTTGAAGGCTTTTGACCATCGCCTGATCGATCAATCAACCCAGGAAATCGTGGAAACCGCGAAACGTACTGGTGCTCAGGTGCGTGGTCCTATTCCGCTGCCGACTCGCAAGGAGCGTTTCACCGTTCTGATCTCCCCGCACGTCAACAAAGACGCGCGCGATCAGTACGAGATTCGCACTCATAAGCGTGTTCTGGACATCGTCCAGCCGACGGATAAAACCGTCGATGCGCTGATGAAGCTCGACCTTGCTGCAGGCGTGGAAGTGCAGATCAGCCTCGGCTAAAACCTCTGGTTTTAGTCGTGTAACGCTCTGAAATGGGCGGCCATAGCGGGTGAAAGCCCCGTACACTCATGAGGTTACAACATGACTATTGGTGTAGTCGGTCGAAAAGCGGGCATGACTCGTATTTTCACCGAAGAAGGTGTCTCCATTCCGGTTACGGTCATCGAGATCGAGCCGAATCGCGTCACTCAGTTCAAATCCGAAGAAAGCGACGGCTATCGCGCTGTTCAGGTTACCGTCGGTGAGCGTCGTGCTTCCCGCGTGACCAAGGCGCAGGCTGGTCACTTTGCCAAGGCAAACGTTGCCGCTGGCCGCGGCGTCTGGGAATTCCGTCTTGAAGAAGGCGAGTACCAGGCTGGCGACCAGATCACCACCGAGCTGTTCCAAGCTGGCCAACTGGTAGACGTTACCGGTGAGTCCAAGGGTAAAGGCTATGCCGGTACCATCAAGCGCTGGAACTTCCGTGGTCAGGACAACACTCACGGTAACTCCGTATCTCACCGCGCGCCGGGCTCCATCGGCCAGTGCCAGACTCCTGGTCGTGTATTCAAGGGCAAGAAAATGTCCGGTCATCTTGGCGCCGAGCGCGTGACCGTGCAGTCCTTGGAAGTAGTCCGCGTAGACGCTGAACGCAATCTGCTGCTGGTCAAGGGTGCCGTTCCGGGCGCTACTGGCGGCAACCTGGTTGTTCGTCCGGCTGTCAAAGCTCGCGGTTAAGGGGAGAACCTGAGATGCAACTGAATGTAAATAACGCTCAGGCGATCGACGTTTCGGAAGCGACCTTCGGTAGCGAATTCAACGAGACCCTGGTTCACCAGGCCGTTGTCGCTTACATGGCTGGCGGCCGTCAGGGCAGCAAGCAGCAGAAGAGCCGTTCCGACGTTTCCGGTGGCGGCAAGCGTCCTTGGCGTCAAAAAGGTACTGGCCGTGCGCGTGCCGGTACGACTCGTGGTCCGATCTGGCGTGGCGGTGGCGTGACCTTCGCTGCTCGTCCGCAGAACCATGATCAGAAGCTCAACAAGAAGATGTATCGCGCCGCTCTGCGCTCGATCCTCTCCGAGCTGGTGCGTCTGGACCGCCTGGTAGTGGTTGAAGACTTTGCCGTCGAATCGCCGAAAACCAAAGTGCTGCTGAGCAAGCTGAATGGCCTGGGCCTGAATGACGTGCTGATCGTTTCCGACGCCGTTGATCAGAACCTGTACCTGGCTGCCCGCAACCTGCCGCACGTCGACGTACGTGACGTCCAGGGTTCCGACCCAGTCAGCCTGATCGCCTACGACAAGGTGTTGATCACCGTGTCCGCCGTGAAGAAATTCGAGGAGCTGCTGGGATGAACCAGGAACGCGTATTCAAGGTGCTGGTTGGCCCGCATGTCTCCGAGAAAGCCACTGTGCTGGCGGATGGCAAGAGCCAATTCGTATTCAAGGTTGCCACTGATGCAACCAAGCTGGAAATCAAGAAGGCCGTCGAAAGCCTGTTCAGCGTGAAGGTCGCTGGTGTCTCTACCGTCAATGTGAAGGGTAAGACCAAGCGTACCGCTCGCGGCCTGGGCAAGCGCAACGACTGGAAGAAGGCGTACATCGCCCTTCAGCCAGGCCAGGACATCGATTTCTCCAGCAGTGCTGCTGAGTAAGGTGGAGCATCATGGCAATCGTTAAATGCAAACCGACTTCCGCTGGCCGCCGTTTCGTGGTCAAGGTCGTCAACCAGGAGCTGCACAAAGGCGCTCCTTACGCTCCGCTGCTCGAGAAAAAATCGAAGTCCGGTGGTCGTAACAACAATGGTCGTATCACCACGCGTCACATCGGTGGCGGCCACAAGCAGCACTATCGTCTGGTCGACTTCCGTCGCAACGACAAAGATGGCATTCCTGCCACTGTCGAGCGTATCGAATACGATCCGAACCGTACTGCGCACATCGCTCTGCTGAAATACGCTGACGGCGAGCGTCGCTACATCATCGCTCCGAAAGGCGTAAGCGCCGGTGACGAGCTGGTGGCTGGCGTCGCTGCTCCGATCAAGGCTGGTAACAGCCTGCCGCTGCGCAACATCCCGGTTGGTTCGACCATTCATGGTATCGAACTCAAGCCAGGCAAAGGCGCGCAGATCGCTCGTTCCGCTGGTGCTTCGGTACAGCTGGTCGCGCGTGAAGGTGCTTACGTGACCCTGCGTCTTCGCTCCGGCGAGATGCGCAAAGTGCTGGCTGAATGCCGTGCGACCCTGGGCGAAGTCTCGAACTCCGAGCACAGCCTGCGTTCGCTGGGTAAAGCGGGTGCCAAGCGCTGGCGCGGTGTTCGCCCGACCGTTCGCGGCGTGGCGATGAACCCGGTAGACCACCCGCATGGTGGTGGTGAAGGTCGTACCTCTGGTGGCCGTCATCCGGTGTCTCCATGGGGCTTCCCGACTAAGGGCGCGAAGACTCGTGGTAACAAACGCACCGACAAAATGATTGTCCGTCGTCGCAAGTAACTAGAGGGATACGACAGTGCCGCGTTCTCTGAAAAAAGGTCCTTTTATCGATCTTCACCTACTGAAGAAGGTCGAAGTGGCGTTGGAAAAGAGCGATCGCAAACCGGTTAAGACCTGGTCGCGTCGTTCGATGATCCTGCCGCAAATGGTCGGTCTGACCATCGCTGTACATAACGGTCGTCAACACGTCCCCGTTCTCGTGAACGAAGACATGGTCGGCCACAAACTCGGCGAGTTCGCTGGTACCCGCACCTATCGTGGGCACGTGGCGGACAAGAAAGCCAAGCGTTAAGGGGTAAGGAACGATGGAAGTAGCCGCTAAGCTGTCGGGCGCTCGCATCTCTGCCCAGAAAGCCCGCTTGGTCGCCGACCAGATCCGCGGGAAGAAGGTGGGCGAAGCGCTCAACCTCCTGGCTTTCAGCAGTAAGAAAGCCGCCGAGATCATCAAGAAAGTGCTGGAGTCGGCCGTGGCCAACGCCGAGCACAACGAAGGCGCTGACGTGGACGACCTGAAAGTCTCCACCGTTTTCGTCAACGAAGGGCGTTCGCTGAAGCGCATCATGCCGCGTGCCAAAGGCCGCGCTGATCGCATCGTCAAGCGGTCTTGCCATATCACTGTCAAGGTTGCGGACAAGTAACGGAGTCGATCAGATGGGTCAGAAAGTACATCCCACTGGCATTCGCCTGGGAATCGTCAAGGAGCACACCTCCGTTTGGTATGCAGACAAGCGTCAATACGCTGATTATCTGTTTGCCGACCTGAAGGTGCGTGAGTACCTCCAAGACAAACTAAAAAGCGCGTCCGTAAGCCGTATCGACATTGCTCGCCCGGCTCAAACCGCACGCATCACCATCCACACCGCTCGTCCCGGCATCGTGATCGGCAAGAAAGGTGAAGATGTTGAGAAGCTGCGCCAGGACCTGACCAAGCAAATGGGTGTGCCGGTGCACATCAACATCGAAGAGATCCGCAAGCCGGAGCTCGACGGTATGCTGGTAGCACAAAGCGTTGCTCAGCAGCTGGAGCGTCGTGTGATGTTCCGTCGCGCCATGAAGCGCGCCGTACAGAACGCCATGCGCATTGGTGCCAAGGGCATCAAGATCCAGGTGAGCGGTCGTCTGGGTGGTGCGGAAATCGCACGTACCGAGTGGTATCGCGAAGGTCGTGTGCCTCTGCACACCCTGCGTGCCGATATCGATTACGCCACTTACGAAGCGCACACCACCTACGGTGTGATCGGTGTGAAGGTTTGGATCTTCAAAGGCGAGGTCATCGGTGGCCGCCAGGAAGAGCTGAAACCCCAAGCGCCCGCTCCTCGTAAAAAAGCTGCCAAGTAAGGAGTACGCAAAATGCTACAACCCAAGCGTACAAAATTCCGCAAGCAGATGACTGGCCACAACCGTGGTCTGGCTCAGCGCGGTAGCAAAGTCAGCTTCGGCGAATTCGCCCTGAAAGCTGTTGCACGTGGTCGCCTGACTGCTCGTCAGATCGAATCGGCCCGTCGTGCCCTGACTCGTCACGTGAAGCGTGGCGGTAAAATCTGGATCCGTGTGTTCCCGGACAAGCCAGTTACCAAAAAGCCCCTCGAAGTTCGTATGGGTAAAGGTAAGGGTAGCGTCGAGTACTGGGTTGCCCAGATTCAGCCGGGCAAGGTTCTGTACGAGATTGAAGGTGTTCCAGAAGAGCTGGCGCGTGAGGCTTTCGCCCTGGCTGCTGCAAAGCTGCCCCTCGCTACCTCCTTTGTTAAACGGACGGTGATGTGATGAGTGCGAAAGAACTTCGTGAAAAATCGGTTCAGCAGCTGAACGAGCAACTGCTCGGTCTGCTGCGCGACCAGTTTAATCTGCGTATGCAGAAAGCAACTGGCCAGTTGGCGCAGTCTCACCTGCTCCTGCAGGTGAAACGTGACATCGCTCGCGTGAAAACTGTGCTCAACCAGCAGGCAGGTAAGTAATCATGGCTGAAGCTGAGAAAACCGTCCGTACCCTGACTGGCCGCGTCGTCAGTGACAAAATGGACAAGACCATCACCGTTCTGATCGAGCGTCGCGTCAAGCACCCGATCTACGGTAAATACGTGAAGCGCTCGACCAAGCTGCATGCTCACGACGAAACCAACCAGTGCAAGATCGGCGACAAGGTCACCATCCGTGAGACCCGTCCGCTGGCCAAGACCAAGAACTGGGCCCTGGTTGAAGTCGTCGAACGTGCCGTGGAAGTCTAAGGACTAAGGGTCGGAGAAAGATATGATTCAGACTCAATCCATGCTCGACGTCGCTGACAACAGCGGCGCTCGTCGCGTTATGTGCATCAAGGTCCTGGGCGGTTCGCACCGTCGCTACGCCGGTATCGGCGACATCATCAAAGTTACCGTCAAGGAAGCCATTCCGCGCGGTAAGGTGAAAAAGGGCCAAGTGATGACCGCTGTGGTGGTTCGCACTCGTCACGGCGTTCGTCGTGCCGATGGTTCCATCATCCGTTTCGATGGCAACGCTGCTGTTCTGCTGAACAACAAGCAAGAGCCCATCGGTACCCGCATCTTCGGGCCAGTGACTCGTGAACTTCGTTCTGAGAAGTTCATGAAGATCGTCTCGCTCGCCCCTGAAGTGCTGTAAGGAGAAGCCGTCATGCAAAAGATTCGTCGTGATGACGAGATCATCGTGATCGCCGGCAAAGACAAGGGCAAGCGCGGCAAGGTGCTCAAGGTTCTCGCTGATGACCGTCTGGTCGTCGGTGGTGTCAACCTCGTGAAGCGCCACACCAAGCCGAACCCGATGGCTGGCATTCAAGGCGGTATCGTCGAGAAGGAGGCGCCTCTGCACGCTTCCAACGTCGCCATTTTCAACAGCGAGACCAACAAGGCTGACCGCGTTGGTTTCAAAGTCGAAGACGGTAAGAAAATTCGTGTCTTCAAGTCCACCCAAAAGCCGGTTGGCGCTTGAGAATCATAGGTAGAACACCATGGCACGACTGAAAGAGATTTACCGGAAGCAAATCGCCCCCAAGCTGAAGGAAGAACTGAAGCTGGGTAACGTGATGGAAGTTCCGCGCGTCACCAAAATCACCCTTAACATGGGTCTCGGCGAAGCGATCGGCGACAAGAAAGTCATCGAGCACGCTGTTGCCGACCTGGAAAAGATCACTGGCCAGAAGCCTGTCGTAACCTACGCCCGCAAGTCGGTCGCTGGTTTCAAGGTTCGCGAAGGCTGGCCGATCGGCGTCAAGGTGACCCTGCGTAGCGATCGCATGTACGAATTCCTCGATCGTCTGCTGTCCATCTCCCTGCCGCGCGTGCGTGACTTCCGCGGCCTGAATGCCAAGTCCTTCGACGGCCGCGGCAACTACAGCATGGGCGTGAAAGAGCAGATCATCTTCCCGGAAATCGATTACGACAAGATCGATGCGCTGCGTGGTCTGGACATCACCCTGACCACTACCGCTCGCTCGGATGATGAAGGTCGCGCCCTGCTGCGTGCCTTCAACTTCCCGTTCCGCAACTGACTGGAGTTCGATCATGGCTAAAACGAGCATGAAAAACCGTGAGCTGAAGCGTCAGCAAACGGTCGCCAAGTACGCTAAGAAGCGTGCCGAGCTGAAAGCTATCATCGCCAACCCGAACTCCACCGGGGAACAGCGTTGGGAAGCTCAGGTCGCCCTGCAGAAGCAACCGCGTGACGCCAGCGCTAGCCGCCTGCGTAACCGTTGCCGCATCACGGGTCGTCCGCACGGCGTTTACCGCAAGTTCGGCCTTGGCCGTAACAAGCTGCGCGAAGCAGCGATGCGTGGCGACGTACCGGGCCTGGTGAAAGCCAGCTGGTAAAAAGAAAAGCCGGCCTAGCGCCGGCTTTTTCTTTATGTGAACAAGCCCCTTTTGGGGCTTGATTCATTTTTGAGCGATCTCTAGAATGTCCGGCTCTTCCGAGCCCGGCATTTTTTCGCTTGTCTTGGAGTGATTCCAGCCGAAAGGCTGTTCTTTAGTTTTAGGAGCAACTAGCCCATGAGTATGCAGGACCCGTTAGCGGACATGCTAACTCGTATCCGTAATGCCCAGATGGCTGAAAAGTCCGTCGTAAGCATGCCCTCTTCCAAGCTGAAGGTGGCTGTAGCCAAAGTTCTGAAAGACGAAGGTTATATTGCGGGTTATCAGATCAGCAGCGACGCCAAGCCGCAGCTGTCCATCGAGCTGAAATACTTCGAAGGCCGTCCGGTCATCGAAGAGGTCAAGCGCGTAAGCCGTCCTGGTCTGCGTCAGTACAAGCCCGTCGAGCAACTGCCGAAAGTTCGCGGCGGTCTCGGTGTATCCATCGTCTCCACCAACAAAGGTGTGATGACGGACCGCGCTGCGCGCGCTGCCGGTGTCGGCGGCGAAGTGCTTTGCACTGTGTTCTAAGGGGGGATAAGCATGTCTCGCGTTGCTAAGAACCCCGTTAAGCTGCCGTCCGGTGTCGAGGTCAAACTCGCCGGCCAACAGCTTTCCATCAAGGGCAGCAAAGGCGCTCTTGAACTGAACGTGCACGCTTCCGTTGAAGTGATCCAGGATTCCGGTGAGCTGCGTTTCGCCGCTCGCAATGGTGATCAGCAGAATCGCGCCATGGCCGGTACCACCCGTGCACTGGTCAACAACATGGTCATTGGCGTGAGCCAGGGCTTCGAGCGCAAGCTGCAACTGATCGGCGTCGGCTACAAAGCCCAGGCCAAAGGTCAGGTGCTGAACCTCGCTCTCGGCTTCTCGCATCCGATCGACTATGAGCTGCCGCAGGGTGTTACTGCGGAAACCCCGAGCCAGACCGATATCCTGATCAAGGGCATCGACAAGCAACTGGTCGGTCAGGTGGCTGCCGAAATTCGCGACTTCCGTCCGCCAGAGCCTTACAAAGGCAAAGGTGTGCGTTACGCCGACGAAGTCGTCCGTCGTAAAGAAGCTAAGAAGAAGTAGGGCATAGCAAATGAGCGTAAAGAAAGAAACTCGTCTGCGCCGTGCTCGCAAGGCACGCCTGAAAATGCGCGAGCTGGAAACCGTACGCCTCTGCGTGTACCGCTCTTCCCAGCACATCTACGCCCAGGTCATCTCGGCCGACGGCGGCAAGGTTCTGGCCAGCGCCTCGACCTTGGACAAAGAACTGCGTGACGGCGCCTCCGGCAACGTCGACGCCGCCATTAAGGTTGGCAAACTGGTAGCTGAGCGTGCGAAAGCTGCCGGCGTGACCCAGGTTGCGTTCGACCGTTCTGGCTTCAAGTACCACGGCCGTGTGAAAGCGCTGGCTGATGCTGCTCGTGAAGGCGGGCTGGAGTTCTAAGTTATGGCAAATAACGAGCAAAGACGCGATCGCGACAATCGCGACGAAGGCCGCGACGAAGGCTACATCGAGAAGCTGGTTCAGGTTAACCGCGTTGCCAAGACCGTAAAGGGTGGCCGTATCTTCACCTTCACCGCGCTGACCGTGGTGGGTGATGGTAAAGGCCGTGTCGGTTTCGGTCGTGGCAAGTCGCGCGAAGTGCCGGCCGCCATCCAGAAAGCGATGGAAGCTGCGCGTCGCAACATGATCCAGGTGGACCTGAACGGTACCACGCTGCAATACCCGACCAAGGCCGTGCACGGTGCTTCGCGCATCTTCATGCAGCCGGCTTCGGAAGGTACCGGCATCATCGCGGGCGGCGCCATGCGCGCTGTTCTCGAAGTGGCTGGTGTGCAGAACGTTCTGGCCAAGTGCTATGGCTCGACCAACCCGGTGAACGTGGTTCATGCCACTTTCAACGGTCTGAAGGCCATGCAGTCTCCTGAGTCTATCGCTGCCAAGCGCGGCAAGACTGTCGAGGAGATCCGCTGAGATGGCCACCGTTAAAGTCACGCTGATCAAAAGCACCGCCGGTCGCATCCCAAGCCACAAGCTCTGCGTCAAGGGCCTGGGTCTGCGTCGCATTGGTCACACTGTAGAAGTCCTGGATACTCCCGAGAACCGCGGGATGATCAACAAGGCTTACTACATGCTGCGCGTCGAGGGTTAATCGATGAAACTCAATGATCTGAGCCCTGCACCGGGTTCCCGTCGCGAAAAACATCGCCCGGGTCGTGGTATCGGTAGCGGTCTGGGCAAGACCGGTGGCCGTGGTCACAAAGGTCAGACTTCCCGTTCCGGTGGCACCATCGCCCCTGGTTTCGAGGGTGGTCAACAGCCGTTGCACCGTCGCCTGCCGAAGTTCGGCTTCGTTTCCCTGAAAGCCCTGGATCGCGCCGAAGTGCGTACTTCCGAGCTGGCCAAGGTGGAAGGCGATGTCGTCACTCTGCAGTCGCTGAAAGATGCCAACGTGATCGGCCAGAACGTACAGCGTGTGAAAGTCATGCTGTCGGGCGAAGTCGGTCGCGCTGTCACCCTGAAGGGTATCGCCGCCACCAAGGGTGCGCGTGCGGCCATCGAAGCAGCTGGCGGCAAGTTCGAGGACTAAATGGCTAAGCAAGGTGCTCTCTCTGCGCTAAGCAACGGCGGGTTGTCCGAGCTCTGGGCTCGGCTGCGCTTCCTGTTCCTGGCGATCATCGTCTATCGGATCGGGGCGCATATTCCGGTTCCCGGAATCAACCCGGACCGCTTGGCGGATCTGTTTCGGCAGAACGAGGGGACCATTCTCAGCCTGTTCAACATGTTTTCCGGCGGCGCGCTGGAGCGGATGAGCATCTTTGCGCTGGGGATCATGCCGTACATCTCGGCATCGATCATCATGCAACTGATGACCGTCGTCAGCCCGCAGCTGGAGCAGTTGAAGAAGGAAGGTGAAGCTGGCCGTCGCAAGATCAGCCAGTACACCCGCTACGGCACCCTGGTGCTGGCCTGCGTACAAGCCATTGGCATGTCCGTCGGCCTGGCGAGCCAGGGTGTGGCGTTCGCGGTCGACTTCGGCTTCCACTTCGTGGCGGTATCGACCTTCGTGGCCGGTGCCATGTTCATGATGTGGCTGGGCGAGCAGATCACTGAACGGGGTGTCGGAAACGGCATCTCCATGCTGATCTTCTCCGGCATCGTCGCCGGTCTTCCGCGTGCCATCGGGCAGTCTTTCGAGTCTGCCCGGCAGGGCGATATCAACATCTTCGCCTTGATCGCGATCGGTCTGTTGGCTGTTGCAATCATCGGTTTCGTGGTTTTCATCGAGCGTGGCCAGCGTCGCATCGCGGTGCACTACGCCAAGCGTCAGCAGGGCCGCAAGGTCTTCGCCGCGCAGACCAGCCACCTGCCGTTGAAGGTGAACATGGCGGGCGTCATTCCGGCCATTTTCGCCAGCAGTATCCTGCTGTTCCCGGCTTCGCTGGGTACCTGGTTCAGTCATTCCGAGGGTATGGATTGGCTGAAGGATATCTCCCAGGCACTCGCGCCCGGGCAGCCGTTGTACATCTTGCTGTTTAGCGCAGGGATCATCTTCTTCTGCTTCTTCTATACGGCGCTGATGTTCAACCCGAAAGACGTAGCGGAAAACCTGAAGAAGTCTGGTGCCTTTATTCCGGGTATCCGTCCCGGTGAGCAGTCCGCACGCTATATCGATGGCGTATTGACCCGCTTGACCATGTTCGGTGCTCTGTACATGACGGCTGTTTGTCTGCTCCCGCAGTTCCTGCAGGTGGCGGCCAACGTACCGTTTTACCTTGGCGGGACCTCGCTGCTGATCGTGGTCGTGGTTGTCATGGACTTCATGTCCCAAGTGCAATCTCACCTCGTGTCTCACCAGTACGAGTCCCTGATGAAGAAAGCCAACCTGAAGGGCTACGGCAGCGGCATGCTCCGCTGACGTACCGACCGTAAGGTTCTAGGAGTTACTGATGAAAGTTCGTGCATCGGTCAAGAAGCTGTGCCGCAACTGCAAGATCATTCGTCGCGACGGCGTCGTGCGCGTGATCTGCAGCGCGGAACCGCGTCACAAACAGCGCCAAGGCTGAGTGTGAAATACGCGTAATGAGCCCGGCAGCTAGTGCGCTGCCGGGTTGATTCTTTGTTTCTACAGCGCTAATATCGCGCGCCCTATTTCTTGGCTTCCAGGGCGTGGGTAGCTGTCAATTGGAGTTCCACTGAATGGCCCGTATTGCAGGCGTCAACATTCCGGATAACAAGCACACTGTTATCTCGCTGACCTACATCTACGGTGTTGGTCGCACCACTGCACATAAAATCTGTGCAGCCACCGGCGTAAATCCGGCGGCGAAGATCAAGGATCTCTCTGACGAGCAGATCGAACAGCTGCGTGGCGAAGTCGCGAAGATCACCACTGAGGGTGACCTGCGTCGCGAAATCAACATGAAGATCAAGCGTCTGATGGACCTGGGCTGCTACCGCGGTCTGCGTCACCGTCGCGGCCTCCCGGTCCGTGGTCAGCGCACCAAGACCAACGCCCGTACCCGCAAGGGTCCGCGTAAGCCGATCCGCAAGTAATTGCGCCCGCGAATCGACAGGAATTAAGTCATGGCTAAGCCAGCTGCTCGTACTCGTAAGAAAGTCAAAAAGACAGTGGTGGATGGGATCGCTCACATCCACGCTTCTTTCAACAACACCATCGTGACCATCACCGACCGTCAAGGTAACGCCCTGTCCTGGGCTACCTCCGGTGGTTCGGGTTTCCGCGGCTCTCGTAAGAGCACCCCGTTCGCTGCCCAGGTGGCTGCAGAACGTGCCGGTCAAGCCGCTCTGGAATATGGCCTGAAAAACCTCGACGTCAACGTCAAAGGTCCAGGTCCAGGTCGTGAATCCGCTGTGCGTGCACTGAACGCCTGCGGCTACAAAATCGCCAGCATCACCGACGTGACGCCTATCCCGCACAACGGGTGCCGTCCGCCGAAGAAGCGTCGCGTGTAATAGGAGACAGTGAAGAATGGCTCGTTACATTGGTCCGAAGTGCAAACTGTCTCGCCGTGAAGGCACTGATCTCTTCCTGAAGAGCGGTGCGCGCGCGCTTGAGTCCAAGTGCAACATCGAAGCGGCTCCTGGCCAGCACGGCGCTCGCCGTGGTCGTCAGTCCGACTACGGTACCCAGCTGCGTGAGAAGCAGAAAGTTCGCCGTATCTACGGTGTACTGGAGCGTCAGTTCAGCGGTTACTACAAACTGGCTGCCAGCCGTAAAGGCGCAACCGGTGAGAACCTGCTGCAACTGCTCGAATGCCGCCTGGACAACGTCGTCTATCGCATAGGCTTTGGCGCCACCCGTGCCGAATCCCGCCAACTGGTATCGCACAAAGCGATCACCGTTAACGGTTCGACCGTGAACATCCCTTCGTACCAGGTCAAGGCCGGTGACGTCGTGGCTGTCCGTGAAAAGGCCAAGAACCAGCTGCGCATCGTGCAAGCTCTCGAGCTGAGCGCCCAGCGTGGCCGCGTTGAGTGGATCGACGTCGACGCTGAGAAGAAATCCGGTGTGTTCAAGAGCGTACCGGCTCGCAGCGATCTGTCCTCCGACATCAACGAGAGCCTGATCGTCGAGCTCTACTCCAAGTAAGGGCTAGCAAGTAGGTGCATCCATGCAGATTTCGGTAAATGAGTTCCTGACCCCCCGCCACATCGATGTGCAGGTGGTCAGTTCGACCCACGCCAAGATCACCCTCGAGCCCCTCGAGCGTGGTTTTGGCCACACCCTGGGCAACGCGCTGCGTCGCATCCTGTTGTCCTCCATGCCTGGCTGTGCAGTAGTCGAGGCCGAGATTGACGGTGTACTCCACGAGTACAGCGCCATCGAAGGTGTTCAAGAGGATGTCATCGAGATCCTTCTGAACCTCAAGGGCCTGGCCATCAAGCTGCACGGCCGTGACGAAGTCACCCTGACTCTGGCCAAGAAGGGCTCGGGTGTGGTCACTGCTGCCGATATTCAGCTGGATCACGATGTCGAGATCGTCAATGGCGATCACGTTATCGCCAACCTGGCGGACAACGGCGTTCTGAACATGAAGCTCACCGTGCGTCGTGGCCGTGGCTACGAACCGGCTGATGCCCGTCAGAACGACGAAGACGAAAGCCGTAGTATCGGTCGCCTGCAGCTGGACTCTTCGTTCAGCCCAGTGCGCCGTGTTGCCTACGTCGTCGAGAACGCCCGCGTTGAGCAGCGCACCAACCTGGACAAGCTGGTCATCGATCTGGAAACCAACGGCACCCTGGACCCTGAAGAGGCCATCCGTCGTGCCGCGACTATCCTGCAACAACAACTGGCTGCGTTCGTCGACCTGAAAGGCGACAGCGAACCAGTAGTGGTTGAGCAGGAAGACGAGATCGACCCGATTCTGCTGCGTCCGGTTGACGACCTGGAACTGACCGTACGTTCGGCCAACTGCCTGAAGGCAGAAAACATCTACTACATCGGCGACCTGATTCAGCGTACCGAAGTAGAGCTGTTGAAAACGCCGAACCTGGGCAAGAAGTCTCTGACCGAGATCAAGGACGTTCTGGCTTCTCGTGGTCTGTCCCTCGGTATGCGCCTCGATAACTGGCCGCCGGCAAGCCTTAAGAAAGACGACAAGGCCAGCGCCTGATCGTCACGTTCACCGAACTTGAAGTTTGGTAAGGAATATTAACCATGCGTCATCGTAAAAGTGGCCGTCACCTGAGCCGCACCAGCGCACACCGTAAGGCCATGTTCCAAAACATGGCAGTGTCGCTGTTCGAACACGAGCTGATCAAAACCACCCTGCCGAAAGCCAAGGAACTGCGCCGCGTTGCCGAGCCGCTGATCACCCTGGCCAAGGAAGACAGCGTTGCCAACCGTCGTCTGGCCTTCGACCGTACGCGTTCGAAAGCTATCGTTGGTAAACTGTTCAACGATCTGGGCAAGCGTTACGCCACCCGCCAAGGCGGCTACCTGCGTATCCTCAAGTGCGGTTTCCGCGCTGGCGACAACGCTCCGATGGCATACGTCGAACTGGTTGACCGTCCGGTCGGCGGTTCGGTAGAAGCTGCCGAGTAAGTTGCAGGTTGTATGAAGAACCGGGCCTAGGCCCGGTTTTTTATTGGTGCGCCAGGCATGGCGCGTTGCGCGTTAGCGCAACCAGTTCGGCTGTGGTGGCTGCACTGGTGACTTGGAGGTGA
>NZ_CBFFRH010000018.1:0-46359 GCF_965644255.1 Pseudomonas sp. LRF_L74 | reverse complement strand
TGTGATTCCAGCGATAGCCTTTCACGTTGAGCAAATACAGGAAGCACAGGCCAAAACCCCAGTTGCGCTGGTTGTGTGTAAGCCGGATCAGGTGGTCGGCGATCTCGGCATTTTCCGAGGACAAACGTGGCTGGTATCGATAGCAGGTGACGCTAACTCCGAAGGCCTGAAATGCCAGTTTGATACTGGCTAGGCCAGAGTGAACGGCACGCTGCGCCATCTCTCGCCGTCGAGATGGCTTCACCACTTTTTTGCCATCGCTTCCTGGATGATCTCGACCTTCAGGCGCTCCTCGGCGTACATCTTCTTGAGGCGACGGTTTTCATCCTACAGTTCGCGCAGCCGGGCCATCAATGAAGCATCCATGCTGCCGAACGCGCCACTTGTAAAAGGTGGCCGAGCTGATGCCATACTCGCGGCAAAGCTCAGGGACTGGACTGCCAGCTTCGGCCTGTTTGAGGATAGCGATGATCTGGCTGTCCGAAAAACGTGATGTCTTCACGCAAAATTTCCTTGATCCGATTAGGAGAAAATTCTACTTCTGACGAGTACTGATTTCAGGGGGGATTACCGAACTGGCAATAAAAAACCTTGAGTTTGCTCTCCGTGGTGCGAGCAACCTTCTAAAAAGATTTTGGGGCGTCATGAAAGTACGTGTCGCGGAGCCAAGGCAGGGAGCTATAGCTAGATAGCTTTGCAGTGGTGCCGACTGTTGAGTGGCGGTAGCATCAAACAGTTTTTGCAAAAGCAATGATCAATAAAAAGCCCGGATATCCGGGCTTTTTATTCTTACGAGTGCAGCTTACTGCAGCCAGGACTCGACAGTGTCGTTGCCGTGTTCTTCTTTCCAGGCCTTGAGTACTTTGTGGTTGCCGCCTTTGGTTTCGACTACTTCACCGGTGTTCGGGTTTTTGTAGCGTTTGACGGCGCGCTCGCGGCGAGTGGCCTTAGCAGGAGTGGCTGCGCGGCCACCTTTGTAGGGTTGCGGATCAAGCAGGGCGATCACGTCACGCAGGCTCTTGTCGTATTTCTTCATCAGCTCTTTGAGCTTGGTTTCGAACTCGATTTCTTTCTGCAGGGCGTTGTCGTTTTTCAGCGCTTCCAACTCAGCCAGTTGGGCAGCGAGTTGTTGTTCCAGGGCGCGGTATTCGGCAAGCTTAGACATAAAGTCTCCTTAGAGGCACAACGCCAGATGGCCGGAAAATTGGCTGAGTATTAAGGCGTTTGAGGCGGGTATGAGCAGATCGTTATCTGCTTGATTTATAGAGTACGAGTATTTCGCTTAGTTCTCCAACAATTTTATGAATGGATTGTCCGGTGGGGTTGTTACAAACAATAGCGAAGGATCTTTGAGCAGGTAGCCTTTGAGTTGTGATTGTTTGCGAGGGCCTTGTACGGTGCAGCTCCAGACGTTCAATCCATCGGGGCATTTTTGGTGCAGCTTGAGGTAGCCGAATTGCTGTTGCAGGTATTTCCAGCGTTCGTTGTTGCCGCCGATGCCTTGGAGTCTGTCGGGAAACTCCAGTATGTAGCGCTGGAAGATTCCGGGGGTGACCAGCAGTACTTTGCCGTTGACGGTATGAATCTTTGCAGCGGTGTCGTTGATCAGCAGTTTGTGGCTGCGAATACCTTCCTTGAGCCAGGCAAGAAATTGTTCGGCTGGTTTTTCATTGTCTTGCGAGGTGTTGTCTTCGAGGTTGGTTTCCTCTGTCGAAGGGATTGACGACGACGTGTCAGGAGTAGCGTGGGGATGAGGCTGTTCTATCTTCGGTTGTGTTTGTTGTGAAGTTGGGACATTGCTTTCTGATTCTGGTGATTCCAGTTTTTCAATGACCGTGCCGGTAAATGGGGTAGGGCGTTCATCGTTGTGCCAGATCAGTGATGGAGACAGGCGGATGAAGGTGAAACGTTGCTGCCAGTCTCCATCGGTGACTTCTGCGGACCAGATGGCTTTGTCATCGTGAGTCGGGACGATTAGACGGTGTGCCTGCAATTCATCGAAGACGCGAACGTTAGAGGTGGGTACGCCTTCGATGCCTTGGGACAACAGGTAGGCGCGTAGCTTGTCGATCACTACTTTACTGACCAGCCACAAGCTGTCTTCGGTGAGCCAACCGGCAGCACCTGGCTGGTTGAGTTTGAGTTCGTGTTCGAGCAGGTAGCGCAGTCCTTGGAGTAGGTGTTGTTGCAGTGAGGTTTGCGGGGCGTCGAGAACCTTGGCGGGGTTGCCGCCAAGGTTCTGGGCGGTGGATAGGCGGTCGGCCTGCAGCACCAGTTCACCCAGGATGCCGCTGTCGGCGTGGTGGCCGGCGAGTTGATAGAGCAGGGCGCGCCACAGTTCGGGGTATTGGCTGAGCCAGTCAAGGTGTTGTGTTGTGAGGATCTGTTGGTGAATGAGGCCTGCGGCAGCGCCGTGCAGGTGGTAGTCGCGGCCCTTCACGTAGCGAAAGCGATAGGGCTGTTGGAGGGGGCCATGCCAGGGATGCCATGTGGTTTGATCAGCTGTTTCGATATGCAGGTCGACGGCGATCTTGCCGATGTCGTGGAGCAGGGCTGCGTAGGCGATACCGGCTGACCAGGCATCGGCTTGAGCGGCCTGGTCTTCGGGGGCGCTACCGACCGGGAGTAGGTGAGACTGGCGAAGCTTGAGGCTGTAGGCGACCAGTTCCAAGCCGTGATCGAGGAGGCCGCCGAGGTAGGCATGGTGGTGGTTCTCACTGGCGGGGAGCTGCTGGACCCAGCGTGCGTACTGTTGGATGGGACCCAGGTACAGGCGTTGGTACTGGCTGTCCGAGAGGGCGGTGAGTTGCCAGAGCCGTTGGATGAGGTGTTTTCGGTGTGGAGTGGCTAGCAGCGTCTGCACATCGAGCACCGGAAGAAAGCCTTCGGGACAGGAAGGTCTATCAACAGTTTGGGGTTTGGGACGATGGCGGCGCAGGTGTTTGAGCATGCTCTGCAGAAGGCAGCCTTTTCCCTTTTCGGGTAGGGCTTTTACCCTTGAACTCCTTTCCCTTATTCTCTCCTTTTCCTTTTGCCGTGCCCCTTTGCCGCGGACCAGTGATAACGCGATATGACAGGTGTCGTATTGGCGGTTGTGCCGCTTGGGAGTGAAATGACGGCGCAGTAGAATCCGGCCTTTCATTTTGAGTGTGGCAACTGATGACTTTGACCGATGCTGTGATCGCGCTGTTTCTCGCGATGCGCATTCATGGCACTGATGCGGCAATCCGGGCGACGGCTAAGCGCTGTGCCAAGAAGCTACCTCGTAGTCAGCGTGACTCGATGTTCAAGATCGTCGATAGCAAGAGCCCACGGGCAGTGGTGAATTATCTGGCGATTTCGTTGAATGAAGACGAGTCCGCAGTGGAGCAATGCTAACTGACTGCGTCAGTGGTATAGGGAGGTAACAATGGCGGATCGACGAGTCAGGAGGATGTTACTTTGGGCATCCTGAAAAGGCCGGAATGCTTTGCAAGCTTGCCGCGGCGCACTGAGTTTGAGCGGCGGCTTTGCCTATGGAGAGCGCCTTCATTTTCTACTCATTCTTCATGGTCGATTTTTCAATCTCCCGGTGCAACGGCGTTCATTGTAAGGCGTCTGGAACATGATCCTGGGTTGTGGTCTGTCGGTAAACGTAGATGCTCCCCACATCTACGGCGCAGAAGCAGTGCTCAGCGTTGAGCAGGCTACTCAAATCATTGCTGCATTCGAGTCCTTGGTTCTGCCAGTGTTCAGGAGACCGCAAGGTGGCGGTATAGATGGCACCGCTTATGGGGCAATCCTTGGCAACTACTGGTAAGGTACACGCGTCAACTGATGGGGAGAGGCTCCGGTAGATTGGGCTCCGCTCGTTTCCTTGTTCCCAAGAAACTATAGAGCTGCTGGATAGCGTTCTCCCCACGAGTACGTTGCTCACCGGCGAATTCTGAAGGTTATTCAAATCGAAGGGTGTTCGAAATCGTTCATGGTAAGAGTCGCTACGCAGTGCATGGGGGGCAAGATGGCGAGCGTCATCGAGCGACTGAGCCCGGTGCTGTGAGGCTGGGCAGGCTACTTCAAGCTCAGCCAGAGTAAACGTCGCCTGGAAGAGCTGGATGGCCGGGTAAGATACGAACTTCGTTGTGTAATCTCGCGGCAATGGAAGCGGCCCTCTACGAGGGCGCGCAACTTGATGCGCCTGGGGTTGAGTGCAAATCGGCTTTCAATGGGCGAGGCCCGTGTGGAACTCGGGAGCGCCACATATGAATCAGGCGCTGCCGAAGAGGCTGTGGGACAGATTTGGACTGGTCTCGATACTGGATACGATTAATCGGCTTAATCGCATGGCCTGAACCGCCGTATACGGAACCATATGTACGGTGGTTTGAGAGGACGGCGGATGCGAATCCGCCTCCTACTCGATGCCAGGTGTTTTTACCAGAAAGTCCCGCGCAGGGTCAGCATGTGGTTGCGCGGTTCGCCGTACCAGTTGCCCGAAGCCGAAGACCCCACGGTCGAGTAGTATTTTTTGTCGAACATATTGTTCAAGTTATATGTGAGCGTCCAGTGGTCGTCGATCCGATATTCCGCCAAGGCGTTCCATATCGCGTAGCCAGCCTGGGTGTAGTCGAAAGGTACGCTCGCGCCGCCGTTGAGAGGGGTTGCGGTGCCGCTGACGTAGTTGGAACTCTGGATGTTCACACCGCCGCCCACCTTGAAGTCATGCAGCTCACCCGTTAATTGGTAGGTGGACCAGAACTTGAACAGGTGTTTGGGGGTGATGCTGCTCAACACCGCGCTGTTATAGCGATTGCGGTTGTTGTTGTAGGTATAGCCGCTGAGTACCATCCAGCCTGGAAGGATTTCCCCAGTCAGTTCCAGGTCGAGGCCCTTGCTGACCACCTCGCCATTATCGACGTAGCAGCAGTTGCCGCCATACAGGATGTTGGTCAGCGGGTAGTTGGGGTCTTGTACCGCCTGATGCTCGCGCTTGGTGTAGTAAAGGGCGATGGTGGCGTTCACCGCACCATCGAACAACTCGCCTTTGAGGCCGGTTTCGTAGGTTTTGCCGGTCATCGGCTCAAGCGAGCTGCCGGGCAGCGGGCCGGCCAACTGATTTTGCTGCGGCTTGTAGATTTCCGAGTAACTGGCGTAGGCCGACCATTCGCTGGTCAGGTCGTAGACCACGCCACCATAAGGCACTATCTTGGTAGCTTCACGGGTGTTGATTTCCGATTGCAGACCCCAGACGTCGTTGGCCAGCAGCCGGTAGGTCGAATGGTATTTGTAGCGATGGGCCCGTGCGCCGACGATCACGTGCAACTGATCGAGGGGGTGTAGGCGCAAGGTCGAATAGAGACCGTACTGCTCCTGGGTATTGGGGTCGTAGTCGCGGAAGAAGTCCTTACGGGTGGGCGGCTCGTTCCACTGCGTCGAATCCGGGTCGAACACATCGATCGGGCCTCCGGTGTTGAGCGACTGGTTGGTACCGCGCCAGCGGCTGGTGATCTTCTGGCGGTCTGCACCGAACAGCAGTTCATGCTCCTGCCCCATGAAGCGGAACTTGCCCGCCACGTTTGCATCCAGCAGGTACTGCTCGCTGAGCCAACGGTTCGTGTTACCCGACCAGGCTGGCCCCGTACCGGTGGAGGAGTCCACCGAGCCGAAGTTGAACGCACTTTTCACGAACCCCGAGTCGTAGGTCTGGGTATAGGAAACGTTGGCTTTCCAGTCGTCGTTGAACTCGTGGTCGAGCTTGGCGAAGACTTCCTGCGAGTGACCATCGGAATAGGCCCAGCTCTCGGTCAGGCTGGTGTGGCGCGGCAGGCCCAGGTCGGCGCCGGTGCTGTAGCGCGGCAGCCCCGTGCCGGAGCCGGTTTCATGGTATTCCTCGGATCGGCCACCGAAGGTCAGACGCGTGCTGGGTAGAATGTCCGCTTCGATCACGGCGTAGAGGGTCGGTTGTTCTGTGCCGCGGTCATCCATGAAGTACTGGCGATTGGTGTAGGCGGCGATCAGACGACCACGCAACTTGCCATCGAAACCCATTGGCCCGGTCACGTCGAACTGGCTTCGGTAGTTATCCCAGCTCCCGGCGGACAGGTCGATCTTCATCTGATAGACGTCCAACGGACGCTTGCGCACCAGGTTGATCATGCCTCCTGGGTCGCCGGTGCCGCCGAACAAGCTGGAAGAACCGCGCAGCACCTCGACATGGTCGAACTCCACCATGTTGTAATTTTTGTTCGAGTAGAAACTGCCCGCGGTGGTGCCCAGGGCCATGGGCGCAGCCCCATCGATCTGGATGTTCTCGATCTTGAAGCCGCGAGAATAGAAGTCGGACAGCCGGTAATTGTTGTTCTGCACGGTGATGCCCGGCGTCACTTTCAGCGCGTCGGCCAGGTCGGTCATCCGCCGATCCTGGATCACCTGGTCGGTAACCACCGAAACCGCCTGCGGCGTTTGCCGGATGCTGGTCGGGGTCTTCGAGCCTACACTGGTTAGATCGGTGGTATAGGACCCTGAGTTCTCGGTGGACTCTCCCATGCCCTGGCCGGTGACCGTCGTAGTACTTAGTTGCAGCGCGCCACTCTGGGACGCGGCAGGGCGCAGTTCGAAGTGGTTGCCGTCCAGGCGCACTGCCTCCAGGCCGCTGGCTTCGAGCAGACGCTGCAACGCCTGTTCGACGCCGTAGCTACCGCGTAGCGCCGGAGCGGATTTGCCGGCTGTGAGGCTGCCATCGCTGGCGAGATAGATACCTGCTTGCGCCGCGAACTGGTTGAGCTGGTTGGCCAGGGGGCCCGCCGGGATGTCGTAGGTGAGATTCCTGATCTGTTCGGCAGTCACGCCGATCGGGCTGTGTGCCAGGCTGCCGAGGGCGAGCGGCAGGGCCAATATTAGGGGGCGAATCGGTAGGTGGAGCAAGCGGGCTGACATGCGTTTTTCCTTCAAAGTCCGGGTGGCAGAAAGTTCTTGTCACCAGCTAATTCGGATGAGAAAGAAAAATCGGAACGGCAAACGAGAAAATTTCCTGACTGATTCGGAAAAATCACTGCTGACCCACAGCGCAGACAGCTTTTAAAGACTATCGGGCTTTAGCGGGCTTCCAGGTTTACCCACCACGGCAGCGTGCGTTGCACGCGTATCGGCAGAGCGCTTTCCAGCATCGCCAGTGTCCGGTCGGTGTCGTGAAGGGGATAGGTGCCCATCACCCGCAGCCCGGCGACGGCCGGGTCGACGCCGAGGTGGCCGTGGCGATGGTTGGCGAGTTCGGAGACGAATTCGCCCAGCGACATGTCGTTGGCCAGCAGCAAGCCGCGCGTCCAGGCCTGGCGTGTCTGCGCTGCCGGCGCCAGCGCATCGATCCGCTGTACGTCGAAACCGAGTTGCTCGCCGGCGCGGACCACTTTACGGGCATCGCCGGCGGCACTGCGCACTTCCACCGCGCCCTCGAAGACCGACAGACGGGTGCGACTGTCCTGCTGGGTGACGCTGAACCGGGTGCCTAGTGCGCACATGTGGCCCTGGCGGCTTTCGACCAAGAACGGCCGTGGATCGTGACCGGTCTCGATGAGGATTTCCCCTCTGCGCAGCTGCAACAGGCGCTGTTCCGGGCTAAAGTCGACGTCCAGCGCGCTGTTGCTGTTGAGCCAGACACGCGTTCCGTCGACCAGAGTGACTTCGCGTACATCGCCGACGCCGCTGCGGTAGTCGGCGCGCCAAGCCAGCAGCGTCTGGGGTAGCCCACCACTGCGCCAGCCAGCCCAGCCTAACAGCGTTGCGACCGACAGCGTGCCGAAGCAGAGCAACACTTGGCGACGCGTGTGGCGCGACTCGCGGACACTGAGCAGTGTGTGCAGGGCACCGTCAGCGTCATTCTGCAGCGGCTGGAAACGCTGGCTGATTCGTTCGACGTAATACCAGGCCTGGCGATTCGTTTCGTCCTGCGCATGCCAGCGACGCCAGGCTTCCTGCGCGTCTGCATCTTTCGGTGCCGCGCTCAGGCGTGCATACCAGTGCGCAGCCTGTTGCAGCGTGGCGTGGTCCGGCTGCTGCGCCATCAGCGCAGCGCCTCGTCGAGTTCGATTTCCAGCACTAGGCACTGGTACATCGCGCGAGCCATGTATTTGGTGACGCTACGCTCTGACAAGCCTAGGCGTTTGCCGATCTCGCGGTAGCCGAGCCCCTGGACCTGAGCCAGTAGGAAGGCTTCAGCGACCTTGTCTGGCAGGCTGGCAAGCATCGCATGCACCTGCTGCAGAGCCTCGAGTACCATCGCACGGGATTCCTCGGACGGCACGAGCGCTTCCGGACGGCTGGCAAGCACCTCAAGCCAGGCCCGCTCCACTTCCTGGCGCCGCCAGAAGTCTACGCAGACGTTACGCGACATGGCGCTTAGGTAGGCTCGCGCATGACTGTCGCTGTCGAATTGGCGCGGCTTGGCGAGCAGGTGTAGGAACACGTCGTGCGCCAGGTCGGCGGCATCGGTGGCGTTGCCGAGTTTGCGATTCAACCAAGCACGGATCCAGCCGTGGTGTGCCAGGTAATAGGCCTGCACCTGGCGTTGATAAAGCTCGTCGAGGGTAGATATCACGGATGGCACCGTCAGGGTTTGCGAGCCTGATGCGTATGAGAAGGTTTTTCATCTTATGTCGACGAACGTATCGTTGGCAAACCCCGACGAACGCTCTCCGGTGTAAGCATGTGCCTGCTTTGGCACTCAGAGCCTGTTCACGATCTT
The DNA here is from genome assembly GCF_965644255.1 of Pseudomonas sp. LRF_L74. NCBI lineage: Bacteria > Pseudomonadati > Pseudomonadota > Gammaproteobacteria > Pseudomonadales > Pseudomonadaceae > Pseudomonas > Pseudomonas sp. LRF_L74. Next base: position 37,640 of record NZ_CBFFRH010000018.1, on the reverse strand, counting down.
TTGAGCCACATTACCAAGAATGCCAAGTGGATGAACTGCAAGCTGGTATTGAGCATACGCTCGCAGTTCTTCCATAACCTTCGATTTTTCTCCAGCCACACAATGAATCGCACCGGTTTTCGTGAAGGTCTCAACTCTTGAGAAGATGAGGCCATGAGAAAGACTACGACCTACTCCCCTGAAGTTCGTGAACGTGCCGTGCGCATGGTTCTGGAGCACCTGAGCGACTACCCCTCCTGAGGCCATTGAACCGAAGATTGGCTGTGCAGCGCAAACCCTGCATGGCTGGATTCGTCGCCAGCAGACCGACGCAGGCCAGTGCCCCGGGCCTACCACCGAAGAGCGTAAGCGTATCAAGGCGTTGGAACGGGAGAACCGCGAATTGCGCAAAGCCAATGAGATTCTGCATCTGGCCAGTGCATATTTTGCCCAGGCGGAGCCCGACGGGCAGGCCTTCCTGCGCCGCAGCAAGTCCTGAGGGTATTTGTTGACCAGCATCGCGACCGTCTCGGGGTCGAGTCGATCTGTCGTGTGTTGCAGATCGCCCGTCCGGTTACCGCAGGCACGCGGCGTAGCAACGTAACCCGGAACTGCGCTGCTGCCGTGCTCGACGCGATGAGGCATTGAGCTTGGAGATCCAGCGCGTGTGGGACGCCAACATGCAGTGCTATGACGCAGTGAAGGTCTGGATGCAGCTCCGGCGAGAAGGTATCGAAACTGCCAGATGCCCGGTGGAGCGGTTGATGCGTCGAGCTGGATTGCAGGGCATAAGGCGTGGCCAGGTTGTGCGAACAACAGTGGCAGGTGACAAGTCTCTGTGCCCGCTGGATCGTGTGCAGCGCCAGTTCCATGCTGACCGCCCGAACCAACTGTAGGTGTCGGACGTCACCTATGTTTCAACCTGGCAAGGCTAGCTGTACGTGGCCTTCGTGATTGACGTGTTTGCGCGGCGGATCGTCGGCTGGCGAGTCAGTACCAGTATGAAGACCGACTTCGTGCTGGATGCTCTGGAGCAAGCCCTGTATGCCCGCCAGCCACATCACACGGGTGGTCTGATCCATCACAGCGACAGTAAGAATGTACTGGCCAGTGTTTCCATGTGGTCTGACTAACACAGCGATAGACCGATGATGGATGATCTGGTCGTGGAGTGTCCCGAATGGCTTGACCCACACTCAGATCGACCCTTGTGTCTTTCCCCGGAACTGTCGACCGCTTGGGAACACTGCACGTCAAGGTGACCGCCTTACCGATACATGTGACCCAAGAAGGGCCTGACGTCACGTCACTTTACTGTCTTGTCCAGGTGTCCGGTTGGAGCGGTTCAGTTCGAGCCCGGTGAACCGGAGATACCAGCCATGCACAACGTCAAAGTCAGCAGTGTTTCGAGACCGGTCGTAGGCGGCGTAGATACCCATAAAGATCTTCACGTCGCCGCAGTCGTAGATGAACAGGATCGTATTTTGGCCAGTGAGAGCTTTGCGACTACGCGTCAGGGCTACAAGCAAATGCTGACGTGGATGCGCTCGTTTGGTGAGCTGGCGCGAGTGGGCATCGAGTGCACCGGTACGTACGGGGCAGGCCTATTACGCTACTTGGAACAGGCTGAAGTCACCGTTCTTGAAGTTACTGCGCCTGATAAAAGTGATAGGCGCAAGCGGGGCAAAGATGACACCCTTGATGCTGGAAATGCCGCACATGCTGCCTTCGCAGGTATTCGTACAGTTACCCCCAAAAAACGAGACGGCATGGTCGAATCGTTACGCGTGCTCAAAGTGTGTCGTAAGACTGCCATGCAGGCCAGGCGCATTACCTTGCAACTGATCCAGAACACCATCGTTAGCGCGCCGGATGATCTGCGTGAGTCACTACGCACGTTGACTCGCATGCAATTGATTAGAACGCTGGCAGCATGGCGTCCAGATCTATCAAGCTATCGTCAAGTTACATCCGCCTACCGGATAGCCCTGAAGTCACTGGGGCGGCGTTATCTCGAACTGCATGACGAGATAGCGGACTTGGATGTGATGATTGCAGCCTTGGTTAATGATCTTGCCCCAGAGTTGGTTTCCCGAAATGCCATTGGCCACGAGACCGCTGCTCAGCTTCTACTGACGGCTGGTGAAAACAGCGATCGTTTCCGCTCAGAGTCCAGCTTCGCGGCCTTATGCGGGGTTAGCCCAGTCCAAGCCTCTTCAGGGAAGGTCACCCGACATCGTCTGAATCGAGGTGGTGATCGTGCCGCGAACAGTGCGCTGCATATCATCGCTATTGGCAGGCTTCGGACAGACGCCCGAACCCAGGCTTATGTCAGTCGACGCCTCGCAGAGGGACATTCGAAGCTGGAAGCTATCCGCTGCCTAAAGCGCTACATCGCACGGGAGGTATACGGCATCATCCAGAGGCGAAATAGCATCATCAACCAAAGCGCAGTATCCACTTGACACTTAGAAGAGCGTCCGTGGCAGTCAGTACGTCTCAATCCGCTATACCGAACGCCTGGCAGAGGCCGGCATCGAACCCTCGGTTGGGAGCAAAGGCGATAGTTATGACACTCAGTTCCAATGCCCTTGGCCGAGACCATCAACGGTCTGTACAAGGCCGAGTTGATTTACCGACAGTCATGGAAGAACCGTGAGACTGTTGAGATGGCGACCTTGAAATGGGGGCACTGGTACAACCAGCAGCGGTTGCTGAGCTCAATCGGCTATATCCCGCCTGCGGAGGCTGAGGCAAACCTCTACCAGCAACAAGCAGGTCAGGCCATGGCGGCCTGACTTAAACGAAATGGCCTCCACAAAAAACGGTGCGATTCAGATCTGTTCGGGGTGGCAGGTAACTGCCATTCCTACCGCGCCCCTTCTTCCGTTGCCCTAAGCGCTGTACAGCGCTCGGATAAAAAGACCTTGCGGGGAACGAGTCGTGGTGCTGATATTCAGTGCTATTTTCCAGGGTTCGCTGGCCGGGCGGATCAAAGAAAAGACTGTCCTCCCATGTAAGGTTGGAGTGCCTTGGGTATCTTGACCTGTCCGGAAGCTGTTTGATGGTTTTCCAGCAGGGCTGCGAATATGCGCGGTGTGGCGAGCGCCGTGTTGTTCAGGGTATGCACGAGCTTGATATCCTTGCTGTCGTCGGCCCGGTATCGGGTCTGGGTCCGACGGGCTTGCCAGTCGTGCAGTGTGGAGCAACTGTGGGTTTCCCGGTAGGTATCCAGTGACGGAACCCAGGTTTCGATATCATTCATCTTGACTTTGCCAAGTCCCATGTCGCCCGTGCAGCAGTTGATGACCTGGTAGGGCAGTTCGAGGGCGTGAAGTATTTTCTCGGCGATACCGAGCAGGCGGTTATGCCAGTAGGTGGATTCCTGTTCGTCATTTCGGCAGATAACGAACTGCTCGACCTTGGTGAAATGATGAACCCTTAACAATCCACGAACATCGCGCCCACTGCTGCCCGCTTCGCGTCGAAAGCATTGCGATACACCGGCATAGAGGATGGGCAAGTCGGCTTCCCTGAGGATTTGGTTGGCGTGCAACGAGTTGAGAATGACCTCTGAAGTCCCTACCAGATACAAGTCGTCGTTGGGCAGTGCATAGGCATCTTCCTTGCCAGCCGGAAAATGCCCTGTACCGACAAACGCGCTCTCCCTGGCGAAGGGCGGCACTGTGATCGGGGTAAATCCTTCGGCGCAGAGCACATCGAGGGCAAAGTTGATAAGGGCCAGTTCATATTTGACCAGATTGCCCTTGAGCGTGAAGGTTCGACTGCCGGAGATATGAGCGACGTCCCCCAGCTCTGCCCAGCCGTTCAGACGTAGCAGTTCCGTGTGATCGGCAGGTGTGAAGTCGAAGGCGGGTGGATGTCCCTCCCGCCGTTCCACGACGTTTTCGCTATCGTCGGTGCCTATGGGCGATGAGGTGGCAGGGATATTCGGAGTCAGTAACAGCAGAGTCTGCAACTGTCCCGACAGCTCCTTGAAGCGGAACTCCTCGCTAGCAAGTGCCACCGACAATTCATGGGACTGGCGACTCAAGGCCTCCCGCTCGTCCTGGCTCGCTTCGGCATAACTGGCGGCCAGTTGGTTACGTTGACGGCGGAGAGTTTCTACATGGGTGCGTAGCGTCTTGACTTGGCCGTCGAGCCCTAGGATTTCCTCAACATCAATGGAAACTCCTTTTTTCACGGCGGCGTCTTCTACCAGTTCGGCGTGCTCCCGTATGAATTTTATATCCAGCAAACTTTATCCTCCGTGAAATAAATCAGATTTCTCATGCGCTGTCGAAAAAACAGCTAAGCAGAGCAGGACGCAATAAATTGAAAGGTGGCGCAAATAGTTCAATATATACTGCAGGAATGAAGGCAATAAGTTTTGCCTTGCCAGCGAGTCTAAGCCAAATGTGCCTGGTTATCGATCACTATGATGTAGAAGTTGTGGATCGAAAAGTTATTAGCTTACAACCTACTGATATGAATGCTATCTATTCAAAATGGTGATAAGCATGTAACCGTTTGGCTTTCAAACAAAGGCATTGACGCGCCGAGTCCAGCTTGGCGATGAGGGCGCATCGCCAAGCAGGCGCGCCTGATACTTGTTCCATACTATCTCCCAGACATGCAGAGCTGTCTTCCAGACAGTGGCGGCGTCCTCTGCAGTCCATGTTAGCTCCGTGCGAAATCTTGACTTTATGTCGGCCACGGTATCTGCAATCCACTTGCCGTCAGCACCAAATCGCTCTTCCAGACACCCTGCGGCACCCTCTTTCCAATGTATATAGAGATTGGTTCTGATATCGCTGTTGATCTCTTCCGGCCGCAGGGCGAGTGTAAGACTGTCTTTCATTGCCTCCTCTGCATAGCGCAGAGACTCTTCCACCAATAGTTCGGGATAGGTGGCCCAGTCTAAGCACCACGGCAAATGATCTAAGATGTTCTTATAGCGGCTCAATGCCTCGTGTATAGCCTGAAACCAATCAGCATCAGGTCTGGCTTCGCGCGCTAGCTCTTCGAGAAATGTTTCGTCACCAGAGAGAATGCGCACATGGTTAAGCCACAGTTGACCAATCGTTGGCGGCAGTGACCAAGGAGCCGAGTCACCGGTTTTGCGCTCCATGACTTTGCTGGTGAGAGTGATTGCATTGGAAAAATCCAACTCACGATATGACACAGTATAAGGATGGCAGTCGACACAGAAATTGATGTGTTCTTGCCTCAGCGCGCGGCGAATCGATTGAAACTGCTCGGCGAGTACAAGCCGAAAGGCTGGACCGGCACCTTCTTCGACAAGAAAGTAGATGTTGATATTGGGGTTGACAGGGTCTTGTTTACCGAAGACATAGCTGCCTGTGGCAAAGGCCACCAGGCAGGCAGAAGTTGTGGCAGCTTTCCGCAGAGGAGTGATGATTAACTCTTCGATTGCAGTATTGAGTGCTTGCGCATGTACGACATGGGGGATTTTGCTTTCCATCGAAAAGGCCTTCGTTTTCTGGTTGATATAAGGAGTCAGTGCCGCGTTGCAAGGGTTTGCCAGATGAACTTTGCTCTTGCTCGCCATAACCTCAATCGAGCGTCCATGCGGTTGGCACCAAGATGTTCATTGATCGAGTCTGTTACACGTACACCGGTCGGACACACCGGTTCGCATTTTCTGCACTGAAGGCAGCTTTCCAGAAAGGGCCGGGCAGTGTGCGGGTCAATATTCCTGGTTGCTTCCAGCAACATCAGTTGAACACGTCCGCGTGGGCTTTCACTTTCGGCTCCCGAGATCTTGAATGTCGGGCAGGCGGTCAAGCACAACCCACAGCGACTACATGCCGCCAAGTGGTCCGAGTAAGGCACGTCAGATAGCATGTGCTATTTCCTCTATATGGGAAGTTATAGCGGGAAGATCATCTTCGATTGGCGTCATTGCGCCGCCGATGCCAAGCAGGCCCGATCGGTATAAGGCAATGAAATCCGCATCTCCTGCAATACCGCCGACATCACGCAGGGGTGCGATCCTCCAGTGTATGGGGGGCTCGGTCAGGGACTTCGGCAAGACGATGGTCTGCTCCCAGGGAGAGAGTGAAAATCTTGCGACGTGATAGCGTTCCCCAAAGCTCTTCACAATCGCGTCTACTGTCGTTGCAAGCCCTTCTACGAGCCAACGTACACGACACACTTTATTTGTGCGAAGAATATGCAGGGCCGATACGCACGCAGAAGATTGCGACAGTTCAGATATCTTTGATTGGGCGTCCTTCATGTCGTTTGCGAGCAACTCGCAGAGTACCGAGCGCTCATCTCTTGGTGTCAGCTTCAGCACTACCGTCTGCAGCGTACCCAGTCGCTCTCTGGAACCAAAGAGCAGCTTTCTGATATCAAGCCCCGATACGTCTTTGGCATAGACGGAACCGAACTCGTAGCATGTCCCTTTTGGACTCTTTAATACCCCTCCCAGTAATAGGTCGCGCGCAGGGCCGAAGCGATCTTCACGCAAACCGGGTGCGCCACTTGAAACGATTTTGCCTATCGCTTCATTTTCAGAAGTACCGAGCGGCTCGTAGGCGAACTGGTAGGGGGTGTTGGCAAGATCTGCCCTAACTTCGACCAGTGTGGTCACAGCAGGAAATACAGCATAACCGTCAATCAACTGAAGGCCGGGTGTGCGAAGTTTGCTTCTTGGTGTGTATCTACCTGCCTCGACCTGGTTCGGTAGCAATTTATCCGCCCCCAACGACTGGTCTGATTGAAAGGCCGCTATGATTCCTCGTTGCAATTGCTGTGCGCCGAGGTCGAAAAAACGCGAGATGAGGTGTTTTTTCTCCAGGCCGATACCGTGCTCCCCAGACAATACGCCCTCCAGCGCTTCGACATGTGCAAGTACGTTATCTCGGAAGGCCTCCAAGCGTTGCTCTATGCCATGGCTGCGCGGGTCGAAAAATGCGGTCGGATGGATGTTTCCATCTCCGGCGTGGAAGGTATTCGCCACGACAAAGTTGAATCGTTCGGCCTCTATCTTCACAGCAGCAAAAATTTCAGGCAGCCTGGAACGGCATACGACGGCATCGAAAAGAAAATACGCGGGTAGCCGCAGTTTCTGGGTGATGCCTATCCAGCGCTCCTGTGTTACTGAAAAACGCTGTTTCATCAGGTCGTTTTTGTTCTGCATTGAAACTGCACAAGGGTGATGGCTGAGCACATCTTTCAAGCGCTGGCTGCGTTTCTCGACGGATGCCTGATCACCTTCAATCTCAATGTAGAGAATCGCATCGTTCTTGAATGGGAACTCGGCCGCTTGTGGATGAATGACATTCGCAGTCATATCAAGCGCGATGGGTTGCAATCCTTCGGAAAATATATTTGCTAACACAGAAAACGCTTGCTCGGATCGATCAAACCGGGCGTAGATCGTTCGTATCGCTTCAGCCTTTGGTATCAACCGCAGCTTTACCGAGGTCACGATAACTGTGGTTCCTTCGGAGCCCACAACGACGCCACGAAGATCTAGTCCGTTGGACAGGGCCGCGGAGTTGCCCAGGTAGAAGATTTCACCGGTAGCACTGATGCACTCCAGTTCGAGCACGTAATTGGACGTGACTCCATGACCAAGGCAATGTGGGCCTCCGGCGTTGGTTGCAACATTTCCACCTATCGTGGAAATGGCATGGCTGGACGGATCGACCGGGTAGCGCAGGTTATGGCGCGCGATAGTGCGCTGGATATCCGCAGTGATCACCCCCGCTTCAGCAACCACCCAGCGCTCTTCGACATTGACTTCACGGATACGACTCAACCGGGTCGTGAGAATAAGCACTTCGCCATTGATGGGTACGCTGCCTCCGGCATAACCGGTGCCGCGCCCTCGGACGACGAAGCGTAATCCTGATTTGGCCAATACGCGGACTACTTTTGCGGTTTCGTGGGTCGTTGCAGGGGCGACCACCAGTTTTGGAATTGCGCGTTTGAAGTATGCATCGAACCCATAGGTCGCACGACGCCCAAGGTCGGTATAGACATTTTCGCTGCCCACCGCTCGGCGTAGTTCGGCAACCCAGGTTTGCAGATCACTGTCGGACAGGTGCGTATATTCGTTCATGCGGGCTCGCTCCCGTAGCTTGATTAAAAATGGAGCGGCAGAGACGTTAGGAATCGTTCACAGCGAAGAACATCGGCAACGGGAGTGAACTCATCGGGGGAGTGTGCGTGCGCCAGATTACCGGCACCTAGTACGATTGACGGAACACCGCAGGCGGTGAAGTAGCGCGCATCGGATCCGCCGAAAAACACCTGCGGCAACAGCGGTTCCGAAAATGCCTGCTGCCAGGTCTCTTCGATGGTTCCCAGGAGTCCTGGGTCCGCCAGACTGTTCGGATTACACCCGCCGCCACTTGCGGCATTCAACGTGATTGAAACCGAGAGCTCGGTTTCGGTCTCTTTTGCTACCTGTTGCCAAAGTGCGATATAGGCCGCTCTTTCCTCGCCAGGTGGGACCCTGATATCAGCGACAAACCGGCAGGTGCCTGCAACAGTCCCTGCGTGTCCGCCACCTTCAAATATCCGGACCCCGACGGCAGGATGGAAAGGGGCCTCCTGCGCTCGTGCTTGTGCACTTACCCGCGTCTTCATCCGTGCAATCAAGTTCAATGCAGCAGCTATCGCATCGTGACCCAGCCAGGGCATCCCTCCATGCGCCTGTTGGCCAAGGACGCTCACCTCCATCCAGACACTACCGAATTGCTGGACCGACACGCGGCCGTTAGTGGGTTCGGCGACCACCGCAAGGTCAGCCTTGAGCAGGCCCTGCTGGGCGAGAAATTCGGCGCCCTGGCCGCTGCCGTTTTCCTCATCGGCGACGCCTTGCCATTCAATACTCGGCAGTGTGGTGTCCCACGTTTTGGCGAGGGTGATCAGGGCCGCCAGTTGGGCGGCAGCACCACCTTTTGTATCGCAGGCGCCCAGGCCGTAGATCCGGTCACCGACACGGGTGGCTTTAAACGGAGGGTAGGACCAGTACCCGCTTGTTGCCCCCTCGTGATGAGCCGGCTTGGTATCCAAGTGGGCCTGGTAAATCAGCTTGCGCCCTTGGCGTCCTTGCAAGCGCGCAATGATGTTAGGACGGTCGCGATGCTGGCCGATTATTTGAACGTCGATACCTTGGGCGCTCAGGAGATGTTTGCAATAGTCAACGATTTGAATCTCGTTGGCGCCGGGATTCTCACTATTGATGGCTATTAGGTTTTCCAGGATTTCGATAGCTGATAGGTTATCCATGACCACTCCGTTTTATAAAAAATCTTATCGTTAAGCACCGGACGGTCGCCGGGCACGCATTGGCGAATGTCCGTGGGAAACGCTGTAGATGAAGGAAGTGATCAGCCGTGGCCTAGAGTTGAATGCATCACCTCATTTGCAAAACTTTCCAGACTGGCACTATCGAAACAGCGAGGGGACCCGATAATGTCGATGCTGTCGCCTTCTTTGGTGGATTTGATTGCCAGTTGCACATCGCCGAACAATGTGAACCTGTCGATTGGAAGATGTCGAAAGACGCTCGGAAACTCGCGATTTTCAGAAACAATGTTGACGGTGAATGCCAAGCGTCCGCCTTGACGCTGCAGTGCGCCATCATCGATGTGAGGCACCTGGCGGTAGCGGGCAGCATTCCTTATTTGATGAACCAGCCTGAGCTTTTCGCCGTGCGTAGCGCACAGCCATTGGTCATGCACATTGAATAACAATGTGTTTGAAAAGAAACCGGGTTGCTCCTTCAATGCTAATGGCCGTCCGTTGATCGGCGAAAATATTTGATAGATGGGTAAGGGGGCGATTCGTTGAATGGCCTGGCAGAGTGCAAAGCAATATCCAGCAACAGGGCTTTCCTCCATTATCGAATTGGCCAGCAGGTCCTTGCGCTGAACGATGCGCGTCGTGACCAGTACGCCTGGTCTGTCAGCAAAACGTTGGGGCAACTGTTGTGGCTGAACCGGATGCTCGTTGAGTACATCGCGAAAATAACGGTCATGCTCATGTGCCAGCGAATACTGGGAAAACTGTTGTCGCTGATATTTGGCGTATTCCCCAAGCCATCTCCAGCTGCGGTTGGAGGGTGCGCTTGGGACGCCGTTCAATATAGCGCCTAGAGTCCGGAAGAAAGGGGGCCAAGAATAGTAGTCCCATCCGATGTGCTGGACGGAGATGCACAGCGCATAGTGCTCCCCCAGAGACGCGATTGCTGCCCGCCACAGTGGCGTGGAGTCGAGGGCGAAGGGTGATCTGGCGAACTGGAGAAAGACGGGGAGGATGCTTTCCTCCGTAAAGGTGCCTTCGATATGCTCAACCTTGACGAAGTGCGGTTCATGGATGCGCTGGATGAACGTGCCCGCCATGGCGTGAAACGAGGCCCACACCGAGGGTATCGTGCCGAAGCACTGGTTGACGGCGTTGCTGATTTTTACCGGGTCCTGGCTGTCGAGAATGACCACGCATCTGAACATATTTTGATCTGTGCGTAGCGGTGCAGCATGGTATTTTTTGAATCTGTTCTCTTGCGAGAATGTGAGAGGGTAGTGGGTCATATTCTTCTCGCAATTATCCCAAGCCCATGAGCTTTATGATCTTTCGAGCGGTTTCGTCTTTTGTTAACGCTATGCCTGTGTCATTCGTGGCCAGCAGTTGGCAGCTTGCGAATAATGAGCGTGTGTTAATGAACGTATGCGCTCGTTGTAAATGACTTAACTCAGACACTATCAGTACGAGATGTGGAATTGGGAGAGGGGTGAAGTCGCGGGAGTTAGAGATCAAAGAACGCACGAAATGGAACTGCCAGTCGGGGGTCTCTCGTGCCAAGCCCAATATTGGGGTGCCGGTTCGTTCTGCCTGCGCGATCAAGTAATTGGCTTTGTCCAATGTGGAATGCAAAGACCAGAATGAATGATCTTCAAGCAGGGAGTACTCGGCGCCCAGATGGCAGATGCTTTGCGAGAAAAAGTTCCAGTAGGTCAGGTCGGGATGGTGCTCCGAGGGATCGATCTTGAACAGTGGCGCGTTCTTCAAGTCATATGTTGGATTGATCGCTATCACCTGCAACGAGCCGCTTGCCGCTGGTTGAATATGACCTCCTGCGGCGAGCGCCATATCTGCGCCTGATCTGAAACCCACGAGCACGACGTTTTTGCCTTCATGCTCGGTGTGCAAATGTTCTGCCACGTAGGTAGCGATGTCGGCCAATCCCATGGGTACGCCCTCATAGAGTGCATCCACCCTCGGTGAGACAACGCCAATGGTCAGGCTGCGTCGCAGATGCAGTATCAATTCTCCGTAACATCCAAGCGTGCCTGTGGCGAGCGGAAGAAAGAGTACGACGGTAGGCTCGGAGCCTTTGCGCAGGTATTTGAACGTCAGGTGCTGTAGGGCCATCTGTGAGCTCAACCGTCAAGGTGAAGTAAGGTAAGCAGCCTGCTCAGTAAGTCACTTACTGTCTTGATGCCATCCAGATCCTTGGCTCTGAATTGCACCTCGAATAGTGTTTCCAGTTGAACGGTGATTTCTACCAAGTCCAAGCTGTCGATACCCAGATCGTCCTTCAGGTGGCTGTCATGGCGAATGTCCTGTATGGCTGTCGGCGTGCTTCGGCTTAACTCGGAAAGCAGGGCTGACATGACATCTTCATTCTTCAAGAGTGCATCCTCTGTTCGGTGTTCCTGCCCACTGATGTGGGCTAGTGCTATAAATGGGCTGCGTACTTTCATAGGAGCCAAGTTCCTGCTCAATCTCCTCGCGCTCGCCCCTGAGTCGCGAGGAAACAAGCATGCCGCGAACTCGAATAAGCAATAGTTCGCCTGTCATGTGCAGGAAAGTTTTCAAGGATTTGGTAACCGTCCAAGGAGCCCGGGTATCCGTCCAAGTGATTTTCTTTTGAACCAGCTCAATACCAAGCTGGTGTGCTAAGAAAATTAATTCAGCATCGAATGCGTAGCCGTTTACGGAACTCAAGCCAAACAAACGAAGTGCGAAACTTCGCTCGATGAGTTTGAAAGGGCATTGGCTGTCGGCAATATTGCTTTGGATGATGAGCTGAAAAATTTTGCGAAACCACGTGCTGGTCATACGCCTTGCAGGATTTGATGTAACAGTATCTGATGCTGGTGAGCGTGTGCGTTGTCCTATTATCATGGGCGGGGGAGTGGTAGTTAGCTCACCGTGCAACGAATCTACAAGATCTGTCAGTCCGATGGGTAGGTCGATATCGGAATAAAATATATATCGTCCTTTTGCTTTGCTAACGCCTCTGCGAATACTATAGCCTTTTCCCTGGCATCGACGGTTGTGGATTATACGAAGTTGCGGATATCTATCCTCGAAACCAGTTAGGTCGGACGAATTGCCACCATCATTGACGATTATGATCTCTATCGAAATGGTTTCACTTATATTGCTGATGCGTCGAAGGGTATTTTTTATTATATTCCTGGGTTCGTGAAGTCGTGGAAGAATAATACTGAGTTGGTAATGCCCGCTGTCATTCAACGAGCCTGCCTGTCCTGTGGGCGTAACGTAAGAGTTCATCCGTTTCCTCCGAGAAGTTTATGGCCTAGCGCAGTCAGTTGGGGAAGTACATTCGATAGTCGCGGCGCTGGCATCAGTGCGCCGCTAAATGATCGTGGTGCACTATTTTGAGCGAACGAGTGTAGCCTTTCAGTTCTGAATTTATGATCAAGCCTCGCCCAGGGTTGCATGGTGATATATTGAGCAAGACGCGGCATCGAAGAGCAATTTGCCGTGTTTCCATGGGGCAGCAGGCTGTTGAATATCAGCAGGTCGCCCGCCTGCATATCGACAGTTCTTATGTCAAATCCTGTGATATCGGGAAAGCGGCTGTCATAGCCAGGAGGATAGTGCTCCAGCCAACTTTCGATACGTTTATGGAAGCCAGGTACGCATTGAAATCCGCCTCCATCAAGTGGCGTATCAGATAATGCGAGGACTCCCTGATAGGCGAGTGGCAATGGACGTATCGATACGTCTATGTCCCAATGAATGAAACCGTCATAGACCCACTCTGCCGTGACCGGGACATTGAAGTTGACGCGATCAATGCTGACGGCCAAGTCTGCGTCGGACCAGATATCCCGAAATGCTTGGAATACCGCTGGGTGTGTCCGGCAATCCCAGAGAGACTGATGGTGATACCATGGAATCATTCCACGCTGGTCTACGCCGCAGAGCTCGCGCAGAGACGCGTCGTACCAGGTTCTTGGTTGTGCGGGATCCATACCTAAATAGTCCCAAGTTGCCTGGATTGCACGTTCGATATAAGAAGCGGGTACCAGACTCTTTAAAACGATATATCCCCTGTCTTGCAGGTGAGAACGTTCGTGTGTTGAAAGGCGGCCGAATCTTCGAGTGTTATCCATTTTATCTTCGCTATACCGAGTCAGATGTATCGATGGTGCTACAAGTCAATCCAAGTTCTGGATTCGCTTGATCTAATCAAGGCGTCCGCAGTTTCTATTCCCCAGCAGGCGTGTTCTAAAGACATTCGCTCAGACGCTCGGTCAGACTTGATACAGTCCACAAAATGCGCCAGCTCACGAACCAAGGCACCGCTGCGCTGGCCATTGATGGTGGGCCAGAAGAACAGATCGGGCCAAATGGATTCGCGGCTGTTTTCAATGCTAACGGTAGGCTGAGAGTGGACCACCAAGGTTTGCTCCTCTAAGAAAAACTGACTTTCGAAGGTGAATCCGGCGGGTGTGCTCTTGTGCAGTAGCCAATTGTTCTGCAAGGTCGCTTGAGTACCGTCATTCCATTCCAGCAGACCGATGGCGCAAATGATCCTGTGTTGTTCTCGGCTGCGAGCAACTGAACCGAATACTCGGTCAGGGCGTCGCCCTTTTGCCCAGATCGCTAGGTCGATATCGTGTATGCAGGCACCGAAAAATGGATGAACCCTGCCGTAGACTTCAAGTGCTGATTGCTGGAAGTTTCTCTGAAAGCTCATATAGCGAAGCGTGTTTTTATCGAACTGCTGATCGTCGAGCAAGTGCACGTAGCGGTCATCCCAGCGCAAGATATTTCCAATGAATAAGTGCAGGCCATTGGCTTGTGATTGCTGGGTTAACTCCACCGCCTCGGCCGGGTTTGTAGTAAAAGGTTTTTCGACGACTACGTGGCATCCGGCTATCAGCGCGACACGTACTATGGCCGCATGACTGGCTTCAGGGGTGGTAACTACCACTATGTCACAATACACTTCCTGAAGAGCGACGGCAATGTCAGAAAACCTCGGGATATTGTATATTAACGTTTCGCGTGAGTGCTTCGAGTTACGATGAAAGTTATCTTGATAATGTTGTGCGGCGGGGCGGAATGCGTCTGGTGAAGAGTCGCAAAGAGCAACAATTTCAATGTCTTCGATCGCCATCCAGGCATCGACATGCAATCGGCCAAACCAGCCAAACCCAACAATACACACCTTAAGGGTCGAGGCATCCTGCAGTTGTCTAATCATCCTTTCACCTTTTACCTCTCGACAAGGAACCATCAACGAGATGGTGGGTTGTGGCGCAGATAGCGGAGAGTTAAGTAAGCTTCTTGTCAGTCATCAGCTGATTGCCAAAACTTTGATAGGTGGGTCAATGTAGTGTGTGGCTGAACGATCGAAAAATAACATTTTGTTATTAGATTATAGTTTGCTTTTGCAAGATTGCAGCTGTTATTACTGTTGCATTATTTCTTGGTGGAGGCGTTCAGTGGGTGTTGCAGTATGCTGTTTTTTATGGCTCTATCTTGTTTTTTAATAACGGTGTATTACTGATGTCATCCATGGATGGAAAGGCTAAATCATGGGCGGCGGCATTGCGCAGGCTTAGACCACGCATGCGTCCCATCTTTACCCAAGAGCGTGTAACGGAATCTGCGGCGCTATTTATCGAAAGTTTGTTGAGTGCCAATACACGAAAAACAGGCTGGGCTCGCGCAAAGTTATCGGGCGATCCCGGTCCTTGGCGTCAGCAGGCGATTCTTGGTCGGGCTCATTGGCATGCGGATGTGCTTCTTGATCTAGTTCGTGAATATGTGCTTGAACATTTTTCTGATCCGGCTGCTGTTCTGGTATTGAAGGAGACCCACTTTCCAAAACAGGGACATTCTTCTTGCGGTGTTGCTGGGCAGTTCGTTTATTTATACAAGAAGTCCATAAACTGTCAGGTAGGCTTGTTCATGGCCTACGCTTCTCGCAATGGTCTTGCTTTTCTGGATCGTACGCTTTATTTGCCCCATGATTGGATAGACAGTCCCGATCGGCGCGCTGCTGCCCACATACCTGAAAGTATTGGCTTTGCCAGCAAGTCCAAGTTGGCTGTGGATATGCTCAGTCGTGCTTTGGATGGGGAAGTTGCTTTCTCTTGGATCACCTCTTCTCACGAATATGCAAGTGAAGAGCTGGAACTCCTGTTGATCGAAAAAGGGAAACGCTTTGTGCTGCCGATGGATTCCTCCCGTGCCGTGTTGAAAGAAGTTGCGCAGAGGTGCGCGGGTTCAACTCTGTCCGTATACCCTGCCGAAAATGGCGTCGACTGGTCTTGGGTTTCGCTAGTTGAAGATCAGGATCTCGCTCATTCCGATGAGGTGCAGTGGGGAAGCGGGGTGCTCGTCCGGCGGGCCGGTGATAACGATGAATCTACTTTTTTTTCTACGTGGGCGCCCCTGGAGACCCCGATTGAAACCTTCATCTCGATCCTGGCCCAGCAGCAGCGTGTTGACGCTGCATTCGAGGCGGCCAAGACCACGATCGGCCTGGATCACAATGAGTCGCGCTCCTGGCATGGTTGGTATCGGCATGTAACGCTCGCCATGCTTGCATATGCCGTGATGGCTGTAGAGTGTGACCCTGTATAGATCGCAATCAGAAGGACAATAGTGGCTAGTTGGATGGGACCCAGGTAGAGGTGTTTGTACTGGCTGTCCGAGAGAGCTGTGAGTTGCCAGATCCGTTGGAGGAGGTACTTCCGGTGTGGTGTGGCTAACACCGGAAAAAGCCTTCGGGGCAGGAAGGCCTATCAACAGGTTGGGGTTTGGAATGATGGCGGCGTAGGTGTTTGAGCATGATCTGCTGAAGGGCAGCCTTTTCCTTTTACCGTGCCCCTTTGCTGCGGACCAGTGATAACGCGATATGACAGGTGTCGTATTGGCGGTTTTGCCTCATGACTCTGCAAGCGTGGACATTTCTATTTAGATTTACGACGACTCTGTAGATTAACCATTGGGGCCAAGCTTGAACGGGTAGCCAGTACTCTTATGCTGGCTACCGGCCTCTGTTTTAAGCTATGCCAATTCGCCATTGTGCCGGTGGTGGCGTGCCATTGACGGCGAAGTCGCCCACGATCCGGTCTTTGTAGATGCGTGGGTTGTGGGAGGAGAGGGTGCGTGCGTTACGCCAGAATCTGTCCAGCCCCAGGGGACGCAAGGTTGCCGAGGCGCCCAAGGCGTCGAACAAGGTGGTTGTTGCGTTGAGTATCAGGTCCATCACGATGCTCTGTGATTGCGCCACTTCCAATTCGGCGACGGAGATGGCGCGTTCCGTCAATTCCTGCGGGCCAGCCAGGCTGTCGAAGGCACGCTGTACCGCCTCGGCATTTTTCAGCACGATGACGCCGCTGGTGTAGGCGGCTGCGCGCAGGCGACCGACCACCTGGAGTATCTGCGGGTCCTGAGCGGCGCGCGGGGCGTTGCCGTTGCTGTAGGTACGGGTGCGGCTGGCGACGGCGCTGGCCACTTCGCCGCTCAGGGCGCGGCCGATACCGGCCAGGGTGGCCAAGTGCACCAATTGGTAGAAGGCTGGCGCGTAGAGGAAGCGGCCGTTGCGGCTGACATCGACGGACTCTACGTGCACGTTGTGGAAATGCGCGGTGCCGCTGGCGGTCAGGGTCTGGCCGAAGCCGTTCCAGTCGTCCACTACGTCCACGCCCTGGGCGTCGCGCGCCACTGTGGCACTGATGGTCTCACCCTCGTTATCGGTGGCACCGACATCGATCCATTCCGAATACAGCGAGCCGGTGGTGTAGAACTTGCTGCCGTCGAGAACCCACTGTTCACCTTCCTGGTACAGGCGGGTGCCGAACGTGCCTTGGCTTGCTTCGCCGGTTTCGCTCCAGGCCGGGCCGACCAGTTGACCTTGGCCTAGGCGCGGTAGCCAGCGTTCGCGCCGCGCCGCGTCGTCGCTGCCGAGAATGCCTTCGACGAAGCCCAGATGACCGCGAATCGCCTGGACCAGGTTGGAGTCGGCTTCGCCCAGCTCGATCAGCAGATTGAACAGCTGGGGCAGGCTGGCTTCGCTGCCGCCATAGGCTTTGGGCACGCGCAAGGCCGTGAAGCCGCTGTCTTTTAGCCATTGCAACTGTTCCACTGGCAATTGGCGCTTCAGTTCGCGCTGGATCGCACCTTCGCGAATACGGACGAACAGCGGGCGAAATCGCTCGGCCAGGGTTTCGTAGTCAGCGTCGGGGCCGGCGCCCCAGGCTGCGTCGATCTGGGTCATGGAACAAACTCCTTGGTGGTTCAGGTAAGGGGGGGAATGGGCATGGCGGCACCGCCATGCTGGTGCAGCTCATTGGCCCGTGACGACGCCACCAGGCGTCGGGAATAGTCGTGACGGGGATGGAACAGCACCTGGTCGGCGTCGCCCTGTTCGACGATGGCGCCGTCTTTCATCACGATGACTTCCTGGCTCATGTGGTGCACCACATCCAGGTCGTGGGAGATGAACAGGTAGCTGACGTTCAGTTCGCGCTGGATCTCCAGCAACAGGTCGAGAATCTGCGCCTGGATGGAAACATCCAGCGCTGAAACGGCCTCGTCGCAGATCACCAGTGACGGTGAGTGGGCCAAGGCCCTGGCGATGGCGACGCGCTGACGCTGGCCACCGGACAGTCGGGCCGGGCTGCGGCTGGCGATGCTGCGCGCCAGTCCGACCGCGTCGAGCAGCATGTTCAGCGTATCGTTGAGACCTGCCGGCTTGCGGCTCGCCCCGAGTGACAAAGCGTCCTCGATGATCTGGCCCACGGACCAGCGCGGATCGAACGAGCTCAGCGGGTCTTGGAAGATCACTCCCAGGTGCGGCCGCAACGGGCGTCGATGGACTTCCTTCAGGCCATTGCCCACCCAGGGTTTGCCGTCCAGTTCGACCTGGCCGGAATCCGCCTCGAGCAAGCCGAGAATGATGTTGGCGACCGAGCTTTTACCCGAACCCGATTCGCCGACGATGCCCAGGGTGGCACCCACGGCCACTTGGAACGACACGTCGTTCACCGCCAACCGGCTGGGATGGTGTCGATGATGAAAAGACTTGGACAGGTTGCTGACATTCAGGCGTGGCCCAGTGCTCAGTGCGGGCCGCCGGGAGACGGTCGCCAAGGCATGGCTCGTCGTCAAGGGCGACGGGCTCAAGCGCTGGCCCTTGCGCTGCGGGTCCGGTATGGCGGCCAGCAATTGGCGGGTATAGGCGGACTGCGGCTGTTCCAGCACCTGCGAAGCGACCCCGTTTTCGACGATCTGGCCCTGGTGCATGACGGCGATCTGGTCCGCGACCTTCGCCACCGCAGCCAGATCGTGGCTGATCAGCAGGATGGCCGTGCCACGCTGCTTGAGGGTCAGCAGCAGGTCGAGAATCTGCTGCTGGACACTGGCGTCCAGCGCAGTGGTGGGTTCGTCGGCGATGAGCAGGGTCGGGTTGAGGACGATTGCCGAGGCAATCAGCGCGCGCTGGCGCAAGCCGCCAGAGAGTTGGGGCGAGCGCAGGTCGATGCGCTGCTCGGGATCGGCGATGCCGACTCGGGCCAGGGTGTCCAGCACCTGTTGGCGCCGCTGACCGGCCGTCAGCCCGCGCCGATGCAGGCGTAGCGGATCACCGACTTCATCGCCGATGGTGCGCAACGGGTCTAGCGAAACCAGCGCGTCCTGCAGGACGAGGCCGACGCGCTCGCCACGTAGTGCTCGCCAGTGGCGTGCGGATAGGCTCAGCAGGTCGTCGTTTTCCAGGCTCAGGCGGTCGGCGCTGACCCGGGCGTTGTCGTCCAGCAGGCCGACCAGGCTCTTGGCGATCACCGATTTGCCTGAGCCGGACTCGCCGACCAGGGCCAGGCACTGGCCGGGTTGTATGGCGAAGTCGACACCGTGGACGACCTCGCGTCCGTTGAAGGCTATCCGCAGGTTATGGGCTGCGACCAGCGATGAGGGGGTTGCAGCGGTCATGGCTGACGACTCCGTGCTTCGAGAGAGCGGCCCAGGGCTGTGGCGGCAATGGCTGTGGCGGCGATCAGGAGGCCGGGAAACAGGGTCAGCCACCAGGCGGAGTAGATGAAATTCTTGCCGCTGGACAGCATCAGCCCCCACTCCGAGGCGGGCGGTGCGGCGCCCATGCCCAGGTAACCGAGAGCGGCGCCCCAGATGATCGACTGGCCGATACCGACGGTGAACAGAGCGAGCAGCGGCCACATCACGTTGGGAACCAGGTGGCGGCGAAAAATGAAGTTTGGCGACCGACCTAACGCGACGGCGGCCTTGATGTAATCAGCATTTTTCTGCACCAGGACCTGGGTGCGGATGATTCGGGCGAAACCGGGAAAGATCGACAGGCCGACCGCACAAGCGGTGGTATAGGTGCCGCTGCCGGCCACGGTGATGAACAGCAGTGCGAGGACGATGGATGGAAAGGCGAACATGATCTCGACGAAGCGGGTCACACCCCAGTCGAGCGAGCGACCGCCAAGGCCGCCCAGGAAGCCGAACAGCATGCCCAGTGTCAGTCCGATGGTGGTTGCCAGCAGGCCGATTGCCAGGGTGTCTCGCGCGCCGTAAAGAATGCGGCTTAGCACATCCCGGCCGTTCTCATCGGTACCGAACAGGTGACGCCAGCTCGGTGCCTGGAGAATGGCCGACGTGTCCATCTGTGTCGGCAAGAAAGGCGCCAGCAAACCGGGAAACAGGGCTACCAGGCCCAGCAGAGCGAGCACGGCGCCGCAGAAGATCGACAGCCATGGTGTCGCGCGCAGGGGCTGTTCCGATTCGACGGGATAGGTCAGGGAGAAGGTCATGAACGATAGGCTCCTGTTCAGCGCTCGGTTGCGATGCGTGGATCAACCCAATGCAGCAATGCTTCGGCGATCAGATTGGCTATCACGTAAAGCAGGGCGGCGACGGTGACTACGGCAGCTACCAGTTGAATGTCCCTGCCGTCCACGCCGAGGATCAGCACGCGGCCTAGGCCCGGGCGACTGAACACGCTTTCCACCACCACGGCGCCGCTGATCAGGGCACCGAAGAACGCGGCCGAGGCGCTGATAGCCGGTGCGATAGCATGGCGCAGGCTATGCCTCAGCAGTACGCCCAACTCGCTCTCGCCGCGTGCCCTGGCGCTCAGTGCGAAAGGCGACTGCAGGGCGTCGGCCAGTGCACCACGCAGGATCTGCGCGAGGTAGCCGGCACAAGGCAAGGCGAGGGTCAGCACCGGCATGACCAGACCTGTAAGACTGTTCTTGTCGCTGACGGCAGGCAGCAGGCGCAGTTGTACTGCGAACAGCATGATCAGCAGCGAGCCGAGCCAGAAATGCGGCAGCGAGGCACAGAAGGTCTCGATGACCGAGCCGGCTCGTGCCGCTGTTCTGCCTCCACGCGCGGATGCGAGGACGAACACGAGTGCCAGCACCCAGGCCGTCAATAACGCCAGGGTTGCCAGCAACAGGGTGGGCGGGACATAGCGTTGCAGGATGCTGGCGATATCGTCACGCATGATGTACGAGAAGCCGAAATCACCCTGGGCAAAGCCCGTGAGCATACCGATGTACTGTTCGGCGAGCGGTCGGTTCAGGCCGTATTGCTCACGGATTTGCTGCAGCACCGCCTCTGGCACATCAATGCCGCTACCGCCGCCAGCGATCAGCCGGGCAGGGTCGCCGGGCAGCACGCGCAAGGCGGTGAAGGTGATGCTCACTACACCCAGCATCACCAGCACGGCGCTGGACAGGTGAGTGGCGAGCGTGCGCAGCAGTGATCCCCTTCGAGGCTTGACAATGGACGTGGCTGGCGGGGCGACATCACTGGTTTCATTGCCCATGGACTATCGCTCCGGGGTCAGCCAGACGTCGTACAGCGCCACGTAGTTGGACGCCGGCCACAAGCGCAGCCCGTGTACTTGAGGCTTGTAGGCGAGACGCGTCTGCTGGTCGGCGATGGGTAGCAGTACACCGAGCTCGCCGATGCGTGCCTGGACTTGCTCGTACAGCACCTTGCGTTGTTGTGGGTCGGCGGTGCGGGTGGCCTGCTCCAGTAGCGTGTCCAGGGTGGCGTCGAGCACCGGGGTCGGGGACTTGTGCGAACCATCGGCATTGGCCACGCCGCTCTCGGAGTGGAACATGGCGCGCTGGATATCCGGCGAGTTCTTGCTGTAGCTCATGCGCACCACGCCGTAGTTCCAGGCATAGGCACTGGTCAGGGTGGTGGCACCGTCGAGCTGCTGGATATCGAGCTTGAAGCCGATCTTTTTCAGTGACTCCTGGGCCTGTTGCACGGTGGACACGAGGGCCGGAATCTCGCTGGCGGCCAGCTTGAATACCGTCCCGAGGCGCTTGCCGTCACGGAGGCGATAACCCTCGGGATCGCGTTCGCTCCAGCCTGCTTCGTCGAGCAGAGCGTTGGCCTTGACCAAGTCGAAGCGGTAGTAGTCGGGCGAGTCGAGGTGATAGGTGGTGGTCGAGCTGATGGGTGAGTGCAACGGCTGGTACTGGCCGAAGAATGCGGTCTTCAGGGCTGTATCAATGTCGATGGCCTGGATGAATGCCTTGCGCACGCGCACGTCGTCGAATGGCGCCTGGGTGCTGTTGAGGAAAAACACATCGGCGATGCCTTTGCGCGCAGCGGTGATCAGCGTGATCGTCGGATCGCCCTGGAAGGTCGCGGTGTTTTCCACGTTGGCGCCTTCGATGGCATCCACCGCGCCGGACTGCAGGGCGGCGAGGCGCGCGGCGTTGTCGGTGATGAAACGGTACTCGATCTTGTCCAGATACGCGGGCCCCTGATGCGCGACGATGGGTGGACCCTGGGTGAAATGTTCGTTGCGCACGAAGGTCACGCCGGACTGCTGATCGAATGCCGCCACCTTGAACGGGCCGGTGCCAGACGGGGTGCTGCAGTTCTGCTTCTGGCCCTGCGCCAGGGCCTTGGGTGATTGCATGGGCACGATTGGATCGGCCAGCGCTTCAAGTGTGCCGCTGTCGGGTTCGAGTAGGGTGATGGCGACGGTATGCGCCTCGACCACGCTGGCGGAAGCGACGCGCAGTAGCGAGGTGCGCGTCCACGAGGTGCTGTGCAGGATGTAGTCGATGTTGGCTTTGACCGCCGCGGCATCGAAGGGCGTGCCATCGGAAAAGACCTTGTCCTCGCGCAGTTTGAAGACATAGGTTAGGCCATCGTCGGAAACCTGCCAGGAGCTGGCCAGCCACGGGTGGATCTGCCCGGCCTCATCTTGGAATACCAGGTTTTCGAAGTACTGCTGGGCAATCGCGCCGGCAGCGCGGTCGGCGTATTGCACTGTATCCAGGCACTTGACCACCTCGGAGATGGCAAAGCGCAAGGTGCCGCCTTCGACCGGCTCGCTGGAGGTGGTTTTGGGTGCTTCGGAAGGCGAGCAGCCGGCCAGGCAGGCCGAGACGATCAGTAACGCAAAGGCTTTATTGGGCATGGACATTCCATCGATTGCACGAGGCAGGATTCGGGGTTACTTGGCAGCACGCAGGCTCAGGTCGACGCCGCTGAACCATTGACGAAAGGCGACCTGGCCGTTGAGTTCATAGTCGCCAATTGCCTTGAGGCGGAAGCCGATCGGGTTGTGGCTGGACAGGGTGCGCGCGTTGCGCCAGAAGCGATCCCAGTTGCGCTCGGCATCCAGCGCCGAGGCGCCGCCGATATCGAACAGCCGAGTGGCTGCTTCGAGCACGGTGCTGACCACGGTGTGCTGGGCGCGGAACACGTCCTGTTCCAGGTCGTCTATCCGCGGTATATCGGGCTCGGGCTGGGCGATCAGCCCCAGCAGCGTATCCAGGCGCCAGGCGATGTCCCGGACGATCACCGCGCTGGTATAGGCGGCGCTGCTGAGCTCACCGATCACGCTCTGGATGATCGCATCGTCCTTGGGCAGCGCCCGCGAACCCTGGCTGAAGTAGCGCTTGCGCTCACGAACGTAGGCTACGGCGGCCTCATGGGCCGAATGAGCAATGCCTGCCAGGCCGATCAGATGGAAGTGCTGAGCCAGGGAGGTTCCGTAAGGGGCCAGTCCTTCGAAGGACGGAACGCTGTCGGCCTCGTTGATCGCGACCTTTTCGAAGCGGGTGGTGCCGCTTGCAGTCAAGCGCTGTCCGAAACCGCTCCAGTCATCCTCGGTGATCAGACCCGGGGTAGCCTTGGCCACTGCCAGCAGAACGAGCTGGTCGTTCTCGCCTTCGGCCAGCGTGGCCACCCAATCCGCATACAGCGAGCCGGTGGAGTAATACTTTTCGCCCGTCAGCCACAAACCCTCGTCATCACGCTGTACCTTGGTGGCGAAGTGCTCGCTGTTGGTGCTGTTGCGCTCGGTATGTGCGCCGCCGACGATCGCGCCATTGACTATGCGTTTGAGCCAGAGATCACGTGTGGGTGAGGGTTTGGCGAACAGCAGTGATTCGACGAAGATGAAATGTGCGCGCAGGATTTGCGGATAGTTGGAGTCGGCCGCGGCCAGGGCCAGCAGGTGTTCGCTCAGCTCAGCCACGGTAAGCCCGCCGCCGCCCAGGGCGGAGGGCACACGTAGGGCGCCGAAGCCGAGTTCGGCGAGTTCTCTGACCTCTTCGTGAGGCAACTCACGATGCCTGTCGCTGCTGGCCGCCTTGGCTTTGATACGGGCGAACAGCTCGGCGAAGCGGGAGGTGTTGTCGAGCGCATGTGACATGGGGTGGCTCCTTGCTGATTTAGGCCGTGCCGATTAGCGGATGGACAGGGTGCGACCGTGGTGTTCGGGGGCGAGTCGGGGGCCTTGGCCGAATAGCTTTTCGCGCAGGGTGCCGGGGCGATACTGGCGTTGGGCCAGGCCGCGTTTCTGCAGGATCGGTACGACGTGGTCGACCCATTCGTCCCACCAGCCGAGGGTGGTGATCGGGATGACGTTAAAGCCATCGACCCCGGCGTTCGCCCAGCGCTGCACCAGGTCGGCGATCTGTTCGGGGGTGCCAGCGAACCTGCCAGGCAGCAGGGCATGATCGAGCAGATAGTCGCCCCAGGTGATGGCTTTGCCATTGCCGTAATCGGCATCGACCGCAGCGCGGAAAGACGAGCGCACATGGTTACCCAGACCGGCACGGTCCTTGAGCTCGTTCAAGGGCGTATCCGGGTCGACCTGCGCCAGATCGATACCGGTTCCACCGCTATGAAAGGCCTGTAGGGCCGCGATATCGATGTTGTCGAGCAGATGACGTTGCTTGCGCTTGGCTTCTTCCTCGGTTGAGCCGATGACGGTGGAAAGCAGGACGATTTTCTTTAGCGCCGAGGTGTCGCGGCCGATCGCGCGCAGTTCCTTATTGAGAATGTCGATATCACGACGCGCAGTCTCCGGCGTCTGCGACGGGATGAAGGTCACTTCTGCATTGCGTACGGCGAAGTTGCGACCGGCGGCGGAGTTGCCTGCCTGAAACAGCAATGGCGTACGTTGTGGCGATGGTTCGACGATGTGCGGGCCTTCGACGCGATAACGCTTACCGACATGATTGATCTTGTGGATCTTGTCGGCATCGAAGAAACGATTGGTCGCCGGGTCATGCAGCACGGCACCATCTTCCCAGGAGTGCTCCCAGAGCTTATAGGCCACATCGATGTATTCCTGTGCCCACTCGTAGCGGTCATCGTGAGCCGTGATGCTGTCGTAGCCGTAGTTGCGAAAACCGTTACTCAGGTACGAGGTGACGATGTTCCAGCCGATGCGTCCATTGGTGAAATGATCCAGCGACGAGAGCTGCCGGGCAAAGCTGAATGGATGGCTCTGGATGATGTTGCTGGTAACTGCTATCCCCAAGTGTTCGGTGGCGTGGCCCAGGGCTGACACTATCGATACCGGGTCTGGCTCTGGAAACTGGGAGCCTACGCGAATGGTGGTTTGGCCGTCGCCGAATTCCAGATCATAGACACCCACGACATCGGCGATGAAGAGTGTGTCGAACAGGCCACGCTCCAGGGTCTTGACCACGTTGATATAGGGTTCCAGCTTGCTGTAGCCGTACTGCACCTGGCCTTCGGCAGTACGCCAGTAGCCGTGGCTGTGGTGGTTGGGGGTCAGGTGCAGAAAACCGTTGTAGATGAGTTCGCGGGACATGGTTTACCTCGTGGTATCCGAGGTGGCCGACGTGATCGCCTGCCACCCTTGCGGCTGGTGTCGATCAGAAGTGGTAGGTGATACCGCCGTAGGCAGAGAAGCCATCGCCCGGATAGAAGACGTTGGAGTCCACACCCTGCAGGTCATAGGAGTTGCTCACCGCGGTGACGTATTTCTCGTCGGTCAGGTTGCGCAGGTCCAGGTACACACTCCAGCGTTTGCTGGGGGCTTCGTAACCCATCTTGGCGCCGAGGATGGTGTAGGAGGGCGCCTTCAGCGTGTTGGCATAGTCGGCGTAGTAGCTGGAACTGGAGCGCAGGTTGAGACTGGCGTAGAAGCCTTGGTGCTGCTGGTAGTGCAGCTCGGCCTGGTACAGCGTTTCCGGCAATCCGGGCAGCTTGTTGTCGCCGAACTCCGAGTCGTGGCGGTAGTAGTAGCGACTCAGCGTCAGGGCTTGGCGCAGACTCAGTACATCACCGGAGTCACCTTCCCATAAACGTGCGTTCAGACCGGCTTCGATGCCTTGATGGATGGTCGGCGAGGCATTGGCCCAGCCGATGATCGCGCTCTGGGTCTGTGTCGCCTGCTCGATGACGGTGGAGAGGATTTCATCCTTGATCCAGGAGCGGTACACCGAAAGGCTGCCGTCGAAAATACCGTGTTGAGCGCGTAGCCCCAGCTCAAGAGTGGTACCGGTCTGAGCCTTGCGTGGCATCACGTAACGAGTACCGACACTGCCGCCCTGGTAGTTCCATACTGCCGGTCCATCGACCGAGCGAGTGACATTGCCGAACAGTTGTACTTGCGGATTCAATTGATAGCGGAAGCCGAGCCGTGGCGCAGCGAACCACTTGTCATAGTCGACGCTTTCACGGTCATGGCTGGGGTCGGTCTGCGTGCGGTAAGGCAGGCTGACTTCTCGGTTGATGTTGATCAGCGACAGGCCGGTGATCAGCCAGGTGTCATCGACAACCTCCAACTCGTTACCGATCGCCAGAACCGTATCGGCGGAGTTGTTGTAGCGCGCCTTTTCCGTGTAGCTCCGATTACCGCTGAAGCCGCTGTAGTACTTCGCATCACCTTTCACTAGACGTATGTCACTGAAGGCGACCGTGGTCTCGCTGGGTCTGCCGAACAGAGTATCGCCCTTGCGCAGGTAGCGTAGCGAAGTGCCAATATCGGTGTAGTGCCAGAGGCTCGGGGTGGCTGTGTTGTAACTGACCTCCAGTGGATAGCTGTTGTACTGCAGGCCAAACTCCAGCGAGGCCACATCATCGAGCTTGTAGGTGGTCTTGTTGCCGATCACTGTGGTGCCGCGTGCACTGCGTCGCGACACGGCGCCACCCAGGCTCGGGTCGTCCTTGAGCTGGGCGAGGCTCAGTGTGCCGCCGTTATAGAGCGCACCTTGTCCGTAGCGAAAGAAGAAGCGGGTGTCGAGTTTCTCGTTGAAGTAGTAGCCGAAGTTACCGACGTAATACTCGTGGTGGTTGCGGGTGTTGTCCTGGAATCCGTCACGCTTGTCGGCGACTGCCGTGAAGAAGTAATCGGCATTGCCGCTGACACCACCGGTGCTCAGTTCACTGCGACGATAACCGTAGCTGCCTCCTTCGAGTTTCAGCGTGGTGCCAGGTGCGGTGTAGCCGGTCTTGCTCACCCAGTTGATCGCACCTCCCAGGGACGTTGCCGTGTAGGCGAAGGCATTGCCGCCATACAGCACCTCGGTGTAGTCGACGCCAACCAGGTTGAGCTGGTCTTCGTGAGTACCGGCTACACCGGTGACAGGCAGGCCGTCATAGAGGTATTTGATACCCAGGCTGTTGCCGCCATAGAACACACCGAGGCCTGAGCCTCGAATCGAGATCTTGTTACCCGTCGTGCCGCTGGTGGACTGCGCAAATATGCCGGGTTGCAGGGCAAGCAGGTCCTCGGCGTTGGCATCACGACCCTGCTCGATCTTGGCGTTGTCGATCAGGGCAGTGGCTCCGGCCACTTTCTTCAACGTCGTTTGGGCTTCGCTCTGCTCGCTCTGCTGCTCGCCCTGAACGACTACCGTCGCCAGCTTGGCATCTTCAGCCCACGCGTTGGCGCACAGGCCGTACAGGCATATCGATAGGGCGCTGAGCTTGAAGAATGAGGTGTCACCGCGGCGATGCCTGTCGGTTTTTCTGATCGGCACGCGGCCGGGGGTTGAATAGATACGGCTTGAGAATAAATAGTCGTTCACGCAAGGCTCCTGTTCCATGAAGTTGAACTCAATGGCGGGCACTTCCGATGGCGAAAGCGATTCGCAGCGAATTCTCGAAGTAATGATCTAATTCTTTTTTGGAATTAAAATATCGTTATTTACTTCTTTGTGTTTGCTGGCGTGAAGATTTATAAAGCCCGTTATCCGTTAAAACAATTGCGAATAACCGAATCGTGGTTTGTTAAAAATGCATCTGGATGTCCGCGCGTTAGCCCACTTCGTTGCGCTTATCGACCATGGAAGTTTTGCCGCCGCCGCTGCAGTGGTGAACTTGTCCCAGTCGGCGTTCAGTCGAAGTATTCAGAACCTTGAACAGCAGGCAGGGCACCTGCTTGTCGACCGCACCAGCAAGACGCTTCCACCTACCGCCCAGGGGCGGATGGTGCTCGACTACGCAAGGCCGCTGCTGCGCAAAGTGGAAGACTTGAAGCAGGAACTCGAGCAGTTTGGCGTGCCGCAGGCAGGCACATTGAGCTTCGCGTGCGGGCCCACGCTGTCGACCGGTCTGGTGGCCGGTGCACTCGCCGCTTTCGTCGAAAGATTGCCGGCGGCGAAGGTCCGTTACACGGTGGACACCTGGGCGCAACTGGAGCGACGGCTGAACAGCCGCGACATCGAGTTTTGTGTGGTCGAGACGTCTCGATTCGAGGATGACCCTCGCTACAAAGTGATCCAGTTGCTGCCGCAGCGCTGGCACTTCTACTGCAGGAAAGGGCACCCGTTGTCCGTGCAACTGAGTATTGCCAGCCAGGAATTGTTCGATTACCCACTGGCAACCTGTCCGCAGTTGTATGACATTCGCAAGGTCATGGCGCGGCATATCAGGCAACGGGATTTTGTGCCGACTGTGGAGTGCGAGAACGCTCAGGCAGTCTTTGCCTTCGTCAAATTGAGCAATGCGATTGGTGTTCTGACCCAGGATGCTCGCCCGATCATGGCCGAGCAGGGTGCGCACGTACTCACCGTCAGGGACCTCGCGGCCGGGGCCGACGAGCGTCAAGCGCAATACGGTATTGTCATTATCCGTGAACTGCCATTATCACCGCTGGCCAAGATCTTCATCGAGATCATTCAAGGGTTGGATGTGCAGTCTGCAAATAACGTGTTGGCGTTCGCGGGGGTTGGTATTTAGATGGTATTTGGCGCAGTGGAGCGCCTTGAGATTTGACGCGCACGCTTCAGCAGTGCCAATCGACGATGTTTGTCAGAGCGTATGGTCTCTGCGGTCCATTACTGCAAGTCACGTAACAAACGTGATGCCACGTGTGTCATGTATTTAAGTTGTTAGGGACTGCGATAGCGATGGAGTAAAGTTTGCCCCTTCCATTTTGAGTGTGACGACTGATGACTTTGACCGATGCCGTGATCGCGTTGTTTCTCGCGATGCGCATTCATGGCACTGATGCGGCAATCCGGGCGACAGCCAAGCGTTGTGCAAAGAGGCTATCCCGCCGAGAGCGCGATGTGATGTTCAAGATCGTCAGCAGCAAGAGCCCACGTGCGGTGGTGAGTTACCTGGCAATTTCGCTGAACGAGGGAGAGAGGGGAGTGGGGCTGGATTAGGTGAGGCGTTTCAGTGTTCGGGGTGAAAGAACACGGGGTTAGCCGCGTTTTGCCAGTTCCTCCAAACGGTCCACTGCATCGATACACCAGTCAGGGACTTCGTCGAGTTTGTACTCCACCACTTCTCCTGCAGTGATCTCAGCTTGTAGCTCGGCTTTTTCTCCAGAGTTGTCGAAGATGTAGGCTCTGCTGGATACCTGAATGGCTTCAGGCAGCAGCTTGAGGCAGCGTTCATAGCGCTCGCGAATCTTCTCGGGCGCTACATCATGGCCACCTTCACTGACTCTGATCGCGACCCGGTTGACGTTAATCGCGGGGTCTTCGGTTGCTACGAAGTAGAGATAGGTTCTATAGCCCAGGGCTTTGGCTCTGCGGATGAATTCGATCTTGGAGCGATCAGACATCACGGTTTCAAAGGTGAAACTCGCCCCGCGTTCAAGCAATGAGCTGCGTATGAAGTCGGCGATCATCGAGGCGTGATACGAGTTCGTCTCAATGGCTGTCAGGTCCAGCTTTTCGTCGATGAATCGAATGTGAGCGACTTGCTCTCGCAGTTGCGGCACTTTCTGCAGCAGGCCGTGCTGGGTGAGAAATGACTGGAGGGTTGTCTGAGAGGTGGCTATTGAGAAGGGGGCCAAGTCGATGAACCCGGTTTGCTTGGCCTCTCGCTCCAGGTCGTCGGCGTTTACGTAGGTGTAAATGAGATGGCCTGGGACAATTCCCTTGATGGTGCTTTTGCCTGAGCCATTTGGACCTGCAAAGACACGAAGCCTAGGTACCGACATGATCAGCAGCGCCAATGTGGAAGGCCAGGCCGGCTTTAACTTTACGGCGAGGCTTGGCTTGGCCAACAACTCGAATGCTGCCATCTGCGCTTTTGGCAATGATCTGCTCACCGTCAACACGAACCACGGACTGACCTGAGGCAAGCGCTCTGACGTACGCGCTATACGTCGCACCCGATGCGAGTTCGGGGATCATGCTTTCAAGATTCCGAGTTTCTTCCTCGGAAAGGATTTTGGGCTCAGAGACAGCCATGACTCCTCCTTGTTTGACAGCAAATGCCGTCAAGCGGGTTTTGCTCATTCTAGTCTGCATCAGCTCGTTACTGAAGGGGCGAGTGGCGCCAGTGGGCATTGTACCTGAGTACGGTAGTTGTGCATGGCTTGGGGAGGGGGCCCGTGCTCTGGTTTAAGTGGGCATTCCGGGTTCGGCCACATCAGTCCGATCTGGCCTACCGTAGAGGCAACAAAAAACCCGCCGAAGCGGGTTTCTTCAAGACCATCCCAACACCCTGTCAGAAGCCTCCTAGGCCATGGTCGATCATCCTTGATTCTGAGTGCGTCCTGCGCTCAGTTGATGGAGTTAGATTACGCTCGGGAGCTTGAGTCCAACAGAGGACATCACGGACGCTACGTGTAAGCCTTTGGCTATAGGATTCTGCCGCTTCGTTTAGTAATGTTCCCAGCAGAGCCTACTCCCTTTCCGTAGTGACATGGATGTCTATGCTCTATCGCCCTCCTCGTGAGGGCAACTATTCAGAGGCCCCGCAATATGCGGGGCCTCGTCTTTTGAGCCAAGCTGAATCGCTGCTTTTGTAGGTATCAGGCGACGTTGCTAGTCATTGCCTTTTGCGAAGAGCTCAATGCGAGCAGGTACTCGGAGGCAGTACGGGCCTGCCCACTTGCCCTGAAAATCGCTCGTTTGTCCTCCCTGAGTAGGTCCAGCCAAGACTGCAGGTAGCCTTCATGGCGAAGCTCGCCTTGCACGCCGGTGTGAGCACAAAGAAACGCTGCGCCCATCTCTGCGACCAACTCCTCGAATGCATACTGAGGTGTTCCGAAGCGTGTTGGAGTAACTACACCCTCACGGCCAAGTCGAGATTGATGACCACTCCAATGGGTTAGCTCATGAAGAGCGGTAGCGTAGTAGCCGCCTTCATCGTGAAACTGCTCCTTGGTAGGGAGTTGGATGAAGTCTCGGATCGGACTGTAGAAAGCATCGTCACCATTCTTGTGTCGGATCTGGGCACCTGATTGCAGCATCAACGCTTCAGCTTTGGCATTGGCGTCGAAGCTGCTTTCAGGTTGAGTGTCAGGTTCTGGCAGCAGGTGCTCCAGGCCTTCGGTCTGCTCGATGTTGAATAGGAAGTGATTGCGCAGCAGTGCGAAGCGCACCTGCTTCACCTCATCGTTTTCGTCCAGGATTGGTATGCCATTTTCATCAAGGGCATCGCGCTCCATCGGTTTGTACAGTACAGCCAATGTGCTCTGTTCGCCTTTGCGGACATGACCTCCTGCTTTCCTAGCTTGGTTGAAGGTCAGCCAGCGATCCTGGGTATAGCCTTGCATCCTGGCTTCAGCCCAGAGCAACAGCAAATTGATACCGGAATACGGGCGCTGACTGACTGCGTTGACGGGGAAGGGCTGGTAGCCCGATGTAGAGTGAGCCGACCAAGGCTTGATCCAAGGAATTGCACCTTCGTTAAGGACGCTGATGATCTTGTCGGTGACGGTCTGGTAGAGGTCTGACATGGCGAAAGTCTCCAAAGGAGAAAACGCCATCCCGGCCGGGAGACGTTTTCCCGGTGGGGTGAAAGAAGTGATGTGATTTAGCGGATGTAATAGCCCATAGCAGGTTCGGCAGAGAGCGTAATCAACAGCATGGTGGGCTCGCCCTCTCGAGTCTCGTGACAGATACGCAGCGAGGTAACTCGGTTCAGTTGTGGGTGCCCATGCGGGGCCCGCTGGATATGAATGAAATGGATGCGTTGGTGATCGGGATTACGTTGATGAACATCGTTGATCACCTGCAGCACATGCTTGAGGCGCTCGCATAACCAATCGCTCGTTTCCAGTTCTGGTTCAAGCATCACTACTTGTTCCCAAGCCCTGGGGCTAAAGGCGACTGAGTAACGTTGTGTGGCTTCTGTTTCGGGCATGGTAGTGCTCCAGTTAGAAAACGGGCACAACCAGCCCGTGCGGGTGGTTGCCCGCATGGGTGTGGAAGAGCGGTAATGCTCTGAGTGGAGAAAGCGTCCATCCTCGGAAGAGGATCGTGCGATCCGCCGAACGCTTGTCGCACTTGGGATAGACCACCACGAGTGGCGTAGCCTCAAAGGTCCTGACTACCTGGGCAGGGTACTGTCAACGACAGCGGTCCTCATGGGTAGTTAACCGGCTCTGTAGCAAGGATCAAGTGCCTTGGGATGACATTCCACCACGAGCTTTCCACATCGCTCCAAGTCGCGCTCTTGAGCCTCTGCAAGCTCGAGTTGACTGACGAATGGTCCCCATTTACCGCGTCTCATCTGGTCTCATTGAAAGTGAATGAGTTACCGCGGGAGTTCCGGTCATGGCTACTGAAAAAACAACTCATGATTCCAGCGCCAGCCGATTTGGATATCGGTTCGGATCTGCTTTGCGTAACGGATATCGCCGTATTTCGGCTTTCGAATCTCGTTGTGCTCAACGAGCAGGGGAGCGCGATTGGCCGATTGGGCCTCGTGGTATTCGTGTGCTCTTTGTCACAGCGAAAATTGCGTTGGTGGGGCTCACATTGTTTATCGGCTTGTGGCTGGCGGTTTCTGTTTTGACTTTGGTTGTCTTGGCATTTGCAATTGCCCACGATGGATCAGACGCTGCTGGACACTCACCAATACCGCACGACGAGGGGCCTGATTATTTAGGAGCTAGTACCTACCTTGGAAATTACGATGATAACGGCCATTGGATCGGCCATTTCAAATCGAGTGATGATCCCAAGTAGTTTATTTAAAGACTTTTGTTAGATACCCCGTTCCTTTGCTGGCGGCACCATGAGCAGATTTGCTGGCGCTTCCTAGCATTCCTTCTATACCGTTGCCTACTGCGTACCCGGCCCAGCTCATGACTACTACGAATAGTCCAGGTAGAACGAGAAACATCGCCCCCATCACATACTCAACCACCTGAGCTGTAACGGTCCCGTCCATGTAACCAGCGTATGGCAATGTCAGCAGGAACTTGCTTCCAACAGAAACTTGATGGTACAGCGCGTCGAGCATGCTTGAGTCCATCCAGCGGGCTAGTTCCCACCAGAATGTCAGCATGTGCAAAGTGAAGAGGCCAAAGGTGACTATCATGATTGCCTTGAGCTGATAGGTGCTGATCACCATGATCAGAGGGAGGCTGATGATCACGCCCATGATCAGAAAGGCTTGGACCATTGGCAACGCTGCGCGCATTGCATTCATAGCCGGAAAGTTGCTGTACGACCCAAGGCCAAGCCCTACGTTGGTTGCCATGTTGTTCAGCACTTGGCTCACCGATCCGCCTCTAGCGCTACTTCCGTAGTCTTGATAAATCTGGCCCGGCGACATACTCCTTGACTGCTGCTGGGGACTAACGAGCTCTCTGATCGTAGCGTCAGCAATCTCATCGGGTGTGCTGTCCTTCAACCAGCCGTTGAGCTGGGTGAGAAGGCTAGGATCGATCTCGTTTTTCAGGCGGTCACGTAGGCCAATACCACTGTCGCTCCACCACTCCTTGCAGGTCGGATAACCAGCTCCATTCTCGAGTTTGGCCAGCGATATATCGCGCTCTTCGTCATAGGGCCAATCTACTCGTGGGGTACGTGACCGATGTGTATCGTAGTAACCGGGGGTCTCCAGAAAATACTGCGAACCGATCCAGGTCGTGTCATGGCTCTGTTCTTTGTCGAGTCCGGGGCGGTTGGTGAATAGCTTTGAGCGTGAATACCCAAAGCAGTCTCGCGTGAAGTCAGCCACTTCCTGACGCAATAACTGGCTGCTGATTCGAGAGTTGTCGATCTCCATGCGCATCTGACGAATGTCAGGCGCGCAGGGGATCGCGGCTGTGGATGCTGCAGTGATGCCTTTGCTCAGCGCATGCACGAGGAACCACCAGGCGGGCACGCTCGCAGATTGCTCGCCGATGGTATTGAAGGTGGCGTTCCATGCTGTCTCTGATGGTGCAGCAGTAGTCACACCACAACGCTTGGTGACGCTTTCGTCGAGCTTCATGTCAGTGAGGCTCATCGGAAATAACGGCTGACAGGCAAAGAGCATTACGACGTAGGCAACCCACATACGATTCTCTACACGAGGAATCGAGAGCAGGCCCTTATTGCCTTCATCGGCACCTTGCTGACGTGCTGACAACCATTCCTGAAGAATGATTGCAGCCAGTGGTGCTGCGAACAGTCCGGTGTCCGTGAGGGCATACCAGATCCCGTTGTTGATGATCCAGCCGAGCAGGGTGAGGTAGTACTCGAGATAGCTACTGGTGCTCATGATCATTGGAGGATCCTCAAGCGTTGAGGTGTTCGGTGACCGCAATCAGCAGTGACGTGGCCGCTCCGAATTGCAGAAGACACTTACGCTTGTTTGCGTCCTGGGTTCTACGCAGCACGTCGAACCAGAGCACAGCTACGGCTGA
Source organism: Pseudomonas sp. LRF_L74 (assembly GCF_965644255.1). NCBI lineage: Bacteria > Pseudomonadati > Pseudomonadota > Gammaproteobacteria > Pseudomonadales > Pseudomonadaceae > Pseudomonas > Pseudomonas sp. LRF_L74. The sequence goes on along the minus strand of NZ_CBFFRH010000018.1, from coordinate 3,028 downwards.
GTAGAGCGCCATGCGCCACAGCTGAAGGCCTGCCTGAAGGCTACCCAGTGGTTGCCGCCACTGCGTATCTATGAGAGAGCCCTGGCCTGCAACCAGCAGAGCGATCATTGATGCGAGGACAGGCACAAGCATCCAGCAGGCGAGAAGGATTACTGCCTTGGCGAGTCGAATTTTCATCGCCTAGTCGCTCGCTCCGTTGGCTTTATCTAACCGGTCTGGCTCCGGGTCTTTCTGGTCTATGGTGCGTGATACCTCTGCGCCTGCGGCGTTCCGGTCGAGCACCAGACTGGCCGTATTAGTGGCAAGCATCTGTCGCAGTTGCAGGTCTGTCTGCAGCAGTCGTATCTCGCGCTCAAGCGCATCCAGATTGCTGGCGAGCGCGCTTTGCGCTGGCTTGGCAGATGCAACGTTTGGCTCCCGGCCACCGGCAAGCAGGGTTCGCTGTAGCAGCAACGCTTTGTTGATCACGCTTGAGAGGGCTGTCTCACTAGCAAGGCGTTTGGCCAACACATCCTGCTCAGGATCCTCCCGTAGTGCCTCGATGACGCCACGGGAGATGGGCAGCATTGGGCTCGAGACTTTGGCCAGGTTCTCGGGTGTAGCGGAGGTTGAGCCTGACAGTAGATCTTGTAGCGTTTCCAGATGCGCCTGATAGGTTTCTTGGATCTTGGGTGTCAGGCCGCCGCCGGCAGTGGTGCGTAGGGTTTCGCAGTTGTCGCAGGTGGTAATCTGGGTTTCGCCGATTACTTGGGTGGCCCACTGCGCTGCTTGCTCCGGCGACTCCCAGGCAGCACACAAAGCGCCTTCCTGACAGTCTTGGGAGGAAAGGTCGGAATCGTCATCAGCATCACGGTTATGCAGCAGGTTGTAGCCGGTCTTCACTACGTCCGTGGTGGCTAGGATCGGTGGTTGGCCGCTGCCGCCGGCTTTTCCCCCCGCAATCCAAGTGATGCCTTTGTTGCCGTTGTTGGTCTCGGTGTCTTTCACCGCAGTGACGGCATCATTGCCTTGTTCCAGGTTGGACTGCATCTCTTGGTTTTTGGCCAGGGCGCCCCAGCCAGCCTGATCGATCTTCTCGGCCATCTTGTCGGCCATGCCACGGCAGGTGAGCATGGAGCGATCAAAGTCGATACGACCTTGCAGCACGCCGTTGCTGAGCAGTTCGTACAGGCCTGGGTTGGCGCGCTGGATGATCAACGCAGGAAGGGACATGACCGCTTGTGTGGCGTTCTGCACCACACTGCCCATGATTTGCTGGAATCCTTCGGTCGCACCGTTGAGCTGGTTCTGCAGGGTGGACTGCAGATCCATGTTTCCGCACATCATGTTGGCCTTCCATGAGATGCCGGCGCCGAGTCCATTTGGCTGGTAACGAGATGTAGCAGCCCCCGTCGCTGATCCGCCCCCGATTGTGTACATCACTCGGTCATCAATGACTTGGCCTTGGCTGCCAAGGTGATAGCCATCGTCACTCGCAGCATTTGCGGCAACGCTCAAGAACATGATTATGCAGACTGGAGAGGGACGAGCTGATTTGCTGAAGGTCATTGTTGACCTCCCACGAAATCGATGCTGAACAGAAAGACCTCGCCCTTGCGCTCGCAGCAACTGTAGGGACGCCAGAGTGACCAGGCGTAGCCTCCGTCTTCACTTTGGGTGGTATCGCTGGGAAAGATTGCGCAGGTGTTTTCCAGGGTGGGGTAGAGCAACTGCCACTTGTGGGTGGTGGCGTCATTTTCCTCGATGGGACCTGGCGGCCAGTAGCCGTCTTCCTCATCAGGTGTCAGTGGCCAGTAGACGTGTGGTTGCCAATCACGAGTGATGAAGTCGCCCGCCCGCTGAGCCATGACGGCGGCAGCCTTGAAGTCATCAGGTTGAACGAGGAAGCCTTGGCGTGGGTAGACGTTTCCCCACATGTTGGCAGAGAACTGCCAGCCGATTTCACGCAGTCCGGGCGTGATGGCTTCGGGGTAGGCCGACTCGGGAATGCCCGCTCGCCAGGCCAAGCTGTCGAGCGTGCTGAGGTAGTAGGACATGTAGGCGGTTGCGCCGCTCTTGCAGGCGTAACCGGACTGCGAAAGTGCTTGAGTCACAGCCCATCCGCCAGGATGACCGATGCCGTCCACGTTCTTGAACCTACCGAGACTGTCGCGGCGCTCGTTTGGTGTGATGACATTGCCGCCGCCCTGAGCATCTCCTGTTGGAGAGGAGTAAGAGGCAACGTCTTCCCAAGGATTAGCACCGGTGTCGGCGTAGCTTGAAACCACCAGTTCCGGGATGAAGTGACGAACCTTGGTGGAGGTCTCGACAGAGCAGCCGTAGTTGGTGCAGAGCAGCCAGAAGCAGAGGCCTACGACTTGGTAGTCGATGCAGTCGGGAGACATGACGGATGACACAAGCGAGCTACTGTTAAATGCGAAGACTGGGCTTGGCGTTAGCGAAACCGCGGACAGCAACTGGCCCAATTTATGACGCATGCATTTTGACGTGCTTTTCATAAGAGCGACCCAAGCCTACTTGTGGTTGCAGCTTGAGATGTGATGTCTTAATTGGCACTGATTAATGCGATATGTATTGGATCGTTATTTCTGCGGCTTCGCTAAAAATAGCTTATGTCTTCGGTTGTAATTTCATTGATTGCTCAGGGTGTAAGTAAGGAGATTAAATATGATTAATCGTTTTTTTAAGGTTGGTGTGAATTGGTTCAAACTAGCGGGCAGGGAAATTGTTCTAAGTATCTGTCTTGGGAGTATCCCTCTGTTTCTGAACTCTGGCTCTCCGAAGCAGCTTAAAGAGGTAATGACTATTTTGCTGGCGAACTCATTTTTTCTTTGGCACTTTGCTGTCTTGCTGTTGCTCTGGATGGTTGTGAGCGCTGCCAAGCGTGGAGCGCTTCTGCAAAATGGCTCGACGCCTAAGTGGCTGGACTTCGCTCACAGCCTATCATGTGATTTAGGGATGGTCTGAAATAGCCCGGCATTTCCCGCCAAGTTCAGCCTTCGCCGATTTTGAAAGCAGGCAGTCGATC
>NZ_CBFFRH010000017.1:0-51015 GCF_965644255.1 Pseudomonas sp. LRF_L74 | reverse complement strand
TTCATCGTGATACTCGGGCAACGGGATCGGCGTATTTCAACAGAAACGGGAAGTTAAATTCAGAGTTTCCTTAGGTGGTAGTTTTCTAACGGCCATTCGGACCGGCCTTGGTGCGATGATTGGGTTTGTATTTGTCTGGTACTGGGTTGAGCCGGAAACTTTCAATGTGCGTAGTTTGATCGAGACATTGTTTTTGGCGTTTCTCTTGATGTTTTTAGCAGTGGCGCTAGCACGTGCAGATGTGGTGTTGAAAGATCCTGTCGGTAAAGAATATATGAAGGCAAAATAGATGTTTCAGAAGATATAGCTTTGGAGACGTCAGAGATTATTGGTCGTATTGATTTTACGGGAGTGGTCCATTTTTTTTGCAATCCCTAATGCTGCTTCTAATTCATTAATCGCATGACCTTGCATTAATCGCCAACGTTCGGCCTTTTCTTCTGGTTCCGTCATAGCTAGAGCCAAGAAAAGGCTGGGCGGTACTGCTCTGAATAGCGTCTCGACGTTAGGCGCGAGCACGACGCCCTCTGTGTATTTCCCTGACTCTTTGCTTGCCGAGAGCAGCAATGATTTCTGCGCAGGACTGAGTGTTTTGAAGCGAGCGATTTCCTCGATCTCGGCCGGTGGCATGTTTAGGCAGATCCACCATTCGATCATGTTGAGCATGGTCTGAGCAGTGTCAGGTAGATCGGCCATGTTCTGGGTCGCGAGCCAGAACCAGGCACCGAGCTTCCTCCACATCTTCGTGCCTTTTACAACGAAGGGGGCGAGCAGAGGATTCTTTGTGATGATGTGGCCTTCATCGGTGACCATCAGTATGGGCCGGCCGAGAAACTGATCCCGCTCGGCCAGGTTATTTATTCGGTTCATGAGGCTGATGTAGCTGATCGCCATTTGGGCTTCGTAGCCTTCGCGTGCGTAGGTTGCGAGGTCCACTACGGTGACATCGCACTCCGGCCACGGCGTGCCTTCACGATCAAAGAGTTCACCCTCAAACCCCTGGCAGAACAAGTCGATAGACTCCGCCATTTCCTGGGCGCGCTCACGACGGCGTGTCGGTCTAGAGGTGTCCTCAGCCATGCGCCAAAGGGCGTCGCGCAGCTCTTTGGTAAGCACCTGACGTTCGCCTGCATTGCAGACCTTTGCTGCGTCGACAAGTGCCTGGCGGATCAGGCTACGATCAGCCCGCGTGAGACGTGCCTCTTCTTTGGTTTCGCCGCCGGTAATCATCAACCGAGCTGTAATTTCCAGCTCACCAAGAATGTCTCGCTGCTCTGACTCATCATTGGCCTCCTCATCGGTAAAGTTTTCGAGCGACGTGTTGGGCTGATCGAGCAAGCGCCACGCATCTGCAAATGGAGCGAGGCTGATAGGAGCACCTGGCGAGAGTTTCACCTTGTGGACGCTCAGCCCCAACTCTTGAAAGTAATCTGCTTGCAGACCGAATGAGTTGCCGGCTTCGACAATGAACAGGCGAGGGCGGTAGATCGCCATGATCTGCATGAGCATCGATACAAGGGTGGCGGACTTGCCGGCGCCCGTCGGACCAAACAACAGCAAGTGGCCATTCATGGCGCGATCGGTGCGTGATAGCGGGTCGAAGCTCAATGGCGATCCACCGCGATTGAAGAAGGTGATGCCGGGATTACCGGTACCGATACTGCGGCCCCATACCGGCAGCAGGTTGGCGAGGTGCTGAGCGAACATCAGACGGGTGTACCATTGACGGTAATCGCGATTGGGGTTGTAGACCATGGGCAGCCAGCGCAAGTAGCTGTTGCATGCCGCCACTTCGTCCGCTTCGCGAACAGGCTGCAGACCCGCGCCGAGCAAGACGTTATTCAAGGCAACAGCGCGCTGATGGAGCTCTGTTTCATCGGCCCCGCTGAGGTAGAAGGCGATCGAACCGCGATAGAGCTTATGCCGACGTCCGATGATCGCTCGGGCGTGTTCCACATCTTCGCGTGTTTGTGTAGAGGCCAGGTTTTCACCTATGGCTTTTCGCGCGAGCCGGTTCAACTGTTCTTCCAGCACATCCTGGGGCGTGACGACCATAGTGAGGCTCAGCACGCTGCCTTCGGGCAACTGGTCGAACACGGCATTAAGCGCATCGCCTTTGCGCATCTCACCGGTCAGTTGTCCGATGCTGGGCGAACGACGCAGCTTGTCGACAACGATGACGCGGTGCGGACGTTTGTCGAAGAACCACAGACCTTGCTCGGTATCTGACGTTGGTTCGCTAAAACACAGGCGCTCACTGAAGTCGTGATCAAACGGCAGCTCGATTGACTCGTCATCGGCCGGCTCTGGATAGCCCACTTGCTCATAAAAAGCCTGGGATGATTCAGCCGCTGGTGCTGGGTTGAACCAGGGGAGCATCCAGTCATAGAACGCGCGACCATCCAAACGTTGGGTACGTATACCGCCTGCATGCAAGGCCCCAGTCATACGCCCACAGACATCATTCAAGCTGCTGACAGGATCATGGAGTGGGTCATGTGTCGCAGACTCGATCCAGCGATAAACCACCATGCGGATGCGGCGATTTTTTCCTCTCCAGGGCAGACGCGATACGACAGTGTCGTTGAAAAGCCCGCCAGGCTTGGCGACACCTTCAAGGTGTTTGGCCACCAGTTCCAGATAGGTCTCGGTAAAAGCACTACCTCGAGCCGCTTCACTGATGTACTGCTTCAGTCGGTCTAGGTAGGGACGAAAGTCATGATCGTCCTGGCAGAAGAACTGCACCACCCATGGAGAGGTTTCATGCTCATCGAAGCTGTCCTGTAGGGCGTTCTCAATGATGTCGCGGATCTGGCTGAGCCAGTCAGGTTCTCGACCTTCGGTGCCTATGGGGAACAACTCGAAAATAGCACCTACCGAATGGCCGTCCTCCAGCAGGAGGCACTGCTCGTCTTCAAGAAACTCAACCCAAGGCAGGTGATCGGTGAAGCTTGGATTGGGTCGGTAGGCTGTTGCCTCGTCAGCCCGCGTTGCGCGCCTGTGCGAAGGCTTCTGGCGCATCAGTAATCCTCCAAACGCTCACCTGGCTGCGCGTACTGCACGCGTTCATAGAGGGGGAATACAGTCGAGTAACCCGGTACCGGAGTCTGCTGGCTACTGGTCAAGTGCGGGTAGACGTACATCACTAAGTCAGGATTGGGTAGGCGAGGGAACAGGTTGCGAATCTCATTGGCGGCAGTGCGTGTGTAGGCGGTTTGAGTATCCACATCTTCCAGAGGGCGGCGTAGCTGCTGTCGAGCGTCATGGACGGCCTGCTGTGTTCCGGCAGAGCCATTCCAGACATCCAGCATGGTGTTGTCCCCATAGGGCAGCATGGCGTCCTTATCCGAGGAACAGCCACCGAGTAGCAGTAGGGCACTAATCCAGATCCAGCGAGTGTTCTGAGTTGTGTTCATGACGGACTCTCCGGCCATTGGGCTCGTAGTCGATTGCGATTTCCTGATCTAGATGGACTGCCACCTTTGCGGCTGGCTGGACGTACACCGCAGCAAAGGCTTCGCCGTAGAGGCTTTTGCTCCAGTCGGTGATATCGCTCACACCCGAGCTCAGGATGGTATTGAGTGCGGTGTTGCCAGCGCTTTGCGAGGTAATACCCACACTGCCGCCTGCCCCCACGACGCTGGTACTGCTTTGGTCGTTGCCGAGCAGTGCGGCAACGCCAGCACCGGCCGCTGTGATTAGGCTTTGGGTACCCAGGTACTGCTGCGCGTTGGAGCGCCGTTCGCCTCCAATACAAGGAATGCCATACGGGTCGGAGAGGTAGCCCAAACCGCCACGGACCTTGTCGAGGTCACTGCTTTGAGTCGTGTTGCTCTTGCCGCGACTGGGGGCATCGGGCTCCGGCACGGTACGCACTGTGCCGCCAGCAAACACGAAAGTGATTGACTCAACCTGACCTCGCACGCACGACAGGGTCCAGTCCCCCGATGCCGTCCCGCTCATGACTGCCCCTTCAATATCGGGCAGGTCGATGCCATTGGCTGCCAGGTTTTCTGGGCCGATCAGGATTTTGAAAGGGAAAGGATCGTTGACCGTGCCATCGACCGGTACTCGGCCAATCAGCGCTGTCATGGCTACCGAACCGGTCAACGTGGAGTTTTGCGCGATTGTGTAGACCGGGTGGGCATCCTGCGTCCGCTCAACCGAGCGTCCGGATGCTGGAGAATCTCGCTCAAGCGTTTTCTGGCTGCGATCCAGTGCGTCGCTCGACAGCGAATCGAGCTTTTGAAAGACCTTAGGGGACGTGTCTGTAGTATCGGTACCGGATTCAGGCTTCGAGGTATTACCTTCAGGCTCAATCCAAGTAAGCAGGTCAGGATTATTAGGCTGTTTGCTGAAGCGTTTCCCGTCTCCCGGTTCAAGACCAAACCCGACAGGTAAATCCTCGCCTTTGAGCTTGGCCAGTCTTGATTCGACCTGGTCCAACAACGTGCGCGTCTGTTTGCGTTCCTGTTCCGACGCAGCACGGGTTGATTCGGCAACCTGACGATCCTTGTCGGCTTGCTGGGTCACAGAGCTGAGCGCCGAGTTGATGCGTGAGTCGACGTTCTGCTCGCGCTGACGTAGTCGGTTGTTGTCTTTTTGCAGCGTTTCGTTGCTCTTTTTTAGACTGAGCATTTCACTGCGCATGGCTTTGACCTGACCGACCAATGTGGCCACTGTGTCGCGCGGTGTATCACCGGCGATGCCCAAGTCCTTGGCTTCCTCAGGGCTGAGCTCGAGTTTTTCCTGACTGTCGTCCTTAGCTGTGGCAGCGCTCTTTTCATCGGAGATCCAGCCTTTGACGATGACAAACACCACACCGATCAGAAGGCCAGGAACAAGCCAGCGCAGCAGGACATTAGCGCGCATCCTGATTCTCCTCTGCTGAGGAGGTAGGCAGCCATAGAGCCTTCTCCAGGCCGGCCGAGCGGGTCACCAGGTAGGCCACTGTCGTGTCTTCAGGTCGCCCGTGGGGGCCAAGCTGCTCATGCTGAAATGACGCTGAAAACAAGCTTGCTTGCAGCGCCCTAGGATCGAGCGTGATCCAGCCTGTGCTCTGGTTCTGCAGCTTCACGGCAGTGACCCAGAAGTCGTTCAGACGCCAGGCTGCCATCGGAGTTGCGTTGATCGAATACTCGGTAAAGAGGGGGAGTGCGCTTTTCAATCGAAGGGGCACTCGTTGTACACCAGCAAGCGGCTCAAGTGTTCGAAGCGGGGCATACAGACTCTGGGCTGCATAACGTACCAAAGTCACGGGAATAGGTGTATTGGCACTCGGTCCTGAGTGTTCAGGCCTACCCTCGTGGGAGGGAGTGATTGGCTCCCGCACTATGCGCACTGGCTCCAGCACTTGATCGCCGGGTACGGCCGATATATCCAGCAGGACGTTTTCTCCTGACTCCTGCAACTGAAGCTGAATACGTGTTGAGGCAATTTCCTGAGACGCGCGCAGGTAAACTGCACCGTTCGCACTCTGCACACGCAAGCGATCAGTAAGATAGGCGGGAACGCCTACACGCACCGTCTCGTCGACAAACACCACGCGCTCCTGGCCCACCGTCAGCGGCACGCTTAATGGAATACGTCCCCAGGGCATTACCTCGACGGCATTAGCCATGAAGCTACTCAGCAAAAGGGCAAAACCGGTTAATCCCAACGACCCGGTATTCATGGCGAAGGCTCCTCTGTTGAGAGTTTGCGAGGCGTGTCTTGATAGCAGTCGAGGGCGAGTCCCCAGCGATTGCGCTGCGGGTCAATGTCGTACCGCACTACGCGCAGGGGGTAGCGCACGACTACGCGTTTTACCGGTTCGGCGGCGTAGTACTCGTCAGCGTTGAGGTCGAGATTGACCAGCCAAGTATCACGATCAAGTGAGCGCACACGTAGCTCAGGATCGTCGCTGTAGCCGCGGCCGAGTACTTCATAGACTCCCCGTACACGACGGCGCAGCTCACCTGCTGTTTTGCGAAATTCGTAGTCGCCTTCGAGGAAATTCTTGCAGATCGGTGTGAGGTAGGGGCTGAGGCTAGAAATGGCTTGGCGGTAGTCGACATCACCATCGGTTGGCCAGCGATTGAGCTGCCCAAAAATGTACAGGGCAAAGCCGTAGATGTTTTCAGGCGGTATGTCCCACCATTTGCGCGTACTGCCGGAGCGCAGATCCGGCGGCACGTGGATGTTCAGGTCACTCGGTGCGGCCTGCCAGCCATACCAGAGCCCGCTACAGACTACCCCCAATACACCCACTGCAATGCGTAGGCTGGTGATGTGGGCCTGCTGGGCATCAACCTTGTTCTTGAACCGGCTCATGGCTTGGCCTTTTCAATCAGACGTCGGTGCGTACAACGCACAGTCCAAGGCCCACTGTGTGTAACCAAGGTATGGCCGATATGTAGCTGGCTTTGCAGCACCCACTGCACCTGGCGATACAGCCACATCTCGGGACGGGCGCGCTTGAAGTTACGCAGCAAGTTGCCACTGGTGAAGAGTGATACGGCCATGCTAGCGATAATGGTGGTTGGCGCCATGGCGATCGATATAACGATGGCCAGCGGAATACCCAGCACAAAGCCAAACGCTGCACCGACAGCAAGTGCAGCCCACATTTCATCGTTGGTCAGACCTCGTAGCACATCCGGGTCCCGGTTGAGGCGCTCGGGCAGAAAGGCGAGTGTGCCGTCAGGCAGCCGCTGAATAGCGTCGCTCATAGCTGCCTCAGAGAATCTCAGCTGCTTTGGTCAGGAACCAGATGATGACCACGACGAGGAGGGCTCCAACACCTACGACGGCTCCAAGGTCCTTCCAGGTTTTGCGTTGGTTTTGCACATCGGCATAAACCGTCAGCGAGTGCCAAGCGACGCCAAGAAAGGCCAGCGTGGCGATCAACAAACCGATCAGAATCCCTCCGTCGTAGGCGTAGTTTTTGATCGTGTCCAACAAACCGCCGCCAGCACCTCTGGAGGGATTTTCCATGGTGGGCAGATCTGCTTGAGCGACGTTAACTGCCAAGCTGGTTAAGGCAAGCCAGGCTCGAGTGCAAGTGATGTGGCGACGCGATGTCATGGGCTGTCTCTCCGGTAAGTCAGGACAAGGTGAAAAACATCAGGATGAGCAGCAGGACCAAGACGCGGATGGTGCTGCCGCCAAGAGAACCGAGTCGGACGTTGCCGGCTGCCCAGCCGCGATAGCCCATCCACACGACCCAGGCACACCAGAGCAGGGCCAGTGTGAGCGTCAGTGATACCCAGAAAACGGCACTGACTTGAGGGCTGAAACCTGCGGAGTTTTCGAAGGCTGATAGCTGGGCGGCGGTCATGCTCATTTCGCATCACCGTCAGGCGTTTCGAGGCGGTAGTCCCCTTTGATCTCAAAGAGATCGCGTGGCTGAGCGCGCACTGGGGAGAGGTAGTCACGGATACCGGAACGGATGTGCTCCAGGTCTTCTGAGAAACGTGAGGTGTTGAAAGTGTAACGTGATGGGCCCGCAGTTGAGTTGGCTCTAACTACCAGCTGTTCAATTGTAGTTAGTTGCCTAAGAGCTAGCGCAAGGTCATCTTTATGTGCAGACTTTGCTCCTGTTGAAAACAATAAGAGCATTATAGGTATGATGTTGATTTTTTTGGGCATGGCCTGATCCTCGTGTAAGATCAGGGTGAGCGTCGGGCAGATCTGTGTCAGCTATTAATGCGATATGGTATGCGTCTGTTTAATACTGCATGTTTAGAGATGTGGGATCCCTATGTGCTTAACTAAAATTCTATTGATTCGGTAGGTGTTATGCGAATAGCTTTCATTGTTTTTGCAGTTTTGTGTTGGGTTATATTCATCCCACTTTTAAAATTTTACGGACTCTGGCAAGGAACTGTCGCACTGACATACTTGAGCAGTGCAGTTGCGATGCTAGCGATTCTCGTAGTCAAGCAAGATCGATTTGTCAAAGGTATTGCACTGGTTGCCTATGGTGTCTTTATATCGGGTGTTATTCCCCTATTTGTCAAAGGGACTCATGACACTATGCCTGAGGAGTCTAAGCAAACTCTTGAGAATTTTTCACAGATTATTATGTTGGCATGTTCCGGCGCCGGCGGCAGCCTTATTGCCGCGTTCGCAGATGGAAGTTCCTCTGATAGAGAGAAATACAGTGTTGCAGAACGAGGCAGTGATTTGAGTCAGATGGTTTCATTGATGGCCGGATTGGTTACGAAAGTAAATGTCCTTATTACTTTGCTGGTTGTGTTGGTTCCAGTTGCTTTCGTGATTGGTTTGATTGTTGGTTAATGCTAATTTTCAAATATATTTTTTGAATGTTGATGTTGTAATTGCGACTAATAATCCGAGTAATACCGTGCTTGGAATAAGTACCCAGACAGGGTTCAGTGAGAACGGCAGTGACAGGTAGATCATCCAGGGTAGAAATACGCACGGCAGGATCATTCGTTTTACACGGTGATAGACGAAGCTGCTCTCGCGTCCGGCGCCAAATTTCCGTAGATCTCGACGCACGAGCCCGTCCATAGCGCCAGTGATAACCGCCAGCATCGTCATGGGCGTGGTTAGAAGCAGAATCCAAATCCGCACCGCAAATGTCAGGCTGACGAACACGGCTGCAAGTGCGTAGTCCTCAATGCTCACATAGATCTGGTTGATACCTCCCCAGAAAGTGTCTTGTGCGGATGCATCTCTTGCCCCGGTCGCAAATGCACCAAAGCCCGAGCGCTCCCACAACCACTGCTCAGCTAAGGCCAGCCATTGATGCAGTGTCGGTCCCGGTTCATCGATCAGCAGTGACTGCTTGAAATCTTCGTCCAGAAAGCTCAGTTCCGTACTGAGCATCGCTTGGCTGTGATGCCAGCCTTGCTCAGGCCAAAAGAAGGCGAGGCCGATCCACTCCATGATGATTGAGCACACCCACGAAATAATCAGTACCGCTACAGCTTGGCTGATGAATGCCAGCAGCCGGCTGATCAGCCTCCTGTTTTCGTGCGTGTGTGAGGGGCGTGGAGTTGGTTCAGCCATCGTCGACTGACTCTTTGTTATGGGCATCTGTGTTGGCGGCACTTTCCCGCTCATCCAGGTCTTTCAACACCAAGTCTGAGGTCTGTCCACTGCTACTGGCCTTCCACCACTGACCGGCGTTCTCGCTGTATGAAGCTCGCATCCGATTTGCCAATTCCTGGAGCGATGCAGGCATCTCATCTTCCGGTGCTGGCTTGGGCAACGGCATGCGCACTTTCCAGAGTTGGCCGCCTTCCTGCAGAGAGAACATCTGTCCTTTGGGCAGACTGACGATGTGCGCAGGTTCAATCAGGGGCACGCTTGTACTGCTGATTCGGTCCTGTGACGAGGAGGTGAAGTCGGTCTTGCTATCTGGATCTGCCGTATCGGTTGCACCTGAGACCAATGTCCGGGTCAGGACATTCACTTTCGGCAACTGGCGCGTTAGCAGTTCGGCCGTCTCTGTTTCACGCACACGCAGCATCTGAAGCGTATTGAAGTTACCAATGACCTGGCTGGCCTTGGCCTTGTTGCCTATTCGGGCTTCGATGTCACTCAGGGTCTGGGTGTAGGCGGTAACCTGCAGACCAGCACCACCGCCTTTGTTGATCAGCGGAATGAACTCATCGCCCATCAGCTCATTGAACTCATCCGCGTGCAGGTTGATGGGCAGTCGGCTGGTACGACTGCCTGTATTGGGCAGACCATGGTCGACGCCATGCTTGTAGATGTGCCCGGCAACCGATACCAGATCCGCAAACATCGAGTTGCCAACTGCTGCCGCGACCTCAGCATCACTCAGCGCATCCAGGCCTACGTAGACGATCCCGCGTTTTCGAATGACCTGCATCCAATCGAATATCGGTCTTGGGTCTTCGAGGTCTGTGTAGTTGGGGGCGAGCAACTGCGCAGTCTTGCCGGTGGTGAGTTTTTCCAACAATGGCAGCAGCGAAGCGACGATCTTGTCGAAGAAGGTCCGGTCGTAGCGCACGGCTGAACGCAGACCGTCCATGATCGGATCGAATACGCGTTTGGCCGATAGGTACTGTTCGATGGCAACCACGCGTGTATCGCGTCCCTGCATATGCCGGGGGATGTTGCGTTCATTCAACCGGCTTTCGAGTTCGACGATGAACGCCCAGGCTTTGGGGTCAGTACGGTCGAAAAAATGCTGGGCATATTCGATGAACAGGGCGTCGATATTCACTACATGGCGCTGGATCTGCAGATAGTCAGGTCGCCGCCCAAGCTCGGTCAGCGCTCTGGCGATGATGTTGACGAAACGCCAGGCGAACTCTCGAAATGCGGCCGAGTTGCCTTCTCCGCTTAACTGCCCGGCAATTCGAGAGGCCACCTCCGAAATCCGACCAAACCGGCCGACGGCGTTGTAGCGCGCGGAGATAGCTGGCCAGCCAAGGTGGAAGATGTAAAACTCGTTTTCCCGTCCTGCTCGCTTGGCCTCTATGTACATGCGGATGAGCAGGTCTGCATCGCCCTTGGGGTCGAAGACGATCACCACTTCATGGGGCTTACGATGGATATCCTGGGTGATATACACCTCAGCGAGGCGTGTCTTACCCACTCGTGTGGTGCCCAGCACCAGGGTATGCCCAACCCGTTCAGAAAGAGGTAGCCACGCTTCACTTTCCTTGGGCTCTACCCCATGCAGCAGTGGTGAGCCTCCCACCGGGGGCAATGGGCGCACCGGATTGAATTGACTGTCCCAGCGCGTGGCCTTGCCAATGAGGTTGAGCGGGTAGGGGGCTGGCTCAAGCTGTCGCTCCATCGCACGTGCAAAACGATAGAGCGCTGGCTGATCGATGTAGCGAGCAACCTCAGGCTCCTGTGCTTCCACCAGCCTCTGTGTGTGGATGCGGTTCCAGCGAAAACCACGGCCCATGAACAGGCGTGATGAGCTGACCGGAATCTGTCGGCTAGTCAGGGCGTAACGTGGAAGCCGACGAATGTTGCGGCGGTAACGCAACACGGCTTGGGCCTGGCGAAAACGAACCGTGCCGAGGCTGCAGAAGCCGGCCGCAGCACCTAATCCTATTTCAGGAGAGAGCGCCACTGCCCACGGTGAGTGAATACAAAGACCTGCTGTTGCGGCACACATCGCCACGGAGTACAGCTCTACGGCAGGCCGAAGCATGGACTCCATGACATGATCCGCCACCGCTACTGTTCAAGCGTTTGGCCAGTGATGAGCACGGGGTAGTGCTCGATCTGGAGACGTCGTGCGATGTCATCTCCGTTGACTGGCAGAATCATCAGACCCGGTGCAGTAGCTCGTATGCGTGCCAGGTCGGCTGGCGTATGGACCTCAACAGCCAGGCCGGCAGCATTGATACTCCTCAGATCGGCTGCACGAGCACGCAGCCACTGGATAGAAAACTCATCTGCCCCCACCAGGAAGAAGGGCGGTAGGCCCGGTATCGTTAGCTTCCGCGCTTGAAGCTTTCCGGGACTGAGGACTTGGCTCTTCACGGGCAACATGGCGTCTTCATGAATGAGTGCCTGCTGGACATCGGCACGCATCCAGGGCGATTCCTGTTCGTTGCTGAAAGCGAGCGAGTTGGCGCAGCACAGAGCTGCACCCATGCAAAATGCAAGCGAACAAGATTTCATCGGACACCTATCGAGGGATACGTAAGTCGCTCGAGTTCGGCAGAGAAGCGGGCGCGGTATCGGGCTGCAGGCGCGCCACCAGCAGGTCTGTGATATCGACCAGCCGCCGCCTTCCAATTGCTGCTTTGATCACGACTTTGCTTGAGCAACTGTGCGGTGACGATCAGGTTCTTGTAGGGATCAAGAGCATCGCAGGGCGATTCATAGCGCTCTGGATGATGGCCAAGATTGGTCTGGCCAAGACCCACATCGATACGCTTGGCATCGGTTTTACTCAGAGCTCTTGTGAGCGTGTCGCAAGCGCCTTGGCGCGTGGAAAAGCGTCTAGGTTCGCCCGCGATGTTGAGCGTCCAGGGCCAGGGGCGGAGGCCATGCTCAAGCGGTGTTCCGCTTTCAATCAACGCAACGGCGAACAGGGCTTCAGGCGGTATGCCGGCCTGTTGCGCGATCACCACATACGCATCAGGAATTTCACTCTCAGCCGAGAGTGGCCCACAAAATGCCAGGAATGCGAACATGGCTATTCGACACGTTGCCATTGGCCAGCTTCCTGACGAAATACAGCAGGAAGGCCACCCTTAGCTCCAAGGCTGAACCACAGACCATTGTCGTGATTGAGGGTAATGACCCGCTGTTGGACCTGCTTGGCATCGACCCCAGCCTCAGCCGCCCACCTACGCACTTGGGCATCATCATTGCTGCTGCCGACAAGATAAACATCAACCTGAGAGCCCCGATTTCGGAGCTGTTTGAGCCTATCCATGCACGATGGGCAGTTGTCCTCGACGAACAATGCAAGGCGGGTTACGGAGGGGGTAGATGTTGTGCCAAGGCCTTCAACAGGCATTAGGCCAGGGTAGAGGCGAGCCCAGGCATTGTTATAGGCCTTCTGGTAAGCCAGTTCACGCTCTGCCCGTTGTGCTTCAAGCCTCACCTGCAGTTCGGCATAGCGCTGCCGCTCCGCATCACTTCTGGCTTCTACCCCCAGCGCCGTCAGCGGATCAAGGTTTGGGCTCCAAATTCCTCGCGGACCTTTCTGGATGTCTTGGTAGCGAGACCATTCCTGCTCGTTCAAACCCCAGGCTTTTGTGTGTGATGGCGCATCTGCTGAGAGAGGCTGCTTTACTGATCGCTGAATGTGCAGATTTGCGGCGTATGAAGCACTCGATGCGTGGGCGATGAGCAGTCCGCAAGCGAGTAACCCTGTCAGTCGACGATCCATCATCGTTGCTCCAAGTGAGTGACTTGGTCCAGATAACCTTTCACCGACCAGGTCGCTGCATTCGGCCGTAGTGCTTTCAGCGTCCATCCGCCGATAGTTTCGCCAAGACCCAGTAAGCGGACGTCAGTAAGCGTGGACTTGTGCGGAGGGGAGACAAGAAGAAATAGCTGATCGGAGCGGCCTTCAATGCCGAGCACACGAAATGGAGGGGGCGGAGAGGTAGGTGGTTTCTCGGTCGGCTTTCGGGGCGTGACGACTTGTGCCGCTCGGTTCGAGGGTTTGGCGATTCGACGACGAATGTCGGCTACTGCATTGGCTAGATCGCGCTGCTCTAGTACGAGACCTTCGACAGCATCCTCTGATGCACGCGAAGAGAGCTCCGAGCGTATGGCCTCAAGCTGAGCAGACCATTTGGATTTCTCAGTCTGCCA
Source organism: Pseudomonas sp. LRF_L74 (assembly GCF_965644255.1). Classification (NCBI taxonomy): domain Bacteria; kingdom Pseudomonadati; phylum Pseudomonadota; class Gammaproteobacteria; order Pseudomonadales; family Pseudomonadaceae; genus Pseudomonas; species Pseudomonas sp. LRF_L74. Next base: position 37,737 of record NZ_CBFFRH010000017.1, on the reverse strand, counting down.
AGTGGCGTAATGGGTTTCGAGTGATGAAATACGATTATCGAGAGCCTTTTGCTGCTGTCGAAAGCCATCTATCGCTACTCGGCTAGGACCGAGGCTGGTTGAGAAGTTTTCAAGGCATTCTGCCTGCTGATTGCTGGCTCCTTCAACTGCTTCCAATCGCTGTGAGTGCTGGTAATAGCCCAGCACAGCTCCAGAAATTGCCAGGGCAACGGACAATCCCAAAGCGATCAATCGCATCTGTCTACTCATGGCTGTTTCGCTTCCCGTAGCTCAAAGCAGACGGTGCGCTGCACATCGTCGTGAAGCAGATTCCATGAGGGGCCCGCGAGTACCTGCAATGCGCTGCTTAGAGGCATTGGTCCCAGGTTGTAATGGGCGGCAGGAAGCGGTCGAGAGAAAAGAGCAGCCTGTGAAGCTGAGCCCGCGCAAAGGCTATACCCGGTTCGCTGCAGCACATGAAGCATGGCGCCACGAACAGCCGGCGTATGCCCGGTTGGAATACGGATGTCGATGATCTGTTTCAACAGGTCGATCTGTTCCGGGCGTGGCTCAACGCTCAGCAGGGTGTAGCGACCCTGCTCAACGTAACGAACAGAGTCGTTGGCGATGCCTTCAGTTCGCTTGGCGGTGGTTGGCTCAGTGGCTTCCTGTGTGTGCTTCAAAGATGATGTACAACTGGCACAGGTCAGAGCGGCGATGACGATCAAGCTCACACGATTCATGACGGGATCTCGTTGAGGTGTGCAGCTAAGCTCAATGAAATCCGGTCGGCTCGTCAGTCAAAAAAACGATTGGCGCCGCATCGTTTCTAAATGCAGTGCCGTTCTGCAGGCACTTGGAGGCAGTATGAAACAGCAGGTCGATTACACCGAGGCTGATCGTCTTTACGGTGCTTGGTTGGCCTTGAAGGGAAAAATAAACCGGATCAATTATGGCCAGGCTAGAGGATTAGCCGGGCCAGAGAGATTCACTATGCGATGAAACCGAAGAGATAGAAGGTCAGTCTGACGCTCACAGGCCAGTTGATTGCTCTCCAGTAGCGGTAAAAAAACGCCCAAAGGTGCTTGTGTGGATCATCTTTCCCGGCGATGAAGTGTTCCAAACGAACCTCAATCAGCTGCAAATCTTCTTTTAGCCGCACTGTCAGAACTAGATCCGCTAGAAAAGTGGTTGTGAGTAAGGATGACCTCATTGGCGCTGTTAGCCAGAGCTCGTTTCACAACCTGCCTAGGGTGGACACTGGCGCCATTAATGCTGCCATAGAACATCACTTCGAATGTAAGTACTCGGTGCTTCGAGTCAAGAAAAACAACATCGAAGACCTCGTGCTCATTCAGCCCGCCCCTTGAGTAATCCAATTTCTTTGCATACTGGATGGGATTTATTCCTGAACTTCCTGCTCCTTGAAACATCGACTTACATTAATTGCCCAGATAGGCCGTCGGGCTTTGTTTCTGTAGGCAACCCCATGGAGTCTGGTCATGACGGATACACACGAACATCGCCCTAGGCGTGACATTCCACTTCTGATAACAGGATTTTTGGTCGGTTTGGTTGGCTTAATGCTTGCCGTCGGCGGAGCCTGGTTGGTGATACTGGGTGGCTCTTGGTATTACCTCCTGGCTGGAGTCGGCATGCTGAGCGCAGGGGTATTTCTAGCCAAGCGAAGGCGCGCAGGAGCCGGGTGGTATGCATTGGTTTTTGTCGGCACCTTCATCTGGTCCGCTTGGGAGTCTGGACTTAACTATTGGCGCTGGATCCCCCGACTGGATGTCGTGCTGATCTTGGCGATCATCGTTGCGTTGCTATTGCCGCGGTTGCAGCCGGCCTTCTCACGCAGCCTGTCGCGAGGGCTCGCCACCGTGCTGTTCCTTGGACTGATCGGCGCAGGGGCGCTGGCTTTCGTTCCCTTCGGATACGTGAACTTGGCTGACGTGCCGGATGCGCAAGAGACCACGCTGGAAAGCGATCTTGGAGCCGCGCAGCAGTCGGATTCACCTCAGGACGGCGACTGGGCCGCGTATGGCCGCAACGCCGCCGCCACACGCTATTCACCTTTGCAGCAGATCACCGCGGACAACGTAGGCAAGCTGCAGCGTGCGTGGGTCTACCGTACTGGCGATCAACTCGACTATCGCTGGGGAGCGGAAACAACACCGCTCAAGATCGGCAACTCTGTCTATCTGTGTACTTCACGCAATATTTTGATTGGTCTAGATGCGGCCAGTGGCAAGGAGCTGTGGCGCTTCGATCCCAAGGTGCCCAAGGACGCTATTCCTTACACAGCAGCCTGTCGCGGCGTTTCCTACTACGAGGTGCCCAAACAGGATGGGGCGCAAGCACCAGCAGTCTGTCAGGCGCGAGTTATTTCCGGCACCCTAGACGGCCGTATCGTTGCCGTGGATGCCAAAACTGGCAAGCCCTGCAGCGACTTCGGCGACAACGGTCAGGTAGATATCACCACCGGTATGGGATCCACTCCAGCAGGCTATGTATCCATCAACTCGCCTCCGGTAATCGTGCGTAATACCATCGTTACCGGCCACCAGGTGCTAGACGGCCAGCGCGTGGATCCACCCTCAGGCGTCATCAAGGGCTTTGATGCTGCCACTGGCAAGTTGAAGTGGGCATGGGATGCTGCCCGGCCCAATCAGAGCGAGCCGTTGCCCGACGGTGAAACCTACGTGCGTGGCTCGCCGAACATGTGGACCATCGCCACGGGCGACGACAAGCTGGGTTTGGTTTTTCTGCCAATGGGTAACGCAGCCGCTGACTACTGGAGTACGTCGCGTACGTCTGATGTGAATGAGTGGAGCGTCGCTTTGGTGGCGTTGAACGTGGAAACTGGCCTACCTGCATGGAAATTCCAAACCACGCATAAGGACGTCTGGGATTACGACTTGGGCTCGCAGCCCAGTCTGGTGGATTTTCCCACCGCCAATGGTCCGGTACCGGCAGTTGTATTGCCTAGCAAACAGGGTGAGCTGTACGTGTTTGATCGACGAACAGGTAAGCCACTATTTGATATTGAAGAGCGTCAAGTACCTAAGGGTGGCGCTGAGCCTGAGCAGCGGTCGCCGACCCAGCCGTTCTCGACGTACCACAGTCTGCGCAAAGCTGACCTGACTGCCCATGATATGTGGGGTATGACCCCATTCGATCAACTCGCATGTCGCATCCAGTTCCAGCAAGCTGCGTACGACGGTATTTACACACCACCTGAATCTGGTAGCCCGAGCATCGAATATCCCAGTTACAACGGTGGTTCGGACTGGGGCAGTGTCGCTATCGATACCCGGCGCGGAGTGATTATTGCCAACTACAACGACATGCCTAACTACGTGGAACTGGTCCCGCGCAAAGATGCTGATCGTATGGGCTGGAAACCTCGTGAGGAACTCTCCTCGGATCGTGGTGGCGCAGAGGGGGCCGGCGACCCGCAGACTGGCACGCCTTATGCGATCAATGTCAATGCGGGGTGGCGCTTAAAATACACAGGGCTGCTGTGTAAGCAGCCCCCTTATGGCGGCATCCGCGCCATCGACCTGAAGTCCGGCAAGACCTTATGGGATCGCCCTTTGGGAACTGCCCGTTCTAATGGACCGTGGCATATCAAGTCGGGTCTGCCGATCGATATCGGCACACCGAATAATGGTGGAACGGCGGTCACAGCTGGTGGATTGATATTCATCGCTGCCGCTACGGATGATCTGATACGGGCAATTGATATTAAAACCGGCAAGACGGTATGGCAGGACGTATTACCAGCCGGTGGCCAGGCCAATCCATTGGTGTATGAGGCCAATGGCCGTCAGTACTTGATGATTGTCGCCACTGGCCATCACTTCATGGAGACGCCAACAGGAGATTACGTCATTACTTACGCGCTGCCCGAGTGAGTGCGTAGTGACTAGGATAGGTCGGTTTCTAACCGGCCTATCGCCTGGAAGATGTTATGGCGCAGAGGGCATGATTGCTCCTCTTGGCTTACCGGATACAGACTACAAAAAAGGCGTCCGAGGACGCCTTTAGGTTAGAGCCAACCCATTTCTGCCATTGACAGTGGTTCACCTTTTCCGACGATGAAGTGGTCTAGCACATGAACCTCAATCAGTAGCAAAGCTTCTTTCAGCCGTGCCGTCAGAATTCGATCTGCTTCACTGGGTGTCGAAATACCAGAAGGGTGATTATGGGTAAGGATGACAGCAGCTGCATTGTTAGCAAGAGCGCGTTTCACAACCTGCCTGGGGTAAACACTGGCACCATCAATACTGCCGTAGAACATCACTTCGAAGTTGAGTACGCGGTGCTTCGAGTCGAGAAAGACAACGCCGAAGACCTCGTGCTCATTTTCACCGATGGCGAATTTCAGATAGGTTCGAACTGCTTCTGGCGAGGACAGTTCCTCACCACGGGTGTACATGCGGTGTTCGAGGATTATACGAGCCTGTGCGAGGATCCAGTCTTCGTGTCGACGTTGCTCATCACAGCCCTTAGGGGTTTGAATCAAGCTCAGTTGAGTAGTCATGCTGGGTCTCCAATATAGGGCACCAGCCCCACAGGGATGGTTAACCCTGTGGTAGGAACAGTGTGAAAGCTAGAGCCGGACGAATCGATGCCGGCGTCCGTGTGAAAGTGAATTGCAACAGCCGCAAGGTGATCGTGAAAACTCATCGATCCCCCAGCCACTCTCAGAATCGAAATCAGCACTAAATGGCATCAACTCCTTCAGTGCTGATTCAATCTGCTGAATACATTGATCGACTTCATGCTCCGGCAAGCTGAAGGACAATGCAGTGAAATCGCCATACGCTTCGGCAAGCAGGCAGTCGTCACACAGCCAGAAAGTCTCCATGGCGTCTCCTGATGGTTGAATAAAGGCGCTCGAATGAGCGCCTGGGATAGGAAAAAAGCCAACGGCTTCTCGGTTGGGTCAAGCCTTAGCAGCCGCACGCCGAGTACGTTTTGCTTGGGCTAGTAGTGCAGTGGGATCTTCAGGCTCTGCTTGTTCAGCAGGAGAGCTGCCGTCTTTTGAGGGGGCCTTGTAAACCATCTCGCCATCGACCTTGACCCAGTCGATATAGAGCAGTCGGCCTTTGAGACTCGCGCCCGGTTGACCCGCACGTTCGCCTTTTTCGTACATGAACGGTGCTACCCAGATATCGCCAATGCGGAAGGACACAAGGACCTTCTGCTCGGCCTGGACAGCATCGCTGTATTCGCGCACCAATTGCTCGGCATCGGCACCCGACACTTTCAAGTCAAAGCGGGTGTACTCGACGTCATCGGCAGCCCCATGCAGCGCTGCGATATCGCAGGCCATAAAGGGTTTGCCACGGCGTACAGGCACTTCCCGAATACGGTTCAGGTAACCAATGCCGGTGGTGTGCAGATTGAAGTAGGTGACTGCTTCTTGAGTGGAGTGAGTCATGGTGGATCTCCTATAAAAACGGAAAATCCACAAGCCCATAACGGGAGTGGAATCCCGTCTGGGTTAGTAAAGGTCGACCTGAGAAAAGACCAGGACGTTGGGGCAGAGTGAGTCAGATGTTCAGTCAGCATCCATCATCATTGATGAGCGTGCGTACTACCGGATGCGCAACGCACTTGGGATGGACCACCACTAAAGTGGCGTAGCCTCAAAGGTCCAAGCTACCTGGGCGTGTGCCGTCAACGACAGCAGTTCACGCACCTTGTATAGGTCCGTTAAAACACAGCGTCAACGAGAAATAGGGGCGTTTTTGAATGATGGATTTGGCTGGCGTTCGATGGATTGAAAAAGGCGACGAAGGGGCCTGGCACATGTCCAGGCGACTTCAAGAAAGGCCACCTCTGTCGACTCTGCTGCGTGTCATTTCAGCGAGCTAGACAGCCGATCCGTGTCGTGGCCGGGATCGAAAGGGCAAGGCACGCATCCGCGCACAAAAGGATCCCAGTGTTTCGCCGACGGGCACCGGCACTGAGTGCGACCGCAGCGCGGATGTCCTGTATGGCCTGGCCAGTGATACCCCGGGTATCACGCAAATGGCGAAGCAGTACAGGGCATCCGCCTGCAATCAAAGACGTGTGCAAAAAAGAGAGAAAGTGGCTCCAACCTGAAAGGCCGACCGAGTCTACCGGAGCGTTGCGATCTTGGGACAGTCACCAGTGGTGACAAGGGTCTATGCATTACATCAGGCGCAGCGCTCGCGGGGAAGTTCATTTCGCTCAACGGAGACGGCGAACTTCTCGTAGGCTACCTGGAATGTTCCAGATGCTAACGACAAGCTCGCCGTGTTGGTTACTTGCGAGAAATGGAGCGTCTACCTCTGTGCGGTCTGAGATCACGTGGCTGCTGAATAGATCGACGACTTGCTCGAGCGGATCGCCGATCTACCGGAGGTGCTGGTGCCTGCTATTCACTGACTGTCTTCAGTCTCGTCCTCTTCGGCGCCTCCTGCTTCAGTGACCGGCGTATTGCCTGATACCCGGGGTATCATCTGAATGGACTGCAGCCGATGGGGCATGATGCCGATCTTGCGCGCCTCGATCTTGAAGGTCGACTGCGGCGTGTTGTTGTCATCTTCCCACCGATCGAGGACCGTACGGCCCTCGACCTGGATACGCATGCCTTTCTGATAGAGCTTGCTCCACGCTTCAGCTTCGCGGTGCCAGAGCTCAACTGGTGCCCAGAACCCGCGACGATCTTCGTAACCGTCATCCTTCGGTACCGGGTTGTCGAAATAGACGTTGAGCTTGAGCAATCGCCGTGGCTCGTCGTTGCCTGATCCGAACTCGAAAAACTCCGGCGCACTGCCGATATTGCCTTCACCAAGAAAGAACGTGCTCATGGTTGTACCTCGCTGGGAATGAAGCGGTGTAGCGCCTGCTCGGCGCTGTTGAACTTGTTCACGCACTCGGCGCTCTGGCGCAGCAGTGAATGCACCACGCTCATCTGCATGTTTAAGGTGATGCGATCGCACTCAAGACGATGCAGGCCCTCTCGCAGAGCCGGCGATAGCGCAGGGTTGTCCATTAGCCGTTGCCACACGGCCACGCCCATCTGTGAGTAGTCACGTGTACGCCAGCGCAGAAAGCTGCTGCCGGCTAAGGTGTCCTGGCGCACGAGGCGAATGTCGAGCAACGACAGCGGAGGCTGGTTGGCTTGAGCGACCAGGTCTTGCATCAGATCGGCCAACTGTCGTTCCCACTTCGCAGCAGAGACCGCGAGCAGTTCCAGATCCCTATTACCCTTAAAGACCCTTAAAAGGCCTTTTAGGGAGGCACCCTGTTCGAGGTTTCGATAGGCATCCTGTGATAGACCCGGGTAAAGGGGACGACGCTGTATCTGGGTCATGCCTCTTCCCCCGTTTCCTCATGGGGAAGGGCAAGCGCAGCAGGCTCATCTTCAGCTTCAGGTGATGACGAACGTTTCACGACTGGCGGTGCAAATTCAGAGCGCCGAGTACCTTCCAGAACATCCTGCGGCAGTTCTCCCAACCGTTCGATCACCACGCGGGCTCGGGCATTATTGGCAGCCATGTCAGCGCGTGTGACACCCGCGAGCTTGAACCTTTGCGCCAGAGTGAAAAGACTACGTAGCAGATGTGCGCCGGCATCGATGCATTGCTCCATCTCGCGCCGACTGAGCAGCGCAGTGTGATGGGCCAGCAGCGCGTGGCGCACCAGCGTGTCGTAATCGGTCAGCAGGTAGACAGCAAGGAAACCCAGTTGGCTGCCGATGAACAGGGGCAGGGTGACGGGCTGGATATTCAGGTTATCGCTGACATCGATCTGTTGCGGCAGCCGTTCCCTCAACTGACCCATCTGCTGGGCCAGGGTATCCATCCCACTCCTGGCCTGCGTCAGCTTCTCCTCGACCTGCAGCATGGCCCAGTCGGCATACGGATCATCGTTGGCCGATGCCTGCTTCATCAGGTTGGTCGCGCTGATATAGCCAGCCATGCCCATGATTGGCTGCACACCTTCACGGGCTGCACGGCCTTGCCACAGACGAGCCGCATGGTGGGTGTGCAGGGTCAGGGTGATGGTGCTGCGCAGTGAACCCAGGTTGAGTTGGTAGTGATCGACCACAGTGGTGTCCTCGCCGTTGCATTGCGAAAACACGTTGCCGTAGCAGTAGGTGCGCTGCCGCAAACAAGCCGATCATTGCGCCATCGTTTTCCAGCTACGCCGGATGCATTGCCGCTGTCGTTTTGTGGGTGATACCAGTGGTATCACTCTTGACCGAGTCCTCATGCTACGCGGATCTGTAGGGGATTTTGTTAGAAGCAACCTTGAGATAACTGCGCGGCAACCCAGCGAGCCGGCTAAACAATGCCTCTGCGTTCGGTGGACTGCTTGGAGGCGCCAGGCAATGACAGTCTTAGAAAAATTTTCAAACTGTCATATCGGCTCAGGGCTGTCCCTTCCTATGAGCCAGAGCAGAGTGGCCGAAATACCCACTGCAGTAATAGCGAGTGACATCGGATAGGCCGTGCCATTTTGCATGAGCGCTACTAGGCTGCTGATCACAAAGGCGCTACCAAATTGCAGGATACCGACTAGAGCTGAGCCGCTGCCTGGGTGCTTGCCGCTGGCTGCCATAGCGATAGCCGCCGCATTTCCACCGATGAAACCTAGAGAGGCGATGGCAAACCACAACGGCAGCATCAAAATTGCCAAACTCTTGGTTTGAACAATGGCCAATAGCGTCACTCCAGCCATTAAGTTGATCAAAAGACCAGTTGTCAGCATCGTGTGGGCGGACCATCGCTTTAGTCCTAAGCGATTGGCCTGTGCTCCAACGATGATCCCTAGGGCGTTGAGTCCAAATAGCCAACCGTACTGTTGCTCGCCGACCTCGAACAGCCCCATGAAAACGAAAGGCGAGCCGGTGATGAAGGCAAACATGGACGCTTGCGCCAGCCCGCCAACCATAGCTGGAACGATGAAGGCGCGATGCCGAAACAAGTTGGCATAGGCGCATAGAATCGGACTCACGCTGAGCGTGGTGCGTCGTTGGATTGGCTGGGTCTCGGGAACGTATCTCCAGACAAGAACCCCGCACAACAACGCAAACACCAGCATGAACACAAAGATGGCTTTCCAGCCCGCGAGCACAAGAATCCAGCCGCCCAACAATGGTGCCACGATAGGCGCGAGCGTCATGAGCATTAGCAGTAACGACAGTACACGAGCGCTTTCTGTCTGATCGAACAGATCGCTAACGATTGCTCGCCCGATGATCATTCCGGCACATCCCCCGATAGCTTGGAGGACGCGTAGCCCGGTGAGTAGATCTATATCGTGAATGAACAGACAACCGATGGTAGAGCAGGCAAACAGGCCAACCCCAATCAGTAATGGTATACGGCGGCCAAAGCGATCAATAAGCGGTCCATAGAAGGCTTGCCCCAAAGCGAGTCCGAGGAAGAACGCTGACAGAGTGGACTCGATTCGTCCGTGATCAGTGTTGAACGACTCTGCCATTTTGCTGAATGCCGGGAGATACATATCGGTGGCGAAGGGAGCTAAAGCCGACAGCATTGCCAGCACGATAATGATGCGGGTGGTGGAGCTATTGACCATGGTGGCGGAAGACTTGGAGTTCATAGCATTCCCGGATTAATTTATCGTTGGCGTGTTTTGACCGTTATTCGGATATATTAGCCGTTATATGGTTATTTGGGGCCAAGATGAAACGACTTACCGATGAGCATCCAAACACTGCGATAGGTGTCGGAGATGATGGCAGTCGAGCGGTGATTGCCCGTGCGGCCCAAGTGCTTCGCACCTTGGAGCAGGCGCCCAACGGACTGACTATCGCGCAGATCACGCGTGCGAGTACCTTGCCTCGAACTACGGTGCAAAGGCTTGTCAGTTCGCTGCAGGCCGAGAAATTGGTAGCTGTCAGTGACGGTCAGGTCCGTTTAGGGGTTGCGTTGGCGCGTTTGGCCGCTGCTGCCCATCAGGACGTTCGCACACGGGTGCGTCCACACTTGGAGAGGTTGTCGGAGCAAACGGGCGAGTCGATCGACCTGTGGGTTCTTCGAGATGAGGCGGCGGTACTGGTTGATCAGGTCGTTGCCCCACAGGAGGTGCGAATCGTCGTACCCGTTGGCAGTGTGTTCCCACTGACCTGCACCGCGCCAGGTAAAGCATTCTTAGCTGGCTGGAGGGATGCCGACATTGAAACCTTGGTTGCTCGCTCGCAACCTGGGCCTACAGCCCATAGCCGCAATACAATGACTGCTCTGATGAAGGATGTTCACAAAATACGCAAGACCGGTTTGGCCTTTGATCATGAAGAGCACGCCTACGATATCTGCGCTTTAGCGTGCGTGATCGACCTTGGAACCGCAGAGCGTCATGCAATCGCAATCCCTGCTCCAATACGACGGTTCCGGGCGCAGCAGGCGTCATTGGAAGAGGCGCTGCGACAATGTGTAGATGCGTTGGCTGGGTGGTGATCGGCCGCAGTGGCGTCCTCGCAGTTGCATTACGAAACACGTTGCTGATGCCATAGGTGTGCTGTCGCAAACAAGCTGATCATTGCGCCATTGTTTTTGCCTGGTCGATTGCTCCTTGCCGCAGCTCTCTGTCGTGATACCCCGGGTATCACCCATCAGGGTCGTCTAGTTCTGTTCCAGCCGGGAGCGTTCTTCCTGTCAGCACGCGAAGTTCAGCCAGGTAGGACTGGGCGAGAGGAGACACTGCCTCGCCCTTGCTGCGAGCTTTTCGTGGAGGCTGCAGAGAAGGTGCTGCGACAGCGGCTTCTACCGAGGTTGACTCAGGAGGCGGTTGAGCCGCCCAAGGCACGAACTCACCCACCAAGGCTTTCTGCACCAGGCCCAACAGGTACGCAGCAGGTTTGCGAACCGTTCCGCTGGCGTGGCGTGCTATGGCTTCGTCCAGCACACCTTGGCGACTGGTCTGCGGCAATTTCTCCAACGCCGCACGACAGGTCCAGGTTTCCGTTGGAGAGAGCGTCAACGCGCTAGCCCAGTCGACGAGACCAGCCCCCTCTTGCGTACAAGCGCGCGCGGTATGTTTTTTAATACCTTGTACAGTACTGCCGTTCGGATTCCGAACGGCGTGATGAGGCGGTGCTTTGAAACCCGGTTCGGAATCCGAACTCGGGCCTGAAGCATTCCGAACTCGGTGATTTTTGCCGCGTTCGGAATCGTGCAGTCCTTCATTGTGGATAAGTCGCTCTGCCCATTTTTCCAGGCGTGTTGGCAGTACTGGCAGATCAAGGCTGTTGTCTTTCAGCAGATCACCAACTGCGTCCTCGGCAACGATGCGAATGGCCTTGGTGGCGTGGGACAAGCTGTTGCCCAGCAGCTCCAAATACTCTTTGTCGAGCTCTAGCGATTCGCGGTGGGTCAAGGGTTCTTCATGCAGGACGTAGAGCGAGCCTGAAAAACGTCCATCGCCAGGACGACGTGGCCGATCGACGAGGGTTAGCCAGCGTGTCAGACGTAGCATGGTCAGCACGCGTGCAACGGTCTCTCGTGAAGCCCTACCGCCACAGGGGACATTGCTCAGAAAAGGCTGCAGATCTTCGTAGCGTGAGTTTGCCAGTCCTTGAGAGGTGAGCATGCGCAGGATTTGCCAGGCATTGCGCTCCAGTGGTGTTAGGCGATTATACAAGAGCAGCAGGCATGGAACGATGTCCTGGCGTTGGCCGCTGAACAGAAAACCGGCATCCCATCCTGCAGATGCCGGTTTGGCTTGGCTGTTGGCCTGTAATGCCGGATCAGCCCCTTCCAGCGTGAATGAGCTGGCGAGGGCATCACGGATCACTGTGCAACATGATCTGATGCCACACAGCTGTGAGGCTCAGGTTCTGTTCTTCGGCCAATATCATCAGCAGGTCGAGCTGCTCGGAATTGTTGTCGCGGTCCTTGAGCTCAACCCAACGCTTCCAAAGCGCTATCTCTTGTTCTTCGCTCAACTGTGTCGGACGTCCCCGCCGGGCATCGATATTGAGTAGTCGTCGACGTGCAGCGGTTTCTGAATGGCTGAGTCCGAAGAAACGGTACATCAGGTTGGTGCTAGCGCCCAAGTGCAGTGCGCGGTTGATCGTGCGCTCGTGAGCTTCTTCCCGAGCTGCTTGATCGGCCAGCCGACGCAAAACGGTGGAGTCGACATTGACCTCGACCCACATCACCGAGGAGTGGCTGAGGCGCATGATGGTTTGGGCAGGGAGGGACTGCAGGAGCCGAAGGTCTTCCGGGCTCCACCCTAGTTCAAAGCAGCGTTCGAAATTGCCGTTCTGAATCTCATGGAGTACTTGCGAGATCATGGCGTGGTGAAGCAGTTTGTGGCTCACCAGCTGTCCTCCTCTAAGGTGTGGATTCGTAGTCGACCAGTCTTCGGGCCAAGCGCAGCAGGCGAATGAAGCTCAGCAACACATCGTCCGGCAGCCTGGCTAGACCAATGTCCTGTGCGGGACGATTGGGTAGATCGATGTCGTAGATGCCCAGGAGCAGTTGCCCGAATAGGGCTGAGGGCAGGAGTTGGCGGTCCTGCCAGTCAAGGCCGTCGTGCTCACGCATCAACGCGCCGAGTAGCAGGTTGACGGATATGGCCAGTGGTGTGTCCGTTGAGGCCTGTTCCAGGCTCAGAGTGAAGCCCAGTCCTTCTTCGTTACTGTGGACCTTGGCCAAGCTGTTTCCTGACGCAAGCAGTTGCCTGGTTTGATGAGCAATCTGCTTGCGTAACTGCTTAGTTGTATCGAGGCTCTGATCCAGATTCCAGGCAGCTTCGAAGGACTCAGGTGGTGTGCTCTCGACAGAGTGAACAGGCTGGTCGGCGCAAGCTTGATCGACCATCTCTCGGATCTGTTTCACTCGAGAAGACGAGAACTCAAGGGGGGCATTCTGAGGGGATGCTGGAGGTCCTGTCGTTGGCAACAGAACCGGTTTATCAACCGCCGTTTCTTCGCTTTTCCCTCGATCGAGGACTGCTTTCTCAGCGCGTTCTTGAGGATACGAGCGGGGAGGGAATAACTCACTCAGCCGCAATTGAATGGTGTGCTCGACCTGATCGACTTCAAAGGTTGCTGGCGAGGTATCCCAGCCAGACAATGTATCGAACCAGAATTCGGTGAATCGCTCACTACTATCGCCGCCTTCTTGCCAAACCTTGAGCGCGTAGTTTCTGAAGATGATCAGGCGTTCGATCTGATGGCGGCCAAGACCTTGGTAAAGCACCTGAGGAATGGCCGGCAATAAATGCTCCAGGGTGTCGAACATACGGCTGATATGAGGCTGAGGAATGCTGTAGCCACCTGCTGCTAATCGGCGGGCCAGTTCGCGCTGAGATAACTGCTCCCCATCGCACTCAATCAGTTCTTTAGCCTTTGCCACGGCCACGGCTCGTTCGATGAAAGTGAGCTGTCCGTGTAGATCGTTCTCGGCTAGGTGGCCAAGCAGGGCACTGATTTCTCCATCCCAGGGTCTGAACAGGCAGTGGATGTGGAAGAAACGTTCATCACGTGTTTCCTGCCACAGTTCGCCAAGTATGGTGAGGCGTGTATTGCCGCCGTTGCGGATGATGAAGTGCTTGGCTCCCGGGCGGCGGGTGATCGGTGGCGGTTGGTCGAGACCCCGCTCGCGGATCGATGCCTTCAGCTCGTCGAACAGCGGGTTACGAATGAAGCGCGGATTGTGCTCGTACGGACGCAACCTCACCAAGGTGACCCGCATCGGCGTTTCTACCAACGGATCAGCAAGCTCGCCGTTGGAGGACGCACGAGGGTAGGGGGCGGCTTGCAGTTTCTCAGCGATCTGATCTTGAGAGAGCTTTTTCATGGAGTTGCTCAAACGAGGTGATCACCGACCTTGAATTTGACTACCTCTCCTAAGTCATCGCGCAAAAGTCCTAAGTGCATCTTCGCGTGATTCAGACGATACGGGTTCACACGGATAACTACCGTGACGTGTTCTTCTGGCCAATTCACTGCAATTGGTGGGCTGAAGATATTGGATATCTTCTGAATGTTGCGGATCTTGGACATGAAAACCTCGGTTCGAGAAGTGTGGTTGTAATCAGGCCACAGGAGATATTTTTCCGAATCGCCAGGCCCACTCCGGTAGTAACTCCAGAGCAAGGGACTGCATGGTTTCTGCAGGCGCTAATGACTTGAGGATTGTGTTATGTGGAAGGCGGTGGACAGGAACACCCAGCGTTGCAGCGTTTCTGTAAGCAACTCGGTCAGGAATGATGGTGTTGAGTAATGAAACGCCTGAGTTGTTGGCAAAGGCTTGCCGCAAGCTGTGCATGATCACGCGGGCATCGACAGTTTCAGTACTGACTTGGTTGAACAACAGTCGCAGTGGGGGAGGCTGAACACCGAGTCGCTGGTACGGCTCAAGTTCTGCCAGTAGCTTCAGTGTGCCTCGTCGTAGCTCACGTGCTGCAAGCATCTGGGGCGTGACAGGGGCGACGGCAAGATCAGAAGCCAGCACCGCCATTTCCAATACGACGCTTCGGGCACCCTGTGTGTCGATCAACAGCACATCGAATGCATCTGCGAAAGACGGGATGAGATTGCGCAGGCGAAGCCGGCCATCTGGAGCGTGCAACAGCAAGATAGCTAACCTGCCTTCATCGTCATTTGAGTGAATTAGACTGAGGCCGGAGACATCCGTGGTTGAAACAAGCTGGTCGAGTGATTGGGTGTTTTCGGCGATGAGCTCAAAGGCACCGAGTGCTGCTCGCTGTTTGATTGCGTAGTAGCTGGATAGGGTCGGCTGGCTATCCAGATCGAGTAGCAGAACTCGAAGGCCTGCCTCGGCCAGATAGCCGCCCAGGTTCGCAGCAATTGTCGTTTTGCCGACGCCACCTTTGGTCGAGATGATCGAGAGCACATCCATCGCTCAGTCCTGCGCGAGCTGATCGTTAATCCATTGCTCGACTTCCTGTGAATCCCAGCCCACTGCGCGTAGACCGATGCGGCGGGTGTGTGGGAACTTGCCGTCCTTCATCAGGTTGTACAGGTGGGAGCGCTTGAAGCCGGTACGCTTTTCAACTTCATGCAGGCGCATGACACGGCGATCAGATTGAGTGGGATGGAGAAGGGAAGTATCAATCATCGGGTCACTCCTTGGCGTTAGCTAACGCGTCGTGGTGTGGCTCGGATTCAACGCGTCAGACAGGACGTTGCCTATCTTGAAAACGATCACCAAATGGCCGGTTTAATTTGCCCTGAATTAGGATACGATACGAATGGTATTTTATTTATCCGAGCCATATGAGTACAAAAAGTGAACAATCAGACTCTTCGCGTAATGTGGTTCGTACCACCTGCTATTGCCGTTTCTGCCACTTGGTGCGCACAGCCCGACTTCAGTCTTGAGGGCCGCCCTACCCAATCCTCTGACGAGCAATTCGGTGCGCTAGTGAGCGGTCATGTCGATGCAGTTGTTACTTCAATGGACAACATCCCGCATTGGAATCAGCGTTCGGGGTCGAAGAATTTCGTCATGGTGGCGTAAATCGAAGCACTTGCGCTTATAGATCAGTTAGTTAGCGCAAAACGGCAACAGACCCTAGCCAACGGTGAGATCGGCCTGAACGACCAAGTACGCACGTATGCGAATCTACCCTTCTGGGGACATCTGGCTTCGTCAATTGATGATGAAGCAGGTCTTTGATCGGTTCATGAGCTAGCCTAGGGATACACCATGAACCTGGGCATGCCCCTGACGTGAGCCTTCAGTCTGCCGCGTCGTCTGCCGAGATCTTCTGATGCACCAAGGGATTCTGCTCCGGCGGAGTCAGCTTGAGCCAGCCGTTCTCCAGGGAGCGAAGTAATTCGTTCAGTTGTTCAAGGCGCGCGGCATCGCCTAATAGCTCTCCGAGCCCCGTGGCACTGGTGGTTGCCAACTGAGATGCGGCGGTGTCGATCGCTGTTTTTCCCTTCTTTGTGAGCCGAATCAGTTGGCTCCGACGATCGAGGTGGTCCGCCACTCGATCAACAACCCCTTTTTCGACCATTTTGTCGACGCGATAGGTGGCGGCGCCGGAAGTCACCTTCAACAGCCTGAACACATCAGTGGGTCTCATGCAGTAAGGCTTGCCACTGCGCCTGAGGGCGAAGAGCAGAATCAGTTCCTTGTGATCGAGCCCAAGACCCGAAGCAATTTCGGACAGGCTCTGATCGATAAGCATTGCCAGGCTCCTGACGCGCAGGGCGACCGAGAGACCAGTGTGGTCCAGATCCGGCCGCTCCTTCATCCATGCTTGGGCAATTGTTTCGGGGCTTGCTGTGGGGGAGAACAGCTCGTTCATGGTCAGTTCCAGGGCTTTGAATCAGGCGATCATACCTCAAGGCCGTTAGATACAGGACCAGCTAAGGCATTCTGGTTCTATGGCGGCTTGTTTATATGTTAACAAAATTCATTGACATCAAAGAGTGCGGTGGATAGCTTGGATTTATCTTAATTGCTAAGAAGTATAGTCATTAAGATTAATCAAGCCTGATCAGCCCATGGCTGGCTATAAAAACAAGGAAAAATCCTATGCTAACTGCAGAACAGAACCGCCTTCTGACGGACGTCACTCCGGGGACGTCGCTTAACCGGTATTGGAAACGTCACTGGATTCCAGCACTACGCAGCGAGGCACTGGTTGCGGGAGGCGATCCGCAGCGCGTCGAGTTGCTATGCGAAAAGTACGTTGCATTTCGTGGGCACGATGGAAAAGTTGGCTTCCTCTACGAAGCTTGTCCGCACCGAGGTGTGTCTCTCGCGCTTGGCCGGAATGAAAACAATCGCCTGACCTGCATCTTTCATGGTTGGAGTTTCGACGCGGACGGTAGCTGCACCCGCATGCCTACCGAGAAAGATCAGAGCTTCTGCCAGAAGGTGAAGGGACAGGGCTTCCCTGTGCGCGAGGGGGGCGGGATCGTCTGGGTATACCTGGGAGAAGGCGATATGCCGAAGTTCTCTGATTTCGCGTTCACCCACCTGAGTCGTCAGAATTCCCGCCCGCGCGCTTCTTACAACGAGGCCAACTGGCTGCAAAATCTGGAGACGCTGATGGACTCGGCGCATATCGGCCTTCTGCATCACGATACGACCGCTGATGCGAGCCTTCCGCAAGCCGGTCTGCAGCTTGTCACAGGGAACGACACGCCCAAGTACACCCTCGAACAACGCCCTTACGGGCTCCGCTCTTATTCGCTGCGTACTACCGGTGGCGAGAAGGACTACCTACGAGTCACTGAGTACGTTGCCCCTGGTTCGGCGTTCATCGGCACGACTGACGCTGAGGCTGGGTTCCTCATCATCGTGGTTCCTGTGAACAACACCTGCAGTCTCCAGTGGTACATCTACTGGGATCCGCGCCAGGACATCGATAGCAACCTGCCTGACTTCGCGTTGCTCGGTACGGACGAGTCGGATGACAACTTCGCGGGGTCGCGTCAGGGGCTGCCGAACTACGGCCAGGATCGCGAAGCCATGCGTGCCGGGAAAACCTGGAGTGGTATTCCGGGCGTGATCTTCGAAGACTATGCGGTGGCGGAGAGCATTCCGATTGTTGATCGTACCCGCGAGTTTCTGGGCAGCGGCGACCTGGCGATCGTTCGGTTACGTCGCGAACTGATGGAGCGAATTCGCCAGTCTGATGCGGGAGAGGATTGTGTGCAGGCAGAAATCAGTGATTACCGCGCTCTGCGCGCACTTGCCGAGATGATTCCTGTCGGTACGAACATCCAGGACTTCACGAATCGGAAGCAGCAGGAACGCAGAGAGCGCTTCGAATAAGGCTTACCCATATGGGCGTCAGAGATTTCTGGCGCCCAGCTTTTTGGCTCCAGAAGCTTGGTGATTGCTGTCATGAGTTCCCAGAATTCCTTCCCTGTTTACGTTAAGTCTGTCGTCCACGAAGCTCACGACATTCTGTCCTATGAGTTCCTGCCGGTGCCGGATGCAGGGGTCGAACTTCCGCCGTTCACCGCGGGAGCGCACATCGACCTGATCATTGAGGGCGCGCCACTCAGAAGCTATTCGCTTCTGAACTCCCAAGGCGACAAGAATCGCTACGTGATCGCGGTCGCCAAGGATCCTAAGAGTCGAGGCGGGTCCAAGCTGATTCACGGCAAGCTGCACTGCGGCGACCGGATTAAAGTCAGCGCACCCAAGAACTGCTTCGAGCTTTACGAAGGTGGCGGCAAGTCGATTCTGCTGGCGGGCGGAATCGGTATTACCCCTATCTGGTCGATGGCCCAGCGGCTGGAAGACTTGGCCATCAACTGGGAGCTGCATTACTTCGCACGGGGACGTGAAAGCGCAGCGCTCCTGGATCGGCTCGAGAACTCGTTCAAGTACGGTGAGGTGCACCTGCATTTTGCCAAGTCTGTGGACGAGACTGTCAACACGATCGGCGCCCTTTTGAGCGCTGGCGACGGTGAGGCTCATTTCTACTGCTGCGGTCCTTCCGGGATGCTGAACGCGTATCTGGAAGTATCGAAGGCCGTTCCTTCCGCGCGAATCCATTACGAGAGCTTCGTACCGCTGCAGGAAGCCAGCATCGGAGGCGGCTTCGAAGTCCATCTTGCCCGCTCTGGCACGACCATCAGTGTCGTCGCAGGGCAGACTGTCTTGGATGCTTTGGATCAGGCTGGTGTTGAGGTAATGAACTCGTGCCGTGAAGGCATCTGCGGCGCATGTGAGGTCCAGGTGCTTGAAGGCCAACCAGACCATCGCGACTCGATCCTCAGCGAGTCTGAGCGCTCGAGCAATAAAACAATGTTCGTCTGCTGCTCCGGGAGCAAATCGCCCCGACTTGTGCTGGACCTTTAATCCCGCACGAGGGAGGGGCAACGGCCACCTCCCTTTTGGCGTCCCGGCGAAAGTACGCCAGAAGCGCTGTATCAGTCGCTTTCGCTGGTATCCAGCTTTTCCATTACTCGCTGATTTATATGGTCTTTTCGCCAGATTGATCTGCGCTTGCTTGACAATACGATACGTATAGTATTATATTTGATTAAGGCAGAAAGAGAACAAAAAATGACCAATCACAGACTCCGAGTAATGTGGTTCGTACCTCCCACGATCGCGGTTGCCGCCTCTTGGCAAGAGGACGTGGGCTTGTCGCTTGAAGCGAGTCGGACCCAGTCTTCAGATGAGCAGTTCGCGGCGCTCTCGGACGGCCGCGTAGATGCCGTCGTGACCTCGATGGATAACGTCTTCCACTGGAATCATCGGCCAGGCCCCAAAGACTTCGTCATAGTGGCTCAAATAGAGGCGACGACGCCACTGTCTATCGTTGCCGCCCCACGCATCAAGAGCGTCAGCGATCTCGGTGGTGCAAAAATCCTGGTCGATGCCCCTGAGAATGGATTTGTCATTGCCCTTAGAGCGATGCTGAAGCAAGCAGGCTTGAGGTTGCCTGACTACACGCTTGCCCCGGTGGGGGGGGTCAAAGAGCGCTACGCGGCGCTGGTCGCGGGTGAGGGCGATGCCACTCTCCTTGGCCCTCCGTTTGATGCTCTTGCAATCAAGGAGGGGATGCATAAGGTCGCTGAAGTGCAGGCGTCTTACCCCGAGTTCCCAGGTCAGGGGCTGGTCGTCAGAAAACCATCGCTGTCCTCGAATCCAGGCATACGGCTGTGGCTTAAGAGCCTTGTAGAGGCCCTCGTTCAACTTCCCGCGAATCTGGAAAAGCTCCGGAATAGTCTTTCGAGCGAAGGGCTTCCTGATGAGGCCGTTAGTGCAATGCTCCAGTCTGTCCCGGTATCGCTCATTCCTGATGAGCGTGGGGTAAATCTGTTAATTGAACATCGGCGGCTGCTTGGGCTTATCGGCTCAGATGCTACGTACGGTCAAGTTGTATACCTGGGTTGATAAAATAAGGTTATAGTAGACATGAAGAAGTTCGCATTGGGTACGTTCTCTACTCGAAATGCAGATGCTGAGAAATTCGCTGGCTTGGTTGTGGATCGGAAGGTTGCTCCAATCTCCAGGCTGGCAGAAGAGTACGGTTTGCCGCAGCTTGGCGGGAAAAGCGTACTTGCGCTTCTCGAGTCGTGGTCCAACTCCTTCCAGGCGCTCAAGGCACTGGTGGAAAGGGTTGATACTAGCGAATGGTGCGATGAGAGCCATTTGAAATTCCACCCGGCAGTTGATCTTCCTCGCCAAGTCTTCTGCACCGGCGCAAATTATCGAAAGCATGTGATCGATATGACCGTCGATGCCAATGTCGGCCCTGAAGGACTCAGCAAAGAAGAGCTTAAGAAGTGGGCTGAGGAGATGATGGACAATCGGGTCGCGAACGGCGAGCCGTATGTATTTACCAAGCCTGTTTCCGCTATCTCTGGTCCTTATGACGATCTGATTCTGCCTCCCACCACTGAAAAGCCTGACTGGGAGTTGGAACTGGCGGTCGTAATTGGCAAGCAGGGATACAACATCAGCGAAGCTGATGCGATGGATTATGTGGCCGGGTATACGATCGTCAATGATATCTCTGCCCGCGACCTGATCCCGCGAACCGATTATAAAATGCTTGGCACCGATTGGTTCCGCTCGAAAGGGCAGCCGGGTTTCCTGCCGCTGGGGCCGTACGTTGTGCCCAAGTGCTTCATTGACAACCCCTACCATCTGCTGATGAAGCTCACGGTTTCCGGAGCAACGATGCAGGACGAGACGACAGCCGATATGCTCTTCAATATTGAAAAGCAGATCGCGTACATCTCCAAGTACGCCAGGCTCTTGCCCGGGGACATTATCTGCACGGGTTCTCCTGCCGGTAACGGCACCCATTACAACCGTTATCTCACTGATGGGGATGTAATGTGGGGCGAGATTTCCGGGTTGGGATATCAGCGTCAGAAGTGTGTCGTAGAGGCGAATTGAGATAAATCATGCAGGCGCTCAAAGACAATCCCGACCGTGCATTACTCGAGAAAATTATCTCCGAACAGGCCTTTGATGTTGCTCTCGAAACAACCGGGGGACTGAAGGAACTCGGTGCTCGACTGGTGAAGGGTTCTCCAGGTGAGTTGGAATTCAGTTTCTTCGTCTCGCCCAAAGCTGTTCAGGGCAATGGAGTTGTTTGCGGCGGAACTCTTATGACCATGCTGGATTATGCAATGGCATATGCGGTCCTCAGTAAACTGCCGTTTGGAAAGACCTGTGCCACGACCAGCATCACTGTGAACATGCAGTCTGCGGCCACTCCGAAGCTTCTTAAGGTTACTGGTAGCGTCGATCGTGTCGGTCGCCAAGTTGCATTCGCTAGAAGTGAGGTTCATGACCTTGAGAGAAACTCATTGATCGCTAATGCCTCGGCAACGTTCTTTGTCATGGATGTGAGTCCAGAGGCCAAAAAAATTTAATAAATTAAAATTCGAAACGTATCGTTTTATTGGGGGAAAAATGAATAAGTCGGCAAACCTGGGCTACGCAGCAGCACGACGAATTGTTACCGGGCACAACGCAAAAGGTGAGTCGGTCATCGTCAGCGATGGCCATGCGCTGAATGTCATTGCCGAGCCAGGTAAGCCTGTTGCTCAGGTGCTCTGGGCTACTGGCAAAGGCCGTGCTGCAGGTAGAGAGCCTGCGCCGGCAGGGCACAAGTTCGGCTTCCATTCCGAAGGTGGTTCGCTGCTGCGGATCGTGGACTTCCCGCCGGACGAGTCGTATGACAAAGAGACGCTCCTCGAGTTTCTCGACATGGAAGGCGTACGCGATAAAGCGCAGCCACGGCACTTCTGGTTCCACAAAACCGAGTCGCTGGATTACGCAGTCGTCCTCGAGGGCGAGATCTACGCAATGCTTGATCAAGGTGAGTCGCTGATGAAGGCAGGGGACGTCCTGATCCAGCGCGCCACCAACCATAGCTGGTCGAACAGGTCGGGCAAGAACTGCCGGATGCTCTTTGTCCTCCTGGCTCTCAATGAAGGAGAGGAACTGTGAAAAAAGCGATCATTACCGCTGCCATCACCGGTGGCGCACATACTCCATCGATGTCGCCTTACCTCCCGGTGACTCCCGACGAGATTGCCGAGCAGGCAATTGAAGCGGTTAAGGCCGGGGCTGCCATTGTCCACCTTCATGCACGAAACCCTGATGATGGCCGTCCCACGGGGAGCCCAGAGGTGTTCCGCGAATTTGTCGGGCGCATCAAGCGTGAAACCGATGCGATCGTGAATATCTCCACCGGTGGTGGTGGTCCGGGCATGCCGATCAATGAGCGCGCCGCCGCCGGTATCGATCTGCAACCAGAGATGTGCTCGCTGAACATGGGATCGATCAACCTCAATCTGTCCGAGATGGCGAAAAAGGACAGAGAATGGAAGTACGACTGGGAGGTCCAGCACCTCGAGTCGACCAAGGACCTGGTGTTCAGAAACACTTATGCGGATATCGAGTGGATCCTGAAAACGATTGGTGGCACGGGGACTCGCTTTGAGTTCGAGTGCTACGACGTCAGTCATCTCTATACCTTGAAGTATTTTTTTGATCAGGGTTTGGTCAAGCCGCCGTTGTTCATTCAAACCATCTTTGGTTTGCGCGGTGCCATTGGCTCTCACATCGAGGATGTTCTGCACCAGAAGCGCACCGCAGATCGCCTGTTTGGCGATCAGTATCACTGGTCTGTGCTGGGGGCAGGGAAGGATCAGATTCCGCTGTCGACCATCAGCGCGATCCTGGGTGGCAACGTGCGCGTCGGTCTGGAGGACAGCCTGTACATCGGTCGTGGCGAACTCGCCGTATCGAATGCGGCGCAGGTGCGCAAAATTCGGGAAATCCTTGAGGGGCTGGGCATCGAAATCGCTAATCCAGCGGAGGCGAGAGAAATCCTGGCGCTGAAAGGTAGAGACAACACCGCGTTCTAAGTCCGAGGTTTGTCTACCTCTTTGCCGGCCTCATGGCCGGCTTTTTTGATGTTCAGTCGATGCTGAGCAGGTGGTACACGTAGTCGATATGCGACTCGGCAAAAGCCTCATCCAGTGGTGCGTGGCCGAGCATGAGGCGCATATAGACCGCGCCGTAGATCACATCCATGAGTATCTCGATGTTGGTGTCTGCGGCAATCTCTTCAGTGGCTTTCCACTCTTCGAGCACCTCTCGCACTACAGCTCGGCGGCCATAGTGGAAGCGCTCACGGAAGGCACGCAAAATCGAAGGGTCCGATTGCCCTTCAGCAATGATCTGGGCAACCAGGCGGCCCGGCCAGCCTGAATATTGCTCGACCAGAGACTTGAAGTGATAGGCCAGTGCTTCACGTGGCCCAAGCTCGTGAGGGATGGTGGTTTTAACCAGGTGGTTTTCCATGAAGGCGTCGATGACGATGAGTGCCTTGGAGTCCCACCACCGGTAGATCGTCGCTTTGCTCACCCCAGCTTCGCGAGCGATTGCCTCGATGGAGATCGCTTGAATGGATTTTTCCTGGAGAAGGGCGATGGTCGCACTGAGGATTTGGCGGCGAGTTGCCTCGCTGCGGGGGCGGCCGACCGATGTTTTTTCGTTCGATGCGGTCTTCTTAACCTGCATGCATCTGTCCTTTCGAGTTGACTAAAACGCTTGTACAGCCTGCTTTGGCGATTCTTACGATACGAATCGATCAGTATATTGTCAGCGCTTTGGTTTTACTAGCGCAGTGCTGTGAAGCTTGAGGTTAGAAGCCTAGGATTAGGCATTGCCGGGCTCACGTGACTTGATCAGGTAAATCACTTTACAAAACGATTCGTACCGTATATATTTATTCCGACCTTAAGGACCCATCAGGTTCATTCAGCCTGTAGAGGAGATCGCTGCCCAGGAGCCTTGGATTGTTGCTTTGTACTATGAGCGATGATCAGAAGTGCAGCTTGGTGCGTCCGCCGGGCAGGTGGTCATGACTGGATGCGTCGAGAAGCAGTAAGCGTTGGCAGAATATGGTGGCAGGTGGTCGCAAGAGCGCAGGCCTTTCATGTATGAGTCGCTGGTTGGCTTCGTCAGGCCTGCTGGTCGAACCGACGGCACAATGAATAATAAAAAGGTGATCGAATGAACATTATTGGCCCGGATACGCTTGTATTTGGTGTGGATGACGTTGCTCTCTGCGAGCAGTTTCTGGCTGACTACGGTCTGAAGCCTGTCGGCAACGGCCGTTTCGAAGCCCTTGATGGCACTGGCGTTGAGCTGAGGCATCGCAACGATCCTTCTCTGCCGGTCTGGGATCTTCCGACGGCCAACATGCTGCGCAAGACTGTCTACGGCGTTAAAGATGCCTCGGTACTCCAGCAGATCAAGCAAGAGTTCGAAGGTGAGCGCGAGGTCAAAATCCTGGCCGATGGTTCCCTGGAGCTCGTGGACGATCTTGGTTTCGCGCTGGGTTTCCAGGTCACTGTGCGCACGCCTCTCGATCTGCCCGCCGAGGTGGTGAACGCGCCAGGCGATGTCCATCGTCCTGCAAACGTCACCGGTGTTCCATCTGACGTTGCTACTCCTATCGATGCGCGCCCGCGGTCACTTTCCCACGTCGTCTTCTTTGTTCCCGATATCGAGAAGGCTGAGGTTTTCTATACCAATCGCCTTGGCTTCAAGCTGACTGATAAGTTTGTAGGCATGGGACCCTTCCTGCGTCCGGCAGGTACCTTCGAGCACCATACCCTGTTTTTCATCCAGACCCCGCCGCAACTGCAAGGTTGTGAGCATTTCACCTTCCACATGGGCGGCCCGACTGAGGTGCTCAGTGCAGGCACCGCCTTGGTCGAGAAAGGTTATGAAACCTTCTGGGGCCCTGGTCGCCATCGCTTCGGCTCCAACTGGTTCTGGTACTTCAACACCCCGATGGGCTGCCATATCGAATATGACGCGGATATGGACCAGCACGATGACAACTGGGAGCCTCGCATTGCTCCGGGCGTCATGGATAACTCCCAGGTCTTCCTGTTCCACTGGCGCGAACAGTGGGCGCCGGGCGGTGAACGCCCCCAATAGGAGTTAACTGGGTCGAACCGCTATGGAACGAATCTGCCATATCGATGATGTTCTGCCTGGAAGCTCCATCGGGTTCAGATATTCGTCGTATGGCAAAGACGATATTTTCTTGGTTAATAAGTCCGGGAAAATATATGCCTATCGTAACTCTTGTCCGCACTGGCCCGGATCAACACTGCCTATGAGGAGGGGGCAATATCTCGATGGAGAATCGAGATATATAGTCTGTCACGGGCACGGTGCGTTATTTGAGATTGATACAGGTGTTTGTATTCACGGCCCCTGCCTGGGGGAAAAGCTAACCGCTCTGTCTATAGAAATAGACAAGGATGGTAATGTTTTTATAGTAAACGCCTAGAGTAGTTTTTCCGCCCTTTTGCCTTAATCCAATAAATGGCTGGGTGGGGACTCTATTCTCCGGGTGACTCAAATCAAATTAAAACAAAAATACGGAGTCTCTCCATGAAACGTACTGGTGCTTTACGCGTTGTTGTCTGTTTGGGTGGTTCCCTGTTGACTTTGCATGCCTATGCGTTGGAGGGCGGAACCTCTAGCTATCCCGCAGGTACTGTAACAGTGATGAGTGGCGCAGTGGGTGCTCCTGGTGAGACTCACGTCTATACCTACAATAAGCTCATTGATATCGATTCGATTCGAGATAACGATGGCGACAAGGTATTCCCCAAGGCCAAGGGGCGGATTCATGCCCATGCTATTCGAGTTGTTCATACCCTGGACGGTCCGAAGTTCCTGGGTGGTGATGTCTCTCTGCAGGCCGCGCTGCCTTATGTAAAGGGCCACATCAACATCCCGGCTCTTGGTCCGTACGAGCGTGACTCCGTCAGTGGTATCGGCGATCCGATGTTTGGTTTCCTGGTCAGCTGGATGTCTGCGACCTACCTGCAAAACATTGATATTGAGCTGATCGAACCCTGGGGTAAGTATGACCAGAACGCACTCATCAACGCGGGTAACAACAGCCGGGCCCTGTACATGGGTTATGCCTTTACTTGGTTTCCGATGGAACGAGTCGAACTGAGTTCGAAGATCAGCCTGAACTATAGTTGGGAAAACAACGATACTGACTACCAGTCGGGCGTTCAGTTGGTGGCTGACTATGGCTTGAACTATCGCGTGACCCAGAACTGGTTGGCTGGCGTGGGCGGGTTCATCTCTACTCAACTGACCGACGACCAGTCTGGCGGTCATAATGTAGGTAACCGCAGCCGCAGCACCAAGATTGGCCCGCAGATCGGCTACGGCACGCGCGACTGGGGCTTTGTTGCCGCGTACCAGAACGACATCTACTCCCGCAATACTTCGGGAGGTGACACTATCATGCTCAATGGCTTTTTGAAGTACTGACTTATTCTACTGAGGTGCTCAGTTCGCATGCTTGGGCTTTTCCAGGTTGTTCACTGCGCCCAATAAAGTAATAGAAACAAGAACGCCGGTTTGATAGATGATGTTCGTGCGAGCAAACACATCTACAAACCGGCGTTCTTGTTCGCGATATTAACAAGTGAGTTGTCTCGGATTCATTAGATACTCCCCATGGTTGGTAAATATTGCCTTTCAACGGCTACTGCTTACAGTTGATTGTTGGAACCATGTCGACGCTTGGCGTTGTAGAGCATCTCGATGTAGTCGAAAGCAGTTGAAAGACTGCATTGGCATGGCTGTTACTGCGCCTGCCCATGCTGCTCAGTAGATTGTTGGCTTTCAGATAACTCTGCCAATCAGCCGCTGCTGAACCGACTGCGCTGGTCTGAGTGGATCTTCTCTTGCTCCACCAGGCTGCCGTCAGCAATGTATCAGTGACCAAGTCGCTGATTATCCGTGGTTTCATTGATCAACCGATTAGCGGCCGTGAAAACAGGTCGAGCACCAGCGCTAAGAACCATGCCTTTCAACGTCTTTTCCCCTGTTCAGCAATAAGCCGGGCAGTGGAGACGTGTGCTCTGGCGGTGGCTCCATCGACATAGCCCTCATTGACCTGGCTTTTCTTGGGGCCTCGCTTGCTGGTCGCTAGTTGTTTGGGGCTGAGCCCACTGGCCAGCCGCAACAGCCGCAGTAGCAGGCGTTGAGGGTCAACATCGGCGCAAGGCAGATGCTCGCTGGGTACAAGTACGAGCATCGATCCGTAGCTGCTGGCGACCTCAAGGCCTAGGTGATAGGTAGACACATCTAGCGTCGGATGCGTGGTCCGATGCGCCTGCTCGGTGACAACCTTGAGTAGTGACAGTACGTTGTAGGGCAGTACCGCTACGGCAAACCCCAGCAGTGCTGCGCGTGGGTGGCCCAGGGTCTTGATCTCACTGTTGAGCATCGACTCCAGGCGTCCGAACATCCCTTCGATACGCCAACGCTTGCGATATAGCTGAGCAATGGTCTGCGCCGTGATAGCCGAGGGCAGGTTGCTCCACAGGGTGATCGTTTGGTCACCCGAGTCGGTGGGCGTATGCAGTTCGATTTCAATGCGCCGCCAGTTGGCGCATGAGTTCGACTCGTTCCCGTCCAGAATCAGTTCAATGGATTGCTCGCGTACCTGTCCGGTCTCGGTGGCACTGGGCGTACTCCAGGCTCCCTGTTGTTGGAGACGGGGGTGCTTGGCATGCTCACGCACAATGAAACCTGCACCGCGCGCATGAAGCCCGCCCAACAGGGCTGCCGTGCAGAAGTGCCTGTCGCCGATCCAGGCCTGACCTGGCTGTGCGCTGTCGATCAGTTGCGCAGCACCGACTCGCTCACTCTCGTAAGCATCCTCGCAGGCGACGATGTCGCAGACCAGGCTGCTGTCTGGGTCGTACGCCACCAGGGTATGCCCAGGCAACGCGGCACCACGTAAACCGCGCAGCTCGGCCAGCCGCTTTTCACTGGCAGGCAAATGGTTACCATCGATCAGGCGAACCTGCCAACCTGGTAGGCTCTGCTCGATATCCAGCGCAGCCAGAACAGGCTCCAGACGCTGGGCGCTGCCGCTCACCAACGCCCGCAGCAAGGCAGGCTCCGTGCGTTTGACCTTGGCATACAGTGCCGCCATTGATACTGGCAGGCGATCAGCCATCTTGCGGGCAGCCGCATGCAGCGAAGGACTCAATCCCAGAGCCACCAGCGACATCAGTTCCACGATGCTGGAGAACAGCAGCTCGCGCGGATACTGGCGTTGGCGGTTTTGCTCGAACACCTCGTCTATCCACTGCGCCGGAAGCGCCTGGTCTAGTGCCAGGCGAGCCATTACAGCGGCGGGAGCCTGTTGCTCATACTTTTCAACGACGACTTGCCAGATGATCCTTCTCCACCTGCCTGACGAGGCTGCCAAGCATACAGGCTGGGCTGATCAATGACGTTGAAAGCCATGGCGCTAAGAACCTGTTCACGATCTCGCGAGCTAGAGCAAAACAGGGGCGAAAGTGGCCGAGGAACGGTCGGAGTCGCGGGCGACTTTACGAGCTGTAAATGAGCATTCCGACTGGGCTGGCATTCCAGGTCGCTTTCAACCTTGTTTGGCGCGACGCGCAGCAGATCGTGAACAGGTTCTAAGTACAGCCAGCCTTCGTAGGTGCGAATGTACCGGGGCAGCTCCAGTGTCGAGCGTGAAACCCTGAGGAGCAGAGCGGAAGGCCAATAGGGGGAGGCTGACAGGTGACGCCAGTGCTTCATTGCGAAGCCGGAGAGGAGTGTGCTCGACAGCCATCTTTGGCTGCCGAGTACTCGTGATGCCTGCGGTTACTGACTCAGGCCGCCAAGGGCGACGTACTTGATCTCCAGGTAGTCTTCTACCCCGTACTTGGAGCCTTCGCGGCCGAGGCCGGAGGTTTTCACGCCACCGAAGGGAGCAACCTCAGTAGAAATCATCCCTTCGTTCACCCCGACCATGCCGAATTCGAGGCTGTCGACGACGCGGAAGATTCTGCCCACATCGCGTGCGTAGACATATGCGGCCAGGCCAAACGGAGTGTCGTTTGCCATGGAGATCGCGTCTTCCTCGGACTCGAAGCGGAACAAGGGCGCTACCGGGCCGAAGGTTTCGTCGCTGAAGATCAACGCTTCGTTCGGGACATTGGTGAGCACGGTCGGCTCGAAGTAGCTCCCGCCCAGGGTGTGCCGTTTACCGCCAGTTGCTACCCGGGCGCCTTTCGCTACCGCGTCGGCAATGTGCTCTTCGACTTTCTTGACCGCCTCATGATTGATCAGCGGGCCAAGCACCACGCCTTCGTCCATGCCGTTGCCAACCTTCAGAGCCGCGGTGGCCTCTGCGAGTTTCTGGGCGAACGTGTCGTAGATACCTGACTGAACCAGCATCCGGTTGGCAGCGACGCAGGCCTGCCCGGTGTTGCGGTATTTGGCTGCAATGGCACCCTTCACTGCCGCGTCCACATCGGCATCATCGAAGACAATGAACGGGGCGTTGCCGCCAAGTTCCATACTGGTCTTTTTGATGGTCGGTGCACATTGCGCCAGCAGTTGGGCACCGACCTCGGTCGAGCCGGTGAAGGAGAGCTTGCGTACGGTCGGGTTGGACGTCAGCTCGCCGCCGATTGCTCGAGCCGAGCCGGTCACGACGTTGCAGACGCCGGCAGGCAGACCCGCACGCTCTGCGAGAACTGCCAGTGCCAGCGCAGAGAGTGGCGTTTGACTTGCGGGCTTGATCACCCCGGCGCAACCAACAGCCCAGCCAGGGCCTGCTTTGCGGGTGATCATCGCAGAGGGGAAGTTCCAAGGCGTGATCGCAGCGAACACCCCGATCGGCGCCTTCTGCACGAGGATCTGACGACCTTCGACGTTGTGCGGAATGATGTCGCCGTAAACGCGTTTTGCTTCCTCGGCAAACCACTCGATAAAGCCCGCGGCATAGACGATCTCGCCGCGCGATTCCACAAGGGGCTTGCCCTGTTCGGCGGTCATGATCTTCGCCAGGTCGTCGATGTTTTCCAGCATCAGATCGAAGAGTTTGCGCAGAACCTTGGCGCGCTCTTTCGGCAGCGTTTTACGCCAGCCTTTCATAGCGTGCTCGGCGGCTGCTACTGCACGCTGAGTTTCGTGCATCCCCCCATTGGGAACACGAGCCACCAGCTCGCCGGTGGCTGGGTTCCGGACCTCGATGGTCTGTCCGTTGTCGGCTTGAACCCATTGGCCATCGATCAGCATGGCCTGACGCAGCAGGTCGGGGTCTTTCAGTTGCAGAGTATTTGCACTGGTCATGGCGGGCCTCAAACGGGATTACGGCCAATGAAGAAGGCTTCGTCTGTGTCGCGAGTGGGGTTGAGACCAGCGGCCTCGAGACCTTTGCGGAGTACTGCCATGTCTCGCTGGAATACACGCTGAGTAGGGTGTGGCATCGGGCCGCCGTTGTAGCCTTGGAGCCAGCCTTGGTACTTCCACATCATGCGGTTGAGCAGGCCGTTTGCAGCCATCGGGAGGCTGGCGAAGGCCTTGCGAGCGGGGTCCATCTTGTACCAAAGCTGGGTGGCTTCATCGTAACTGCCAGCGCGGATCAGCTTGTGGATCTGAGGCAGGAGAGGGCCGTAGTAGGCGGAGTAGTTGGTCCCGCAGAATGGAATGTCCATGACCTGGGCCAGGGGCACGTATTCGTATTCCAGGGGGGACGAGATCACGACTTCCTCGTGGAACTCGCGGTGTACCTCAATGGCGGACATGATGTAGGGCAGACCGCCTTCGGCCTTGATCGCCACAACGTTCGGAATTTCGTCGACCATGCGGCGCAGGACCGATACCGGGATGTCTGCAGGGTGCAGTCGACTGAAGCCCCAGGCCGGCAGTGGGAAGATGATTACGCCGAGATTGGTCGCGTCGCAGATTGCCTTGGTGTACTGGAAGACCTCTTCGTAGTCCTTCGGATAGAAGTAGGGCGGGTAGCCCAGCAGGACCACATCGGTGCCGGCAGCTTCGGCACGCTTCACGGCTTCGATGTTGTCTTCGAGGGTGTTGAATACGGCATGGTGAACCACGACCATCCGGCCTGCTGCCTGGTCGGCCATGATCTGGCAGAACTCGACGTACTGGTCCTGCGTGATTGCAACCTCAGAGCAGGACAGCGTGCCCACGAAGCCATGCTGGATCGCCAGTTCGACGTCATGGCGCACAGCCTTTTCGTTGATGCGCTTGAAGTCGGAGGTCATCGTCGGAATGGTGACGTTGGCCACGCCGAGCAGGTGTTCGCGTGCCCACTCACGGGCGTCCTTTTTGTTGTAATTGGCCATGTTCGGTTTCCTCTGTGGATTGTTCTATCTGGACCCAACGCTTGCTTAGCTTTTGGTTTCGAATTCGATGGGAAGTGGGGTGGCAAGGCCGGCTTCGATTGCTTTGGTGAGGATCAGCTCGGCGACAACGATGTCCTGCAAGCCGCCGCCGACGGACTTGAACATCGGGGCGCGAGCTTTCGCCAGCGCATCGGCGCAGACGCCACTCATGAGGTCGGCCAGGCTGAATGCCTTGTTGTGGAACTCGATGCCCGCTGCCTTGGCAGCCAGCATGTCGCCGGTCTCCTCGAGTACTTCTTCCAGGGTGTCGCAGATGATGATGTCGCTGCGCTCAACCACCGAAACGTCTATTTCGCGCTGCTCGGGAATGGTCGAACCAATCGAGACAACTGTTGCGCCGGGCTTCAGCCACTCGGCAAAGAGAATCGGCTCCTCGCCACGGGAACGCGCTGCGGTCAGGACGATGTCGGCGCCTTCCACTGCCTCTTTGGCGGATGCCACACCTTTGGCAGGAACACCGGTATCTGCGGTCACTGCTTTGGCGAAGGCCGTGCGCCGATCAGGAGTCGGGCTGAATACGTTGACTTCGGTTAGCTCGCGAACACTTGCAAAGGCGCGGGCGTGCATTGCTGCTTCCAGGCCGCTACCAAGCACTGCCAGGCGAGCGGGGCCTTGGGGGGCGAGTCGATCCACCGCTGCGGCCGAGGTAGACGCTGTGCGGTAGCCCGTAACCAGGTTGCCGTCGACGAAGGCGGCGATTCGGTTGGTGGTCCGATCGAACAGGACGATGACGTATTCGATGCCAGGAGGAGCGTCGCCCCCCATGTTCGAACCCATCAGTTTGGCGCCGTAGTAACGGCTGCCAGGAGGTATTGCGGGCAGGTTGCGCAACCAGGTCTTTTCAAGCACCGCTACCGTGCGAGGCGGAATCGCCTTGGCAGGGATTGAGTGGCCGTATGCTTTTTGGAGAGCGGCAATTGCATCTTTCCAGCGAAAGACGGCTCGTGCTGTGTCGCTAGAAACGAATACAGGGTTCTGGAGATTGGCAGTCATCTGATTGATTCCCAAAAGCGGCGGTTACGGGGTGAGCGAGAGTAGAGCGGTTTTGCTTCCGTGATCAGCATGTTGTCGAGGCGTTCTGACTACACAGCCCCTCTAGAACTGCAGCCAGATAGTTTGCCTCGTGAGGCAGCGCCTCGAAGGTCTTTTGATGCGACCCTCTCAATGTGCATGACAGCTCAGTTAAGCCCTTGATTGTGATGTGTAATAAGGTTTTTTTGGTATAAACGATACGGATCGTATCTAAAATGATTTCCTAAAGCAAGACCATTCAGCCAATTCATAGAATGTGATTTACGGAGTGGTTGATTGTGGTTGAAATTATGAAACGATACGTATAGTTTGTTATCGAAAGAACAAAACATCCATCGGGAGAAAGTGATGAAGATAGGTCGGTTTGTGGTTGAAGGACTGGACGGTCCCGTAGAGCGTATTTGCATGGTTCTGCCGGAGCAGAATCGGGTTATCGACCTGCGTGCCGCTGAAGCTCTGCGTCTTCAGGCACAAGGTGCTACCCGCGAGGCCGCCCTTCGCTATGCGTCTACGGTGTTTCCTGAAAGCATGTCTGCCGCCATTGCCCTGGGGCAGCAGTTCTTGGACAGCGCCGCTGACGCTGCGGAGAAATACGGTGATGATGCGTCGTTGGCGATAGACGGTCTGAAGTGGGGCGCTGCATGCGATCCTTCGGTCGTCCGTGACGGCCTGACCTTCACCAAGCACATTCGCCAATTCCACGAGCGGATGAACGTCACTCCGCAACCGGCCCTGCTGGAAATACCCGGTTACTTCAAAGGCTCGCCTTGGACTGTCATCGGTCATGACGCCGAGGTGCCGTGGCCGGCGCGCGGCCAGCGTATCGATTACGAACTCGAGATCGGTTGGGTCATCGGTAGCCGCGCCAACAACATCAGTCCCGACACGGCTCTCTCCCACCTGTTTGGTGTGACCATCTTCAACGACTTCAGCGCTCGCGATCTCCAGGCCAACGAGTTCGCAATTGGCATGGGGCCGACCAAGAGTAAGGACTTCGCCTACGGTATTGGTCCGTGGATCACCACGATTGACGAGTTCTCCGACCTAAACGCCATTAAAATGTCCGTTCGTGTCAATGGCGAGACCTGGGGCGAGGGCGATTCGTCCGAGATGCTCTGGACCCCGGAGGAGTTGATCGCCTACGTCTCGATCGGCGATCACATCCAGCCTGGCGACGTTATTGGTTCCGGCACCATGGGTAACGGTTCTGCCCTCGAGCTGGGGCGTAGCCTGAACCCTGGTGATGTGGTTGAGCTGGACGTGGCCGGAGTCGGTGTTCTGCGCAACCGCATTGGACAGCGACCGGAAGAGTCCTGGTGGCCTGAGCGTCGCAAGCCGTTCATGTAAGCAACAGATGTACTGCTATTAATTTATGCCTTTGAACCTCTCAAGCCGCGAGGCTTGAGAGGTTCAAAGGCGACGCGACTCGTTCTGGGTGGATAGTTCAGCATCCGGGCGGATCAGCCGGGCGTCGATGCCAAGCTGTAGCCATGTGCAGCGAGGTATCGGCACGGTCAGTAAGAAGCGCAGTGTTACCCGCTTCGTGCAGAGCCTTGAGCAATGTGCGGGCGACTACACCCGCTTTAGCAGTTACCACCCGCCACAGAAGCGGAGAGGAGACAAGAAATGAATGCAATTAAACGCGTCCTGATCGTGGGCAGCGGAATCGGTGGCGCTACAGCAGCTTTTGCGCTTCGTAGAATTGGTGTCGATGTTCACTGCATCGATATCAAGCCTGAGGCTCCGATTGCCGGCTCTGGAATTTGCATGCTTCACAACGCGATGCGAGCGCTCACAAGTCTCGGCCTCGCGGAACCCTGCCTAGACAGTGGTTACCGATTCGATAAGTTTCGCCAGTTCAACTCGGCAGGCGAGCTTCTGGTAACCAATCCCGCTCCACCCAGCTGTGGGATTCGCCGTCCTGAACTGGCTCGTATCCTGGAGGCTACCGCAGAGGGTGTCGGTGCAGTCATCGATCGTGGTCTGACGGTAGAGAATCTGGTCAATCGTGAGGATGGCGTCGACGTTCGGTTCTCGGACGGCCGCGAGGCAACTTACGACCTGGTGGTTGCGGCCGACGGGGTTTACTCGAAGATCCGAGATCAGGTGTTTGGTACGGACTGCAGCCCCCGATTCGCGGGTCAAAGCGTCTGGCGTTTTAACGCGCCGAGGCCGGCTGAAATTGATTCCTTCTGCCTTTATCGCACCCCCACGGGGCATACGGTGGGATCGTTCCCGACCTCGCGCGCGAGCTGTTACATCTTCTATCTCGAAAACAGCAAAGAGCCTCTGCGCATTCCTGAAGGAGAGGCTCACCACCTGATTCGGGAGCGCTTGATGGAATACACCGCTCCGGCAATCCGCGAGTCGCTCGAGCTTGTGACCGATGCCAAGCAGGTTATTTTCCGTCCGTTGGATATCACGCTGGTGCCTGCACCTTGGCATCGCAATCGTGTGATTCTGCTCGGCGACGCGGCGCATGCTCCCACGCCTCATATGACCTCTGGTGGTGGCATGGCCATTGAAGATGCTGTTGTCCTTGCCGAGAGCATCGCGGCCACCTCAACAGCAAAATCTGCTCTTGAGATGTACTCCAATCGTCGATTCGAACGTTGCAAGACGATCTGCAATGCATCGCTTCAACTGTGTAGGAATGAACAGGAAGATGCCCTGGGTAACCGAGAGAAATCGGCTGGGCTGCTTCTGCAGACCTACCAGTATTTGGGGAACCCCATTTAATCCCTTATTTGTCAGGGATGAATCCTCGATTCGCTTGGAAACGGTGAATTGAGGATGGTTAGAAAACTTAAGGAAATACCTAAGTTAGTAATCCTCCTCGCTAGAGGAGGTTTTTTGCTGATGCACGCCCGAAAATAAAAAACAGAGGAACTGCTATGAATCTTGCCCTGAAAGAATCTGTTATTGCTGGTCTTATTGGTGGAGTTGTCTCTGCAGTCGTGGCCTTCCTGGTTGCATATTACCTTGCTCCGTTCCCGCTCAATCCGATTGATAACTCCATTGGCAACGGCATGAGTGGTTTTTTCAGCGGACTGGTCAGTGGCTTCATTGGTGTTTTTCTTGTGATCAAGAAGCTGGCTTCTTGATTTATAAGCTACGAGGTCAGATTTTCCTCAATGGTTTGAGTGTTCCTTTCATTAAGGATGGCTTTTAACGCGTCTTCTTGTGTCCCTTTGAGAGAGACAGCAAGCCGTCAGGGGGCGTGAGACGGAGCCCTGGAAGGCTCGTTCTAAATGCAGTTTTTGAATTGAGTTTTTTCGGCGCGCTACGCCAGCTATTCCCTCATAAGCAAGATTTGGCCCTAGAGAGCCGATTTGACGTCATTCCTATACCGAGAGAAGCCACGAAAATGTCGAACCCACGAGGTGCTGCTGCGGTGCTGGCAAGCCCACTCCGAATTAATGTAGTGGAGATCAAGAACCGAATCATCCTGGGGCCAATGGCTGTATTGAGGCCGCAAGAGGATGGTCGCCCCAGTGATCAAAGCATTGCGTTTCTGAAGCGCAGAGTTCAGGGAGGAGTAGGTCTTGTCATTGTTGGTGGGGCTGTCTGCAGTGAGCGTGCTTGGAGCGAGTCTCCCTTTGTGCCAGTACTTCGTTTCGACAAGGAGGAGTTTCTTGATGACCTGAAGAGGCTTACTGATACTGTGCATGATGAAGGCGCGGCAGTATTTGCCCAACTTTTCCCAAGCTTTGGCCGTATGGGCATTCCCCGTAATGGTAAGCCGATCTCTGCTGCTAGCCCGAGGCCCGTGCGCATTGGATCAGGAGGCTTGCCTGACCACCTTTACATCCCAGGTGGCCATGTCTCACCGACGCCAAACGAGGCGTCTGAGGAAGAGATCCAGGAGCTGCAGGCTAGCGTTGTAGCTGCAGCACTCCGCGTTAAAAGGGCCGGGTTCGATGGCGTCGAGATAGGAGCACACATGTGCTACTTCTACTCGTCATTCCTTTCGACTCTGTCGAATCAGCGTACCGATGAGTACGGTGGTACAACTGAGAACCGCGCTCGTATCCTTCATGACTTGGTTGTTGCAGTTCGTGCCGCGGTGGGGCCGGATTATCCCGTGGGTGTACGAATGAGCGTGAACGATCATATGCCCGGCGGCCAAGGGCCCGAGGGCTTTGCGGAGGTGGCTGCTCACATTGCCAAAGCCGGACTCGATTTCGTTTCGCTCAGCGAGGGCAACTACGAGTCGATGCGCGACAACGTGCCTAGCACCTCTGGAAACATGCTTGATCATGGGGAGCCACAGGCTTTCCGGAAAGCGCTTGGTAGCGAGGTGCGGTTGTTCCTTTCGAGTACGCCCAAGCCGTTTCAGGCGGCTGCGGCAATCGTGGCAGGTCATGTCGACGGCAGTATGTTAGCTCGGCAGATGCTCGCTGACCCAGATTATGCGGTGAAGGTCCTTGAAGGACGCGATAGCGAGATCATCTGGTGCGATCACAGTAACTCCTGTCTGCGTCGATTGATCCTCAATGCCCCTGTCGCCTGCCACAAGAACCCCGAGATGGGACGCGAAGATCCTAACGCACTGATCGCCACCACAGGTCAAAACCTAGCTGTATGGGCGGCGGGGAATAGGTTGCTGATGGGGATTGCTGACAAAGTCGCGCGAGTCATCAAGAGGAGCACTGCGACTTGAGTTCCTACCCCTATTCATCATCAAGTGGGCGGCCGATGACGATCAGTTCGAGATACTAGTTCTGCAGTTTTCGCCTCGCACTGAGCGTTGCTTGTAGTGGTCTACTGAACCCGGATGCCCATTTAGGGCGAGAATACTCGCCATAGAGAGAGGTGTCTGATGGCCAAACAACGTCGTACGTTCACGCCTGAGTTCAAACGAGAGCCTGCCTGGTGCTCGACCAAGGCTACAGCCATATCGAAGCAGCCCGTTCGCTCGGGCTGGTTGAGTAGGCCCTGCGTCGATGGGTAACCCAGCTCCAGAAGGAGCGAAACAGCATTACTCCGACCAGTAAAGCGTTGACGCCCGAGCAGCAAAAGATCCAAGAACTAGAGTCCCGGATCAATCGCCTGGAACGGGAAAAGTCGATTCTAAAAAAACGCCTCCCCGGCGTTCCGCGCCCCATTGGGTTAGAAACACGCCCACTATACTGATATCGCTGGACAGTGGCCGTCCGCTTTTGGGAGGCTAAGTCCCCGTCAAAAAACTTGATCCAGGCGAAGCTGCGGACCCGTTAGTGGTGGCGCGTTTCGTGACCCCGTTATGGCGCCTGGCGTGGGTTACATGAGCGCATCGCTGGCGCAGCAGGATATCGGCCGATTTCTGATGCATTGGTACAACTGGGAACGGACACCTCAGTTCAACGCTGGGTTACCGCCTGCGTTGGCTGAGAAAAAACTTAACGCAGTGTCCGGGATTAGTTGACCACTACATATACACAACCAGCGCAACTGGGGTTTTGGCCTGTGCTTCCTGTATTTGCTCAACGTGAAAGGCTATCGCTGGAATCACA
>NZ_CBFFRH010000016.1:0-54880 GCF_965644255.1 Pseudomonas sp. LRF_L74 | reverse complement strand
TGGAAACACCTATAACCAACTGATTAACAAGGAGTTTTAAGATCAGGCCGCGCCGGAAGTGGCGCGAATTATAGGCATACAAATCAATCCGTCAACTCTCTTCGTGACATCTCCCACCTTCACGAATTGCGCACTCACCACCAGACCTGGGTAGAAACGCCCCCCCTGTAGGCACTTTTACCGCTTAATCAGGTCACACCGCAAACATGAAACAAGCACCCAGTTAGCTGAAGGGATAGATCCATGCGCTACTCGGAAGATCACAAGGCCAAGACTCATCAACGCATCATTGAAGAAGCGGCACGCCTCTTTCGACAAAAAGGTGTCGGCGCAACCGGATTGCAACCCCTGATGAAAACTCTCGGCCTGACTCATGGCGGCTTCTATGCCCACTTCAAGTCCAAGGACGAACTTGTCGAAACCGCATTACGCTACTCCGCAGACCAAGCCGGAACGAGCTTCTTCAAAGACGCGCCACTAGCCGAATACATCCACAGCTATCTATCAGCGACTCACAGAGAAGATGCCGGGACAGGATGCCCCCTGACAACACTGTCAGTAGAACTTGGACAACGCGGCACGCCCAGCCCGGTTACCGACGAGATGATCGACAAACGACTGCAGGCTATAGAAAAGAGACTGGATTGCGATAACGCTGACGAGCAAAGCGTGCTCATGCTCTGCGCCATGGTCGGCGCACTGATGCTGTCACGCAGCGTAAACGATAAAGGACTGTCGGACAGGCTTTTGCAGACAACCCGCGATGCACTCATGGAACAGATAGAAGAAGCGCAATACGCCTGATTCCCTCAGGCAACGATCAGAGGCGCGGTGGAACACCGCTATGAAAACGGAACTCCGCATCAGAACTCTCGATCAACTCACGCTCGCTTGCGCGAACCCGCTCTATCGCCCGATCCACATCTTGCGCATCACCGTATTGATAGGCAAAGCGCAGATAATTCTGGAAGTGACGCGCCTCGGACTTCAGTAGCCCGAAATAGAATCGAGACAACTCCTCATCCAGATGTGGCACCACCGCCTCGAAACGCTCGCACGAACGCGCCTCGATGAACGCCCCGACCACCAGGGTGTCAATCAGCTTATGCGGCTCATGGGTTCGTACGACTGACCTCAAACCCGACGCATAACGGCTTGCGGAAATCGGACGCAAGCCGATCTTGCGCTTCTTGAGGATACGCAACACCTGCTCATGATGGACAAGCTCCTCACGAGCAAGGCGCGACATGTAATTGATCAGGTCGACATGCTGCCCATACTTGGCAATGAGGCTGAGAGCAGTGGAAGCGGCCTTGAACTCACAGTTCTTATGATCCAGAAGCATGACATCCTGCTGTCGCAGCGCTTCCTGCACCCATGCGTCGGGTGTTCGGCATCCAAGAAAATCGTGTATTTCAGGAAAGCTCACTTCCCGTCCCCAACAGTGACCATTGAACCAGCACAGAGTCGACGAGATAAGAATGAGGGCATGATCGGTGCGATATATGAGGTAAAGCGCGGCATTATACGGTGACATCCTTTCCATGCCAGCCTGCTGAAAAGCTGCAAAGAATCAGACTCGAAGCTCCATCCCCTCACGTAGAAAACGAGGTGCGATATAACGTTCGTAATGAGCCTCTGAGAGCAGGAAGAATTCACGCTCGATAGCCTCTCTCAGGACAGGCAATTCCCACTCACGAAATTCGGGAAGTAACGCAATACCATAGGCATCCAATCGATTGATCATGCGCGACGCTCTCGCGATCAGTTGGTAAGCCCAGCAATATGGGGATTGCTCCAAAACGAAACGAACCTGACGTTGCTCAAGCTGAAGGCGCAAACGCTCAGCATCGAAGACTTCAAGCTTCGCTTGCATGACCTGGCTAAGCAGAACCTCGAGCCGTCGCCAAACTGCCTGCTTCTCCTGGTCTTCGTACAGATTCCAATTGACGATCTCATGGTGGAATCGCTTACAGCCCCGGCAGACCGTGTCGCCGAATACCGTCGAGCAGAGTCCTACGCAAGGCGTTTTGATTCGCTGATTAGACATGGCGAATGGAAACACTAAAGTAAAATACAGGTGAGCCATCTTAACGACTCAGGCGCCCAGGGTCACCCTGAATGACCGAAGCGGCTTCGCATGACCATTAGCGTATAGTCGCAGACCATATAGTCATTTGCTTCGGGCATGTCACTTAACTTTGTGCCCCTTCTCCGGTAGACTCAGCTCGCCTTTTTAGGCATCGATGTCCGTTAGAAGCTGTTTTCAAAGCGTCACGAGCACAGTTCATCCGCCCGGAACGACGTTGGCTCGGATCACCGCAAAGGTATCCGCGCCAACCCCCTCATCAGCCCGTCCGGCGGCGTAAAACTTTGAAAGCAGCTTCTGTTATGGAGTTACCGACACACCGGCCCAAGCGCTCAAAAAGCGCCGAAGCGCAGTGTGCGGCAGCTTTCTGGATGAGCATCGCGGGGCCACCCCGTGATCACTGATGAGGGTAATAACTGTGCTTGAAGCCTATCGCAAACACGTAGAAGAGCGTGCCGCCCTGGGAATCGTTCCCCAGCCGCTGAACGCCGAGCAAACCGCAGGTCTGGTCGAACTGCTGAAGAACCCGCCCGTTGGCGAAGAGGAATTTCTCCTCGACCTGATTACCAACCGCGTTCCGCCAGGCGTTGACGAGGCCGCCTACGTCAAGGCTGGCTTCCTGTCTGCCATCGCCAAGGGTGAAGCAAGCTCCCCATTGCTGAACAAGACACGCGCCGTCGAGTTGCTCGGCACCATGCAGGGCGGCTACAACATCGCCACGCTGGTCGAGTTGCTGGACGACGCCAAGTTGTCCAGCATCGCAGCAGAACAGCTCAAACAAACCCTGCTGATGTTCGACGCCTTCCACGACGTTGCCGAGCGTGCCAAGAACGGTAATGCCAATGCCAAGGCCGTGATGCAATCCTGGGCCGATGGCGAATGGTTCGTGAATCGCCCAGCGGTGCCGGAGAAAGTCACCCTGACCGTGTTCAAGGTGCCGGGTGAAACCAACACTGACGACCTCTCCCCTGCGCCGGATGCCTGGTCGCGCCCGGATATCCCGCTGCACGCCCTGGCCATGCTGAAGATGGCCCGCGACGGCATCGAGCCCCAGCAACCCGGCTCCGTCGGCCCGCTGCAACAGATCGAGGACGTCAAGGCCAAGGGCTTCCCGGTCGCCTATGTCGGTGACGTGGTCGGTACCGGTTCGTCGCGCAAGTCCGCGACCAACTCCGTGCTGTGGTTCTTCGGTGATGACATTCCGCATGTACCGAACAAGCGCGCCGGTGGTTTCTGCTTCGGCACCAAGATCGCGCCGATCTTCTACAACACCATGGAAGACGCCGGCGCCCTGCCGATCGAATTCGACTGCAGCAACCTGGGCATGGGCGATGTCATCGACGTCTACCCGATCAAGGGCGAAGTCCGCCGCCACGACAACGATGAGCTGATCACCACCTTCAGCCTGAAGACCGATGTGCTGCTGGACGAAGTCCGCGCCGGTGGTCGTATCCCGCTGATCGTCGGCCGTGGCCTGACCGAAAAAGCCCGTGCCGAGCTCGGCCTGGCTCCGTCCACCCTGTTCAAGAAGCCAGAAGCTCCAGCCGACAGCGGCAAGGGCTTCACCCTGGCGCAGAAGATGGTCGGCCGTGCCTGCGGTCTGCCGGAAGGCCAAGGCGTACGTCCTGGTACCTACTGCGAACCGAGGATGACCACCGTCGGTTCCCAGGACACTACCGGCCCGATGACTCGCGACGAGCTGAAAGACCTGGCCTGCCTGGGCTTCTCCGCCGACCTGGTGATGCAGTCCTTCTGCCACACCGCCGCCTATCCGAAGCCGATCGACGTCACCACGCACCACACCCTGCCGGACTTCATCATGACCCGTGGCGGTGTCTCCCTGCGTCCCGGCGACGGCATCATCCACAGTTGGCTGAACCGCATGCTGCTGCCTGACACCGTCGGCACCGGCGGCGACTCGCACACCCGCTTCCCGATCGGTATTTCCTTCCCGGCCGGTTCTGGCCTGGTGGCCTTCGCCGCCGCCACTGGCGTCATGCCGCTGGACATGCCGGAATCTGTGCTGGTTCGCTTCAAGGGCAAGCTGCAACCAGGCATCACCCTGCGCGACCTGGTCCATGCCATTCCTTACTACGCGATCCAGCAGGGCCTGCTGACCGTCGAGAAGAAAGGCAAGAAGAACATCTTCTCTGGCCGCATCCTCGAGATCGAAGGCCTCAATGACCTGACCGTCGAGCAAGCCTTCGAGCTGTCCGACGCCTCTGCCGAACGCTCTGCAGCCGGTTGCACCATCAAGCTGCCGGAAGAAGCGATCGCCGAGTACCTGAAGTCCAACATCACCCTGCTGCGCTGGATGATCGGCGAAGGTTATGGTGACGCTCGTACCATGGAGCGCCGTGCCCAGGCGATGGAAGCGTGGCTGGCCAAGCCTGAACTGCTGCAAGGTGATGCCGATGCCGAGTATGCGGCGGTAATCGATATCGACCTGGCCGACGTCAAGGAGCCCGTACTTTGCGCACCGAACGACCCGGACGATGCCCGCCTGCTGTCCAGCGTCCAAGGCCGCAAGATCGATGAAGTATTCATCGGTTCCTGCATGACCAACATCGGTCACTTCCGCGCTGCCGGCAAGCTGCTGGACAAGGTCAAGGGTGGCATCCCGACTCGCCTGTGGCTGGCTCCGCCAACCAAGATGGACCAGCATCAGTTGACCGAGGAAGGCTACTACGGCATCTACGGCAAGGCCGGTGCGCGCATGGAAATGCCAGGCTGCTCGCTGTGCATGGGTAACCAGGCTCGCGTACAGACCGGCTCCACCGTGGTGTCGACCTCGACCCGTAACTTCCCCAACCGCCTGGGCGATGCAACCGATGTGTTCCTGGCATCGGCTGAGCTGGCTGCGGTCTCCTCCATCCTCGGCAAGCTGCCTACCGTCGAGGAATACATGGAATACGCGAAGAACATCGACAGCATGTCTGCCGATATCTATCGCTACCTCAGCTTCGACCAGATCGCCGAATACAAGGATGCGGCTGCGAACGCCAAGATCCCGGTGATCCAGGCCTAAGCCTTAGCATTGAAGAGAGCCCCGCCCCGTGCGGGGCTTTTCTTTTTCAGGGCCCTTGCTGGGCACATGGCTTGCTAGAACAAAACATGCATGTGCCCATCAATGGCGACGGGCATGGATCGACAACGGCGTCGTTCTCGGCGATCAACCAAGGTTGATGGCTGGAACGACGTTTTCGTTCTTGGAATGACCATGAGCAAAGACAACCCAACTCGCAGTGACAACCTGGCCTGGATCACCGGATCGGACGCGCCGGAAAAGCGCGTCCTCGACCTGGGGTTCATGCCTCTGACCGACGCCGCGCCGCTGATAGTCGCCGCGACGCAGGGCTTCGCCCAGCCTTATGGGCTGACGCTGAACCTGAAGCGCCAGGCATCCTGGGCAGGTTTGCGCGACAAGCTGATCGTCGGGCAACTGGATGCTGCTCATGCCCTCTACGGACAGGTCTATGGCAGCCACTTGGGTATCGCCAGCACGGCCACGCCCATGGCAATCCTCATGGGAATCTGCCAGAACGGCCAGGCCATCAACCTGTCAGAGCCGCTGAAACGGGCCGGCGTGACCACTATC
This sequence comes from Pseudomonas sp. LRF_L74, assembly GCF_965644255.1. Classification (NCBI taxonomy): domain Bacteria; kingdom Pseudomonadati; phylum Pseudomonadota; class Gammaproteobacteria; order Pseudomonadales; family Pseudomonadaceae; genus Pseudomonas; species Pseudomonas sp. LRF_L74. The sequence continues at coordinate 49,193 of NZ_CBFFRH010000016.1, read as the reverse complement.
GAAGCACTTCGCACAAGAGTGCACCAGAAAGGCGCAAAACTCATCTTCGCCCAGACATTCCCTACCGGCACCCATGCCATGTGGCTGAACTACTGGTTGGCCGCGCATGGCATCGACCCGCTACGGGATGTCAGCAGCGTGGTGCTTCCACCGTCACTGATGGTCGAGCACATGGCTTCCGGGCGTATCGACGGTTTCTGCGCTGGCGGCCCCTGGGGGGCCCTGGCTGTCGATGAGCAACAAGGATTTACCTTGGCCACCAGTCAGATGATCTGGCCTGACCACCCGGAAAAGGTCTTGGCAACAACAGCAGACTTCGCCGAGCAGTACCCGAACACCGCCAGGGCCTTGTGTATGGCGGTGTTGGAAGCGAGCCACTTCATCGAAGAGAACGAGGAAAACAAGCGAAGTACCGCAAAACTCATCAGCGGCCGCGACTATGTGGACGCCCCGCTCTCCGCCATCGAGCCACGCTTCCTCGGGCATTATCAGGATGGCCTGGGCAATGCCTGGCTCGACGAGCATCCACTGCGCTTCTTCGACCATGGCTCGGTCAACATGCCTTGGCTGTCGGATGGCATGTGGTTCATGACCCAGTTCCTCCGCTGGGGCCTGCTCAAGGATGATCCCGACTATCTGGGTGTAGCCAGGACGGTACAGCGTCTGGACATCTATCGGGACGCAGCCGGCGCGTTGGGGATCGATGTTCCCGAGAACAGCATGCGCAGTGCCAGGCTAATCGACGGCAGCATCTGGGATGGCAGCGCTCCAGCCGACTATGCGCGGAGCTTCGCCATCCATGCCATCGATCCGCTACGTCGAAGCACGCCTTGAGGAAGTCGCCATGTTACGCATCCTCCTGATCGACGACACACCGAAGAAAGTCGGGCGCTTGAAACACGCGCTGATCGAGGCCGGTTTCGAGGTGATCGAAGAGTCCGGCCTGACCATCGACCTCCCTACCCGGGTCGAAACCGTGCGACCGGATGTGGTGCTGATCGACACCGAGTCGCCAGGCCGCGACGTCATGGAACAAGTGGTCATGGTCACCCGAGACCGGCCACGCCCCATCGTCATGTTCACCGACGAACATGACCCCAGGATCATGCGCCAGGCGATCCAGTCGGGGGTCAGCGCCTACATCGTCGAAGGCATTCATGCACAACGCCTGCAACCGATCCTGGACGTGGCCATGGCGCGTTTCGAGAGCGATCAGGCGTTGCGCGCCCAATTGCATGCACGCGAGGCCCAGTTGGCTGAGCGCAAGCGGGTCGAGCTGGCCAAGGGCCTGCTGATGAAGATGAAAAAGTGCAATGAAGAAGAGGCATACACCCTGATGCGACGCCAGGCCATGAGTCGTCAGCAGAAGCTGATCCAGGTCGCCGAACAGGTGATCGCCATGCATGACATGCTCGGCCAATCCTGACCTTCGGTCGTGTGAATCCCGGATCGGAGAACCTTCCGTGCATTGTGCCAGTCAGTGAAAGGCTCGCCACGCGGCGGGTACATACCAGCCATTGGGAAGGCACGCCCACCTCGAAGGAGCGCAGTCTTGAGCGAAAACGTGCAATCCGCGACAAGGAATAGAGACCTATGCATACACGCGTCACCACTCGCTGGCTTGGACTATTCGGCTGCCTGCTACTGACCGACGCGAGCGCCGAGCTCTACAAAGGCGTTGCGCCTGGCGGCAACTTCGCTCTGGAAAACTGGAACATCACCGTGCCCCAGGACGAAGATGGCGGCACAGCCGGCAAAGCGATCACCGTACGTCCGGACCAATTGAGTGGCCCGGAGGGCTACCAGTCGCGCTGGTTCCGCAGCGACCCGGGCGATGGAGCCATGACCTTCTGGACGCCCGTGAACGGTGCAACCGCAGGTGGTTCCAGCAGCCCGCGCGCCGAGCTACGCGAAATGCTCGACCCCAGCAACCTGGCGCTGACCTGGAACGGTGCCGGAGAATCGGTCCAGGATGCCCTGCTCAAGGTTCTGCAAGTTCCCAGCGATGGCCTGGTCATCGTAGGCCAAGTCCATGGGTACGGCAGTGCGCCGTTGATTCTCCTGTATTACCGCTACGACGCGAACAAACAGACTGGCCAGGTCATCGCCAAGCTGCAGGGACTGCCGGAACAGGGGCTACCCTATACCACCCACGTACTGGCCAGCGATATCGAGCTCGGCGAAACCTTCAGCTACCAGATGAAGGTCAGCGACAATGTGGCCATGGCTTCCGCCAATGGCGGCCCGGTGGCACGCATGGAAATGGATCCGGCGTGGAACAGTGAAACCTTCTATTTCAAGGCCGGCGCCTACTTGCATATGCATGGCGACAGCGCAACCGAAGGGGCTCGTGTGAAGTTCTATCGCCTGGCCGCCAGCCATCCCAATGACAACCTGAAGATCAGCACCGCGGCGGCCCTGCCCAATGCCCGTGCCGGACAGGATTACCAGGCACGCCTGAGCAGCGGCGGCGGACTGGGCGGCGCGACCTGGAGCCTGGTAAGCGGCCACCCGCCGGCGGGCTTGCAACTGGATCGCGATGGCGTGCTCGGGGGTACGCCACAAGACACGACCGTATCGGCAACCGCGCACTGGTTCGTTGCCCAGGTACGCGACAGCAATGGCAGTACCGCAGCGAAGAAATTCTCCATCCTGATCAGCCAGTAGACTCGAAAGCCAGGGAAGGCATCAGGCAGTTCTCGACAACCATCCACCGCTGCGTTTATCTTCGCCGCCTGGCCACAACAGTGGCCAACGTCGCTCGGACGGTTCCGGGCGCTTACGTATTCGAGGACAGCATGGCTGATCAAGCTAAGCGCCGCTTTGCGCGCATCGATCGTCTCCCCCCCTACGTTTTCAATATCACCGCTGAACTGAAGATGGCTGCGCGCCGTCGTGGCGAAGACATCATCGACTTCAGCATGGGCAACCCCGATGGGGCGACACCTCCCCACATCGTCGAAAAGCTCTGCACCACCGCCAAGCGCGAAGATACCCACGGCTACTCCACCTCACGAGGTATCCCGCGTCTGCGCCGCGCCATTTCCCGCTGGTATGCCGACCGCTATGACGTGGAGATCGACCCCGAGGACGAGGCCATCGTCACCATCGGCTCCAAGGAAGGCCTGGCCCATCTGATGTTGGCCACCCTGGATCATGGCGACACAGTGCTGGTGCCCAACCCCAGCTACCCGATCCACATCTATGGCGCAGTCATCGCTGGCGCCCAGGTGCGTTCAGTCCCTCTGGTGCCTGGCATGGACTTCTTCGCCGAACTGGAGCGAGCGATCCGGGAAAGCATTCCAAAACCGAAGATGGTGATCATCGGCTTCCCCTCCAACCCCACGGCCCAGTGCGTGGAGCTGGACTTCTTCGAACGCGTGGTCGCCCTGGCCAAGCAATACGACATCCTCGTGGTACATGACCTGGCCTATGCCGACATCGTCTACGACGGCTGGAAGGCACCGTCGATCATGCAGGTACCCGGTGCCAAGGATGTCGCGGTGGAGTTCTTCACCCTGTCCAAGAGCTACAACATGGCCGGATGGCGTATCGGCTTCATGGTCGGCAACAAGGAACTGGTCAGCGCCCTGGCGCGAATCAAGAGCTATCACGACTACGGCACCTTCACTCCCTTGCAGGTCGCGGCTATTGCTGCGCTCGAAGGTGACCAACAGTGCGTGCTGGACATTGCCGAGCAGTATCGCCAACGCCGCAACATGCTGGTGAAAGGCTTGCACGAGGCCGGCTGGATGGTCGAAGTCCCCAAGGCATCCATGTACATCTGGGCGAAGATCCCCGAGCCCTATGCCCATATGGGTTCACTGGAGTTCGCCAAGAAACTGCTCAGTGAGGCCAAGGTCTGCGTATCACCTGGACTGGGGTTTGGTGACTACGGTGACGATCACGTACGTTTCGCCCTGATCGAAAACCAGGATCGTACTCGCCAGGCGATACGGGGCATCAAAGCCATGTTCCGCGCTGATGGATTGGTCCAGCCAGCCGCCCCCAAAGGCCGTAAGGCCTGATTCCCGCCAGCCGCCCGGACAAACTATCCGGGCGGTCCTCATCCCGAATAATCCAGCGCCGTCCAGATGCGGCTCAGCCCATTGGCGATCACGCAGCCTGGCCGAACCAGCTCTCTGTTGTAGTCCAACGACAACCGTGTGATCTCGCCCTGCCCCTCCTCCCGGCGCTCGGTCAGCCATTGCACTCTGCCGCAGTTGGGCGTGTCGATGACATAGCTGGCAGCGATACTTGAATGCTGTCCAGGCAACTTGATCACATCTAGCACCTCGCCGTGCTCCTCCACCCGCTTGCCGTCGGAAACCAGCACTGCCCAGGCTTCGCGCCCATCTATGACCAGATATGCACCATTTGCCAGCGGTTGGTCGATAGACGGCTGAGCACAGCCGGCCAAGAACAGGAACAGGAACAGGAACAGGAACAGGAACAGGAACAGGAACAGGAACAGCACAATTGTCATCAGTTTATGGTGCATATGAGTCGGCTCCCGCTGGCGGTTGGATGCGTTTCGGCATGCTGCCGAAAACAGGGTGAGTCGAACTATCAATCAATACTGTTTATTTGTACAGTATTTTTCGTTTACCCTGATCACCCGTGCACAGGAGCCGAATGATGCTGGACGTATTGCAACTCAAGGAGAAGGTCAACCGGATGCCACTCGACAACGTGCGTAGCGTAGTCGAGGAACTGCACCTTGAAGGTTTGGTGACGGGCAGTCGCACACCGTTCGGGCGTATCCACTTCAATACCTGTTTCGCCGAGATAGAAGCTCTGCTGCAGCGCGCCGGTTACCATCGCCAGGTGGACGTGGTCGGCTATCAAGGCCAGGCCTACGCCCTGTTCGATCCGACGCGCTGGGATGCTGTCACCGTCCTGCGCGGCCTGAGGGACTATGTCGAAGCATTGGAGACCAGTAGTGCCGTCGTGTAATAGGTGAAACGAGAAGAGCAGCCATGCTGTCAAACAGGCATGATGGGAGAAGGCAAGAATCCCGCTCATGACCATGACAAGGCGAGCATTCGCGGTTATGGTCAGTCCATTCGCAAAGGAGACTGCCATGCCTTGGTACGCTTGGCTCATCATCGTTATCGCCATCGGCTCGATCGTCGCAAGCTTGCTACTCCTGCGCGATAGCGCACGCAAGCTGCCACTGACCGAGGAACAGCTCAAACGCATCCATGAGCGCAACGTCGAGCAGGATGCCAAGGACGCCCAAGATCGCTGATCACCAGTCCGTCATGACGACGTGAATGCCCATGGGCTCGAACATCGCCTACCAAGACGCCCTTGCTACACAACCCGTCAATGAGTGCGCTACGCCCAGGGCTGATCGATACAGCAGACCCAGTTCGAGCGCAGGCTCTCGAAAAGTGCAATGTGGCAGCTCGTCGAAACGCCAACTTAGGTAGGACGAAACAATAGCCAGCCTGTTAGCGGTTGAGCGCATCGACCAGACTGCGCAGCAGACCAGACTGTTCCTGTTTTTCCAGCCTCACGACATACTGCCACGACTAGCACATCCTCTACCCTATGAGCCTTCACCACTGGTAGCAGTGACACGTGCCCCACAGGCAATCACCTCGCGAGTTCAGGCGCCTGGCTGAAGCATCAACTTAAGTCCGGTTTGATAGGGGCAAGTCCAATTAGTAAGCGCTCTGGCGATGCGCATCTGTAGATGGGCAGACGTATTCGACTGGTGGATGGCACGACAGTGACCATGCCTGACCCCCATGCCAATCAAATGGCCTATCCGCAGTCTCACGAGCAGAAGCCAGGCCTCGGTTCTCCGCTGTGTCGGACTGTTGGAATCATTTGCCTATCCAGCGGTGCAGTACTCGATGCGGCCATAGGTCGATTTCGAGGAAAAGGTGGGATGAGCAAACGCTATTGCGCTCGATGCTCGATACATTGGACCGTGGAGATGTGTTACTCGGCGACGCGTACTACGCGACTTACTTTTTGCTGCACGAGCTGCAACACAGAAGCATCGACGCCGTGTTCGAGCAATATGGTGCACGTAGGCGAAACACCGATTTCAGACGAGGTAAAAGATTAGGTGAGCGTGATCATCTGATCGGCCTCGACAAGCCGCGAAACGTCCACGTTGGATGAGCCAGGAAGCTTACGAACAGGTGCCTGAGACACTGATGATTCGGGAGTTGAAAGCCGGAGGGAAAATCTTGGTAACGACGTTGTGCTGCGTGAAGAAAACGCCAAAATCTTCACTCAAAAATCTGTACAAAGATCGCCGGCACGTTGAACTGGATCTGCGCAACCTTAAAAGCACGATGGGTCTGAATACGCTCAGTTGCAAGACACCCGAGATGGCGATCAAAGAGCTGTGAGTTTACGTGCTGGCACACAACTTGATCCGCTTGCTTATGGCTAACTCCGCAGCAGTAGCTGACTGTCTGCCGAGGCAATTGAGCTTCAAGCACTGCGTTCAGCTATGGCTGGCATGGCGCCAACCTGATGGATTCAGTGGGGATAACGATCTGCTAGAACTGTTTGCGCTGGTTGCCCAGCAGAAAGTGGGAAAACGGCCAGGGAGAATAGAGCCACGAGCCGTCAAGAGAAGGAATAAACCTTATCCGCTGCTGATGCGAAAACGCTCAGCAGCTCGTAAGGAGATCAAGAAAAATAGCCACCCGAGAAAGCTAAAATAAGTGCCATTCAGGTCTGGGCCAATGGCGTAAAAGTTAAGTACTCCTACAACTACGGAGAGCCGAGGCTCCATGTACTGAAGAGCACAACGCCTCGCGAAATATACAGAGAGGCATCCAGTGCTTAATACATTGCCTATGGAGTATCATCCTTTCACGAGCCGAGCATCACGAAGAACTAGCCATCTTCAATATCGAATAGCGAAAATTGTATAAGCGACTGGATCACGGCTTACCGCAATGAAGTCGGAGAGAATGCCTCGGTTAATCGCGAACAACTTGACCAGTGGGATGACTGGTGCAAAGAAGGTAAAGCACCTTAATAATGCATAAAAAGGGAGGAGGCTTCGAGCTCCCTCATGAGAACTTTTCTTTTCCCTGTATACTCCCATTTGGGTTGACCTGGATAAAGTTAGTGCCAAAGAGCAATCGTATATCTGGATATGGATCGTATTTTCTTAAATAACTGATCAGCCGCAGGAGCTGAGTGCTCGGTTACTGGAGTGAAGCAGGTGCCTCAGAGACTCTCGGTCAACGATAGAGCACTTGAAGCCGAAGCGCTTGGCCGGATGTCCAGTTCGTAGGCAATCACACCCAATTGCTACTTGTCTATACACCAACAAACCTACCCCTTGGATAGACACTGACGGGATCAGACTTTTGATAGAGCATCTTAAATGAGCACATACAGCAGAAAATCACTATTTCTAATAGCAGGTACACTCCTCACATTACTTTGCATAGTACATTGAGATCATCATAGGCAAAGTGAGCGTACGTCCGTTCAAATAGCTGAAACGCCCAATCCATCTCAGCAGCATGCTGCCCTTGATCAAAAAAAGCTTGAATAATTTCATCTGGACGATGAAATCTAGGCTTGTCCAACAGGTGCTTTTGTGTGACCTCATGCCCCTTCACATAGTGAACCTGGCCATTTTGCAAAAGATTTCGAAACAGGTTCCACTCATAAAAATAAACACCCTCGACCTCGTAAAAATTCAGAAACGGCACATTGTGCAGCAAGATAAAGTGGCTATTCTCAACCTGAGCACCATTGATCCCTAGCCTCTTTAGCTTCTGTCGAATACTCGGCTCAGCCATGTTGTGTTTAAGCCGCAGTAGCTGCTTATCGAAGCCTTTTCGGAAGTTCTCATCCGACATCAGTCGGCACTGTTCGGAAAAATAAACCGGCAGGTCGAATGACTTATATTTTACCTGAACAAAATAATAGAGATTGTCCTCCACATCCTGAAGCACGAAGTCAATGTCATACCCGTCAATGGCTGCATTGTTCCCTGCCTGGAATCCTTTATGCAATACAAAGCGAGGGTCTTCGAGTCTTCGTACATAATTTACAATGTAGTCCTTTTCGAAGAACTCACCTAGTTGGCCGGCGAAATCCTTGTGTAAAACCCGTCTTATAAGTTGCTTAAGCCCATACTTCAGCTTTACCGGCCCTCGGTGATAAGCATCACCAAGACGCTCTACAAAGCTGTTAACGCAATCAAGCGTCGGCGACTGACCTTGCAGACAATCGTCAATCATGGCGAGCGTTGCAGAGCTAACATAACAGCGCATCTGTTCCACTGGCACAACCGACTGGCGAAGCATGCTGGCTAGTTCAAGGTACAGAGAAAAGCATACAAGTTCACGCAAGAGCTGGTACTGGGGATTGGAAAGCATCTTCGCCGGCACGTAGTCAACGTGAATCGAGAGGCATTTATCCATCAGGTTATTGATCAACAACTCCTCAACTAGTGCTGGCAGCTTGCTTTTCCGTTGAAACTCTCCCAAGAACGTCAGCATCACGTTCATATCGCTAAGCTTTGTACTTTCCTCGCTAATCTCTGCCAACCAATAAGCTTTCAGCCGCTGCGAAAACGCCTCCGACGGAAAAATGTAGAGGGTTCCCCTAACAAAGCGGACATCCATCACTCCTTTTACAATCAGAAAATAGGTCTCCACAAGATAGTAGCTCAGCCAGAGGTACTTATTACTGACAATGGCGAGGTTATGTTCAGCCCGCAGCTTGAGGCTCTCGCTTATTCTATTGTTGGTGTATTCAAAATTGGTAAATATTTGTCGCTTACGAAAATTCTCAAGCTGCTCAGATTGCTCCTTAGTGAGCAGGCGATGATCAACGCCAATATGAACAATCGAGAAATAGCTATCAAGCGCTCCGAGATAACTATCTACCGTATTTTCATCCAGGGGTGCCCACTCCTCGAAGAGAGTTCTAGGCAAGGCCTCCCTCTCGCGCGCCAAACCTAGAAGGATCTTTTCCAAAAGCAGGTGCCTCACTTGATCCTCGGATATCAAATGGCGAAGCCTAGGGATTCGGTATAATAATCGGCTTGTCCGACTCAGTTTGGGCAGTGCCTGTTGCATAGACTCCAGGCTGGCCATGGGGTTGAGCAAAAACCTCAAAAGCTGCGGATCAACATTTTCGTATATCATTTATCTACCACTGGACAGTATCATTGTTGCGGTCCCGGACACTAGATTGTGTCCGACTGTGTTCTGCAATATTCGCAGGAGCCGCTTAAATAAAAGTCATGTGCGTAGCATACTCAAATACTACTCACCTCAGACTTCAAGTACTTGTTTTAAACAATTTAACCGGAGGCGGCGACTGGTTTAAATGGTCGAGTTTAATAGGTCATCCCAATCCGCTATGGATTTTCCGCCGGAACCGGCCATGACTTCGGATGGATGCTTCTTCAACTCGGAGAAGCTGACCACCAGGTCGACAAAAATGCTCTGCATATTCAGCCCCTCAAATTTGGCCTCTATGTTGATATTCAGGGACGATACAAACAAGCTCCCATGCTGGGCGGCGCCTCCCATTACCCAGCATGGAAAACACCATGCAATACCGTCATGTTTGAATCAGAAAACCCGCCCTTTACGCAGACACCTAGTCCCCTGCGGCCTCAGCAGAAGCAACTGATCATCCTTGCCCAGATAGCGCACGCCTGCCTATCGAAGTCATCGAATGCGTGCTCGGCCCACAATCGGGCTCGGGCTACCGCGAAGTAGAACAGGTCGATCCTGACCACCGTAACGATCGAGCACGAAATCAACATAATAGATGGTTCCATTTTCCTGCTGCCTGACCTGGTAGCGATGGTCATCCTTCCTGCGGTGATCAGGGTTCTCGAATCAACTGGCGGATCCGGGCGACCAAGACGTTCATGCTACGGTGGTGATCCAGGTAGGCAGTTCCCTCCTCGTCCAGGCAGACAGGGCCACCAGGGTTTGGTCTGTCCCGGAGCCAGTGGACACTGACTTAAGGTGGATAATGTCCGCCGCTAGGAGTGTTCATGACCAGATTCCCGAATCTTTCAAACGTGAAGCGGTAGACCAAATGCTTGCCGGTACGCCACTCCGTCATGTGGCCGAGACGCTCGGCATCGCCTGGGCAAATGGAAGCGCTAGTACGAACAGCAAGGTGACGACGCCTTTCCTGGCAATGGCAAGCAGCGCGGTGAGAATGCCGAGCTTCGCCGGCTACGCCAGCAACTGGCCCAAGTCACCATGGAGCGCGAATCGCCATCTTCTCGCAGCCCACGAAGTGAGATTCCGTGCCATTGAGGCATTGGCCGGTCGTTATCCCGTAGCACCGATGTGCCGGCTGTAAAAAATCCAACCGCCGCTAAGTGGTTGGATTTTTGGTCGGGACGGAGTGACTCTAACACTCTACCCCTTGCACCCCATGCTCTTATTTGGTGGATTTCCATGGAAGTCCATGGACGCTACAGGAACGCCTACAGCCTAGTAAATACGGGGTATGCAGGCTATATTGGCGTCCATCACAATCCACCAGCATCCACCGACAGCCAAGCGATTCGGTGGGGCAAAAGTGGGGCAAAATTCCAGGACGACCGAATCAGGCAAGGGGTAGGAAGTGGCAAAACTGACGGCGAAGCAATTGGAAGCGCTCACCTCGGCCGATGACGGCAAGACATTGCGCGAAGACGGCGGCCTGGTCGCCAAGGTGCGTGCGGGTGTACGCGGCGTCACCGTCCTGTTTCGCTACGAGTTCAAACTCGATGGAGCCAAGCGCGATCACCGCCTGGGCAGCTGGCCCAAGAAATCGCTGGCGCAGATCCGCGCCGAGCGCGACGAAGTCAGAGCGACCGTCACCAAAGGCATTGATCCCACCACTGCCCGCAAGGCCGCCAAGATCGAAGCCCAGGCCGCCATCGCCGCCACCATCGCTGAGGCCGAACGCCAAGCCGCGGAGAACAAGACGGTCGCCGACCTCTTCGAAGAATGGATGCACGACGGCGTATCCCGCCAGGACGGCAACGCCGAACTGCGCCGCAGCTTCACCAAGGACGTGCTGCCCCTCATTGGCAAGAAGCCGCTGCGCAACCTCACCGAGAAAGACCTGCTCGCCGTCCTGCGCTCGGTCAAGGCCCGCGGCCTGAACCGCACCGTCGTGATCCGCAACAACGACATCGGCCAGATGCTGCGCTGGGCCGAGAAGCGCAAACCCTGGCGCGGCCTGATGGCCGACGGCAACCCAGCCGACCTGGTGGACGTCAACAAACTCCTCGACCACGACTACCAGGAACAACGCGACCGCCTCCTCTCCCCCGACGAAATCCGCGAACTACGCGACATCTTCGCCCGCCTCGAACGCGACTACGACACCCTCCCCGCCGGCCAGAAATACTCCGGCATCCGCCCGGTCAATCCACGCGTGCAATGCGCCGTGTGGATCTGCCTGAGTACCCTCTGCCGCATCGGCGAGCTGCTCAAGTCCGAGTGGCGCCACGTCGATCTGGAAAAAGGCACCTGGTTCATCCCAGCCGAGGCCACCAAAGGGCACAAAGGCAAGCGCCAGGATCACCACGTGTTCCTGGCGCCTTTCGCATTGAACCAGTTCAAGCGCCTGAAAGATGAAACCGGCCATACACCGTTCTGCTTCCCCAGCAAGGACGAGAGCAGCCACGTCGACACCAAGACAGTCAGCAAGCTGATCGGTGACCGGCAGTGCCGCTTCAAAAACCGCAGCAAGCCGCTTACTGGTCGCCACAATGACGATTCTCTAGTGCTGAGCAAGGGCACCAAAGGGGAATGGACGCCACATGACTTGCGGCGCACTGGTGCCACCATGATGCAGGAGCTCGGCGTAACACTGGAGATTATCGACCGCTGCCAGAACCACTTGTTAGGTGGCTCAAAAGTTCGACGACACTACCTGCACCATGATTACGCGAAAGAAAAAACTGATGCATGGAAACTACTAGGTGAGCGTATCGAAGCAATCCTAAGTACCGCGAACGATCAGACGTCCCTCGACACCACTAGAATTGCACCTCCCAATCTGCCACCATCCAAAACACAAAAATTCTCCGATGTCTACTAATAAAGCTCTTACGCCATTCCAGCTCTGAAAATTTACACCTAAGCTTTCATCGCTCCACGAAAGTTTGAGATAGGCACGATCAGACTTTCATATTCAAAATCAGCTACCATCCGAAGGAAGATCTAGATGCGGCAGGCAAGTGAGCGAAACGATGACATTACGCTCCAGGTGAACGGCCTAGTCGACAAGTTCAAAAATGATAGCTGCGCCTCGAGCCTTATGAAACAGGGAAAGTTGCGTATGAAACAGAAAGAAGATAGCTCCACCCTCTCTACTACAGTAAACACCTCCGCACATCCCACCCCAAATTTAGAAATCGATCACATCAGAAGCCTAGACAGCTGTATTAAAAGAAACATCCCCAACGACGCCATAGCCAGGAAAATATTCTTAGCCTACCCAACCGCAGCATTTAAAAACATAGAAGACACTCAATTCGACATACTTGAAGAAATTAAAAATTTCTTCAAGATACCGTTTTTGTCCATACAAATTGTCGGCTCATCAAAGACAAGACACAGCCTGCACAAAGAAAACATTTTTACACCCGGCACATCCGACCTAGACATAGCAATAATCAATCAAGAGCTTTTCTTGAGATATATGGAGATATCAGCAGAAGCCACAAATTACTACTCGGACCTTACCCGCTTCCCCAGAGCACACGGACAACCAACCTACAACTCATTCTACAAATACATGGCAAAAGGTATATTCCGCCCCGATCTTATGCCCAAGTGCTCAGAAAAAACCAATTGGAATAATTTTTTTGGAAGACTAAGCTCAAAGCACCTCCACCTCTTCAAATCAATAAATGCAGGAATATATTCCAGTGAATATATTTTTGAATTAAAGCAATCCCAGCTAATAGAAAAATATAAAGAACTAAAAGGGAAGACTATATGATCGACTACAGAGTAAGATCCATATCACTCCTAACTCTCGTTAACGAAGTAAAATCCAAGAGACTGATACCTGACGCATATTTTCAACGAAATCTGGTCTGGCGCGAAATTCACAAAAAAGACTTTGTCAAGACAATTCTTCTCGGCCTACCTTTTCCACAAATTTTTATATCAAAAGGCAAGGTGGACGTAGAAAACATGTCGGCAACGTCATGCATTGTTGACGGACAGCAGCGTACAAACGCGATTGTAGATTTCATTGATGGAGTATTCGAGATAGAAGGCAGCCACTATCAGGATCTGAAGGACGAGGAAAAATCTGAGTTCCTAAAATATGAAATAGCCGTCATTGAGCTAGACCTAGAAAATGACGATCCGAAAATCATTGAGATATTCCAGCGAATCAACAGAACCTCAAACTCCCTCACCTCTATAGAAAAGGCCTCCACCCAGTACTCCTCTTCTGAGTTTATGTGTGTAGGAAAGCTTCTTACGGACGAGCTATATTTTCCTGACGAAGCCGAGTCAGAACTTCATATCGACCCCAACATTCCAGATTCATTTATAAAATGGGCGACCCCCAAGAAAGTCCAAAAATATAGAAAGTTAATTCTTGACAAAAGAATATTCACTGCCAGGGAGCTTTCAAGAAAGGTTCACCTGATGCACACACTAAATATAATGTCCACACTAATAGCCGGATATTTCAACAGAAATGAAAAAACAAACGATCTGCTAGACGACTATGCATACGAATTCAACGAAAAAGACAAGATCGTAGACCTCATTGAAAATGCGGCAAAATTAATACTAGCCACAAAACCATCCGGAAAAACATATTGGCTAAACAAAGCGAATATTTTCACCTTAATAGTTTGCCTTTGCCAAGCCATTCAAGAAAACAAAAAGATAGCACCAGAAAAACTTTCAGAAAAACTGAAAGAATTTGAAAAAAACCTTCCCACAGATTACAAGTTGGCCGCAACAGAGGCTGTAAATGGAACTCGAGCCAGAGCCCTCAGAGGTGACTATATAAACAAAATAATCCAAGAGTGCGAAATATAAAAAAGGGGGCTCTCAGCCCCTCTCATCAGATTCAGCCAGATCGAGTGCTCTCTTCCTCTTTCCGAGCTTGAGCCTGCCTTCAACTCTACGAGAAAATTTCCTTGGCATTCTAGACACCAAGCTAAAAACAATCGAAGCAATTTTATTGGCCAATAAGGGAGGAACTGCGTTACCTACCTGCTGAAACTGTTGAGACCTGTTCCCTTCAAAAAAATAATTATCTGGAAACGTCTGCAAACGGGCTGCTTCGCGCACAGTCAGACTGCGACACTGACTTGGATCATAATGAATGAAATAATGACCATCCTTGGAAAGATGACTTGTTATAGTTGTCGCAGGCTGCCCCTCAAGCTGCACCCGGAATCTATCACTAAACTTTCCGGACTCCCAATTTTTATGCGCAGGCGCGAGCCCCGACAGAAAAAATTGCAGATGTCCTTTTGGCGAGGTTTTATGTGCTTGAGCGTATGTGGAAGCAAATACATATCTACGCAGATCAGAAGGCATATGTCCGCGAGCATCATGATTCAACCAGTACTCGAGCTTCTCATCGAGATACCACGCATCCAAGGGCCCAATACCGGTCTGGCCATCATTATTTGTTCGAGCCACACGTAGCGCCCCAACGTCTAGCCTCCTAGATGATAGAGCACTTAGAGCAATATCCATTCTCGGCGCGAGTTTTTTTTCCGATTCTTTATTTATCTCACTTCTAAGCTCGCCAAGCTGGCGAATTACCTCATCATACCAAGCGTCTGTATCGTCCCCCCCACGACTCAGTCTGCTACGAATTTTTGGTAGCCCCCCTAATACCTCTCCAGCACTCACGCGACCATCAATTTCATTAAGCAAGTCATGCTTAGGTATTTTTCCCTTCTCATCAAGAGCAATACCCAGCAGAATTACCCTATGCCTAGCTTGCGGAATACCGTATTTTTCAGATCTGATTACAAATGCGTGAGGATCAATTTTTTCAATATCCTCTGTAGGCCCGAACGATTGTGGATCTACTAGGGAACAAATACGGTATCGCCGACCAGATTCGGGCTCACCAAGAGCTCTATGAGGATCAGAAAGATCCTTCAGAATCTGGGAAAAGATTCTCTCTTCCCCCACCTTTGAAGAAAGTATTCCTTTGACGTTTTCCATTACGAAAACAGTGGGCTGATACTCTTTGAGTATTCTAAGATACTCTCGATAGAGAAAGTGTCGATCATCATCTTCAGCCTTGTAATCCGCCTTGGATTGATTGCGTGCTCGACCCGCCATAGAGTACGCCTGACAGGGCGGCCCCCCGATCAGCACCCAAGGATGATCTCTATCAAGATGCTCCTTTAGAACATCGTCAAGCTCTTTGTCTCCTGCTTGAGAGCCCAGCTTTATCTGTCGAGCCTCACGATCCGCTTCGTCCCACTGGGCTTCACTTTTATCCGAGTAAGGTTTATTGGTCTTACCATTACAATAATTGTAGTAGTCCTGAAGGCAGTCAGGGTTTTCACGCTTGAGTAGGCGATAGAAAGCTCGCAGCTTCAGCGTCTCTCGTGCCAAGGGTTCGGCCTCCGCGGACACAAGAATCCGGAATCGATCGCCATCTCCGGAGGAGGCAAAACCCTCTCCAAGCCCGCCCGGGCCAGCGAACAGGTCGACGACCTGAATGGGGCGATCTATTGTCACGCTATCATTAAGATCAGTTTCTTCAGGAGGCAGCAGTGGAATCTGGGTTTCAGTCATGGACATAGTCAGCAGTGAAGTCAGGTCTCGCATGATGGCTGGCATCCGCGGCAGCAATACATCCCCGGAGATGAAGGTTCGAAGGTTTCTGCATCGGCATGGCTTCAGGTATCGCTTGCACCAGCAAAATCTTCCAGGGAAACCAGATGTGGTACTTCGCCGCTATCGGGTCTGCATCTTCATTCATGGTTGCTTCTGGCATAGGCACCCTGGCTGCAGGTACGCCACCACCCCGAAAACTCGCGCCGAATTCTGGAAGCAGAAATTCGACCAGAACGTTGAGCGGGATCTCAGAACCCGCAACGATTTGCTACAGCGGGGCTGGCGTGTCTTCGAGCTATGGGAATGCGGGATACGCGGACCGGAAATGGACATGAATTGGCTGCTGGAAACGGTGCGGGATTGTAATCAAAAATTCGTCTCCTGGCCCGCCTTTCCTGACTCCCGTCGCCTTGAACCATGACTCTCCAAAAGCTCAATTAGTGTTGGATATCCAAACGCTCCAGAAGGTGCTTCAGCGCCCCCTTCTCCCCTTTTGAAAGGTTCATCCGGCCAGCGGCGAGCTTGCTCAGAGCGTCCATGTTTTTGGGAGATGCGATGCCGCTCTGCTTGGCTAGGGCCATGATGTCCTTAGCTTTGGAGGACAAGCCAGCGAGTGCAACATCAAAATCTAGCTCTTGGTTCAGTGCGCTTTCCTTGGCTCCCAGCTTGGTGTCGTTGACGTACTCCTGCATCGAAACGCCAAACTGCTTGACGGAGGCATCGGGGATGCCGACGCGCCCTTTGATGTGCTGTTCCCAGCAAAATTCACGCTTGGCAAACTCGGAGACGTTCCTGACATTATCCGGTGGAGACTTCAGTACTTCCGCTACCCGCCAAGCCTCTGTGAACATCCATCCTAGCAAGCCCTCCGGCACGCTTTGCTCCCGCCAGATCCTATCTAAATCGATTTGCATACCAGAATCACGGAAACCCTGAGCGCAAGCAGCAACCGTATAAGTAACGATTTGAGCCTTGTAACCACGATCACTCTGATACCAACCTGACTTCAGCACCTCTTCGTCAAGCCTGATGAACAGCAAAGCTTTGGCAACGGTTCTGCGGTACCAGGTTTCGCTAGCCTTGGAACCGTCACCGAACCCCACCAGCACCGTATTGGTGAATCGGGTGAAGCACTTCTGAGCCCCTTCGCTCACATGGTGCGGGCGTCCTTCAAAGGAAAGCTCATACTTGGCCAGGTCTGTCTTGGTAAGCACCTGCGCCTTTGGATAGATAAGCTGTAGCTTGTTACGCTCCGAAGTGGACTTGTACGCAAAGAGATTCTTGTATTGACCACGCGCTCGCTCATAGAACCATTTGCTGCTGTGCAATGCACCCGCCAGTTGAGGCGCTGAAATTTCCTTGGACAATCGCTCGATTCTGATCTGTACGGGGCTGTTGGACGCCAGGTCGGCTAGGGATACCTTGTTCTGCGTATTCGCATACTCGGAGATTCGCGGCACCACCGCCTCCAGGCGCTTCTCATCGACCACGGAGAGCTTGACCTGGACATATACATGGCTCAGATCCCTTCCCTGCCCGTCTCGCGCATAGAGCAAAGATGCAGTGGTTTGCCCGCCGTTGACAATCTGGAAGTCCTTGATCTGAGAAATTACCAACGCTCCACTTTCCAGCCTATGCGTACCAACCGACGATGCCGTCGCGGTAAGCCCATTGTTGTAAGCGAAAAACATGCCTGGCTCTTCGGCAATTGTTTTCAGAATCCCCTTGTTAACCCCTGTCCGGGCTTGGAGGTACGTCCGCACATTCTGCTCAAGAAGTCGATTTCCATATATGGCAAATACCTTGGCTAGGACGACTCCTGGAATAGCGAAAAGATAACTCTGGTAGTTGTCTGCCCCTGTCGACGCCGGCAGACACTCGATGGCGCCATCAAAATCCTCAGCGAAATCGATTTCCACAGGCTCAGAGCCCGTCGACGAAATCTTCACATACCGCTCAAGATCCAAGACGTTGGTATGCAACGTTACCGTCGCTAGCGACCTAGTCTCGAAGGCGCTCTTTTTCACTCTCAGATGCGCGTTGGTGAAAACAATCACCCGCAAGCGTCTGATGCGATTCCCATATTGCTGAATGAGAATGGCCAACTGGAAGGCCGGGCTCGCTTCTTCCAGCCCCTGAAGAAACTTGCTATCCAAAGCCAATTGAAAGAAGCGTTCAACCCCGCTGACAGCCTTCTCGACGTCTCGGCTGTTGATCGAAGTCAGGCTATAATCCTGACGGTAGTCGCAGACCGCCAGATACAAATCACCAGATTCATCAATCCCCTCCCCCTGCAGATCCAGCGCATATCCGTCGACTCGATAGCCTCCCTGCCCCTCCTTGAGTATCGGGCAGTATTCCAAATCGGGTGTGTCGCCATTTTCTGCAGCAAGCGCGGCATAGATTCGAAAGAACTCGGTTATCTGTAGCTCATGATCAGCAACACTGCCTATGCGAACCTCTTCCAACAGTTCGTCATACTCGACTTGGAGATCAGCCATGCACCAGAGCCTCCAGCTCCATTTGCTCTATTCGATATTCGTCGATGACATCGCAAGCGATGTCGTACTGTGCCCTGACAACTCCCTCAGGCACCGTTGACGGGACCAACCGAGGGAAACCCTCGCCAACTCGATAGAATCTGGTGCTATCCAGATTGAAGGTCTCGTCTACGTATGCTGCGTCCTGTTGGTATCCGAGCAAGAGCAGCTTCCGCTGAAACTCCATCAATCCGGCATAATTACCAGCAAGCCCAAACACAATCTCGTCGACCAGCGACTTCAAGCTGATACCACTCCCGGCTGCCACGAAGCGATGCAGAGCAATAGATAGCTCACGCCCATCACTGTCCAACTGGTTAAGCGAAGAAATCCGAATAAGGCCAGCTTGGGTTGATAGCTGCGACTTCACCTCAATGCGAATATGGTTGAGACCAATATCGTTGGTATCTCCGTCTGGGCCACGCCACCCTCGCACGGCAACCACCGGATCGACCCCACAATTGTCGATAACCCAGAGCACCATGCAAAGCTCGCCCATTAATCCCAAGCGCTCTTTGAATGACAGTTGGCGTGACAGTCCACGCCGAAGCAGATCTGCCCATCGGCCAAGCCGAAGGCCAAATACCCCGGCAGCTCCTGCGGGAGTTTCAGCTCTTGAAGAAGCCTCTGCCAGATCGCAGCAAATGATGGAGAAGAGATCCTTCAGTTGATGGTCAGTGAGGCATAGCGTGAGACTTCGAACGCCGGAAGACTCTTGCTGAGTCACATAGATATTCTCGAATTCAGGCAATACAGCTTCGTCAAGAGCAGCGACGGAAGACTCCAGAGTGAACTCTCGTTCGCCTGCACTGGTATAGCCGATGAAGAGGTCTAGATGATGGTCGGGGCAGACCCGAAAGCGCCCTGCTCCCCTTCCAAGGTGAGCAACTTCATCCCACTTGGCGTTAAAATCACTCATCGCTGTCAAAATCCTCATCCGATTCAAGTTCTTCGCGCTGCCGTTGCATCAATTCAGTTAAGCGTCTAGTCGCAAAATACTCTCGCGGCTTTGCAGAAATTTCCGTTTTTGGAAACGCCAAACTAAGAGAAACAACTGGTGCATCTTGATCGAATTTGAGATCTTTCTTGCTACTTGAATCCCTAGACGTAGTCTCCTTGAGACCAAACGCGATGACATGAATCAAAAGCAAAGGTCGAGTTCGCGCCATCAAATGCAATTTCTCGGGGCTGGCCTTTGGGTTTTTCTCCTTCAGCTCGCTAAGAGCATCCCCAATGCGCTGCCTTTCTCCGTAGGGTAAATCGAACTCTGCAGCATCTGCCACAACATGATTAGCGGTAATTTTTATCACATCTGGATCATCAGACTTTGTCACACCAGACTTACGATTCCGGCAGTATATTTTTTTCCCTTCACTCGCTTTAAATGGGAAATTCAATCCGATCTCGCCAGTTCGGCGAAACGGGATCGCAACGTCCCAGCATGCAAGCTCTCCAGATGCACGATCAGCGATATAATCAAGTACTAGGCTAGAATCGCCTTGGCCATGTGCAAACTCAAGCTGAGGCAACTCAAACCTCTTGAGAAGATCTTGAACCAAGGAAACACTAACTCTGGTCCACACAAGAGCCCCATCGTCAAAGTCACGACTCTCGCTATACTCAGCCTCGAGACGCTCTACCAGAGACTCAACTGCAGAAACATTCTTCTGATTTGTGCCTTTATCATTAAAAAGCTCGTAGGCCTGCAAATGTCGACTCGACAAGTCCACAGCCATGACCACAGACCTTGCAGCGCGCATCTTATTTGCTGCCGTGATTGCTATCCCCGTGGGACTTTGCCTAACCTTAAGTCCAAATTCATTCGGAGTGACCTTCATACGCTCCATACGAACGAGGTCATTTCTCAGTTCCTCAACTGCCTCACTAACTTCACGAAAATCGCCCAACATTTCCTCAGTTGCATGGATCCGGCAGATTTTCGCGTACCCATCCCTGTATCCAAACCAGCGCCCCATTTGCAAGAGAGTGTCAGCGGCACCCACATTTCTCAAGACATAGGAAATGATAAGACCTTCCAAGGTCAGGCCACGCGCCAATGCAAGTCCACCAACAGCAATTACATGAATGCCCGATGCCGGCGGCTTATTATAATCCAACCCACCTCCTTTCATGTTAACAAGCTTTACTTCAATAGGTGCCAACCCTCTCTTCAAGGCACCCCGTATATCATCCCAACCAAAGTCAACCTGATTCGAGAACTCTGCAAGCCAAATATTGTACAACTGCACCATAGTCGGAGAACTAGGCCATGCTGCGCTTGATGCCCATGCATCAACTGCCGCAGTCACGTCTTGCAAAAGGATATACAACAAGTCATGGACCTGCTTCTGAATCGCGTTGAATCTGCTCACATTCACTAGCATGGACGAGTGCTTATGCCCCTCACCATCCAAAACTCTTATCCCTCTAGCGAGAACATACTGATACAACGCATCTTTGAGGCTTTGAGGCAATTCCAGAACCACATCACCAGACTTGTGTTTAAGAGGGAGATAATCAATATAATCTGCCGGAATCTCTCGAACGCAGGACTCAAAATACTCGGCTTTTTCTGAAAATAGCTTTTCAGCACCTACGTAATTCTCCGGAGGCTCAAGGGATTTTATAAAATGCTCTGGAAAAAGATCACTATTGAGCATCTCATGTTCAGTATCTGGATCAATGAAAATATTAGCGAAGGGAGTAGCCGTATAGCCAACATACGATGAGCGACGAGAGCATTTGAGTAGCTCGCGAATCCTAGAGTTTATGCGCGTGGTTTTTTTCGGATCTTTCGACGTATTGACAGAAGCATTGTCTGCCTCATCATCAATGAGGAGCATAGGGCCATCAAGAGGGCTTCCTGGCTTGAGATCCCCCAACCAAGAGGCCAAACTTTCCAATACTTTTTCATGTTTCTTGGTTACAAAAAGAATGGGGCCAGCAAAATTACCTTCTTCAGCAGTAATCCCTCGGATAATATTGACACTAAAATCACCACTCTGCGTGGTTCCACAAAATGGCTGACGCTGCTTTAGACTTTCGTCATCCATCCCCTTCAACACATTTGAGATCGGATAAATCTCAGAAACCAACTTGTCACCCAGAGAGGATTTTCCCACAAAGGCCTGATCTAGCCTTACCTGGGTCTGATACCGAAGCGAACTTGTCAAGCCAGCAAGCACAACAATAATGCGATAGCCAGCATCAGCTGCCTTGGCTATCAGAGCCGAGTAATTCGTGGTTTTCCCAGACTGAACATGCCCCATCACCAAGCCACGACGGCGCCAGCTTGCTTCCTCTTGCGGATCCCCGAGATACCCCAGAATCTCATCAGTCACTTTATCGATAGATTTGACAACCTGCACAGGCAGGACAGAATAATCAACCCAGTACTTGTTTAGTCTGCGCCAATAATAGGACTGAATATCCGCCTTTCTATTTGGATACCACTCCTGAAAGTCAGTTTTCAGCACATGACCGGTACCTTGCTGAGTACCATAAATCGTTTCCAGATGCCGGATTAGTCGCGCCTTGAGATCGTCACTCAATAGAACCCTTATGCCAGAAACATTGCGAACATGATCATCCAAAAACCCTTGAGGAACAGGAAGTCGTCCATTTGTCCTCTTATCTATCTCGACACGGAGATAGTTCAGGCTGGCATCAAACTCCATTTTTTACCCCCCATTTCTTGACTGTATTTGTTCGGACATAGCTTTCCGTGTAAGCCCACTGATTCGAGAACGGTTCGACTCGCGCAATGAAATTCAAGAAACCATCTACTTCCGGAGCGCCATCACATTCCTGCAAGTAATTGATCATGCACTGATCCAGTAGAGCATCGAAATCCTCTGTAGAAGTTGAACACTGGCTCACCCCAGTCGCAGCATCCTTGAGAAACAGATCAGTAGGAAAATAGGACTCCAACAAACGGAGTACCCCATCAAATTCTTCAGCAACACTCGAAACTCCGAGCAGCTGCGCTACCATCGGATGGTCTCTATTTACTAAATAACGGACTTGCCCATTTTTTACGTAGCGGCGCCAAACAGGCTGAACAGCCGTACGATCCAAGGAAATCCCCTTGTTCCTGTGAACGCGCACAGAGCGTTGATTGAACCGCCTGACAACCTCCTGCAGACGGCGTTTAAGCACAGGGGGCAACTGTGCGTCCGACTTATCAACTGTGATTCGCCAATCAGCATCCAACGAGTTTGGCAAATCAACTCTTACACGCGTCAGCTGAGTAAGCTCACCATGAGGCACAATCCGAAACCAAGTTCCGTAGATAATCAGACGTCGATTCCGATAAACGTAGAAGCCCTGATTCCGAACCATACCTTCCGGGCCACCGAGCAGCGCCTGCTCCTCCGTTGAGAGCTTGGAAAAATGCGGAAGTACATACGGCTGAATACTGATCTGCTCGCCATTCGGCATAGGAATGCTCTCAGCATCCAACGTTTGCGTAGCGTCATGAGCGGTCATGAAGGGGTCGACCGGACTTAGCGGGCGACCGTTTACAAGGATGAGCAGCCTCCGACCCCCTTCACCGGCAAGATAACGGTGAAAGATCAGAGAGAGCTTTTGCATCGCATGAGCAATGCTGGGAGTGAGCGACTCGTCGACCGAATGGCAGTTGTCCCAATCCAGCAACCTATCCGAGCGAGTCCAAATCACCTCTGTCCCTGACTGCGTATCCACAGGCCACTCCAGAAGGGGCAACGCGTCGCTCCCTTCATGGACCTCCATGCTCCAGTCATCGATATCGTCGATATCCCATCGAGCAGCCGTCAGGGAGCCTGCCTGCCACGACACGACGGTCAGAACCCGAGCCTGGGATAGAGACGCCGATTTCAGCCCCCAACCAAATCGGCCAAGGTCATCGGGCTCACGCTCGGCTTGTGGATTGGCACTCGCAGGTCGCATGGCAGCCATCAGCGCTTGCCTGTTCATTCCAAGGCCGTCATCCCTGATTCTTACAATCACGTCGTCTTGCAAAGGGAAAAAGCTGATTTCAACCCGTTTTGCCTTGGCCTTGATGCTGTTGTCTATGAGATCAGCCAGAGCAGCCGCCAGATCATAACTACCAAAGCTTCTGGCGGTGGCCATCAGATCCTTTGCCAAAGGCGGATTCGGGACCTTCATCTACCCTCCTAGATTAGAACTACATCCTAAGACTACAAATCGACTGCAACACTAGCCGGAACACACTGGCCTATAAACATGCTTAAGAGCAAAGTGCCATCACATCAAGCCGATTGCTCCCTAAGAGAGCTGTCGATTCTGCAGCGATAAGAGATGTCTAGGCTCTATAAGCGACTTAGTCCTCAGGTTGGCCCAGCTTTCCGATACTTCTGCGCGGGACTACGCGGTGACGCAGAGTCGGTCATCTCGATCAAGCCAGCTGCCAGGGCAGGCTTGAGGTAGTTGTTGCTGAAAGTCGGACGATGCGCCAGCCCCAAACGCTGCATCAATTCGCTGGCTTTGAGAGTCTCACCTGGCGCTAGCGCTTGCAGCAAGCGTGCTACTTGATCGCTTACTTGATCGCTTACTTGATCGCCTACAACACCTTCAAGTAACGCCTGCCGCAAGGTTGCCAGCATGAATTCAACGAAGGGCGTCGCCTCTGCTGCCTTGTCAGAAATAGCCAATGCTTCGTAATAAGCATCCTGTTGCTCACGAATCACACTCTCGACTGGCAAATATGCAAGAACCGCTCGCCATTGGCTGAGTATCAAGGTTTGCCATAGGCGCCCCATCCGCCCATTGCCATCTGCAAAGGGGTGGATGAACTCAAACTCGTAATGAAACACACAGCTAGCGATCAGTGGATGTAGTTCGCAACGGCTCAGCCATGCCAGCAAGTCATCCATCAACTGCGGAACCCGGTTAGCCGGTGGCGCCATGTGCAGCAAACGCTCCCCTCGATAGATGCCTACACCACCGCGCCGATAGCTACCGGCATCATCGATCAGCCCATGCATCAGCAGCGCATGGGCTGACAGCAAATGATCACGCGAACTCGGTTGCCACTCGGGCATCGCCTCGTAGGCTGAAAAGGCATTACGCACTTCCTGAATTTCACGCGGCAAACCGAGCACGCGTTTGCCACCCAACACCGCAGTGACCTGCTCGACGCTTAACGTGTTGTTCTCGATAGCGAGGGACGCTTGGATAGTACGGATGCGGTTACCACGCCGCAGTTGCGGCGTCAACGCGCCTTCATGCAAAGCGGACAAAAGCCCGACACGCTCGCCGATCTCTGTCGCCAACGTCAACATATGTGGCGTCATCGTCAACGGTGGTTGGTATTGGCTCATTTCCTAGCTGATCGTAGTTTGAAGGATAGGATCGCACTATGTAGCACATTGCGGTCACATTGTTCAGCTAGCACATAAATCTTGCCACGACGCTCATTTGAGTAGCCTTTAGCGGTCTTAGCGAAATGCTGGCGAAGCCATTCGATTCGAAAAATTCTCAGCCCTACATCACTGCAATGACATCCCCACCCTGGAGTCTCAAACCATGTCATTGCAGTGCCCTCGCTGTCACTCCCCCAAAGTCGCTTCACTCCACCATGCAATGAAGATCACCGCAGCGGTCGGTGCTGTAGGTGGTGCCGCTCGTGGCGCCAGTGCAGCCCTGGCCGGTGGTCAGGCCGGCGCAGCGATTGGTGCTGTTGCTGGCCCGCTGGGCATCACCCTCGGCTCTGTATCGGGGGCAATCCTTGGCGGCCTCGTTGGCGGTGTCGGTGGCTGTGCCCTTGGTGCCCAGCTCGGTGACAAGCTGGATCGTCACGTGCTCGCCAACAACCTCTGCTTGATCTGCGGGCACCGCTTCAACCTGCCGGCCTGATCCGACTCACCCTCCTCCTCCGTCCCCCTACTACTCCCGGTTAGCGCTGCGCTCCTGCGCAGTGCTTTATGCCGACTATTGCTCAAAGGAAATTCACCATGGCTCATCAAATCGAACACATGGCCTATGTCGGCCAAACTCCTTGGCATGGCCTGGGCAACAATCTACCGCGCAAGCAGCCCATCGAGGTCTGGCAGCGTGAAGCCGGCATGGACTGGCAAATCCTGGAAAGCCCCGTTCACTTCAAGTCCGATGCCGTCGGCCACCTGGGCGCTATTCATTCCTTCCCCGAGCAGAAGGTGCTCTTCCGCTCGGACACCAAAGCACCACTCTCCGTGGTTTCACAACGCTACCAAGTGGTGCAACCACGGGACGTCCTGGAGTTCTACCGCGATCTCACCGAGGTCTCCGGCTACGAGCTGGAGACTGCAGGGGTACTCAAGGGCGGTCGCAAGTTCTGGGCGCTCGCGCGTACCGGTCAAGGTGCTGCGCTCAAGGGTAACGATCAGGTCAACGGCTACCTGCTGCTGGCCACCTCCTGCGACGGCACCCTGGCAACAACGGCAACCCCGACCACGGTGCGCGTAGTGTGCAACAACACCCTGACCGTCGCCTTGGACGGCACTACTCGGGCGATCAAGGTGCCGCACAACACCCGCTTCGATGCCAAGGTAGTGAAGAAACAACTCGGCATTGCCGTATCGCAATGGGACGACTTCATGTATCGCATGCGTGCGTTGGCCGAACGCAAGGTGCAGTGGCATGAGGCCCTGGGCTTCTTCATGAATGTGTTGTGCGAAACCTCGCCGACCGGCGCCCTGCCGGAAGTGCTACCGAACGAACGCGCCCTGCGCAAGGTACAGGAGCGGTACGAAGGCCGGGGTCGTGGCTCGAACCTGGAGTCGGCTCGCGGCACCGCTTGGGGACTGCTCAACGCCGTGACCGAGTTCGTCGATCACGAGCGCCGGGCGCGCAGCACCGAATATCGCCTGGACTCGGCCTGGTTCGGCCAGGGGGCGCAGATCAAGCAGCGTGCTCTGGATGCTGCGTTGCGTCTTGCTGCTTGATAACGGCCTTGAAAACCAAGCGCCCGAGCATCCTTCCGGTGACCGGGCGCTGTTCAGAGACTCCGCGTTGGTCGGGCGTTTTCACTCAGGTGCTTGCCCAATCCTCAACACGCAATCCGGGTACCCGCTCGAACTCACGAAGGTTGTTGGTCACCAGAATCAATCCCTGGGAGCGGGCGTGCCCTGCAATCATCTGATCGTACGGGCCTATTGGTTTGCCAACACGGGCCAGTTCAGCACGCAGTTGACCCGAATGAGCAGCTGCCTGTTTGTCGTATGGCAGGATCTCCAACCGCGCTGCGAAACCTTCAACGTCAGCCAGATTACGCTCAGGGTTAGAGGATTTCTCCGCGCCATAGATGAGTTCCATCAGGGTTACGGTACTGATGCTCAACTGTCCCGAATAGCGCTTGAAGGATTCACGTACCTGCTCGGGGCGATTCTTGATCGTGAAAATGCAGATGTTGGTATCGAGCATGAACTTCAGCATCAGAACGCTTCCCGCTCCTGATCTACAGGCTGCTCGCGTTCCGCCATGTAGTCAGCGGTCACGCCCTCGCCATCGAACCAGCTATCCCACGCCTCGCCTGCCGGCGTGATGATTCGAGCACGCCCCACCGCCACCACATCCACCCGCTTCACATCCTCGGGCAGCGCTACTGCCTTGGGCAGACGCACCGCCTGGCTGCGGTTGCTCTGAAAAACGGCACCTTGTTCCATGGAACACCTCCAAGGGATATGTCTTATGTATATCCCACAATAGCGACAACAAGGGATATGTCAATGACATATCCCAAACTCCCCATCTGACTACCACCCTAGAAAGCCCGGTCAGCCTTGTGCTGGCTGGGCCTTTTTATGTCCGCAGGAGAAACATGATGAAAGCCTCCTCATTGAACAGCAGTACCCGCAAAAAACGCCCTGCCCTGCGCCTGATCAGCACCAAGGAACTGCCCCGCGAAGACTGGCTGGCCGTGCGCAAGCAAGGCATCGGCAGTTCTGACGCCTCGGCCGCAGTCGGCCTCAATCCCTATAAATCGCAACTGGAACTGTGGATGGAGAAAACCGGCCGCGACGCCAAGCTGCCGAAAGCCGACCCTCATGACGAGGAAAGCCCGATGTACTGGGGCAACGTGCTGGAACCCATCGTGGCTTGGCACTACAGCAAGCGCACGAAGCACAAGGTACGTCGCATCAACGCCGTGCTGCAGCATCCCGATCCGGAGTTGCCCTGGATGCTGGCCAACATTGATCGCGAGGTTATTGGCGCGGATGAGGTGCAGATCCTGGAATGCAAAACAGTTGGCATAAACGGGGCACGCCTCTGGAAAGAAGGCGTCCCCGAGTATGTGCAGTTGCAAGTGATGCACCAGCTCGCCGTCACCGGCAAACAGGCAGCGGACGTGGCGGTGCTGCTCGGTGGCCAGACGCTGGAAATCCACCGTATCAAGCGGGACGAGCAGATGATCGCGCGCCTGATCGAGCTGGAACGTCGCTTCTGGCAGTACGTGGAAACGGATACACCGCCACCCGCCGACGGCAGCGCCTCGGCCGAGCTCGCCCTGCGCGCCCTCTATCCCGAGGACAACGGCCAGGTCGTCGACTTCAGCAGCCATGCAGGGCTGATCGCTGCCTTCATTGAGCTCAAGACCGTGCGCCAGTCGATTACCGACAAGGAAAAACGCGAGGCCGAGCTCAAGCAGATGCTACAGCAGGCCATGGGCGATGCCAGTCGGGCGGAGTTCTCCAGCGGCTACGTCAGTTGGCGCAAAGCCAAGGACAGTATCGGTCTCGACGTCGCTCAACTGCTCCAGGACAAACCCTACCTGCAAGCCAAATACCCGCTGCTGAAGCCCGGTGCGCGGCGCTTCCTGGTCGGCTGAATCCAATACCTCGCAACCATTCCCCCTTGGTCAGTCCATGCAGTTCGCGCTGCATGGCTGGCCTTTTTTCATTTCCAGGAGAACCACCATGCTCAAAGGTCTGGCTATCACTCCGCCGATACTCGGACGGATTGCCATCGGCAAAGTCATCGAGAAAAACGGCAAGCGTCTGCCGGAGAAAGACGACCAGTTCACCATCACCTCTCAGGTACAGGGCAAGGATGGCTGGCTGCTGCACCCGCTCAACGACGAGTTGCGCAAATCCCAGGAGGACAAGCTGCGCAGCATCCCGGTACGCCTGCTGTTCAACGAACCCGAGCTGAATTTTCGCGCCGACTACACGCTGTTCGACCGCCAGTCCGGACGGCCGCTGTGCGTGGGCAATGGCGAGACCTGCAAACGGGTCACTCAGGATGGCATGCAGTCGTTGCCCTGTCCCTCGCCGGACGCCTGCCCGTTAGCCAAAGGCAATGCCTGCAAGCCCTACGGTCGGCTGAACGTAGTCATTGGCGATGACGATCCGCTGGGTAGCTTCGTGTTCCGCACGACTGGCTTCAACAGCATCCGCACCCTGGCAGCTCGCCTGCATTACCTCCAGGCCATCTCCGGCAACCGCCTGGCGTGCCTGCCGCTGGAGCTGCGCCTGCGCGGCAAGTCCACCCGGCAAAGCCACGGCACGCCGATCTTCTACGTCGACCTCACGCTACGCGGTGGCCTGGACATGGCCGAAGCGCTGCAAGCCGCCAGTGAGCTCGATGCACAGCGGCAAGCAACTGGCTTCGATCAGGTCGCACTGGATGAGGCGGCACAGCGTGGCTTCGGCAATGGCGCCTTCGAGGACAGCGAGGAAGACGCTGGTGCCATTGCCGAGGAGTTCTATCCCACCGAAGAAGCCCCATCTCCCACCATCCAGACTCGCCAGCGCTCCGCGAAAACCAGCCTGGCCGAGAAGCTGGACGCGCAAGCCCAACGCCACATCCCTCCGACCGATCACCCTCAAGGAGCTCATCATGCGCCTGCACAAACTGAAGGCCACTGAACCGACCGGGACCTACGTGGTCGAGTCACCGGTCAGCGAAACCGATATCCTGCTGATGGCCCGGCAGTTGGCGAATCTGCGTCTGCGCCGGGGGCGAGCATTGAGCTCGCCGAAGGAAGTATTCAGCCACCTGCAGGCGCTGCTGGCTGATTACGAGCATGAGGTATTCGCCCTGCTTCTGCTCGACAACCGGAATCGGGTGATCGTCTTTCACGAGCTGTTCCGGGGCACCCTCGACGGCACCAGCGTCTATCCACGCGAAGTGGTCAAGGTCGCTCTGGCGCACAACGCCGCAGCCGCCATCCTGGTTCACAACCACCCATCTGGCGATCCCGAACCTAGCCAGGCAGACCGCAACCTGACGCACAGGCTGAAGGAAGCGCTGAACCTGGTCGGGGTACGAACCCTGGATCACATCATCGTCGGCCGCGAAGGCTGCATCTCACTGGCCGAACAGGGCGATCTCTGAGGAGAAACGCAGATGACGTTACTACGGATCTTGGCTGCGGCTTTTATGTTCTTCGGCCTACTCGCCGGCTGTCTGGCAATTCTGCTGCTGGTGATACTGATGGTGCGCTTCCCGCTGCTGCCGATTGCCGTGCTGCTGGCACTGCTGTTCCAGCGTTTCATTGGCCGGGCCGGCATCAGCCTCTACCGCCGCACCTGAGACAACATAAACAGGAGCCCAAAGGGCTCCGGTAACTTTCTATTCCAACTTCGCTATCGCCCGATGCGGTCACGCATCGGTTCGGAGTCTCTATGTCTGCAAATCCCTTCTTGCGTGGTTTCGACAAACTGTCGATTCAACTGATCGTGCATGAGTTGCAACCTGGCAGCTCATTGCGCGAGGTGTCCTACGTGATTCATGCCCAAGACCAGGGGCAGTCGCTTGTGCTCGGCGTGCAGCCCACGCTGGAACAAGCCCAACACATCGTACAGCGTCTGCGTTTCGAGACCGGCCAATTCAGTCGGTGCTGGGAAATCAGCACCGGCCATCTGCCTGAAGAGGTGGTGAATCGGTTGTTTCTCATGCCGACCGAATTGCCCGAACCACAACTGGAGTTCTTCGAGACGACGGCCCAGAGCGTGATTGGCTGCAAGCTGCGCAACACGCCCTGGACGCAGAAGCATCTGGACCTGCTCAACACCAGCCCGGCAGCACTGCGTCAGCGGCAACTGGAGTTCGGGCTGGCCCCTGAGTTCGTGGAGATCCTGCACCTGGCCGGGCAGGCCGATGTGCGCTTCTTGCTGTTCGATCCGGATGCCGCACTGCTGGACGGCTTGCCCTGCTTCCAGCACGTCGAGTAATCCACCGTCATAACCCCGCATCCACCAACAGGTCGGAGGGCTTACACCCGATGGCCGCCGCAATTCGGCAAATGTTGAGGAAGGTGACGTTGCGTTCACCTCGTTCGATTTTGCCCATGTGAGATCGATCTATCGAGGCGGCATCTGCCAGCGCCTCTTGCGAAAACTCCAGCGCCGTACGGCGAGCCCGTATCGCTGTTCCCAGCTTCACGAGATCGCGGTCTTTGTCCTGATATGCGGAGATTCTTGCCATGACAAAAATCGTCCCGTTATGATGGCAAAACGACCACGGCATTTACGACCCATCTTTTAAGGACCGACACGCCTGATCGGCATCGCTGCCCATCAACAAGCTCTCAGCACAAGGAAAAAGCACAATGCCCAAGAAACTGATCCTGCTCCCGCTACTGGGCTGGATAACCGCTAATGCCGCACACGCCGGCACCTACGAATGGACTACCGGCTACACCCAGGGGGTCGAGGAACACCTGGTCGATGACGGCAACGGCAACCAACTGAACATCTCCTGCCCGGACGATGACGAAAGCCCGGTTAGCGCCTACGCCACCATCGCCGGAGAGGACTACTCCTCCGAAGGGAACGGCTTCGACGTCATCATAGACGGCACCACCTTCAGCAATCCCTTCTACACCAACTGTCACGCCTGTGGAGCGAGCTTCCCCAGCTTCTGGGCGGCGCTGCGCAAGGCCAACAACCTGCAGCTCAGCGCAAACGGCAGAACGGTGAAGCTCCCGACCCAGAACCTCTCGCAGGTTCTTCAGCCCTTGGACAGTCAGCAGAACCTCTGCCGCAGCGCCTGGTAACCCGACTCACACGACTATAGAGAGGACGCAATGGAGCAAGAACACGAATCGACGGAAGGGCTGGATGGCCCATCCGTCAGTCTGGAGGTGGTCGGCTGGGGCGTCGCGTCGCTCGTCCTCACCATCATTTTTCTTACCGTCAACACCTCAGCCATGGTGCTGGGCGCCAGCTTCATGCTGAAGCTGCTGGCCGGACTCGTTGGCCTGGTCACAGGCTGGATCGGCGCGCTGCTCGGCAACGCCATCCGCAAGTTTGCCCAACCCGATGCGATCTACACCAACGGCGGCGCGCTTCACCTGATCTGGCTGAAAGTGTTCTGGATGATCGGCCCACAGGTCATTGGCCTGGTTGTCGGGATCGGCCTCGGCTGCTCCCTGGTACTGCGATAAGGAAGACAGACAAATGAAGAACACGTTCTATCTGCTGTTGAGCCTGCTGATTCTGGCGGGCTGCTCGGATGACAAGTCCAAGCTGCGTGGAGAGTTTCTCTCAGGCTGTATACAAGGCGGCTCTCCCAAGCCGATTTGCACATGCGTCTACGACAAGTTGGAAGAGACCTATTCGACCGAGCAGTTGAAGCAGATCCAGGCAGGGCGAGGCCCGCTGGTGTCGAACTTCATGCAGGACAGCATCACGTATGCAAAAGCCTGTATAGCGGAGCAGTGACAGCAACAATGCCGTTCCCGATCAACGCGGAACAGTGAGCACCAGCTAACAAGCATCACGTCCTGAACATAACCAACCTGCACACGGCCATGACTGGCCGTGTGCAGGAGAGGGGCTCTTTTGTTTTTGAAACCTGAGCCCCCCCTTCGCCAACTCCCCAAGAGAAACCCCTGTCACACACCTTCAAGGACTGGAATTCCATGAACCCCACATACCGCAAGACCCTGCTCGCCCTGGCGATTTCCGCCAGTACTCTGCCTCTCGCAGCTCATGCTCTGACGCTGACCAATAGCGGTCTGGACAGCGAAGGCAACACCTACACCGACACCACCGAAGTCACCGGCAGTTTCAGCAATCAGAACGTGCAACCGGTCCAGTTCTACAGCGACACCTTCAACCACGACCTGGTGCTCAACGCTCAGATACAAGCCACTGGCGATGACCTCAACGGCGTCGACCTGTCTTACGCCGGAGACGATGACAATCCCTCGTCCATCGGCTCGCCGACCGAGGTGTTCGGTAACCTGCAGAACACAGGCAGCATCACGGTGAACGGCGCGGGCGTCACTGGCCTGCTGATCGACCCGGCCACCATCCACGGCAACCTGATCAATGAAGGCACCCTGCAGGTGGCTGGCGGTGTGCTTGAGGGTGACGGCATCCGTGGCCTCAAGTTCGCTGGCCAGTCAGTGTTGCAGGGCGACCTGGTCAATGCTGCGAGCGGCAAGATTCTCGCCGATGGCGAAGAGGCTACAGGCATCCAGCTCAAGGGCGGCACCATCGTTGGCAAGCTGATCAACAACGGCCTGATCCAGGTCAGCGGCACTGGCTCGACGGCAGTTCTCGCCACCTATGACATTGATGGTCCGGATCGGGTGGATCTCGGCGGAATCGAGAACCACGGTAGCATCCTGGCCAGCGGCGATGATGCAACCGCGCTGCGTCTCGATGGCGTGAGCTTTGCCGATGCGCTGGTCCAGGTGCTCAATACGGGCACGATCCAGGCTGACGATACCGCCATCGAGATCGGTGCTTTCGATATCGACGGCGCGAATGCCAGCAATAGCCTGGTCATTCAGAACAGCGGCGACCTGATTGCCGGGGACGAAGCCATCGATGCCTCACAGGCCAGTGGCGATGTGAACCTGGTCTGGGACGCTGGCAACATCGACGGCAACCTGATCGGCCTGTCCGCTATCGCGATCAATGGCGACGTGACCTTCAGTGGCACCGACGCCAGCGTCGACGGCGTCAACATCCGCCTGAAGGACTCGGGCTGGATCGATGTCGGCAGCGATGCCAACGCCACACCGGCGCACCTGACATTCGAGCAACCACACACCACCATCGACGGCAATCTCGCTGTAGCAGGCAACTCGTCGCTGGGGCTCAACCTGAGCACGGCCACGGACTCCAGCACGGCCGTGGTCAGCGTCTCCGGCACGGCGCAATTCGCCGCGGGCTCGCAGATTCAACTGACGGCCCAGGGCGACGACTTCAAGGCTGTGGGCGCCAGCTATACCCTGGTCCAGGCCGGCACTCTGCTGGATGAAGGTGTGACAGTGAGCAGCAGTTCGGTCCTGCTGAATGTCGACACCTACGCTACGGACGACAACCGGATCATCGCCACGGTCAGCACCAAGGGCCAAGAGGAAGTCGGTGACGTCATCGGTCAGATCGGCGGCTCGGCCAACGCACAGCATGCTGGCGCAGCATTCAGCCAGGTCGTCACGGGCCTGGCGCAAAACAATCCCAACGATCCGCTCTTCCTGGCCTACGTGAATGCCTCGCAGGATTCTGCAGCCCTGAAGACACTCACCGAGCAGCTCGCACCGGAAGTGAACGGCGGCGCGACGCAAGCCGCCACCAGTGGCCAGACGCTGGTCAGCAACGTCACCGGCAATCGCACCGGCAGCCTGCGCGGCGCGTCCTCGGGCGATGTCCTGCAGCACACCGGCATCTGGGCCCAGGCCTTGTACAGCGATGCCAACCAGGACCTGCGTGACGGCGTGGCCGGCTTCAATGCCTATAGCCGCGGCATCGCCATCGGCGCCGATGGCCAGCTCAGTGACCAGTTGACCCTGGGTCTGGCCTACAGCTTTCTGCATACCGGCGTGAACAGCGACAACGGCAACACCACGGAGGTCGACGGCAATGCCCTCACCCTGTACAGCGGCTTCGAGCAGGGCAACTACTTCGTTGACGCCAATCTGAGCTATGGGATCAACGACAACGAGAGCAAGCGCCGTATCGCCGGCACCACCGCCAAGGGGAGCTACGATAGCCAGGTCCTGGGCGCCAACGTAGTGGGTGGCTACACCTACCGTCTGAACGACCAGGTACTGATCGAACCCCGCCTGGCCGCCCGCTATGCCCGTGTCGATATCGAAAGCTACCGCGAGAAAGACTCGTCGGCGGCGCTCAAGGTGGATAGCCAGCGTTACGAGGTGGCAGAGATCGGTGCTGGCCTTCGGGTGGCAGGCAACTTCCTGGTCGGCAATGGCAACCTGCAGCCACAGGCCAAGCTGATGGCCTACCATGACTTTGCTGCCGACGAAGCCAAGAGCACTTCGACCTTCACGCTGGGTGGCACGCCCTTCGTCAGCCAAGGTGCCAAGGCCGTACGCAACAGCTACGAAGCCGGCATCGGTGCGGATTACCATCTGGGCGCGGTCACGGTTGGGGTCAGCTACGACTACACCGGCAAGACCGACTTCAACGCCGATACCTTCACTGCCAAGGTCCGTTACGACTTCTGATGAGCCACTACCTTTCCGGCCCACGGCTGTGGGCCGGTTTCTTTCGAATCCTGATGGCGCTGCTGGCCGGCGCCTTGCTCGCCGGCTGCCAGTCGCCCCGTGAGGCGTTGCAGCAGTTGGCGGATGCGCATGGGCGGCAGTTGGAGATCCTGTCGGGGCAGCCGTTCCCGCTGGCCGTGCTGGCACCACAAGGCACCACGAACCCCGCTCGCCTGCGCGTCTACCTGGAAGGCGATGGCCATGCCTGGGCGACGGCGACGCAGCCGAGCCTGGACCCGAGTCCACACAACCTGCTGGTGGCGCGGCTGGCCGTGGACGACCCGACGCCGAATGCCTACCTGGCGCGGCCCTGTCAGTTCGTCATGGCACCAGCCTGCCAACCTACCCACTGGACCCATCGGCGTTTTTCCCAGGAGGTGATCACCAGCCTCAGCCAGGCGCTGGATCAGTTGAAGCAGCGCCATGGCAACCGGGAATTCGAGCTGGTGGGCTATTCGGGAGGCGCGGCACTGGCACTGCTGCTGGCGGCACAACGGGATGACGTCAGCCTCGTCCAGACCATCGCCGGCAATCTCAGCCCGCGGCTATGGGCGCAGATGCAGGGACTTTCGCCACTCAGTGGCTCGCTGGATCCCCTGGATTACCGAGATCGACTCGCGGCACTGCCCCAACGCCACTTGCTTGGAGAACAAGACCGTGTCGTACCGGCACGGCTGGCTGAGCTATACCGGCAGGGACTCATCGAGCCCTCCTGCTTGCAGATTATCCGGATACCGAAAGCAAGCCACGACGAGGAATGGGAGACCGCCTGGAAGCAATGGAGCTCTCGACCGTCCATGAGCGCCGGGTGTCCTTTTTAGCGCTTCTTGGCCGATTGATAGACCTCGCCTCGTTCGCGCTTGCCCACTGAAACCACCACCACGACCACCCGCTCATCCTCGACGCGATAGACCAGACGGTAACCGGAAGCCTTCAGCTTGATCTTGTAGTGACCCGGCAGGTCGCGCAGTGCGTCGGCCTGCACGCGAGGCATCTCCAAACGCTCCCTGAGCTTCTTCTTGATCTGCTCGCGCACCGTATGACCAAGCTTCTCCCACTCCTTCAGGGCGGAAGGCAGGAACTCCAGCTTATAGGTCATCCAGGCTCACCGGGATGGCTTTCTCCCCAGCGCGAGCCTTGGCGATCTCGACCAGTTCCAGGTCTTCCAGGCGCTCCATCATCGACTCGTACAACTCGGCCGGAACCATGTAGCCCATGACACGATTGTGGTTGAGCACCGCGACCGGCATTCCGTCCGCATTAGCCATGACCCCGGATGGATTCTTCTTCAGTTCGGACACGCTGACTGCGATGTCGGCGAAAATACTTTGCATATAAAGACCCTCTAATTTGGTCTTTATTTTGGTCATAAAAGACGACTCAGGCAAGCATCCATACTGGGCAGCTCACCGCATTGCCCAGTATGGAAAATACGTGGCAACAACGCCCATCAGAAAATCTGCCCCTTACGCAGGCACCTTGCCCGCTGCGGTCTCAGCAGCAGCCGCTGATCATCCTTGACCAAATAGCGCATGGCTTGGTGGACGTTGGCGCGAGCCTTTCGATCATTTCGGCGAAGAGTGCCGACCCCGCACTGCTCCCCATAGCGTGCCTTGTCATGGTTGCAGCTATGAAAGCATCCCTGGCCACAAGTGATGTGCTCCCACAACTCGCCGATCTGCTGGGCCTTGTAGAGGTCGCCGCGTACCTCGGCGCCGTTGAAGAAGAAAGCGGCATGGATGTGGTAGCCCCGGCTCGCCCCTTGCTCCACTGCACAGATGTAGCCCGTTAGATGCTCGAAAATCGGGTTGCGCATGCGTTCGACCATCAGCCTGTCCAGATCAGCGAAGACATGCTCCACACGCAGCCTCGCTTGAGCCTCTGACCGATAATACAGATCAACCCTGACCACGCAGGTGCGGGCGTAGCGATCCAGCACAGCATCAACGTAGCGACCGACCGTGATCTCTTGCCGAGTCGCCTGGTAGCGCTGGTCGTGCTCCTGGCGGGTATATCGCTTTTGGGTAAGGCGAGCGCGGATGGCCTTGGTCAACTCGTTCAGCGTCTCGCGGGTACTCAGGTAACGCGTTTCATCCCCGCTCAAACAGGTAATACCAAAAGGGCTGCGCTCTATCCCAATGGACTGACAGGCTTCCTGGAAAAGGCTCAGGTGCCAGTTGTACTGGTAGTCCACATCCCCTTCGAACAACGCGATCATCTGCATGACTCCATCGAAGTATTTCGACAGCCTGGTCTCACTGACCCGCTCTTCTCCATGCTTCGAGCATGTGATTCGGTAGGCTTGTCTATCGGTACGCTGAATGGCGTTTATAAGGCGCTCAATCTGGATAGCGGTATCGGACTGGGATTGAAGGGTGTTGCTGTTTCGTCTGGTCATGGTTGTGTACCTGGTTAGCGGTATCGCATACCAAGTACCGGCTGTGTATTTATTAACCGATGACTTACTCCATCGACAGGAAGTGGTGGTGATGTAGCTATCAGTGAATTGGTTATTGGATAGGTAGAGATTGATAGTCTAGAGCTATATAACTAGATCCCGCTCCAGCCCCCATTGGCCATCCCCAGGCTGACCAGGCAATGGGAAGCAACATTGCCGAGTCAACTGAGAGATTCACCCAATCGCAGCTTAAGAGAGTTAGCTGAGAACGCCTCCCCCCAGGCGGCATAAGCGCCATGACCAGCCTTAGCCAGTCATGGCGCAAATGATCGTTTCTAGCTAGCCATACTCAGGTGGCCGGTGGAGCGTACCGCAGCACCCTCAGCCAGATCGCGCTCCTCGATCCTTGCCAGAATCCAGTCTTGCACCTCGCTTTCGACCCAGGCGACGCAACGCTCCCCCAGAGAGACTGGCTTGGGAAAGGTGCCTTCCCCGATGTACTTGTAGATGGTCGACCGGGCCAGGCCGGTCGAATCGATGACTTCTTTCAGGCGGATGATCCTCATGAGCAGGCTCCTCTGTTAGCTCAGAGGATCTGCATGCAGAGTTTTTTTTACTGCGCCCAAGCCTTCGTCACCTTGTCCGGCAACGTGATCAGCCCATACTCCCAGCGCCTCTGCAAACTCAGATCGGCTTCACTCCTCTCAGGGCAAATCGTCACACAATCCAAGCCCACATCGTCAAAAGCGATGAATTTTCCTAGCCCATGTGAAATGGCAACAGTCCCTAGCCTTCGAGGGGCAGATCGAAGTAGGACGGTGATAGCTTCGTATCCACGATTCTCGACGGCTGGCAGAATGCGAATATCAACCGAGGCGAAGTCGACCCAGTTCGCCTGACCAAACCGGCCTCGGTACTCTCGGGCAACATCGATAGCTAGCGAGTAGAAATACTCGCAAACCTCATTAAAACTCCCGCCAGGCACCAACTCTGAAGAGGGACACCTAAAGCAAGACCCGATGAGACACACCACCTCAGGATCTTCAACCAAGACTTCAGAGCCTAAAGCGTCCCAGTGACGTGAAAGAAGCTGAGAGGCATATCCATTGAGCAGGTGCTGCAGAAGAGGGAAAACTTCCGGGCGTTCTCCTCTCAAAAAGATCAGAACGCTCTTAGGCGCTTTTGAGTTCCTGAAACGTCCCGTCTTAGAAAAATGAGAAACGCTCCCACATAAGAGATCCATGTGGGTATGCCGTTTTTCCTCTCGGTAAAAATCCACATGAACTGCAACAGCGCCTCCCGCTCCGAAAATTTCAAGGTTCAAGAAGTAGGTGCTACTGATCCTACCCGCTTTAAAGATTAAGCTCGAAAGGCCTGGCACGCATCGCCGAATCAGCCCCACAGCCATCAGCCGTGCTAACCGATTCTTCACCCGCTCGGCAGGCATCCCTGCGCATAGGGCAAGCTCTGAGAGGCTGATCTGGACTTCACCGAACCGATCCGAGCGCGAAAGCAAAACCGCCAAAAGCAAGCGATTGCGAATGCTCAGCCGCCCGCGGCCACCGGGAGGCGGTCGCTTTCTCGACTTCGGTTTTGCAGCGCCCCCCTCCTCACCTGGCTCATCTGACTCTTCCGGTTTGCCTGCCCTGCCCAGTTCGCTTCCGAGCACAGCAAACGCCATGTCCGCTCCTGAGAACAGTGCCTGCAACAACTCTGCATGCAGGGGATACGAGCGGAACCGTAATTCAGCCTCATTACCCTGAGACAGTTTGTAGGTAACGGCAGCCCGCCCTCCACGCCCGACTCGAGTCGCGACAAGACGTTCCAAGGTGCCAGCGGCGACCAACTCGCTCAACGCGGCGGAGACAACGCTCTCATCCAGATGTAGGTGCTTCGCAAACGACTTCACGCCGAACTCTCGCCATGTCTCACGCCTGTGCTCCGCCTCGGTAGCAATCACCTCCAGCAGGAAACGGGCGTCCGGGCCGCACGCGTCAATCGCACCTAGAAAGCTTTCAAAATGCAAAGTCATCGTGCCCCCACAAATTCCAAAGCAGGTATTTTACACCCTGAAATTAATCTTATCTCTATTTATTATGTTACTGATAACATACACGCGTAACAGATTACGAAACCAGAGCATCCCGAAAACCGCTCACGCCTCTGAGTGGCGCTTTCATGGGGAAACGGAGAGCTACCGTGCCTACAGCAGACAAGATTCGCTGGCTGAAAAAAGAGAACGCCGAATGGCAGTGGGTGTGCGACTACATAGAGGGTAACGCCATCCCGGCGATTGCCGAGGACATCAGAAATATCCTCAAGAACAGAGAGCCCAGCCATGAGGTCATCGAGGAGATCATTCGACACCTCACAAGGACTGAGTGCGGTCGTGACTTTATAAAGCGCCTCAGAAATGCCCTGCGCCAGCACAGGTATCGTTCATCTGAGAAGGACAAGATAATCTGCACCTTTGCCCTACCAACCAACACCAAGAAGGCCCTGCGCAAAAATGCAGAAAGGCTGGGCAAGAGCGAGAGCGACCTCGTTGACGAAGCCCTCAATCAGTCCGAGAGGCTGATTGAGGAACACTGGCAGCGGGAACAACGGCTTGAGAAAGCGCGCGAGCTTGAGCGCAAGCGAGCGAAGCAGCGCATCGAGCTACTCAGGGTCAAACACCACGAAGCGATGAGGCAAATCCAGATGCTCGCGACACGCCTCTCCATCTGGGAACTGGCTCTTGGGGCGGAGCATCCCGATATCAGCGTCGATCAAGCCATGCTGGCCGATACAGCGAAGGAAAAGACCAATGCCGTCAAGAAAGCCATCAAAACCGCTGTGGCCAGGTGGGACTTTCTCCAGGCGAGGGTATGACAGCCGAGGTATCCACGCCCACGTAACGCCCCGTAGTGACCGAGCCCTGATTTCAAATTCAGGATGAAGTTCTTCGGGTGGTCGTCGCGGTTACCACCGCAGAACACCAGATGGTTTACGGGACACTCCATGCCCAGCAAGGTGCGCAAGGCATCCGTGACGTGGATATCCTTCTCCAGGATGCTGGCAGCCAGCAGGCCGACATCGAGTTCGCCAATACCGCCTCGATCAGTTCGAACTGGTCAGGCGTGATGGCTTTCATAAGCTACCGTCTGCTTGCCGAAGCCCAGCTTGCGAGTAATCCGGCGGCATCCGATGTCCAGCACAATGCCCGCAGCCAATTGCTGAGAAGTACCCGAGTTGTAATCCCCCACTAACCTTGAAGTCTTTACCTTGACCCCAAGTTTTTGCAGAACCAGCGGCGCCAACACCACGAGGGGTTGTGCAGGGATGGGGTTGCCGGTCAACGCACTGGGCTTAGCTTTGGCAAACACACCCAGCCCGAGCTTAACCAGCACACCTTCAGCAATGAGCTGCCTCAAGGCTCGGGAGAGCTGGGCTGGGCTGCCAAAGCGAGCGAACTCGGAACGCAGGAACACATCGTCCTTGCGCAACGCGATAGCCCTTTTCAAGCGTTCCTCGACAACCATGCTGTTTCTCACCTATCCATACAAAACAGATAATATTTTGTTTATAAAAGGATTTTTATCAAAAATCATGCTCATGACGTAGCAGAGTACGCCACTCAAGATGCCACTTGAGTACCATCGCTCCTGCAGAGGATTCGATCAGTTGTTGATTGTCAGCGACCGCGGGCAGACTGACCATCACCAGTCGCATGAGCCATGCTATCGATCATGCACGCAACGATGGCAAGATGATCCCAATTGGAGAAATGTCGGCATTCGATGTTCGGCGTGAGGCGCGGCAGGATGTCGTATGCATACGGATAAGGGATGTATGGTTTCGATTCAGGTGTGTGGTGAGGACAAGACCACCGAGATCACCAAATGGTCGATCTGGAACGACAAGCACGAAGGCCTGCAACTGAAGTGCTCTTACAAAAATGGGAGGAAGGACGCACACGCACTCAACGAGTGCGTTATTTCACCCACCCGCGAGCTGGGCGAGCTGTTGCTGACTAAACCCGGTAGCACGATCATCACGCCAATCGCTAAGGCAACGATTTACGGCGAGCGATATGCAGTCGTGTTCTACCCAGGCGCTGACAAGCCCTATCTCTACAAAATGGACAGCATCGGCTTGGCCGCGCCGACGGCGATGAAGGACACGCCAGTCTTCCACTACTTCTCGGCCGTGGCGAATGCCCGGCAGGATAGCGCCACTTCGAAAACCGACCGTGAGATCGCCGCCAATGTCGTGCGCCAACTGGAAAAATTGCCTGCCAGTGCCGATACCGCCATGCAGGCCTACTGCACCGGGCGCAACGGTACGCTGGCGCCGGGCCAGGGGCTGATCTATCCGTTTGGTCTGAACGAGAGCCAGCTCGCGGCAGTCGAGCAAGCGTTCCGTGCGCAGGTCAGCGTAATCGAGGGCCCACCGGGAACCGGTAAGACCCAGACCATCCTCAACATCCTCGCCAATATCCTGCTGCATGGAAAGACGGTAGCGGTGCTGTCCAACAACAATGCGGCGGTGGAAAACGTCTACGAGAAGCTGGAGAAATGCGGCCTGGGCCACCTGATTGCCAAGCTCGGCAACCAGGACAACCGCAAGGACTTCTTCGCCGACCTGCCGCCCTGGCCATTGAGCGAGCCCGAGCCCGCACCGACGCTGGACGAGATTCAGGCCCTGCTGGCCCGCGTGAAGCAGCACTTGCACGATCAAAATCGGGCGGCTCAACTGCAGGTCGAACTCGATGAGCTGACCATCGAGCGACGCTACCTGCAGCAATGGCAGGCAGAAAGCGGCGTGCAAACCGCCGCCTCACTGGACAGATACGGACTGTCGCCGCGCAAGACCGCTGACCTGATGGCCTACCTAAGCTATCTGGGTGAGCAGCGCATCCGCCTCAAGGATCGCATCGAGCTACTTTTCAACTTCAGGATCTTCCGCGCCAAGCCGTTTGCCCAAGGCAATGCGCGCCTGGCCGTTTTCCATGCCCTGCAGATGCACTATTACGACGAGGCGCTGCGAGACAAGGACGCGGAGTTGCAGGCGTGCCGCGAATCGTTGGCGCGCGGGAACTTCGAAGCCTCCCTGGAGGTGTTGAGGACGGCGTCGATGCGCCACCTGAAGCAGCATCTGCAACGTCAGGCACGACCGTCGGACAACTTCGATGCCCAGACGTACCGGCATCCGCAACAGTTCGATGCCTTCGTGCAGCGTTTTCCGATCCTGGGCAGCGGCACGCACTCCATCGTCAACTCGATCGCGCCGGGAGCGATCCTCGACTACGTGATCATCGACGAGGCCTCGTTGCAGGACATCGTGCCGGGCATTCTGGCGCTGGGCTGCGCGAAGAACCTGATCGTCGTCGGCGACAACCGCCAGTTGGCGCACATTCCCGTGAAGCTAGGCCTACAGGCGCCCGCCGAGGCCTACGATTGCGAGCGCTACAGCCTGCTCGATTCGTGCATCGGCGTATTCAAGGGGGCGCTGCCCAGAACCCTGCTGAAAGAGCATTACCGCTGCCATCCGAGGATCATCCAGTTCTGCAACCAGCAATTCTACGACAACGCGCTGGTGCCCATGACCGAGGATAAGGGCGAAGCGCCGCTGCGCCTGGTGGTGACCGCCAAGGGCAATCACACCCGCCAGAACAGCAACTTGCGCGAGCTGGACTCCCTGCTCAAGCTGCTCGACGACGAGGGCGAGCCAATCGGCGTGGATGGCGACGGACGCGGGTTCATCGCGCCGTTCCGCGACCAGGTCAACCTCTCCGGCACGCGCCTGCCAGCGGATTTCGCCAAGGACACCGTGCACAAGTTCCAGGGCCGGGAGTGCGACGAGATCGTCTTCTCCACCGTATTGGACAATAAACGCTACAACCAGGAGCGCAAGCGCCTGGACTTCGTCGATGACCCACGCATGATCAACGTGGCAGTATCGCGGGCCAAACACCGCTTCACCCTGGTTACGGGCGACGAGGTGTTCACCGCTAATAACCGCCACATCGCGGCGCTGATGCGCTACGTCACCTATTACGCGCAGGACGAACAGGTCGTACTCGCGCCCGTGGTATCGGCTTTCGACCTGCTGTATCGCGAGTACGACCAATCCCTGGCGCGCTTGAACGCCCGCTTGCGGCCCAAGGATTCACGCTACAAGTCCGAGCAGATCGTGGCGCAGCTGCTGCGCGAGACGCTGTCCGATCCATCGTGTCAGGCGTTGATGTATCACGACCAGGTCAAGCTGGATCAGGTCGCATCACCGAGCAACCCGGATTTAACGCAACCCGAGCGAACCTTCATGAAGCGCGCCAGTTGCGACTTCGTGATCTATTTCAAAGTGGGCAAGACGCCAGTAGGAGTGATCGAAGTTGATGGCGGCACCCATGATCGACCCGATCAGGCAGCGCGGGACGCGTTAAAGAATGACATCCTGGCGAAGAGTCGTATTCCCATCCTGCGTCTACGCACGGTCGAGAGCCGCATCGAGGAGAGAATCGGCGAGTTCATCGCCCAGTGGGCCAGCGCGACACCAGCTTATGAGGCGGGAGCTGTCTAAAGAGGGCCTCGCTAGGGGATGATTCTTCCAAAAAGGAAGTCGGTGATCCGGCAGGGCAGGAGTTCAAGCTTTATAAGTCATCCAGACTCACTGGAATGCCCTGCTCGCCAGAGCGTGCCTTGATCACGTCAATCAAGTCCAAGTCTTCCAGGCGCTCCATAATTTGCTCGTATAGCCTGGCAGGCACTAAGTAGCCCATCACACGGTTATGGTTGAGAATGGCCACTGGCGTACCATCTGCTTCAGCGATGACTGCTGACGGATCCTTCTTGAACTCTGAAATACTGACCATAACGTTGGCTAAGACATTTTGCACAATAAAGCCCTTTTTATAGCCGAACGCTGATCACTTCATATCAAGGCTGCGTGGAGAATTAACAGCGCCTCCCCCGGCTGACAAGTATCAATGGAGTGACAGGCTTGACCATCATCATAGAGACTTTCGAACCCTGACGCGCAAGGATTCGAAGTAGTCGCCATCCACAGGAGCAGTGGGGGCCGATTCAGCCCCAGCCAGCAGCAGACCACGCAGGTGCTGCCGATCCTGATCCTTGCGAATCAGCTCCCGCACATATTCGCTGCTGGTGCTGTAGCCTCGCTGGCTGACTTGGTCATCGACGAAGCTCTTGAGGGCATCCGGTAGGGAGATGTTCATGGTACTCATGGTCTCGTCCGCCTTTGACAAAACTTGCCAAAGTATACAGCTCTTGCTCTGCCTCGCCAGGTCACAACACAGTGTCGAATTGCGACAATAAGAAACAGCCGTAATAAGCAGAGATCGACCCAGAGCTGCAGCTCGCCACCGGCCGCAACCGGCCAGAGGCGACGTTTCGAGTAGGGAAAGTGAATTCGTCCCCATTTGCTTCGCACTGAAACCAAACGACTTGCCATGCCTCAACTCTGTGCGTTTGTCGGCACATCCACTTCGGTTCTATCCTAG
Source organism: Pseudomonas sp. LRF_L74 (assembly GCF_965644255.1). Taxonomy (NCBI): domain Bacteria; kingdom Pseudomonadati; phylum Pseudomonadota; class Gammaproteobacteria; order Pseudomonadales; family Pseudomonadaceae; genus Pseudomonas; species Pseudomonas sp. LRF_L74. Next base: position 4,501 of record NZ_CBFFRH010000016.1, on the reverse strand, counting down.
GCGCACCGATCAGGATTAAGGGCGGAGCGCTGGTGTGGAAGACAAAGAGCAGCTGTACACACTGCTGGCCCAAAAAGACTGGGAGGCGATAAAATCATTTACAAGAACAAGAAAGCCAGGACGCAAGCCCCCTTCTTGGCCCAGGTCACTACGTTCTTTGAGGCTGAGCTCTTTACCTTCGCAGAGCCTTTGCAGGCTGCTCAGCGCGCAAAGCAGTTTGAGTTCACTAACTTGATCATCGCACTAGGTCAGCACGGTTTTAGCCAGGGCTTCGTGGATCGTTTTGTGGATGAGCGACTGAAGCTGATGCAAGAAACCAAGCACTCTGCACTCCTCAACTACGCCCAGTCGTATCAACACCGCCCCTGGCCAAGCAGATCATCCAGTCTTTTGCAGACAAAGCCAGAAGTGGGGACCGGCAAGGCAAAAACCATTCACCTCTTCAAATCTAAGCAGCAAGAAAACTTCTATGAGGTGATACCTCGGTTTTTTCCGACCTATCACTTCTACCCTAACGTCGCCTTGAGTAGTGTATTGAATTACCCGGACATCAAAGATCAGTTGTCCGAAAAGTCTAAGTCATACTTCTTCCAGACCATCATTGACAGTGTGGTGTTTGATGTGAGTAGTGGGCATGAGCCTAGATACTTCATTGAGCTGGACAGCAGCTTCCATGATGAGACTAAGGCCCAGGCCAATGACCAGCTAAAGGACTCTGTTTTCCGAGCTGCAAACACCAAGCTCATTCGCGTCCGACTCTTGAATGCTAGGGCCTCGTCGGTCGAAGAGTTTGAAAAACTGGTGCGTGAAGTGATGCGTCAGCTTTCTACCCCTCAGGCCAGCCTAGAGCAGCCATAAATTGTGCCCTAACAGGGCCATTATGCATATCCCGAACAAATGATAGAAGCAGTTTGAATTGCTGAAAACGCACCCACTGCTCCGTTTTTTGTCCTGAGCCCTCTTGACCTTCGGTGTACACGTCGGCAAAAAAGTCTGCAGCCACTTGAGCTACACGCTCAATTACTTGCTCCGGATATCCTCGATCAAATATTTCGCCGGCACGAGGGTGAAAGTTTGCGTAATCGGGCACCATACCCCCTGAGCACTCATCGAGAGCGCGATCCAAGTCGTCAAGCAACTCTGTGGCCATGCGCTCATAATACTGCGCATGCTCTTGCGGGGAGTTGAGGATCGCCAGGATATTGTTGAAAATGCTTTCGATGCCAACAGCAATTGTCGATAAGCCAAGCCAAGACTCGTTATCAACACAGCGACGGCGAATAGCGTTACGGATATAAACCAATCGGTCGGCAGCCGGGGGATGGCTATCGCTAAAATCGATTCCGATTTTCTCAAGGCATTGATAAATCTGTAGCACGAATTCGATACCGGCGTACCTGAATTTCAGGTCTATGGGGTCGGTTGAAGAGTCATCATCTTCTCTCGCCCCCAATACAAACATCGATCCAAAAAAATCGGCGATATACTCGTCGAGGTGCGCTGCAAGCTCCACCCCATACATGTCATCCAACAGCTCTTCCAGCATGCCTGGCGTATCCGAGGCGATATGCCCGATTTCGTGGCATAGCAGAAACGCCTCAGCCTCCATAGCCAGCGTGTTTGCTACCTGTAGCTGCGCATCGTTGATCGCATAGCTGGGGCCATGGGCAACGTTCGTTTCCTGAAACCACCAGAACACTTCTGCCACCAGCCTGGCAGTTTCGTGCAACTCCATTCCAACAGCTTGCTCGGCGATCGTGAAGCGAGTCGCCATAATCCGTGCCAGCCTGTACACGAACTCTCTCATGCCCGTGCTGAAAAGGATGGCGTAGCCGTCCTTCAAGCTAGTGATGCTGGTATTAGGGAAAGGATTGTCGATTGTACCTATCGCGATAGTGTCGGATTCCAATAGCGAAATAAGCGCTGGATGAAGCCGTGGGCTCAAGTAGCTGACCAGAAATCTTGCCCAATTCTGCTCATTAATCTCGACGAGCAGATCGGACAGTTTCATTCCTGCAGCCTGACAAGCCCTGACAACGTCAGACGGAATATCGTTCTCTGTATAGACGCGACGACTCACGCTTGCCGTCATGGATTCGATGTATTCCTTGGGTGTCATTGCTTAGTTCGCTTGAACTTCACCTTGATACCTGCTTGCATGCCAGCCTCAAGTTTTCCGATCAGCGCGATACTACCTTTAGCAGTGACGCCGAGCGACACCTCAATTTCATCGACGCAGTATCCGGCCTTCGCTACCGGCTGTTCGTCCAGTACCGCTTGGAACCGGGAAAGCACTGCTTTTAAGTTTTCACTCAGGGTTTCTAGGTCCACTTCGGTAGTACTGGTCCTCTGCCGTCCCAGAGAAGGTAAAGCGTTGCGCGTTGCTGTTTCAGCCGTTTCGATATCCCAAACTTCGATGGTGCCTAATCCGCTAGTCATAATACTTTCCTGATATTGATGCAAAGTGGGAGGTTTATAGTAGTGCTTTGACTTTATGTCGCGGCGAGCGGATCTCGCGTAAACGCTTTTTTCGCCAATACAATCCACGTTTATGTCTGCTCTCGGCCAAAAGTGGAAGTAGGTAGATAAATCTGAACCCTGCTCGCTTAAGCCATCATCTTCTCGTAGTGCTGCTCAAAACCAGTGCGTACGAACACCTGCCTGAATCGTTCAACATAATGACCAGGCTCGATCTCACCAAAATCTGTAAGATTTATGGCATCGGAGTGCGATTCACGATTGACATAGCGATAAAGCGCCTTGAACTCAATATCCTCCTCAGCCAACTCCTGCAATGCCTTTGCGAGCTCATCCTGCCTATGCACAAAATTGAAATAGTGCTCGAGGATGTTCCGCATCATGTTGGGGATGACAGATACTGAGGTTCGACCTGCCTGGGCGTCTTTAATCGCCTGCCAGAAGGATTGGTAATCGTTCTGCACATCAGTTGCCTTCATTGGGACGACACTACTGTATTGCGCCTTGGTGATTCTGAATAACGAACAATCATCAGCCTTCTTCAGATGCTTGAGCATCTCATGAAAGAAAAAAAGATTGTGGGTCAGGATGAAAACCTGCTTGAACCGATCCTTTGGGCTTAACACCCTCCGATAGATCAACGATGCGATATCGTAAACATAGTTGTGCGACAGGCTGGAGATTGGATCATCAATAACGATGACGCGATTTGTCTTGAGCTTACCGCTCTTGCTATCGAGGTCTCCATTGCAAACCTCTAGAAAGTACAGGAACGAAATCAACGTCTTCTCGCCCTCGCTCAGGGTCTTGAAGACGCCCTGCTGCTGAACCGGTCTTTCCAAGCGGTAACGGGGCAAATCGCCTTCCTCCCGCACCACCAAGAAACCTTTGAGACCCAGCGTACTGAGCGACGCGTTGATGCTGTCTATCGACTGGTCAATATTGGTTATCTTTGCCCTGTTCTCAGTGATAATTTTCTTCTGTTCTTGAGCTTGGCTTTTGATCAATTCAATTGCCTGACGCTTAGCTTTAAGCTGTGTATCGAGGTCGTCCCGCACTGCTTTGGCTCTAGAAAGCATGGAGTCACTCGCAACTCTGAAACAATTCCAGAATCGAGACTTGATCTTCTCTAGGTGAGTCTTTTTGTCTTTTACCTTGAGATTGAAGGCGGTGGTCTTATCCTGCTCAACCTTCACTAAAGAGTTCAGGCTATCCATTATTTCGGTCGACGCCTCTAAGGCGACTGGGACTGAGGGGGTAGCAAGCTTTTCAGCTAGCAAACGGCAATTTTTCAGCAGCAGCACCCCAAGTGCGGCGATGCTTGTCGCGAACTCTGGCATTTGATAATCAGGTCGTAGGTACTGTGCCTTCAGCCGGGCTGCACCTGCTTCATACCTCTCTTTCAACGCAACCAGATCCTCCATTCTTCTCTGGTAGGTCTGATCGAAAACTTTGCCGAGCTCTTCGTAGAAATCAGCCTGGAGCTTCTGCTGGCAAAAAGGGCACGTATCGTCATTTTTATCAACGAAACTAAAGGCCTGTTTTATCCAGTCGGAGTTCCCAAGGTCGTTGATTATTTCGCTGAGGTAAGAATTATTAGAGCCACTTATAGCCTCCTCTAACAATGGGCTGAGCTCAACATCCCGCTCCGGAAAACTGAATGAGGGAAGAACTGGGCGCTCTTGATCACTTGCAGACTGTAGCTCACCTGCCTCCAGAGCTAATGTCTCGAATGTATCTGACACAGGCTCTAGGTTCAGGCTTTCGACCTTTTCCGCCAAGCGCTCCTTAGTATTTAAGGCTGTGAAACAGAACTTCAAATCTGAGCTATCGTGCTGCTTTCTCAAGACCCATAGATCATCTAGAAACGTTTCTCTGTTCGCTTTTTGGGTCGCAGCTAGGGCCTTACCAGCATCCACCTCGACTTGCCGCTGATCGGCCAGTTTCTTTAGGGATGGTCTGAAATAGCCCGGCATTTCCCGCCAAGTTCAGCCTTCGCCGATTTTGAAAGCAGGCAGTCGAT
>NZ_CBFFRH010000015.1:15344-57802 GCF_965644255.1 Pseudomonas sp. LRF_L74 | reverse complement strand
CGCAACGCGTCGATATCCAGAGGCCCCTTGAACCGCAGAGCAGTCGGCATGTTATAAGCCGTGCTCTCCGGCTCCAGTTGCCAGAGGAACCATTGACGCTGTTGAGCATAAGACAAGCTCAGAGGCTTCGAGCGATCAGCCTGAATAAAGGATGGTGCTTTGCTGTAAACACTCTCTCTGACGGCCTGTGCAAAGCCAACCAGATCCGAGCGCTCAAAAAGTGCTTTGAGTGGGACATCCAGATCTAGAGACTGGTGCACCCGAGAGACAACCTGGGTGGCTAGCAAAGAATGTCCACCCAACTCGAAGAAGTTATCAGTTAAGCCAACCCTCTCCAACTTGAGCACATCAGCCCAGATTACAGCGATCTGCTGCTCAAGTTTGCTCTGAGGCGCGACATACTCTTGCTGTAGCTGACAAGCTCCTAGCTTTGGTAAAGCCTTGCGATCTAACTTACCGTTTGGTGTAAGCGGCATACTATCCAAGAAGACAAGATACGCAGGCACCATATAACTAGGCAGGTACTTCAACAGATACTCGCGCAGTATCTGGAGTAATAGCATTCGCTGATCCTCCGACAGCGTCTCTTCTGCCACTAAGTAGCCGACCAGTTGTCGATACCCACTCTCTTCGCTAGCCAGAACAACGGCCTCACGCAATGCTGGATGCTCACATAGCCGCGACTCTATCTCCCCAAGCTCGATACGGAATCCGCGAATTTTCACTTGATGATCGATCCGACCGACGTAATCCAGCACGCCATCAGCCCGGTAACGCGCTAGATCTCCGGTGCGGTACAGCCGACTACCATTGCTGTAAGGATCGGGCACAAAACGTTCAGCGGTAAGCCTAGGGCGATTCCAGTATCCATCACCGACACAGCTACCACCTAAATACAACTCTGCCAGTTGGCCAAAGCCAACAGGCAATAAAATGCTATTGAGTAGACATGCTTTAACACCGGGCAACGGCCTCCCAATTGGCACATCCTGCAGCCTGTCCATCACACTCATGATTTCACTGTGAGCACTAACTACATCGGTGCACTCAGTGGGCCCATATGTATTATGCAACCATAGGGGGCTAGCATGCCTTGCCCGATACCAGAACTCAATTTCATCAACACGAATCGGCTCCCCTCCCAGCACGAGGTGTCGAAGTGAACTCAGGGTTGCTCCTGAGTATTGAGCGATAGGATAAAATGCACTAGGGGCACAGTTGATTAGGGTAATTTGGTTAGTATCAATATAACGAGCAATTACCTGAGGGTCATATCCATCACATGCCATATGCAACTGCCCACCAGCGCAAATGGTTGCAAGAATATTTTTTTGTGTCAGATCGAAGCTAAAAGAACTTGCCAGCAATACTTTTGAGGTTCGACCGAGACCACAGATATTCCGGTACCAGCAAATCAATCTAGAAAGACTATCAAGCCTTACTATCGCGCCCTTAGGTTGACCAGTAGAGCCTGATGTATATATTAGATAAGCTGGAACTTTTACACTTCCACTTGCACCTTCAAAATTATTCGAATCAGTCTGCCCAAATCCGGAGCACTCTAGCGCCACCCAATCCCCAGCCGGTAAAGATTGCCCTGATTGATAAACGACAGCCTCTACCGCACTATCATTAATCATGTAAGTCAATCGCTCAATTGGATAGTCCGGGTCTAATGGAACATAAGCAGCACCGACTTTAAGAACACCTAGCATGGCGACTACCATCTCAACGCTGCGCTTGGCTAATATGCCAACCTTGGCCCCCTCGTTTATACCTTGCCCAGACAGAATACGAGCAAGGTGATTAGCTCTAGCATTAAGCTCGGCATAGCTTACCTGCTCAGTCCAAGTCACCACTGCCAGCGCCTGCGGAGTATTAGAAACTTGAGTCTCAAATAGAGCGCAAATATTTTCACCTTCGGAAAGAAAATCTGCGTCTTCACCCCAGAGCTTACGTAACTCTTCTAGTGCACCTTCTCGATATAAATCGATATTACCTAAAGCTATTCCTCCTCGCTCTTTTAACTCCTGCAACAAGACCAAAAATTGCTCGGCCATATTCTCTATACGCCCATGCAAAAACAGGTCTTTTGAATAACCAAACGACGCGAAAACCCCTCCTTGACGCTCGCTAGTCGTCAAAGTTATATCGAACTGCGCACTGCGTTCAGTCAAATCGATTTCTTCGACATGCAGGCCGTGCAGGCTGTCAGCTGACACCTGCTCACCGAAATCACGCAGGTGGTTGTACATGACTTGGAACAGCGGGTTGTGCCCCAGGCCACGCTCGGGCTTGAGTTCCTCGACCAGGGCGTCGAACGGCACGTCTTTGTTGGCCTGAGCTTCGAGGGTGGTTTCTTTCACAGCTTCGAGCAGTTGCGTAAAGGTCAGGGTGTGGTCCACGCCAATCCGCGCGACGATGGTGTTGACGAAGAAGCCGATCAGGCCTTCCAGTTCGAGGCGATTGCGGTTGGTGACGGGCACGCCAATGTTGATCTTGTCCTTGCCGCTGTAGCGCGACAGCAAAATGGCGAAGGCAGCCAGAAACACATGGAACAGGGTCGCGTTGGCGTCGACGGCAAGGCGTCGCAGGCCGTTGGTCAGGTCTGCGGGCAAGCACACGTCGATGCGCTCGCCTTGGTAGCTCTGTACCTGTGGCCGGGGACGATCTGCGGGCAGTTCGAGAACATCGAAGTCATCTTCCAACTTGGCTTTCCAATAGCCAAGCTGCGCCTGCAATTGCCCATCGGCCAAGCGCTGGCGTTGCCAGGCGGCGTAGTCGGCGTATTGCACAGGCAGCGGCTGAACAGCCAGCGAGTCGCCCGCTGCGAGGGCGTTATAAGCACGCGCGAACTCCCGTACCATAACGCTCATCGACCAGCCATCGGAAACGATGTGGTGCAACGTCACCGCCAACAGGTGCTCATCATCGTCAACCTGGAACAGCTTGATGCGAAGCAGAGGTCCGTTGGCCAGATCGAAGGCAGCGGTAGCCTCGCTCTCCAGGGCGCTGGTCCAAGATATTTCGTCTTTCCCGCGCAGGTCTTGCACGTCGATGACGACCGAACTGGCAGGCAGTATCTGCTGCCACGGCATGCCATTTTCCTCACGGAAGATCGTACGCAATGACTCATGTCGAGCGACCAGTGCATCCAGAGCACCTTGCAGAGCCTGGGAATCCAGATTACCGCGCAACCGCACCGCCAGCGGTGTGTTGTAAGCCGTGCTTTGCGGGTGCAGTTTCCAGAACAGCCACTGACGATGCTGAGCATGGGACACCGGCAACGGTGAACTGCGATCAAGCAACTCGATAGCGACGCTGACCTCGCGACCAGTACCACTTACGGCCAGGGCAAAGGTTTGCAGATCCGCTGTATCGAACAGGGTCCGCAATGGAATATCCAGGCCGACATGCTGCCTCGCGCGCGATACAACCTGAGTCGCCAGCAAGGAATGGCCGCCCAGTTCGAAGAAGTTGTCGGTCAACCCCACTCGCTCGACGCGCAATACCTCGCCCCAGATCGCTGCCAGCTGGATTTGCAATTCGGTAATAGGCGCTTCATAGATGGCAGAAGCCGCGACGGGTTCGGGCAGCGCTTTCACGTCGACCTTGCCGTTGACGGTAACGGGGAAGCGCTCCAGGGCAATCAGGTAAGCCGGCACCATGTGTTCGGGCAGGATGCGCTTGAGCGTCACGCGAACGCCATCGGTAAACGCCTGCTGATCCTGCCCTGTTTCTGCTGGAACCAGATAGGCTGCCAGTTGCTTGGCTTGGGCATCACCGAATACGCGAACCAGGGCATTGGCAACACCGGGCAGACTGCGCAGGCGGCTTTCGATTTCAGCGAGTTCCACGCGATAACCACGGATCTTCACCTGACCATCCATACGCCCAGCGAATAGAAGCTCCTGTGCCGCATTGCGGCGTACCCAGTCGCCGGTACGGTACATTCTTGCTCCGTCACCAACGGGGTTCGGCACGAAGCGCTCCGCGGTCAGTCCTGGGCGACCGAGGTAGCCGCGCGCCAGCGCAGCACCGGAAATGTACAGCTCGCCTTTTGCTGCTGTCGGAACGGGCGATAGGCACGCATCCAATACCCGCGCAGAGACATTTTCCAGCGGGCTACCCAGAACCGGTATACCACGCAGTGGCGCGGTCAGCACACCCACCGTAGTTTCAGTCGGCCCGTAGTGGTTGATTACCAGCAGCTCCGGCGCCAGCCTGGATATCTTCGCCAGCAATGCCGGAGGGCATGCCTCACCACCGAGGATCAGACAGTGCTCGGGCAATGCCGAAGCTCCGGCGACGAGCATCGCCTCCAGGTGAGAAGGGACAATCTTCAGCACGTCCACCTGATGCGCCAGTATGTGCACGCCGAACGCATCGGCGTCGAGCACCACGCTCTTGTCCAGCAAGTGCAGAGTCTTGCCAGCGCACAGCGCACCGAACAGGATGGTGTGGCCAAGATCCGCCGCCGGCGTGGACACCATGGCCAGGTTGCTGACCGCCTCCATTGGCAGGCGTTGGCTGACACCTTGAACATAGTTGACCAGCGCCCCGTGCGATACCGCCACGCCCTTGGGCATGCCGGTGGTGCCGGAGGTGTAGATCACATAGGCCAGATTGTCCGCACTCAGGCTGACAGGTAGTTGCCCTGTCTCATCGGCGCACACCATTGGGCCGTCCAGGTTGAGCAGGCGCACATCGGCAGGCAGTTCGGCAGCCCAGGACGACCGACCCAATACGATATCCACTGCACTGTCGGCCAGCATGAACGCCAAGCGCTCTTGCGGTTGCTCAGGCTCCAGTGGCAAGTAAGCCGCACCCGCCTTGAGAATCCCGAGCATGCCGACCAGCATGTCGACAGAACGATCAGCCACCAAGCCGACACGCTGGTCAGGTTGGACACCCGCAGCCAGCAGGACTTGGGCAACCTGCCGAGCACGCTCTTCCAGCCGGCCATAGGTGATGGCGTCGTCACCACTCACTGCTGCCAACTCATCCGGATGCTGGCTGGCCGCTTGCTCAATCAGTTGATGGATACAGGTATCGCCACGCTGAATCGGCACTTCGGCAACTTCAGCCGTCTCACGGGACAGCCAGAACTCACCGACCACACCCTCGTCAGCCCCAGCCATCTGCTCCAACAGCAGTAACCAGTGTGCCTGCAAACGTTCGACAGTGATCGTGTCGAACACGTCCGTCGCGTAGGTGAGCGCTGCATACAAGCGCCCGCCACGCTCATAGGTATCCAGCGACAGATCGAAGCGAGCCGTATGCCGCGATGGCTCGACGCGCTCCATGGTCAGACCTGAGCGAGTCTGCAGCGCCTGCACGTCGGCGACAGTCGCCTGGTGATTGAACAGCACCTGGAACAGCGGTGCCTGCCCTGTACTACGATCCAGGCCAAGTGCCTCGACCAATTGCTCGAACGGCAGGTCCTGATGCGCTTGTGCGCCCAGCGCAGTGTCCTTGACCCGCAGCAGCAACTGGCTGATATCGAGCAGCGGATCGATCTCCGTGTGCAGCACCTGGGTGTTGATGAAGCAGCCGATCAGGCCTTCGACATCAGCGTGGTTGCGGTTGGCGATCGGCACACCGACACGGATTGCGGTCTGCCCGCTGTGTCGTTGCAGCAGCAGCTTGAAGGCCGCCAGCAGGACAACGAACAGCGTGACGTTATGCTGTCGCGCCAGTGTTCGCAATTGCTCGGCCAGGCTCGCCTCGACTTCGAACGAATAGCGTGCGCCCTGGTGGCTGGGGTGGCCGGTCCGTTGTCGATCCAACGGCAGATCCAGCGGCGAATGATCATCGCCCAGTTTGTCCTGCCAGTAAGCCAATTGCTGCTCACGCTCGCCCGCCTCCAACCAACTGCGCTGCCACAGGGCGTAGTCGCGGTACTGGATCGGCAGCGGTGCCAGAGCCGCTTCGCGCCCCTCACAAGCGGCATCGTAGGCCTGCATGAACTCGTCGATCAGCAGGTTCAGCGACCAGCCATCGGCGATGATGTGATGCAGGGTGAGCAGCAGTACGTGTTCGTCCTCTGCCAGTTTCAGCAGGCGCACGCGCAGCAGCGAGCCCTGAGCGAGATCGAACGGAGCAGCAGCCTCCGTCTCGGCGAGCGCGGCAACTTGTTCATCGCGCTCAGAGGCCGTAAGGGACTTCAGCTCGTCGACACGAATGGCGAGTGACGCGTGATCGGCGATCAGTTGGCGGACCGTATCGCCCTCCTGGACGAAGCGCGAACGCAGGCTTTCGTGACGAGCGACCAGCACATCGAAGGCGTGCTGCAAGGCAGCACCGTTCAACTCCCCCTTCAGGCGCACCGCCATCGGCAGGTTGTAGGCGGCACTTTGCGGATCGAGCTGCCATAGAAACCACATGCGCTGTTGCGCATAAGACAGCGCATCACGGTCCTCGACTGCGACCTGCGCCGGTATTGGCAGCAACGAGAAATCCACGCCTTCGCTTTTCAACCCTTCCAGGAACAGCCGGCGCTTGTTGGAAGACAACTCAATAAAGCGGCGGGCGAGTTTGTGGGTCTGATCAGCATTCATGCGGGCTTCGTCCTGACAGTAAAACGGTGAGAAAAAGACGAAGGCATACCAGGACTATTTAGTCAGGCGTGCAGGCTATTGAGCGCAGAGGTAGATGGGGGGATTCGGATGCGGTCGCACGACTGTCCATGTCATTCAGGACAGCGATGACAGGGAGCCAGATTACGCCTGGAAAGAAGAGAAAGACCTGAGCCGTTCAGGGAACGTAGGGAGCCAACCCACAGGCGCTCAGAATGAAATTCCATAGAGGGATGAAACTCTGAAAACTGTCCATCACACCAAGCGGCCCTACGATTAAATCGAGGAGCAAACAAGCAACGACCCAATACCGGTTCTGCATGACGACCGCCATGAGCTCCGACACCTGGCCCTGCTCATGAGCAAGAAACACGACGACCACGCCAAGATTCATCAAGGCGACAGACCACCAGCGGTAATAATCGAAGCCGATGAATGACAACGCCAACGGGGACAAAGCCGAAAGCACCAGCAAGATCGACAAGAAGGACGATCCACCGAATAAAATAACGCGCAGCATTCTGGCGATCAGAACGAATGACAAAAACAGCGCCATGCCCATGTAGACAACATTGGCGGCGTTATACAGGCTGATCAGGCGCCCCAAGCCACTTTGCAGGTTGCTATCGACAGCCTTGAACAAGACGTACACCGAATACGGATGCGCATGATCACTGATCGAAAGCAGATGAGCGTAATACGCATCCAGCCCGACTCTTCCAGACAGCGTCTTCGTGTCCATGAAGCATACGAAACCAATCACAACACCGAGCACGACACATGCCGCAATAACGTCGCTCCTCATCAGCGACGAGCGCTGCTTGAACAGCCACATGGCGAGCATGAGCGGCATGAACATCAGGAAGTTCGCTTCATGGAAAAGAACCTGAAAAATACCAATCAGCAACACCGCAAACAACGCCTGGTACTTCGTCGAGGTACGAATGAATAACGCAGCGAGCAACATCAATAGCACACCAATCGTGTCGAAACGACCGACATCAAAATAGGCATGCTGAAGCGTGCCAGGGTGGGCCAGCCAAAATGCCGCGAACAACCAGGCAGCCATGGACGGGCGACGTATAAAATCCACAGAAAACAGCCCCAGTAGCAGCGCCGACAGCACAGTACTGATGGCGATCGAGATAACGCCAACCGTCTGATAATCCGTGCTTACGCCGAGCGCGCTGAGCAGTTGCCCGGCCAACCCTCGCTTCACCAAGCCAAATTCGTAATTGAACAGCCAGTGCGTATAGACCCAGTCCTCGAGAGGTGCGAACGCCCTTATCGCTAGACCGCCAGCCAATAGGCCAAGCAGCGAAAGGCCAGCGATACCGGCAACGGTGTAGCCATTACGAGCCTGTACGATGGGCGCTGCGAGCACAGTCGACACCTCACATAAATTCATACCGCCGACAGGTTTTTAAGTCGTCGGAACAGTGCCCATAAACGTTTATCCCGGAGGCGGATTTATCCGGCCGCCTCATCACGTATCGGTAAATCCTTCAGCGCACACCTCGTTTACTCCGGGAATACCAATACCTGGCCGATGGATATGCAAGACTCTGCGCATGAGGGAGAACCGACGTGGCTGAACATCCGCTGGTCATTGATCTGGACGGCACGCTGCTGCGTTCCGACATCCTCCACGAAGCGAGTTTGCGTTTCGCCAAGAACAGCCCTTGGCGGATTGCTGCACTGTTCGCCTGGTTGGTACGCGGCAAAGCCCACCTCAAGGAACAATTGGCGCTGCAGACCTCCTTGGAGGTCGAGCACCTGCCGTACAACCCTGAGGTGATGGCACTGATTCATCAACACCGCTCGCAAGGTGGCAAAGTTGTGCTGGCCACCGCCACCCATCGCTTGCAGGCAGAGCGGATCGCTGCCCACCTCAACGTGTTCGACCAAGTGTTCGCTACCGAGAACGACCGCAACCTCGCCGCTCACACCAAGCGCGACCTGCTGATCAACGAGTACGGCGAGAAGGGTTTCGATTACGCCGGTAACGCCCGTAGTGACCTAAAAGTCTGGGCCGCCGCGAACCGCGCCTATGTGGTCAGCCCGGATGTAGGAGTGGAAAGGCACGCCAAGGCGCAGGGCAACGTGGTGCAGGTGCTCAAGGACAAGACGCATCCACTCAAGCATTGGTTGAGGGCGTTGCGCGTGCACCAATGGTTGAAAAACCTGTTGATCTTCGTGCCGCTGCTCGCCGCTCATCTGATCGGCGAGCCAGCGCTGGTCGGCCGGGTAGCCTGCGCCTTCCTGCTGTTCAGCCTATGCGCGTCCAGCGTGTACATCCTCAACGACCTGCTGGACATCGACGACGATCGCCGCCACCCGCGCAAATGCCGAAGACCATTCGCCTCGGGGCACTTGAGCATCAGTGCCGGGCTGGTGGTTTGCCCGCTGCTTCTCGCGGCAGCGTTCATCGGCGCCTGGCTATGGCTGCCGCCCATCTTTACCCTGGCCATGCTCGCTTATTACCTGCTGACCTTGGCCTATTCGCTGTACCTCAAGCGCGTTATGGCGGTGGACGTAATTACCCTGGCGTTGCTCTATACGCTGCGCATCATCGCCGGCGCCTGCGCCCTGAACCTGCAGCCGACATTCTGGATGCTGGCTTTCTCGCTGTTCATCTTCCTCAGTTTGGCCTTGATCAAGCGCTACGCAGAGCTGCGTGAAGCACGCGAACTGGGCAAATCCGGGCGTGCACGTGGCCGTGACTATTACCCTACGGACCTGGAAATGATTTCCTCGATCGGCACCACCTCCGGCTACCTCGCCGTTCTGGTACTGGCCCTATACATCCAGGAAGTCAGCACCACTCACCTGTATCGCTATCCGACAGTAATCTGGCTTGCCTGCCCGCTGCTGCTATTCTGGGTCAGCCGCACTTGGTTTCTCACCCACCGCGGCCTGATGCATGACGATCCGGTGGTATTCGCGGTGAAAGATCGCATGAGCCTGGTCACCGGTTTCGTGTTCGCCCTCGTGTTCTGGCTGGCCATATGACCCTGGGCCGATCCTGGGGAGGTTATCCGTACCATCCGCAACGGCTTCTGCCCTGCCACTGGCGGGGCGAGATAGACGCTCTTATCGACCAATTGCAAACAGCCGACAGCCAGAGCCTGCCGTTCGGTAACGGCCGAAGCTATGGCGACAGCTGCCTGGCGGCGAGTGATCACGCGGTGCATCTGCGTCCACTTTCGCGCTTCATCGACGTGGATTGGGAGCGTGGCGAGGTCACGGTCGAGGCGGGCATGACCTTGGAAGAGTTACTGCAGCAATGCGTCCCTCGCGGCTGGTTCCTGCCTGTGACCCCCGGCACCCAACTGGCCACCGTCGGCGGCGCCATCGCCAATGACGTGCATGGCAAGAACCACCATCGCCTGGGGACCTTCGGTCGCCATATCGAGCACCTCGATCTGGTACGTTCGGATAAGGGTCGACTGCGTTGCAGTGCCAGCCACAACGACGAACTGTTTCGCGCCACCATCGGTGGGCTGGGCCTGACCGGCATCATCGCAAGCGCACGCCTGCGCTTGCGCCGTATCCAGTCCAGCCAGATTCGCGTGCGACAGTTGCGCTTCGCCAACCTCGCTGAGTTCTTCAACCTGAGCGACGAACTGGACCCTCTACACGAATACAGTGTCGCCTGGGTCGATTGCCTGTCGACAGGAACACAAGCCGGGCGCGGGGTTCTGATGCTGGGCGAACATGACCACGCGGCGCCCTGCCAGGTCAGCCGCCATCGGCGCTTTAACGTGCCCTTCACGCCGCCGTTACCGCTGTTCAACCGCTGGACCTTGAAAGCGCTCAACGAAGCCTACTACCACCTCAAGGGGTATGGTCCGAAACACCAGCGTCAGGATTACCAGGCTTTCTTCTACCCGCTGGACAGCATCGGTCAATGGAACCGTATCTATGGACCACGCGGCTTTCAGCAATATCAGTGCATAGTTCCCGAACCCCACGCGGGAGCAGCCATCGGCGCCATCCTCAAGGAAATCGCCCGCTGCAACGAAGGCTCGTTCCTCGCCGTGCTCAAACGCTGCGGTGATGTTTCTTCACCTGGCCTGCTGTCCTTTCCCATGCCCGGCACCTCGCTGGCCCTGGACTTCCCTCAGCGCGGCGAGTCGACCGCACGCCTGTTCCAGCACCTGGACGCCATTGTCCGTGAGGCGAGTGGGCGTCTGTATCCAGCCAAAGACGCACACATGCGCGGCGATGACTTCCGTGCGGCCTACCCTTCCTGGGAGCATCTGGAACGCCTGCGCGATCCCTTGCTGCTCTCCCGTTTCTGGCAACGAGTGACCCAACCATGAACAACATCCTGATCGTCGGCGCCACCTCCTCCATTGCCATGGCCTGCGCACGGCTATGGGTGGAAGACGGCGCCCGTTTCCTGCTGGTCGGGCGCAACCAGGAAAAACTGCACCAATGTGCGCAAGACCTAAGTGCCCGTGGCGCTGTCTCGGCCGACATCTACCTGCTGGACGTCGACCGCGTCGATCAGCACGCGGCGATGCTCGATGACGCGCGCCAACGCCTTGGCCGTATCGACATCGCCCTCCTAGCCAATGGCACGCTGCCGGACCAGGCCCAGTGCGAGCAAGACCCGCTGGTCGCCCTGGATGCCTTTGCCAGCAACGCCAGCCACTCGATCAGTCTGCTGACGGGCCTAGCCAACCTATTGCAGGAACAACGCAGCGGTAGCCTGGCGGTGATCGGCTCGGTGGCAGGCGATCGCGGGCGGGCCAGTAACTACCTGTACGGTAGCGCCAAAGCTGCGCTCAGCACCTTCTGCAGTGGTTTACGTGCACGCCTGCACAAGTCCGGGGTGAACCTGCTAACGATCAAACCCGGTTTCGTCGATACCCCCATGACCCAAGGCCTGCCTCTACCAGGCGCGCTAGTCGCCAGCCCTGAACGGGTGGCGCAGGACATCGTCCGTGCGGTGGGCAAGCGTCGCGCCAACCTCTATACGCCCTGGTTCTGGCAACCGATCATGCTGATCATCAAGGCCATCCCCGAACCATTGTTCAAACGCTTGTCGCTGTGAAGCCCGTAATGGATGTTTCGAGCACCAGGGACTTCCGGCAAAGCTGGGGCTATCGCGCGACTATTTATTCGACCGTGCTCTCGGCCTCGGGTTATCTGGCATTTTCCTTGTGGGGCGGCTGGCACGAGGTGGTGCAGGCGCTACTCAGAGTCGGCGTGCTTGGCCTATCATTCGCGCTGCTGATGTCGCTGATCAACTATGCCCTACGCTTCCTCCGCTGGCAGACCTACCTGCAGGCGCTGGGTCATCCGCTGCCAACCTGGCGCATCAGTCTGCGCATCTATATCGCCGGTTTCGCCTTGTCCACAACACCCGGCAAGGTCGGCGAAGCAATCCGTAGTGCCTTGCTCAAGGAGTACGGCATGCCGTACAGCCGCAGCCTGGCCGCATTGCTCAGCGAACGCCTGTCCGATCTGGTAGCGATCACGCTGATGGTCACCCTGGGTCTGGCGATGTATCACCAGGCACGCACCCTCGCGCTGGTCGGCACGCTGGCGATCGTGCCGGTTCTGTTGCTGCTGTCCAGGCACCGTTTTATCCAGCGAGTCAGCGACAGAATTGTCGATTACCCAGGCAAGATCATGGGCCTGCTGCGCCACCTGCTGTCGATGTTTCTCGATGCACGCCAATGCCATACGCCGGGCCTGCTGATCCGCAGCACCTTGCTGAGCCTGACGGCCTGGGGTGCCGAGGCACTGGCATTCCATGTCTTGCTGCATTGGATCGGCGCCGACTTACCGCTGACCTCATCGGTGTTCATCTACAGCGCCTCGACCCTGGCAGGCGCCCTGAGCTTCATGCCCGGCGGCCTGGGCGGCACGGAGGCGGTGATGGTTGCCTTGCTGCTCGGTAATGGACTGTCCCATGCCGATGCGGTCGCCATCACCCTAATCATCCGCTTCACCACGCTATGGTTTGCCGTGGCACTGGGTGCGGTAGCGCTGGGGCAGCGACAGCATCGGCCCGACAACAAGGCTAAAGGCTGAACGAACCGGCTCCTTTCCCCGTAGGAGTGCACTGCGCGCGAAACGAAGCAGGCAGTCGCCTCATCGATGAGACGAGCCTGAAAGACCATCCGAGCAGACAAATCAATCCATTGGAGCGGTCGTACCCGTGATCGCACGCATGGCGCGCTAAGGCTAGGAGGCTACGCCTTGCTTTATTGCCTGCGATCTCATCCGTCTTTTCCTGAGTGATCACTCAGGAGCTCTATCATGTCCATCGCCCAGTTAGTCTCCCAGAACCTGCGCCAACTCGCACAACGCGTAGGAGCGGTCAAACCACCCAGCTATCGCATCTTCGATGTACAACTCAAGCAGCGCGTTGCGCTCAGCCCTTCCCTGACACGCTTTATCTTCACCGGCCCCGAACTCGATCAATGCCGCACACTGGCCGCAGATCAACGCATAAAACTGCTGTTCCCGACAGCCGACGGCAAACCACCCGCACTACCACTGGCAGCCAGTTGGCACAAAGCATCACGTGCGTTGCCAGTTGAACAGCGACCACCAATGCGCACTTACACCATCCGCGGGTTGAGAGCAGAGCGCAAAGAGGTGGACATCGAGTTTGTCCTGCATGGCGAAACAGGTCCCGCGTCACGTTGGGCCACCCACGCCCAGCCAGGCGAGCGCCTGCAGATGGTCGCGCCTAACGCACTCTACTCCGGCGACCCCGGCGGTTATGAATGGCAACCGCCGCAGCAACCGGGAAACATCGTACTGATCGGCGACGAGACGGCACTACCAGCCATCGCCGGCATACTTGAAAGCCTGGCCCGAGTGCAATCGAGCGCCCAGGTCGAAGCCTTCATCGAAGTACCGGACAAAGCCGACTGCATTGAACTGGAGGTGCCTGCCGATATGCGCCTGCACTGGTTCGCCCGTCACGATCAGCACCTGGCCCATGGCGACGGCATGCTCAGGGCAGCCAAGGAGCTGGTGACACTACCGGCCTGGAGCGAACGCGAGAAGTCGGCGAAGCCGCTGGAAGAAATCGACATCGAGCAGCAAATACTCTGGGATCTGGCGAAGCCTACCAACAATGCTTTCTATGCTTGGGTCGCAGGTGAGTCAGGTGCGGTGATGAAAATTCGCAAGCACTGGGTCGGTGAACTGGGCATCGACCGGCAGGCCTGCAGCTTCATGGGCTATTGGCGGATGGGGCGGGCATTGGAGTAAAGAAGAGCGAGATCCGGATGCCAGAAGGCATCCGGAGTCGGTCAGCCTTCGGCTGCCACAGCGAAATGAGATGAGACACGCCGCATATGCACGGACAGGTTGTTCCTGACCAGCTTCAACACGCGTCCTTCGTGTTCGTGAATGAAAAAATGACCACCAGCGAGCATGTCCAGAGAGAAACCGGTGGCAGTCTCGTTCTGCCAGGACAGCAATTGTTCCATGCTGCTCTTGTCTTTCTTGCCGCCCAGCACATGTATCGGCAGTTCCAGACGCGGTCGCTTCCGGTACTGGTAGCGACCACACATGAGAAAGTCCGAGCGCAGGATCGGCAAGGTCAGACTCATCAATTCTTCGTTAGCCAGGATCTCTTCAGAGGTGCCATCCAGCTCGCGCAGTTCGGCGACCAGTTCCTCGTCACTCTTCGGTTCCGAGTAATCCTTCTCGTAGTCTTCGCGGCGAGTTGGGCCAGAGGTGCCGGACGCGAACAGCGCCAGGGGCGACTCAGCCTGCAGATCGCGCAGCGCATGGGCGACCTCGAAGGCCAACAACGCGCCCAAGCTGTGGCCGAATAGCGCATAGGGCGATTCAAGACGAGGTAGCAGTTCACTGGCCAACTGGCGTGCCAGTTCGTTCATGTCCGTCTGCAAAGGCTCGCCGAGGCGCGCGCCGCGCCCCGGCAGTTCCACCGGCTGCACGTGGATCCACTCTGGCAGGCTGCGGCGCCAGCGGCTGTAGACCATGGCACTCGCGCCTGAATAGGGCAGGCAGTACAGCGTCAGCTTGGACATGCTAGCTCGCCTCAGTTCGCCGCCGCGGCTTCGCGCTTGCGTGCCTGCTCTTCCATGTGTTTGCGTAGGCTCAGCGGGCGCATGTCGGTCCACACTTCTTCGATGTAGGCCAGACATTCCTTCTTGAAGCCTTCCTTGCCAGCCTTACGCCAGCCGCGCGGGATTTCCTTGTAGTCCGGCCAGATGGAGTACTGCTCTTCGTGGTTCACCACGACCTGGAACAGAATGTCTTCGCGGTCGAATACGGACGTCATGGATACATCTCCTTATCGAATGATGAGCGCTACGACGGTGGCGCCTGTTCAGAAAACGATTAATGCGGACGGAAATTAAGCGGCCAACGCCGCAAGCAGGGCCTTGCCGAAGATCCGGGCAACCTGCTCGACCTGTTCGCGGTTGATGATCAGCGGCGGCAGGAAGCGCACGACACTGCCGTAGCGACCGCCCAGTTCGATGATCAGGCCGCGCTTGAGGCACTCGCGCTGGATCAGCGAGGCAAGCACGCCATCATGAGGGCCACGACCCAGGGCATCCGTCGGTCCGCTCGGATCGATGATTTCCACACCGATCATCAAACCACGTCCCCGTACCTCACCCAGTTGCGGATGGTCCTGCTGGTGCTCGCGCAGACGAGTCATCAACAGTTCGCCCATGTTGGCCGCGTGCTGCGCCAGGTTCTCGCCATCGATGTAGCGCATCACCGCGGAGCCGGCGGCCATGGCCATCTGGTTGCCGCGGAAGGTACCGGCATGAGCGCCCGGTTGCCACTTGTCGAGCTCTTCGTGATAGAGCATCACTGCCAATGGCAGGCTGCCGCCGATGGCTTTCGACAGCACCAGCACATCGGGGACGATGCCGGCGTGCTCGAAGGCGAACATGCGTCCAGTACGTCCGAAGCCAGACTGAATTTCATCGAGGATTAGCGGGATACCGGCCTTGGCCGTTATATCGCGCAGCTCACGCAACCACTCGTTGGCAGCGGGGATCATCCCGCCCTCTCCCTGCACCGCCTCGACGATCACGGCCGCTGGCGGCTGCACGCCGCTTTCTGGATCGTTGAGCAGGTTTTCCAGGTAACGCAGGTTGGTGCGCACACCCTCTTCGCCACCGATGCCGAAGGGGCAACGGTAGTCATAGGGGAACGGCAGGAATTGCACGCCTTGGCTGACCAATGCCCCCAGCGGTGTCTTGGCCTTGAGGTTACCCATCAAGCCCAGGGCGCCCTGGCTCATGCCGTGGTAGCCACCGCTGAAGGCCAGTACCGTGCTACGCCCGGTAGCGATGCGCACCAGTTTCAGCGCAGCCTCAACGGCATCGGTGCCGGTCGGGCCGCAGAACTGGATCTTCGCCTGACGGGCGAACGTTTCCGGCAGGATGGCGTAGAGGTCCTGTACGAAGCGGTCCTTGACCGGCGTGGTCAGGTCCAGGGTATGCAATGGCAATTCATCGTCCAGTACCTGCCTGATCGCCTCGATCACCACCGGATGGTTATGACCCAGTGCCAGGGTCCCGGCGCCGGCCAGGCAGTCGATGAACACGCGCCCCTCCACATCTTCCACATGGATGCCGCGAGCGCGCTTGAGCGCCAGCGGAATACGCCGCGGGTAGCTGCGCGCATTGGACTCCTGCTGCTTCTGCCGTTGCAGCAAGGCGTTGTCTTCGAACTGGAAAAGCGCTTCGTCTGATTCCAGTCCGCTGTGTACCAGTTCCGCCACCACACTGTTCATGGATCCACTCTCCATTGGAACGCAAGATTCGTTGCGAAGAAGACGTCTGAATCTCCTTCGCAATTAGCCTCTAAAGCGCTTCGAGCCTCGACATCAAATCATCCAACCGACTGGCCTTCTGTTCGGTCAGCGCCGCGCCTTCCAACGCATCGATATAGCCGGCCAGCGCCTCGACGCTGTGGCACTCGAACATCGCCCGCAGGGGCACGTTGCGCTGCAGAGCCTTTTGCACCCGTGAGGCGATTTGCGTGGCCAGCAGCGAATGACCGCCAAGGTCGAAGAAGTTGTCGTGGATACCGACTTTCTCCACCTTCAACACATCGGCCCAGATACCGGCCAGCGTGCGCTCCAAGTCATTGCGTGGGGCCACGAAGGCCTGGGCCTGCAGTTGGCCGATCTCCAGTGCCGGCAGCGCCTTGCGATCGAGCTTGCCGTTGGCGTTGAGCGGCATGCGTTCGAGCAGGCACCAGTGCAGCGGCACCATGTAGTCGGGCAACGACGTGCGCAGGTACTGCTTGAGGCGTTCGAACAGTTCGCTGCGCTGGACCACCTCGGCCGCCGGGTCGCTGGCCTTGGCGAACGAGACAGCAGGGACCAAGTAACCGACCAGATAACTGCCATTGGCGCCCTCTTGCACGGCTACCGCGACGTCGCGTACTTCGCCATGCTCATGCAGGCGTGACTCGATTTCACCCAGTTCGATGCGGAAGCCACGGATCTTCACCTGGTGATCCAGGCGGCCGACATACTCCAGCACACCATCGTCACGACGCCTGGCCAGATCGCCACTGCGATACAGACGCTCGCCGGCAGCGCCGAACGGATGCGGCACGAAGGTCAGCGCCGTGCGCAATGGATCACCGACATAACCGCGACCGACGCCCGTACCGGCGATGCACAATTCACCACTCGCTCGCGCCGGAACCAGGTCCAGCGTTTCGTCGAGGATGAACAGTCGGTTGTTGTCGGTCGGCGTACCGATGGGCAGGTAGCTGCCCTCGGTCGACGCTTCATCCACCTGGAAGAACGCCACGTCATCCGAGCACTCTGCGGGACCATAGGCGTTGACCAAGGCGACGGAGGGATGACGAGCCAGCCACTGCCGTGCCAGCTCGGGTGGCATCGCCTCGCCGGTGGGGAGCATCCAACGTAGGCTGCCAGTCACAACCGACTCTTCGGCCAGCATGCCCTGGATCAGAGACGGCACGCTTTCCAGCACCGTCACGCCACGTTCTCGCACGCGCTGAAGCAATCCTTTCGGATCATGGGCGACGGCATTGGGGATGATCTCGACCCGCCCGCCGAACAATGGTGCCGCGAGGAACTGCCACACCGAAATGTCGAAACTCTGCGAAGCCGTCTGCGCAATTACATCCTGCTCGCTCAATTGCAGATACGGCACCTTGGCCAATTGGTTATTGAGCATCCCCGCCTGTTCGACCATCACGCCCTTGGGCAGGCCCGTGGAGCCGGAGGTGTAGATGACGTAGGCGAGGTTATCCGGAGCGCTGTAGCGACCGGGGTTGTCGGTGCCATAAGCCGCGCCCTGGACATCCTCCCAAACCAGCAAGCGCGGCCGCTGCGCTTCAGGCAGTTCGCCCAGAACATCCTTCGCCTGCTCACGACTCGCCTCGGTGCAGACCAGCACCGGCGCACGGCTCAACTGCAGAATACGCAGCAGACGCTGGCTCGGATGACCCGGATCGAGCGGCAGGTAACCCGCCCCCGCCTTAAAGCTGCCAACGATCATGCCAAGCAATTCGAGGCTACGATCCGCCAGCAGTGCCACCGGCTGGTCAAAACCAAGCCCCGCCTCGATCAACGCATGGCCCAGGCGGTTGGCCTGCTGGTTCAGCTCATCGTAACGCCAGGACTCATCCTCGCAGCGAGCGACCAGGCGCTGCGGATGGGCCGCCACCCGCGCCTCGAACAGGCGCGCATAACCGGCATCCAGCGGATAGCTCGCGTCGCTCCGATTGCAGGTCTCGATCAGATCACGCTGTTCAGCTTTGGCGATCAGCGGCAGTTCGGAGACGTCGCCCATCAACCCATCGGCCAGCGCCAGCAGCAGGCGCTTGAACTCGCCGAGCAACGTTTCGACTGTTTGCGCCGAGAAATAACGCGGATCGAAGGACAGGTGCAGGCCCAAGTCGTCGCCGGGATAGCAGACCACGGTCAACGGGAAGTTGGTGTGGGTGCGACCGGAGTCGGAGCTGGCATTCAGGCTGCGCGCATGCGCATGCACCTCGGCTTCCACCGGCGCGTTCTCGAACACGAACAGGCTGTCGAACAGCGGCTGGCCCTTGGGCAACTCACTGCACTCCTGGATAGTCACCAGCGGCAGGTACTCATGCTCGCGCAATTCCATATTGCGATCGAGCAAGCCGCGCAGCCAGTCGCGTACCGACAGCCGCTCGCCGATACCCGGCAAGCGCACACGCAGCGGGATGCTGTTGATGAACAGGCCGACAGTGCGCTGCATGCTTGGCATATCCACCGGGCGCCCGGCCACGGTCACGCCGAACAGCACGTCGCGGTCGCCACTGTAGCGACGCAGTACCAGCGCCCAGGCCGCCTGGGCGAAGGTGTTGATAGTCAGTTGGTGACGCTGCACCAGTTCGCGCAGACGGGCTCCCTCCTCGACGGCCAGACGGGTGTAGCGGTCTTCCACTGGAACGGCGCCGCCCTGTTCGCGCAGGATCGGCCGGTCGCTGGGCAATGGCGTCGGACGCTCGAAACCACTCAGCGTGGCGCGCCACCAGTTACGCGAGGCGGCCTGGTCCTGACGACCGAGCCAGGCGATATAGTCGCGATAACGCGGCGCAGCCGCCAGTTTCGCCTCGTGCCCTTCGCCCAGCGCGGCGTAGCACTCGAAGAAGTCGCTCATCAGCAGGCCACGGCACCAGGCATCGATGAGGATGTGGTGGTTGCTCATCATGAACCAGTAGCGCGCCTCGCCCACGCGGATCAGGCGCAGATGGAAAGGCGGCTCGCGCAGCAGATCGAAGCCGGCCTCGCGCTCGCGTTTGTGCAGGGCCTGCAGGATCTCCTCGTGTTTGGCCTCGGGCAGATCACGCCAGTCGAGGATATCCAGCTGCGTGCCACCCGCCTTGTGGATGATCTGCAGCATCGCCTCGCCTTCGCTCCAACTGAACGAAGCACGCAAGGCCTCGTGGCGAGCGATGACCTGCCGCCAGGCCTCGGCGAAACGCTCCAGGTCCAGTTCGGCATTGATCCGATAACGATCCTGCATGTAGTAGATGCCGGTGCCTGGCTCCAGTAGGGTGTGCAGCAACAGGCCTTCCTGCATCGGCGTCAGCGGGTAGACGTCTTCGATCTGCGCGGCCGGCACCGGCAGTGCATCAAGTTGAGCCTGATCAAGCCGTGCCAGGGGGAAGTCGGATGGCGTCGGGCCACCCGCGCCCTCCTCCAGGCAATGGCCGATCAGGACGAGCAGTTCATCGCGTAGCGCCTCGGCCAGTCGCTGGATGGTTGCCGCATCGTAGCGAGCCTCGCTGAAGGTCCAGCGCATCACCAACTGGCCATGCAGCACCTGCGCATCGACGCTCAGTTGATTGGGCAGCGGCGCCTGAGCGTCGTGTACTGCGCCGACGCCCCCTTCGAGCGGACGCAGCAGGGCATCGGCGAAGCCCTGTTCGACCTGGCCCAGGTAGTTGAAGGTGATCGGCGCCTGTGGCAGCGAAGCCACGACACTCCGGCTGCCGGCATCCGCCAGGTAGCGCAGTACGCCGTAGCCAAGCCCCTTGTGCGGCACCGCACGCAATTGCTCCTTGATCGCCTTGATGGTGTCGCCAGCACTCGCCTCGGGCCGCAGGCACAACGGGTAGGTGCTGGTGAACCAGCCAACTGTACGGGTCAGGTCGAGTTCTTCGAACAGTTCTTCACGACCATGGCCTTCCAGTTGGATCAGCGCCTTCTCGCCGCCGCTCCAACGACACACTACACGAGCCAAAGCACTGAGCAGCAGATCGTCCACTCGCGTGCGATAGGCAGCCGGGGCCTGTTGCAGCAGTTGCCGGGTATGGCCGTCATCCAGGCGTACGCTGACTTGGCGGGCCAGCGCCTCGTGATTGGCGCCGTCCGGGCGCTCGCATGGCAATGCGTCACTCGCGTCATGCAAATGTACTTGCCACCAGTTCAACTCCTCACGCAGCGACTCGCTGCTGGCGTAGGCGGCCAGACGTGCAGTCCAGTCGCGGAAGGCACTGGTTTTCGCCGGCAACACGGCATCTGGCTGGCGATACAGGTTTTGCAGATCGTCGAGCAGGACGCGCCAGGACACACCGTCGACCGCCAGGTGATGGATCACCAGCAGCAGTCGCTGTTCGTCGCGATCATTGCTGACCAGCAGAGCACGCAGCAGCGGTCCTTGAGCGAGGTCCAGGCTCTGCTGCACCTCGTTGAATAATGCTTCGCAATCCTTCAGGTCTGCCACCTGCTCGCAACGCAGCAGTGCCTCGCCATCCGGCAACACATATTCGGCCTTCCAGGTTTCGCCCTGCTGCTGGAAGCGCAGACGCAGCGCGTCGTGCTGCTCGAGCACACGTTGCAGCGCCTGCACCAGGCGCTGTGCATCCAGAGCCTCAGCAGGTTCGAACAGCAGCGCCTGGTTCCAGTGGCTGCGTTGCGGCATCGGCTGCTCGAAGAACCAATGCTGGATCGGCGTCAGTGCGCTATCGCCACTGATCAGCCCTTGTTCAGCCTGATGCAATTGCTCGTGGCTGGCGATCTGCGCCAGGTCGCGGATGGTCTGGTGCTGGAACAGATCGCGCGGGCTGAAATGCAGACCGAACTGACGCGCCCGGCTGACCACCTGGATCGACAGGATCGAATCGCCGCCCAACTCGAAGAAGTTGTCGTCCACACCAATGCGCTCGATGCCCAGCACATCCTGCCAGGCCCGGGCGAGCTGCGCCTGGGTGTCGTCCTGGGGCGCGGCGTATTGCTGCGCCGCCGCGTTCAGGTCCGGCGCCGGCAGCGCGCGGCGGTCGAGCTTGCCATTGGGCATCAGCGGTAGATGGTCGAGGAACAGCAGGTGCGTCGGCACCATATAGTCCGGCAACTGGCTGCGCAGGAACGCCTTGAGGCCGTCTCGCAGTTCATCCGCACGAACCTGGCTGGCGACATAGCCGATCAGTTGCTTGCCGGACGGCGTATCCAGCGCCAGTACTGCCGCTTCGTCGACCGCCGGATGCTCCAGCAGGCGCGCCTCGATCTCACCGAGTTCGATACGGAAGCCACGCACCTTGACCTGCTGGTCGATACGGCCGATGTACTCGGCCAAACCGTCTGCGTTTTGCGTGACCCGGTCGCCGCTGCGATACAAACGGCCTCCCTCGGCAGAGAACGGATCGGGTACGAAACGCTCGGCCGTCAGCGCCGCGCGCTGGTGATAACCACGGGCCAGGCCCGCGCCACCGATATACAGCTCGCCTGCCGCGCCCTGAGGCAGCAGCGCCAGATCGTCATCCAGCAGATAGGCTGCGCGATCCCCCACCAGGGTGCCAATCGGTACGCTCAAGGCGCCTTCGCTGAGTTGTGCAGGAGCCAGGCAGGTCAACGGCATCACCACGGTTTCGGTGGGGCCGTAGGCATTGAAGAAGCGCTCGGGCGCAAAGCCCTCGCGAATACGCTGCAGATGTTCAGGCGTCAGCGCCTCGCCGCCGGTGATGCACAGCCGCACCGGCAACCGTTCGCCGCGCCCCGCCAGCCATTGCGCCAGTTGGCTGCCATAGCTCGGGGTGAAGCCGAGGATATTCACCCGCTGCTCGCGAATCAGTTGGCAGATGTCCTCGGCGCCCCACTGCCCCTGTTCGCGGATCACCACGCGGGCGCCGCACAGCAAAGGCGTGAGCAGGCGCTCGGTGGCCGCATCGAAGTTGATCGAGTAGAAATGCAGCTCGCAGTCATCAGGGCCGAGGCCGAAGCGTTTGATCACCGCCGCGCAGTGCATGGCGATCTCGCCATGGGCCACCGCCACACCTTTGGGGCGCCCGGTCGAGCCCGAGGTGTAGATGATGTAGGCCAGGTTGCCGGCAGTCACCGCTGTCGCCGGTGCGCGGGTCGGCAACGCATCCAGGCCGCTGTCGCCGGCGAACGACCAAGCCTCGACGGTATCAGGCAACTCACCCAGCGTTTCGAACAGTGTTTGCTCACCCAGCAACAGGACGATGCCGCTGTCTTCGATCATGTATTGCAGGCGCTCGGCCGGGTACTCCGGATCGAGCGGCACATAGGCGCCACCCGCCTTGAGAATGGCAAGCAGGCCGATGACCATTTCCAGCGAACGCTCGAAGGCCAGCCCTACGCGCACTTCCGGTCCGACACCTTTCTCCTGCAGACGATGGGCAAGCTGGTTCGCCCGTGCCTCCAGTGCGGCATAGCTCAGGGTCTGGCCGGCGAAGGTCAGTGCCGGCGCCTGCGGCGTGCGGGCGGCCTGCTGGCTGAACAGCTCGTGCAGGCATTGATCGAGCCCGATCGAATCCGGCTCACCGGTGAAGCCCAGCAACGCTTCGCCGCTGGAGAACATCGGCAGGTCGGCCAGGCGTCGTTGTGGCGCCTCGACCATCGCCGCCAGCAGGTTACGCCAGTGCTCGGCCATGCGCGCGATACGCGGCTCGTCGAACAGGTCGCGGCTGTAGGTGAAGCAGCAGCCTAGGCGCTGATCGAGGTCGGTGACCTCCAGGTACAGGTCGAACTTGGTCGCCCGCGCATCGTTGACCAGGTAGTCGAGGGTCACGCCCGCCAACTGCCTGCTCTGCTGGAACTCCCAGCGCTGCACGTTGCACATCACCTGGAACAGCGGGTTGTAGGCCGCACTGCGGGGAGGCTGCAAGGCTTCGACCAAATGATCGAACGGCAGATCCTGATGCGACTGGCCCTCGATGACCGTGGCGCGCACCTGGCTCAACAGCTCGGCGACACTCATTTGCCCATCCAACTGGCAACGCAGCACCTGGGTGTTGAGGAAGGCGCCGATCAGGCCTTCGCTCTCCGGGCGCGTGCGGTTGGCTACCGGCGCGCCGATACGCAGGTCAGGCTGGCCGCTGTAGCGATAGAGCAGCAGCGCCAGGGTCGCGACCATGGTCATGAACAGCGTCAGGCCATTCGCGCTGTTGTATTCGCGCACCCGTGCAGCCAGATCATCGTCCAGATCGAAACGGAACAGTTCGCCGCGTGAACTTTGCACGGCCGGGCGTGGCCGGTCGCTGGGCAACTCCAGCAGCGGATGCTCGTCACCGAGCTTGGCCTTCCAATACTGCAATTGCCGCTCGCCCTCGCCGGCTTCCAGCCACTGGCGCTGCCAGGCGCTGTAGTCCAGGTATTGCAC
The DNA here is from genome assembly GCF_965644255.1 of Pseudomonas sp. LRF_L74. Classification (NCBI taxonomy): domain Bacteria; kingdom Pseudomonadati; phylum Pseudomonadota; class Gammaproteobacteria; order Pseudomonadales; family Pseudomonadaceae; genus Pseudomonas; species Pseudomonas sp. LRF_L74. The sequence goes on along the minus strand of NZ_CBFFRH010000015.1, from coordinate 34,116 downwards.
CGGCAACGGCGCCAGCGGCGAATCGATGCCGGCCAGACGTGCTTCATAAAGTTCGCCCCACTCGCGGGCAAAGACATCCATGGCCCAGCCTTCCGTGACGATGTGGTGCAGGGTCACGACGAGAAAATGCTCCTGCTCCGCAGTGCGAACCAGGCAGACCCGCAGCAACGGGCCGCGCTCCAGATCGAACGGCTGGTGCGCCTGCTCATCGGCCAGTGCCTGCAAGCGTTGCTTAACCCGGGTCGCATCCGAATCGCTGTAGTCCATGTGCAGCATCTGCACGTCGGAAGTTTCCGCCACGCGTTGCCAGGCTTTGCCGGCCTCGCTGGGGAAGGTTGTGCGCAGGGTTTCATGGCGCAGGATAAGGTCCTGCAGCGCTTGCTCGAAACGAGCGGCATCCAGCTCACCGCGCAGGCGTGCCATGCCGCCGACGTTATAGGCTGGGCTGTCCGGCTCCATCTGCCAGAGGAACCACATGCGCTGCTGGGAGTGGGACAACGGTACACGCTGGCCGCGATCGATCCGGGCAATGGCGCCCTGGCTGTCGTGCAGACCTTCGCTGCGCACGCCTTCGATCCAGGCCACGAAGGCGCTCAACTGGCTGGCCTCGAACAGGCTGCGCAAGGGCAACTCGATATCGAAAGCCTGTCGAGCCCGGGAGACGATGCGCGTGGCCAGCAACGAATGACCGCCCAGGGCGAAGAAGTCGTCGTCGAGGCCGATGCGCTCGATGCCCAGCACTTCGCTCCAGATCGCCGCCGTCTGTATTTCAACCGGCGTTTGCGGCGCCACGTAAGCGCGGGTTTTCCAGGCCGGCTCGGGCAGTGCCTTGCTGTCCAGCTTGCCGCTCGGGGTCAGCGGCAACGATGCCAGGAACACGAACTGAGCCGGAACCATGTAGTCCGGCAGGGACTCGGCCAAGGCGGCCTTCAGTCGCTCGACCATCACCAGCTCGGCCTCATCCCCCTCGGCACACAGGTAGGCGACAAGTTGCGCCCCCGTGGCACTGTCACGCAGGACCACCGCCGCCTGGCGTACCGCCGCCTGTTGCAGCAGCAAATTGCGGATTTCTTCAAGTTCGATGCGCACGCCACGCAGCTTGACCTGCTCGTCCAGGCGCCCGAGGTATTCCAACGCCCCATCGTGGCGAACACGCGCGCGGTCGCCGCTGCGGTAGAGCCGCGCGCCCTCGTCGCTGGGCACGAAGCGCTCGGCGGTCAACGCCGGCCGCCCCAGATAGCCGCGCGCCAGCCCGGCGCCACCCAGGTACAACTCCCCAGCAACGCCTGATGGCAGCAACTGGCCTTCTTCATCCAGCACCGTGCAAATGCTGTTGGCCAGCGGTATGCCAATCGGCATCCGCTCCCGCTCATCGCCTTGCACCGGCCAGTGGCAGGCATTGATCGCCGCCTCCGTCGGGCCGTAGCGGTTATGCAGCGCCGTATTCGGCAGCACCTCGCGTACCCGGCGCGCCAGCTCGACGGACAGCGCCTCGCCACCGGAGAACAGCAGGCGCAGGCTGCCGCTTTCACGCAGAGCGGGCTCCTCGATGAACAGTTGCAACAGCGGCGGCACGAAGTGCAGGACACTCACGCCCTGCTCGCGAACCCACTGCACCAGGCGTGCGGGGTCACGCTGATCGCCCGGTGACGACACGACCAGGCGGCTACCGATGATCAGCGGCAGGAAGCATTCCCACACCGAGACGTCGAAACTCAATGGCGCTTTCTGCAGGAACACGTCGCGCTCGTTCAGCGCATATTCTTCGCGCATCCAATGCAGACGTTCGGCCAGGGCGCCATGGGAGACACCGACGCCTTTTGGCTTGCCCGTGGAGCCGGAGGTATAGATCACATAAGCCAGGTTATCCGCCTCCACCCTTGGCATTACGCCAGCGGGAGTCTCGCCCAGGATCGGTAAAGCCTCCAGGGACAGGCGCGGCAGGGCGGCGGGCAGTTCAATGCGCTCCAACAGTTCGGCGTCGGCCAGCAACAGCGCGATGCCGCTGTCCTCGATCATGTAGCGCAGGCGGTCCTGCGGATAATCCGGGTCCAGCGGCACATAGGCTGCGCCAGTGCGGATCACCGCCAGCAGCGCCACCATCAACGCCTCGGAGCGATGAGCCATGAGGCCAACACGTGCCTCCGGGCCGATGCCCCGAGCCAGCAGGTGACGGGCCAGCTTCTCGGCCCGATCATGCAACTGTGTATAGGTCAGCTCGCCAGCACTGCTGGTCAGGGCAAGTGCATCAGGGCTGGATTTGGCTTGCTCGGCAAGCAGCTCGGGCAACAGCGTTTTCGGCTGCGCCACGACGTTACGGCTCCAACGCAGCAGTTGATCCTGCTCTTGCCCGGCCAGCAGTGGCAGGTCGAACAGCGCTCGCTCCGGCTCGTCGCAGGCATGCTTGAGCAACTGCACGAAGTGTTCGGCCAGACGCTCGACAGTCCGCGCCTCGAACAGCGCCTCGGCGTAATCGAAGGCCAGGCTGATCTGCCCGCGAGCATCTTCCTCGCTCTGCAACTGCAGGTCGAACTTGGCCTCGCGGCTGTTCCAGGGCAGTTCCTCGGCGAGCAGGCCCGGCAAACGGCGCAAGGCGCTCAGGTCACGCTGCTGGTGGTTGAACATCACCTCGAACGGCTGGTTATCGCCAATCGCCTCGGCCACCGCCGAGAAATCCACCTGCTGGTTGGCCTGGGCAGCGCTGACGACTTCGCGCGCCGCACGTAACAGTCCAGCGAAACTCTGCCGAGGAGCAATGCCGATACGCAGTACCTGAGTGTTGATGAAGAACCCGACCAGCCCCTGGGTCTGCGGCAGATAACGCCCGGCACTGGGCACGCCCAAACGAATGTCGACCTGGCCGCTGTAGCGATGCAGCAACGCCTGGAAGGCGGCCAGCAGAACCACGAAGGTGGTGGTTTCCTGCTGGCGAGCGAATGCACGCACACGCTCGGCCAGGGTCTTGTCCATCTTCACCTGCAAGCGCGCGGCGGGAGAATTCCCGCTGCCACGGGCGTGATCCAGAGGCAGGTTCAGGACGTCATGGTCCCCGGTCAGTTGCTGTGTCCAGTAGTTCAACTGCGCGTCATCCGGCGCCTGCTCATGTTGCCAGGCGGCAAAGTCGGCGTAGCGGATCGGCAACGCCGGCAGCGAAGCCGATAGACCTTGGACCTGCGCCGCATAGAGTTTGGCGAACTCATCGAGCAGGATGCTCAGCGACCAGCCGTCGGCGACGATGTGATGCAAGGTGACCAACAGCAGATGATCCTGCTCATCCAGGCTGACCAGGCGCACACGCAGCAGCGGCCCGCTCTGCAGATCGAAGGCATGCCGTGCTTCGTCATCGCGAATCTGCGCGGCACGCTCGTCACGCTGCGGCGACGGTAAACTCGAAAGATCATCGTGAATCAGCGTCCAGCCATCCGCCGGGACGATGCGCTGCAGCACCTCGTCGCCCTGTTCGACGAATACCGTACGCAACGCCGTGTGGCGCTCCAGCAGTTCGACGAACACCGTTTGCAGCGCCTGGGCATCCAGCTCTCCGCGTAAACTCAGGCCGCCCGGAATGTTGTACGCCGCGCTGTTCGGCTCTTTTTGCGCGAGCAACCAGAGACGTCGTTGCCCGGCTGACAGTGGCAGCTGCGCATCTTCAGGCTGGCGACCGATACGGACAGGCGCATCGCCGCGAGCCAAGCCCTCCAGATAAGCGATGAAGGCCGAAAGAACCGGCGCTTGATAGAGATCGCTCAACTGCAGGTCGACCTGTAGCTGATCGCGCAGCTCGGCAATCATCTGGATCGCCTGGATCGAGTTGCCGCCCTGGGCGAAGAAGTTGGCGTCGTCCGCTAGGCGCTCGACCTTGAGGCTGTCGCGCCAGACTGCAGACACCCGCTCGGCCAAGCTACCGACCGGTTCTGCACTTACCTGCGCCTGGGTTTCGCCATCACGGAAAATCGCAATGCTGTCCAGCGTTCCAGCCTCGAGCTGGGCGCGACATGCCGAACGCTGCAGCTTGCCGCTGGAGGTTTTCGGCAGCGCGCCGGGGTTCAGCAACACCACCACACTCGGTGACTCGCGGTGCGCCTCGGAGACGGCCAGGCGAATCTGTTGCGCTAGATCCTCCGGCGGCACCTGACGGGCACTCTTGCGGCTGATTTCCGCGGCGATGCCCAGCGACTCCTGGCCATCGCGCTGCACGGAAAATGCCGCGACGCGGCCCTTGCGCACCACCTCGACATGGTCCTCGACAGTACGCTCCACATCCTGCGGATAGAGGTTCTGGCCACGGATGATCAGCATGTCCTTCAGCCGCCCGGTGACGAAGATCTCGCCCATATGGCGGAATCCGAGATCCCCCGTGCGCAGCCAGGTCCGGCCGTCACGCTCGATGAAGGTCTTGGCGGTCGCCTCGGGGTTGCGCCAGTAGCCATGGGCGACGCTTGGACCGGACGACCAGATCTCACCAACCTGGCCGTCTTCGAGCACATCGAAACTGTTGGGCTCGACGATCTGCACCGGGTGCTCCGGCTGCTCCCAGCCGCAGCTCATCAGTACCGGACCGTCGCCAGGCTTTGCCTGGTTGGCGGCCAAGGCCTCGCCGTCCACTTGCAGGGCGGGAATACCCTCGCCAGGCCGCCCACCCGTCACGAACAGCGTGCCCTCAGCCAAGCCATAGCTGGCGAGATAGAACGAACGCTTGAACCCGCAAGGCGCGAAACGCTCAGCGAACGCCTCCAGGCTGTCCTGGCGAATCGGTTCCGCACCGGAAAATGCCACGCGCCAGCCAGACAAATCCAACTCGGCCAGTTTGCTATCGGCAATCCGCTCGCAGCACAGGCGGTAGGCGAAATCCGGACCACCACTGATGGTGCCCTTGAAACGCCCGACAGCCTCCAGCCAACGCACCGGGCGCTCGAGGAAATACTGCGGCGACATCAACACCACCGGCACACCGCTGTAGATGCCCTGCAGCAGGCCACCGATCAGGCCCATGTCGTGATAGAGCGGCAACCAACTGACAATCACATCGCCATCATCAACGCGATAGCCCTGGCGAATCAGCCACTCGTTGGCTTCCAGGTTGCCGTGACTGACCTGTACGCCTTTCGGCATTGCCGTGGAGCCAGAGGTGTATTGCAGGAACGCGATAGCCGAAGGTGGAAGCTCAGGAGCCTGCCAACCGTGCCCGGCCGAATCGTCCAAGGTATCCACAGCAAGCACTTCGGGCAGCGCCTTGCCCAGCGCCTTGGCCATCATTTTCAGCGGAGCGACCAGCGCATCGACCGTGAGGATCAGCGCCGGCTCGGCATCTTCGATGATCGAAACCAGTCGCTTGAGATGCTGCGGCTGGGTCGATTCCGGCGGATAGGCCGGGACTGCGATCACACCCGCGTATTGGCAAGCAAAGAACGACGCCACGTAATCCGGGCCGCTGGGGAACAGCAACAGCGCGCGATCGCCAATCTGCGCACGGCTCGAAAGCGTGGCGGCAATGGACCGCGACTTGGCATCAAGCTGTGCGTAACTGAAGACCTCGCCCTCGTGATGCTCAGCGCTGAGAAAGCGCAACGCCGGTCGCTCACCCTGCTGCGCAGCGTGCACCATCAACGCTCGCGCGACGGATACCGGCCGCTCGAAGGTCTTCTTCATCGTTCCACCTGCCTCTCGATCATGTCCTGGCGAGGCCTGGGGACCCCGGTTCATAGGGACGATGACGGATCCGACAAGGTGAAAATTAATTGGCGTAACGCGAACTGTAATTACTCGAAACTAAATTGCGAGAAGCCCCAAACGTTCAATCAGTTCGTTCCGAATAGCCGAAATCAGCCTCATCACGCTCCTACGCCGCCTAGAACGAAAATCAAGTTACAAATTATCAATTCTTATTTGACAATGATTATCAACACCACTACCGTCTTTGGCGCCGTAAGGAATACATGACTTTGGTCGCAACCTCTCGCCGCATAGGGTAGAACCATGCAGGATCTTGGAAACGAAGAGTGCAATAAAACTGACATTTCACTGACTCAGGTGCTGGTCGAAAACCGCGCCATATTGGTCAAAACTGCCGCTCGAATCACTGGCTGCCACAGCCGCGCCGAAGACGTCGTGCAGGATGCTTTCCTGCGTATCTCGGCCATGCAGGATATGTCTCTGCCCCTCAAGGCTGGGGTCAATTATGTGTTTCGTATCGTGCGAAACCTGGCCATCGATCACTACCGAAAGCAGGTCATGGAACTCAAATATTCGGGCAGCGAAGAAGAGGGCTTGAATGCCTCCAATCCTGGCGATACGCCTGAAGCCACCAATCTCCACCAGGAAACGCTGGAAATCATCGACGCCGCGCTCGGCGAGCTGCCTGGACGTACTCGTTATGCATTCGAGATGTATCGCCTATATGGCGTGCAGCAAAAAGAAATTGCCAAGGAGCTGGGTGTTTCACCAACCTTGGTCAATTTCATGATTCGCGATGCCTTGGTGCATTGCCGCAAGACCCTAGCAACTCGCCACCCTTGAGTTGCTCCAGGCAGGTCACGCAGTGTGCCAAGGCACAGCAGTACTGCGTCACCAGGCCACGCAATCCGCAACAGACGCCGCCCTCTTCCGCTCCCTCGCCTCGCCTCGCCTTTGCCACTATCAGCTCGACTGAGCGCCCCCTGAAGCTCACCAGCAAGATGCCCACACTTACAACCAGGCTAAAAGTGATGCGTCTGTATTCGTCTTGAAGGCATGCGTCGAGCTGTCGCTGACGTATCCCCTACAATCTCTCAGGAATGCCCAATGAATCGTCAGATGTTTCTTTTCGCCGTACTCGCGCTATCCACCGTCAGCGCCTGGGCAGCGGATAACTGCGCGACGGAAATCCACGGCACCGATCAGATGACCTTTGACAAGACCTCAATCGAAATCCCCAAGACTTGCAGCACATTCACTGTCACCCTCAGCCACCCGGGTAGCATGCCGAAGAGCGTGATGGGTCATAATTGGGTCCTGACCAAGACCGAAGATATGCAGGCAGTGATTGACGATGGTCAAAAGGTCGGGGAGGAAAAGGACTATCTGAAACCGCAAGATGAGCGGGTGATCGCTCACACCCGACTGCTGGGCGGTGGCGAAACGGACAGCGTGACGATCAAGACCAACGACCTGAAGACAGGGACACCTTACAGCTTCTTCTGCTCCTTTCCGTTCCACGCAACGCTGATGAAAGGCACTCTGACTTTGGGTTCCTGATTGTCGTGGGACCTGCACCGCTGTCAGCGGTGCAGCTTTTCAGCGCCCCGCCATTACGATGAAAAACCATATGGCGACGGCCAGTGGCACTAGCAGCAACCCACCAGTCGCGCTTTTGCGCAGCCAATGTCCACCCTCTACGACCGGCTGAGCATCTACGACAACGCCCTTCTTCTCGCGGCGCGGAGGAGCCTTGGGCTGCTCTGGCTGCCACGGCCAGTTGGGCATATAAAACACCAGCAGAATGCCAGCCAAGGTCAACCAGCCAGACCAAGCGGCTATACCGATACTCACCCCCCAACACACGCAACACAGCCCCAGCGACAAGGCCAGAAGCCCCCAGCCAGCCGCAGTCAAAACATTCATCCAGCGCGGAGCCAATACACGACGCAACAGGTGCTTGCAGTGTTTATCCATCGCCAAAGCGAGAGCGATGAAACCACCCAGGCTAGTTACCAAAGCCGCAATAATCATATGCTGCCTCCCGGTAAGAGCAGCCAGCACAGCAGACTGATAGCGGCAGTCGACAGTAGCATGCCGAGCCAGGCTTTGATCACGCTACGCACACTGAAGACCCAGATCACAGCCGCCGCATATAGCGCGAAACTGAGCATCGTGGATGCCAACACCGCCTGTGCCTTGGGCAACGGCCAGATCAAGGCCAGTAAAAGACTCAGCGCAGAAGCTAGGGCATACCCACCAATCGCCCCAGCCAATACTCGAGAAGCAACAGACCAGCGATATGCGGCCGATGGACCTCCTTTCATTACGCTACTGCCTCCTTACCCGAGAGACCTACCGCCGCTTCGGCCCTCAACCAACGTTTGCGAATTTTCACCGCGCCATAGGCAAAAATCGCCGCCATGCCGAACATACTCAGGTCGAAACCTGCCATCACCCAGTCGCCCTGGACGATGCTCACACCCAGATGACGACTGGTGGTCAAGGCATTGAGTACGGGAATCAAAGCAAAAGCCGCCGTCGCTATCCAGGCTGACTCCAGCCAGGCTTTCTTCAACGGACGCAACGAGGCATAGAGGAACATCCAGCCCCAGGTCAGAAACAGGCAATCGATTTCCCAGTCGGCCCGATCAACGAGATCCAACGGCAGCAGACGATTGGCCCAAAAATAACCCGCTACAGCCGTCGGCAACCCGACCAGGGTCCCTATGTTAAGCGCCTCGACCAGGCGCAAACCGTAGGTATCGAACAACGACGGGCCGTCGCCTTTCTTCGAATGCTGATTACGCCGTTTAACGGTCCACAGCACCAGGCCAGTGCCGATCATGCCGCAGCCAAGCAGGCTGGCGACCATATACAGGCCACGAATCCAGACGTCTGCAAAGCGGCCTTCATGCAAGCCGAAAAAGGTCATATTGGTCTTACCGACCGCATGACTCTTTTCCTCGAAATCCAACGGACGTCCATCATCGGCAGCGAAACGCAGCCTATCCTGACTGTAGAAATCCACCTTGCCGCCATAGATTCGACGCACCTCGACGAAAGCGGGCTCATCCTTCGGCTGCCTGATGGCCAGGCTTTCCACACCGCGCCCCGACCATTGGGCATCGGCGCGCCGGACCAGATCATCCAGCGCGACATGCGGCTTGCTCACGGGCTCATAGATCTTGTCATCACGGTCATACAGCTCGTCATACAGCGCCCTGCGCTGTTCACCAGTACCGTACAGCACCGTAGCGGCGGCCGGCATGTAGTTGAAGGCATAGAACAGCAGGCCACTGTAAGTAATCATCAGAAAGAATGGCAGCGCCATCACACTGACCACGTTATGCGCATCCAACCAGGAACGCTGGCCCTTGCCCGGTCGGAAAGTAAAGAAGTCCTTGAAGATTTTCTTGTGGGTGATCACCCCGGTGAGGATAGCCAGCAACATCAGCATGGTGCAGGCGCCGACGATATTGATCGCTACGCCATAAGGGATGTAGTGCAACGAGTAATGCATGCGGTAGAGCGCCCAGCCACCTCCCGTCTCACGCTTCTTCACCTCGGGCATCGGCAAGCCGGTGCGTGTATCCAGACGCTCTCGGTGCCTGTCGCCGAATCGCTCGCCTGGCTTAGGGAAACTTTCCCAGGCGATTTCCCATCCCTGCTCGCTGCGTGGGGACATGGAACGGTGCGGCAAGGTAATGCTCCAGCTCTTGGCACCGGGCGCAGCTTGTTCCAGGCGAGACAGAGAACGTTCGAACATCGCCGGACGGTCCACGTTCTCGATGTGCTGCTGCATCGGTACTTCCGGCGTCATCCAGCGCGAAATCTCGTCGTTCACATACCCTGTGGCACCGGTGACAAAAATGAAGAACAGCACCCAGCCGACCACCAGCCCGGTCCAAGTGTGTAGCCAGGCCATGGACTGGCGGAAACCTTCTTTCATCGTCGAGTCTCGATTCAGCGCCCCAGAGACAGACCGGGGCATACCAAACGCCTCTCCAGAGAGGCGCATGAAAATCGCCATACTAACGAGACTGATTATTATTTCTAGGCTTTTGTTAATACTTTTGACGAAAAGCCATCTGTCAATCTTTCACAAGACAATGACGAAGGCACTACTCCCCTATCTGGCTAGCTAGCACCCTGTACATCAGCGACGCACTAACTGGTGCTTCAAACAACCATCGTAATGAGTTTGCCGTACCACAACGGGTTTGATGCGCGAGTCGCCGCGAAAGGTCTGCTCAGTGATTCCTATCGCCATCTTGCGCATCCATAGCTACGAATACTACCGAGCCTGGATTTGCTTGCGCAGGTGCTGTGCAGCGGGCGTCAAAGCTTCCACTGCGTCGACGGCGGTTTCTATCCGCTAACGCTATCATGACGCTTCATATTGCCTGCGCTTGATTGAAGAGGAGTCGCCATGCCGAGCTCGAACCGCTATCCCCTGCGTCAGTGGATTTGGCGGGCGTTCGTGCAGAGTGCATTGATTCCCTTGATTCTGGTCGAGTCGGTATTGATCGCAGTCTACCTGCTCAGCAATCAGGCAATTCGTGATGCGCAGGTCGACCACCTGCAGGAAACAGCGGTCAAGGATCTGGTCAGTGCGGCGCTGCGCGAGGGGCAGGTTCTCGATGGACGCCTGCGCGCTATCGAGTCGTTGGTGCAGGTCTATCGCGACGCCACTCAGCGGGCCTTGCTGGATAGCCGTTTCCAGTCCGATGAGCTGGAATCTCGGCGCTATGCGACGACGCCCGACGGAGTGTCCTATACGAAAAGCGATGATGGGCGTGCGGCCTCCTTCTATGCCAACAGCACGCCGCTCGCGCAGCAGGATCATGCCAAGGTCATGCGCCTGTCCCAACTGGACCCGCTGATGCGTTCGATCCAGCAGACCAACCCGCTGGTAGCTGCGGTGTATTTCAACAGTTGGGACAGCTACAACCGCATCTACCCCTGGTTCAACACGCCGACCCAGTATCCCCACGATATGGTGATCCCGGATTACAACTTCTATTACCTGGCCGATGCCCAGCACAACCCGAAGCGCAAGACGGTATGGACCGATGTCTATCTCGACCCGGCCGGCCAGGGTTGGATGCTGTCGTCGATTGCGCCGGTATACCGCGAGGACTTTCTTGAAGGTGTTGTCGGGCTGGACATCACCATCGGCCAAGTGCTCGGCGAAATTGCCGGGCTGAACGTACCCTGGCAGGGTTACGCCATGCTGGTCAGCCGCGACAACAACATCATGGCCTTGCCGAAAGCCGGAGAACGGGATTTCGGACTGCGCGAGCTGACTCGGTATTCCTATGACGAAGCCGTGCGCCGTGAGGTGCTCAAGCCTGAAGACTTCAACCTGAGCAAGCGCGGGGAAATGGCGCCTCTGTTGCAGGCGATGCGCGAGGGCCCGGGGAATGCCCAGGAATTGCTGCTGGGCGGCCGCAAGCAACTGGTCGCCTGGAGCGAGATTCCGCAAACGGGCTGGCGCCTGTTACTGGTGGTGGATGAGGAGCATATCTTCCAGGACACCAATCAGTTGGCCAAACGCTACCAGCATATCGGCTACCTGCTGATTGCCGGGCTGCTGTTCTTCTACCTGCTGTTCTTCGCCTGGATGTGGCTGCGCTCTCGGCAATTGAGCAATCAGCTGGCGCATCCTATCGATGACATCGTCGCCATGGCCGGGCGCTTGGGTCAGGGCGACTATCTGGTGCAGGCGCCTGATAGCCATATCACCGAGGTCAGTCGGCTGGCCGATGCCATGCAGCAGGCGGGCAAGCAGTTGCAAGCCAGCGAGCAGGAGCGCCAGGAGGCGCAGAACCTCCTGCAACTGGTTCTGGAGAGCACCACCGAGAGCCTTTGGCAGATCAACGTGCGTGACCTGACGATCAATCTCAGCGAGCGGTTCATCAGGCGCTTTGGTTTGGGGGCCAGCCACCTGAGCCTGAGTGAATTCAACCAGCGTGTGCACCCGGATGACCTTGAGCGCTTACGCCACCTGCGCAAGCATTTCGCGGAAGGTGGTGGCGAACACTTCGATGCGGAATACCGCTACATGGATAGCCAGGGGCGTTATCTCTGGCTGCTGAGTCGCGGCAAGGTGCTGGAGCGTGATGCCAGTGGCTGGCCGCAGCGGATAGCGGGCACCCATGTGGATATCACCCGGCTCAAGCAGGTTCAGGATGAGCTGCGGCATGCCAGCCTCGAAGCACTGGCAGCCAGCCAGGCCAAGAGCCGCTTTCTGTCGAGCATGAGCCACGAGCTGCGTACACCGCTCAACGCCATCCATGGTTTTGCCCAGTTGATCGAAATGGAAGCCCAGGAGCGCAGCGAGCCGAGCGTTGAAGGCGACTATGCACGCGAGATCGTCAACGCCAGCCGCCATCTGACGTCTTTGGTCGATGACATTCTCGATCTGTCGAGTATCGAGAGCCGCCGTCAGCAACTGCAATTGCAGACGCTTGAAATTGGCGCCCTGCTCAATGGCTGTGCCGAGCTGGTACAGCCGGAGGTTCAACAGCGACAGTTGCACCTGCAAGTGATGGAGGCAGCCAATCCCTCCTTGTTCGTACAGGGCGACCCACGGCGCGTGCGGCAGATTCTGCTCAACCTGCTATCCAATGCGATCAAGTACAACAGCCCGCAAGGGATGATCCGCATGGGCTACGAAGTACGTGTCGATTGCGTGCGCCTGTGGGTCGACGATACCGGGCCAGGGCTTTCCAGTGAGCAGCTGGAACAACTGTTCCAACCGTTCCAGAGGCTGGGCCGCGAAAGCTCGAACATTCCCGGAACCGGCATCGGCCTGGTGCTGTGCCGCGAGCTGGCCAGCCTGATGGATGGCGAGATTGGTATGCGCAGCGAGCCTGGCGTGGGCAGTCGCTTCTGGCTGGATCTACCCAGTGCGGCACGGCCGGGTAAGGTTGATATCGAGTCCGAGCATGACTCGACAGCGACCGTGCAGCCTCTGGTACAGGTCCTGTGTGTTGAAGACCATCCGGCCGGCCTGAGGATTCTTCAGGAAGCCTTGCGCGACTTCGCCGAGGTTCGCGGAGTCGCCACGCAACAGCGGGCTTTGGCTGAGTTGAGCAACGATGTACCGGCCTTGCTGTTGCTGGATATCGACCTGCCAGATGGCAATGGTCTGGATATTCTCGATGCCATGCGTGCTGACCCTCGGTTGCGTGAAGTCCCGGTGATGGTGATCAGTGCAGTGGCCGATCCGGCATTGTTCGCCGAGGCCAGAGTACGTGGGGCATCCACATGCCTGACCAAGCCGGTGGACTTGCAGGAAGTGCGGCAGGTGGCACTGGGGTTAATCAGCGGTTATTGAGCAGTTGTTCACGAGCTCGCGAACCCGCCGGCCTGAGTGCCGGCCCACGATCCCAGGTCGCTTCGAGGCAGGGATCACTTCTATTGGAACGAAATTGGCCCGTATTGGCCAGCAGAACGCAACACTGACTCTGTCTGGCTGAAAACTAACGAAACCTGTATAAATGTTACGTTATAACAAATTATATAGGATAGTTTCATGTCTGTATCTGCACACAGGGGCCGGGGCTGGGCGCTTACCAACATGGCGTTTTCCATCGGCATATCGGCTTGCTCATCAGCTCTGGCTGCACAGGCAGAAACCGCAGAAGTCACCGAACTCGGTGCAATCGAGGTGGTGGGTAAAGGACAGCGAGAAGAGCACATCAAGCCGCTGGCTCGGAGCAAGGTCAGCAACGCCCCGGAAAGTCTGCCAACTGCCGTCTCCACCATTTCGGCAGACGAAATCAAAACGCTGAACGTCGACCGGGATATCTCCAACATCTATCGCCGCGTGCCGGGTGTGGTCGCCAACAACATCGACCAGGGTGACACCGGCAACGGCTTTCGCATGCGTGGTTTCGCCACCAACGGCACCCATGGCGCAGACGTAGCCGTGTACGTCGACGGCGTGCCGCAGAACGTGCCGTCAAGCCAGGGCGGTGCCGGTCACGGTCCGGTGTTTCTCGAATGGCTGACACCGCAGATGATCAAGCGGGTCAGCGTGATCAAAGGTCCGGTGTCGGCGCTGTACGGCGATCAGAACCGCGCCGGCTCGGTGAATATCGAAACGCTCGATGGGGGTGACGTGGCCTCGAGCATCGGCCTGGACATCGCCAGCTTCGATGGCCGCCGCGCGAACCTGGTGCTGGGTGGCGAGCATGAAGGTTTCGAATCCCTGTTCATCGCCGACATCTACAAGACCAATGGCTATCGCAAGACAGCCGAGACCAATCGCGACAACTACTTCTGGAAGCTTTCCAAGGTCATCGGCGATGCCAAGTATTCGGCGCGTTTCAGCCATTACGAGTCGGACTTCAAGAACGATGGCTACCTGAACCTGCCCGCGCTCAGGGCCGGCACCATCAGCCGCCGCGACACCGACAACCTCTATGGTTTCGGCACCGCCAATCGCAACACCTATGTGCTCAACCGCGCCCCTGCTGAGGGCGAAGAAGGGCTGTACTACACCGCCTATTTCGAAGATTTCAAGCGTGTGCGCGCCATCGCCAATGGCACCAACACTCACAACTACGGCAAGGATGATCGCGACATCTACGGCGGCCGCCTGGCCTATAACTTCGTCTACGAGGACTCGGCATCGCTGATGCTCGGTGCCGAGGTTCGCCGCGACAAAGGCGAGGCGTATCGCCAGCAGTACCGCAACTTCGAACCGACGCAGAGCTATTACTATGACTTCGACATGGATCTGCTCACCTACGGCGTGTTCGCCCAGGCCCAATACAAGCCAATCGACTCCCTGAAGGTGCTGGGCGGCATCCGCTACGACCGTTTTGACTACGACATCGACAACCGCAAATTCCGCAACGCCGACACCGGCTATCACAGCTCGGTCACCACACCGAAACTCGGCCTGGTGTGGACGCCTATCGAGCAACTCGAAGTATTCACCAACGCCGCCCAGGGCTTCCGTTCGCCGGCGGCGGAATACATCAGCTCCGGTAGCAGCAGCGCGCTGGTGCCAAGCGACACAGGCGGTCGAATCAACGGCAGTGTTCGCCCGAGCAAGGTGACCTCCTACGACATCGGTTTCACCGTCCGCCCCACTGAACGCCTCTCCAGCACCACCGAGTTCTACTACATCCAGAACGACAGCGAGACGCTACAAGTTTCGCCTGGTGTCTACGAGCAGGTCAGTGACACCACGCGCAAGGGCGTGGAGACCAGTATCAATTACCAAGCCACGTCCACGGTAAGCACCTACGCCAGTTATGGACGAATCATCGACGCGGTGATCGACAACCCACCGGCTGGCACCGGTGATCGACTGGTCGTCCCCGAGCACACCTACAAGGCTGGGGTGCAGTACCGCGATGCATTCATGGCAGGCCAGCTAACACTGAACGCCGACGTTTATCACCTGGCAGGCATCCCCTACTACGTCGGCATCGAGAAAAAGGAAATGCCGCCCTACACCCGCTATGACCTGCGCGCCAGCTACGACTACAGCGACTACCAGTTCAGCCTGTATGGCACCTTCCAGCCGCACCGCTATGGCAGCGAAGTCGCCTATGGCACCACGACCGGCCTGGTGATCGTGCCGCAGCCGTCTACCACACTGGGGGCGTCGGTGAGGTATTTCTTCTGACTTGTGGTCCGCTGCCTGGTAGAGCAGCGCCTCAATAGCAGTAGGGGTCTGCCCCTCCAAAGAGGCAGACCTCGAACGCTTCAAGCGTGTTAATGGCAACACTCCTACGCAGTGTCTCAGTTACAGGTTTGAGCACTACTGGGAAAGACACCGAGCCTGCACTCAACTGTTCGTCCTCGCATGAGGAGATAGTGAATAGTAAACAATCTATATTATCGGCAATTTAATACCCATTCAGTAACGTACACTGAACCTCTCAGCGTTCACCGAGAATTAGATTTAAATGGACATTCTTGAGCGCGAGCGTCTCTTAACGAGATAAAGCACCAATTAGCGTCTGGTGAAATCACCATAGGCAAAGCTATCCGACAACTGCGAAAGGAAGTCCCTGGCCTACAGCAGGCCCGCTTCGCTCAGATGTGCAAATTGTCGCTTCGAGCATCACAGCAACTCGAACATGACGAGAGCAACCCGGCGGTCCAGACGCTGAATAGCGTTTTCAAGCCATTTGGGATGCAGGTGGGGATTGTGCCAAAAACTCAGCGGTGAAATCTCTCAGCAGTAGAGAATGGCTCTGAACCCGTAAAGTTTTTATACATATATAAAAATCCTAAACCAGGAAGCAATTTACCGATGTTTACGAACTGAGACCCGATAATCCGGGCCTCAGTTTATTTAATCGCGATCAAGCCCAGCTTGCCGCAAGCACCACATCCAATTGCTGACGCTGACTCGCAGTCAAATTTGACTCTCCACCAGCAGGAACACCAAAAGACGCCATGGCATCGACCAATCCTTGCACCTGGCTGTCCACAAGCGTTTTACCGTCAGAGGTCTGAAAGACCTCAACTCGGTAAGAACTGCTGGAGTACCAGTCCTTGACCGTCACGGAGTCTTGTGTCCCACCAATAGATACGTCCAAGTTATTACCTGATCGCTTGAACCATAGGTCCTCGATTGATATTCCATCTCCAAATAGCAGCTTGTCGGTGACACTGGAGTAGGTCGAGGTCTCGACAATGGTGTCCTGGCCATCGCCCTGGTTGAACACATACTTGTCAGCGTACCAACTACCATACAACGTATCGTTACCTGTGCCGCCAGCAAGGATGTTGTCTTTCGATCCCGTGCTCACACGAAGAACGTCATCGCCAGCGCCACCGTAAAGCTGGTTACTTCCAGCACCACCATCGAGCGTGTCGTTGCCATCTTCGCCATACATAATGTCATTGCCGGTCCAGCCGTTCAGAACATCAGCTCCTGCTGTTCCTCGACTCACGATCTGACCTTGGATATGGGCAAGGTCCCAGGTTGCTCCATCAGCAAACTGCACTTGCTCGATGCGATGCGCATCGATCGCCGAAGCGCTCGACGCTGCCGAGCTGAACCAGTCTTTTACCTTTACTTGGTCCGTCCCATTGGATAGGGCAAAGACCAGGTCGACACCCACCTTGCGTACTTCGACGTCACTCTCCTTGATCCCCTCACCGAAGATCAACGTGTCGGTAACACTGGAGTAGGTCGAGGTCTCAACAATGGTGTCCTGACCATCGCCCTGGTTGAACACATACTTGTCGGCGTACCAACTGCCATACAACGTGTCATTACCTGTACCGCCAGCAAGGATGTTGTCCTTCGATCCCGTGCTCACACGAAGAACGTCATCTCCAGCTCCACCGTAAAGCTGGTTACTTCCAGCACCGCCATCGAGCGTGTCGTTGCCGTCTCCGCCGTACATGAAGTCGTTGCCGGTCCAGCCGTTCAGAGTGTCGGCCCCGGTTGTTCCTCGACTTACGATCTGACCTTGGATACGAGCAAGGTCCCAGGTTGCTCCATCGGCGAACTGAACTTGCTCGATACGATACGCATCGTTTGCCGAGGCACCCGATGCGGCTGAGCTGAACCAGTCTTTTACCTTCACCTGGTCTGTCCCATTGGATAGGGCAAAGACCAAGTCGGTACCCACTTTGCGCACTTCGACGTCACTCTCTTTGATCCCTTCACCGAAGATCAACGTGTCGGTGACACTGGAGTAAGTCGAGGTCTCGGCAATGGTGTCCTGACCATCGCCCAGGTTGAACACATACTTGTCGGCGTACCAGCTACCATACAGCGTGTCATTACCTTTTCCGCCTGTCAGGACATTGTCCTTTGAGCCATTAGCGACAGTAATGATGTCGATGCCATCAGCCCCGTTGATAACATTTTTAGCGCTATCACCTGCTTGTAAGCACCAAACTGTGCCATCGGCGAACTCAATCAGTTGAACAGGTACAGAACTGTAACCAGAAGCGGACGAATAGAAGAAACCTTCAATTGACACGCTATCTGAGGTGCCAGAAATTCGAGCTACCAATGAATTTCCAGAGCGCTCTAAAGCAACCATTTCTGTCGATATTCCTGAGCCGAACACGAGGGTGTTCAGCTTATTTTCTGTCTTATCAGAAAAAGCCCTGATGACATCATTCCCATCGCCAATTCCAAATAGATAGCGGTTGTTGCCCAAGCCTCCAGAAATGCTGTCATTTCCAGAACCGCCAACAAGGGTGTCGTCAGTCGCATACCCAGTAAGCACATCGGCACCGCCTGACCCGATCAAAGCCATTGCTTTAACCTTAGGTATGTCCCAAGCCGTGCCATCGACAAAGCGGATCTCTTCCAAGCGATAGTTGCTTGTGCCATCTGCACCAAAATAACTGCTAACAGTGATTTTGTCTGACGTGCCAGACAAACTCAGGATCAGATTGTCGCCTGAACGGCTGATGATGATGTCACTGGGCGCGATATCCGCTGCAAACTCAATCGCATCGGTCTTGTTCGCGCTCGTGTCGTAGTTGTAGACGGTGTCCTGGCCCCAGCCTCGGCTGAACTGGTAGGTATCAGAACCGGCATCACCCGACAGGTAATCATTACCTGCACCACCAATCAGGATGTCGTTGCCTGCTCCACCGTAAAGCGTGTCGTTGCCGGCATCGCCATTGAGCACGTCATTGCCCGCTTCACCGTAGAGTATGTCGTTCCCTTCTCCACCACTCAGCGAGTCATTGCCCGCACCGCCGTAGACATAATCGTTACCGGCGCCTGCGGAAATACTGTCATCCGTGGCATAACCAGTAAGCGTGTCGGCCGCGTCGGTACCCGTGATAGCCATCGCCTTGACCGTCGCGATATCCCAGGCCGTGCCATTGGCAAAACGGATTTCCTCAAGGCGATAGTTGCTCGCGCCATCCTCACTGAAGTAGCTGTTGACCGTGATCTTATCGGTGGTACCTGCCAAGCTCAGAACCAAGTTGGAACCTGAGCGGCTGACCACGATGTCGCTAGGCGTGATATCCGCCGCAAACTCAATCGCATCGGTCTTGTTCGTGCTCGTGTCGTAGTTGTAGACGGTGTCCTGACCCCAGCCTCGGCTGAACTGGTAGGTATCAGAACCGGCATCACCCGACA
>NZ_CBFFRH010000015.1:0-15338 GCF_965644255.1 Pseudomonas sp. LRF_L74 | reverse complement strand
GGCTCGTGTCGTAGTTGTAGACGGTGTCCTGACCCCAGCCTCGGCTGAACTGGTAGGTATCAGAACCGGCATCACCCGACAGGTAATCATTACCTGCACCACCAATCAGGATGTCGTTGCCCGCACCGCCGTAGACATAGTCGTTACCGGCGCCTGCGGAAATACTGTCATCCATGGCATAACCAGTAAGCGTGTCGGCCACGTCGGTGCCCGTGATCGCCATGGCCTTGACCGTTGCGATATCCCAGGTCATGCCATTGGCAAAACGGATTTCCTCAAGGCGATAGTTGCTCGTGCCATCCTCATTGAAGTAGCTGCTGACCGTGATCTTGTCGGTGGTACCTGCCAAGCTCAGAACCAAGCTGGAACCTGAGCGGCTGAGCACGATGTCGCTAGGCGTGATATCCGCCGCAAACTCAATCGCATCGGTCTTGTTCGCGCTCGTGTCGTAGTTACTGACGGTGTCCTGGCCCCAGCCACGGCTGAACTGGTAGGTATCCGATCCGGCATCACCTGACAGGGTGTTGTTGCCCGTACCACCAATCAGGATGTCGTTGCCACTGCCACCATAGAGCTTGTCATCACCGGCATCGCCATTGAGCACATCATTACCATCCTCACCGTAAAGCCTATCGCTACCCTCTCCGCCGCTCAGTGAATCATTGCCTGCGCCACCGTAGACATAATCGTTACCGGCACCTGCGGAAATACTGTCATCCGTGGCGTATCCGGTAAGTGTGTCAGCCGCGTCAGTACCCGTGATAGCCATGGCCTTGACCGTCGCGATATCCCAGGTCGTACCATCGGCAAAACGGATCTCTTCAAGACGATAGTTACTGGCGCCATCAGCACTGAAGTAACTCGTCACCGTGATCTCGTCGGTAGTACCTGCCAAAGTCAGGATCAAGTTGGCGCCTGAACGACTGACCACGATGTCACTGGGCGCGATATCCGCTGCAAACTCAATCGCATCGGTCTTGTTCGTGCTCGTGTCGTAGTTACTGATGGTGTCCTGGCCCCAACCGCGGCTGAAGCGATACACGTCGCTGCCGGCCCCCCCATTAAGGTTGTCATTGCCAACACTACCCTCGAGGATATCGTCGCCAGCGTCGCCGTACAGGTAGTCGTTACCTTCGCCACCGAGGAGAATGTCATTGCCATTACCGCCATTTAAGCGGTCATTGCCAGCCCCTCCATCCAGGAAATCGGTACCATTATTACCATTCAAAGTGTCGCTGCCTGCTTCGCCAAACAGAAAATCGAAGCCTGCGCCGCCTTGCAAAGTGCTGCTGGTCGCCGTATCTATCTGCAGGCTGCTATCTGTGCCCAACTGCACTTTCAGCTCGTCGAGTTGCAGGTTATTCAGTTGTCGTGCCCAAGTACCCGCCAGTTCGATCTGGCTGGAAGCCCAGCCGATACTGCCAGCCATTGCTGAGCTAAATTCGATCAGGTCAACAACACCCTTGACTGGATCGTTGCCATGTACCTGCTCCAGTCGAGCAATGGCACCACTATAGTCCAAGGTCACGCCGTTCTCATTTAGAGCGAACGAAACCTCGTCAAGGTAAGGTTTGAGACGCGTTTGCAGCAGCAGACCGCTGTATACCGATTCCATCAGCGCCTGATAGGCCGCTCGAATATTGGCCTTCTGCTGCGAGCCAAAGCTGAAGTCTTCTTCAGTCAGGTAATAGGTCGTGCCTAAGGCCAGGCTTCCAGAACCACTACGTCCTTGCGCACCAGCGGAGTACGAAATTGTGATCAGATCACCTGACTTACTGGATGTAGCCGACTTGAACTCGAAGAAGTTCTGGTTGTTAAACACTTCGAGAACCTTGACCATTTCCAGCAGCTCTTTCGTCTCCAACTGAAGAGCAGTCGGCGAGTCGTCTTCCTGCTCCTCACCTAGTGCGATCGAACCTCCACCAGAGCCAGAGCCAGAGCCAGAACTACCAGAAGCAAACTTTATCTTATTATGTAGGTCCCAGGAATAGGCGAAGGCCACATCGTAGACAGCGTCGCCGGCCAGGTCGGCAACTCGCTCGTCAAAAGTGCGGAATCCCGAGGTGGAAGCCCAAGCACTGATCAATTGCCCCAGCAATGCCTGTTGTTCCAGGCGGCTGCCTGCCTGGGAATAAGCGGTCAGGGCGCTCTGCAGGGACTGACTGCCTACAGCGGCCTCGCGCAGATCGCGGACAGCGCCAGAACCACGCATATTGGGCTTACCAGCCAGTTCAGCGGGAATCTCCACCACATCGTCGAACTCGCGGTAGAACTTGCTCTCTTCGAAATAAACATCGGCGGCAATACCAGTTCCACCACCATGAGCCTGATCCCACTGGAAGGTGCTGGAGCCTTCTATATGGTTGTTGTTCCCCAGATTGACTGTCTTGCCATCTGAACCGGTACTGATGCTTTCGATACCCAGTTCCTGCAAAGTAAAGAGTTCACTAGACTGACTAATACCGTCTCCATTCAAATCGCGCCATACACGCATATCGGCCCAGGCAGTATCGCTGGAATCCAGCTTGCCATCGGCATTGCTATCTACATCCTGCATGGCCTCGAAGCCATCCTTGGCCTTACTGCCATCGGACAACAGGGTGTTCTCACCGAACAATTCACGGCCACTGTCTATGGTGCCATTTCCATTGCGATCTAGCACCAGCAGACCATCGTCGGACTTGACCCAGCCTGAGCCGTGCTTATCGCCATCGCCATCGTGATCGAACAAAACTTGACCATTGGCACCGAAGGTTTCTATACCGTCGCCATCAAGATCTAGAACGATTGGGGAGGCGGTTTTGAGTGCAGCGTCAAAATAAGCATTTACATCGTCATGAATGTAATCGTACGCCCAACTACCAATGGACACGTTTTCATTGAAATAGGAGATACCAAAGTCAACCAATAAAGCTACGGAAGTCCCAGAGATATCTTGAATATGTAATTGATCCTGCAGATAGTCTCGAAACTCCTTCTTTTGCTTTAAAGAATCAAAGACTCTATCTAGGCCAGCTTTTTGTAATAATTTACTTACCCCTACCTCAGTGAGTCCTGCGACTGCAGCCACACCAAAGAACTGTGAAACAGCTTGAGCCACCCCCAGCGCAGAGTCTATGTCCTGAAGATCAGAATACGTATCTATAGCGGATATTATTCTATCTGCATTTTTCACCAACGCGGCTATTGTTCCATATTTACTCATGACTTATAATCTCCATTTCCCTATCACAGCTATGACTAATAGCCTGTATGTTTTTGACGCCAAATACGTAGCAATAAAAATTATGGATGCCTCTGCTGGTTTTGATGTATCAACAATCGATACTGATATTGATAAAATTAGTGTCACAGCGATGCATGTAATGATTATTCTCGATAAAGTCACCCCCCCCATGACCTCCCAGAGGACTCTGTATGAGGGGAAAAAAGCCATACATGCAAGTACCGCCAAGATCATTAGTGCTACCCCTGAGGAAACACCAGAGAAAAATATTGTGGCAGCGCAAATAAATATGTATAAGTGTTCTATTTTGGATATATTCATTTACGAATCTTCCTGTGAAAAATCCTGAAATATCGATATATAGGGAACGGACCACAATTTCACTCAATCAATGCCCTCTGCTTCGGTCGCACGGGTTTGCCACGAGTTACCCTCTACTTCTGCCACAAACCTTGTACTGCCAGTACATATCTTCCGTTAGCTCAGACGTAAAAAACATAACCCACCCTATTACTCAGTCTTTGCTGCTTCTCTCCGGGCACTCAAACTCGACCAAGGCAATAATTCCTCGTAGAAATATGGCAACGCCGAAATCTATTACAATTGGATAGTCATCGTAGGTTGGCGTGGGGAAGTCATTATCAATTGTTGTAATAGCTATCTCCTTAAGCAATCAACATAACAGTAAAAATAAGCGCCTCAATCAATAATGCTATATAAGTAGCCTGTTCTAAGCGACGATAGGATGTACTAACGACCTTGCCTTGAGCACGCCATAAGTTCGAGATCGCAGTCAACGCAAATGCCAGTGATGGTAAAAACAACAGGGCAAGCATAGTCATATCCGCACTCACAGTTATCGTTCCTTCATACTCTCACCGCGATACTCCTTGAGCGGACTCAAGAAGTAATCGATCACCTTTCTCTTGTCGGTCTTCACTTCCGCCCGTACTGCCATGCCCGGCGATAGTTCGATGCGGCTCTCGCCGACCTGAATACTGTTTTCCTTGAGCTGAATCCGCGTGCTGTACACCAACCCCAGTTTCTCGTCTTCGATGGCATCGTTGGAGATGCTCTGCACCGTGCCATGCACCACGCCGTACTTGGTGAAGTTGAAGGTCTCGACTTTCACTTCCACTTCTTGGCCCGGACGTACAAAACCGATGTCCTTGTTTTCCAGCATCGCTTCCACTTCCACTGGCTGATCACTGGGCACGATCACCATCAATGGCTGAGCTTCGGTAACAACGCCGCCATTGGTGTGGATCGCCAGTTGTTGCACGGTGCCGTCAACAGGGGCCGTCAGGCGAGTAAGGCGGTCGCGTTGTTCAGCCTTCTTGAGATCCTGAGTTAGCGCTGCGGCTCGCTGATCAGCCTCGTGTTGCAGGTCAAGCATTGCGCGGCGGGTCTGGGCAACAGCGGTTTGTTGGCGACGCTCGGCTTCCTTGCGCGAGGCGCTGAGTTCGATGACGCGGGCTTGCTGCACGCTCATCTCACGCTGCTGGTCGAGCAGCAGTTGTTGCTTCTCCAAGTAGGCGTGTTTGGCCACGTACTGTTTGTCGAGCAGTCGCTTGTAGTCATCGGCCAGTTGCTGGGAGATCGGCAGAGTCTGTTTTAGAGAGGCAACGGTGGCTTGGGCTGCCTGGATTTCTGCCTGGCGCTGTTCGATCTCGGCACCAATCTGATCAAGCGTGCTGCGCAGTTCCAGGTACTGGCCCTGTACCCAGCGCTGTGCAGCCAATTGCTGCTCCGCACTGGCTTGCGGGATGCGCTCAGCCAGTGAAGCGGGTTCACTCTTGTTCTGGATGGCCGTTAACAAAGTGCCTGCGCGGGCACTGTCCACCTGCGCAGCCAGCAGATCGCTCTTAACCCGATCCACATCGGCGCCGGTCATGCTCGGGTCCAGTTCGATCAGCAGATCACCAGCCTTCACCTGCTGGCCATCGTAGACATGGATCGCCTTGACCACCGCCACTTCGCTGGGCTGGATGATCTTGGTCTTGCCGTTGGGCACGATCTTGCCGGTAGCCGTGGCCACCACGTCGATTTCACCGATGCAGGCCCAGAGCAGTGCCAGGGCTGCGAAAGCGATGATCGACCACTGGATATAGCGAGGCGCCGGGTGCACCGGCTGCTCTTGAATCGCCAGGGCAGCCGGCAAAAACTGCACTTCGTGGTGGAGCCGGGCCGGTGCGTCCATGGCCTTGCGGTTACGCCACGAGTGCCGCCACGCACTGCGATAGCGGTTGATCAGTTCGCGTCTGGCGCTCATGGCTTAACCCTGTTGTAAGCGGTGGAGTCGGGAGTAGTGGCCTGCTTGGTGGGTGAGGAGTTCAGCGTGTGTGCCTTGCTCGACGATCTGGCCGCGATCCATCACCACGATGCGGTTGGCATCGCGTACGGCAGAAAGGCGGTGGGCGATGATGATCACCGTGCGGCCTTTGCAGATCGCCTGCATGTTCTGCTGGATTACGCGTTCGGACTCGTAGTCCAGCGCACTGGTGGCTTCGTCGAAGATGAGGATGCGAGGATTGCCTATCAGCGCACGGGCAATCGCAATACGTTGGCGCTGGCCGCCGGATAGCGACGCACCGTGTTCCCCGACGACGGTGTCGTAACCTTCGGGGAGCTCAAGGATGAACTCATGGGCGCCAGCGAGCTTGGCCGCTTGCATGACCATCTCGATGGGTGCACCTGGGTCGGTCAGGGCGATGTTCTCGCGGATGCTACGGGCGAACAGCATGTTGTCCTGTAGCACTACACCGATCTGCCGACGCAGCGAGGAGACATCGGCCAGCGCCAAGTCCATGCCGTCGACCAGCACACGCCCGCGCTCAGGCGTGTAGAGCCGCTGTAGCAGCCGGGTCAGGGTGCTTTTACCCGATCCGGATCGACCGACAATCCCGATCACTTCGCCTGCGGCGATCTGGACGCTCACCCCTCGCAGGACTTCCGAGCCATCGGCGCGGTAACGGAAGTGCACCTGGTCGAATTCGACATTGCCCTTGATCGGCGGCAAGGCGCTGCGCGAGGCCTGGGAAATCTCGGTGCGGCTGTTAAGGATATCGCCCAGACGCTGCACCGAAACGCCGGTCTGCTGGAAGTTCGTCCATAGCTGAGCCAGGCGCATGATCGGTTGCGAGACTCGACCGGCGAGCATGTTGAAGGCGATCAGTTGGCCAACGCTCAGGTCACCGTCGATCACCAGCCGCGCCCCGAACCACAGGGTGGCCACAGTCACCAGCTTGCCGATCAGCCCCACACTTTCATTGGCGATGGTGGACAGGGTCTGGGTCTTGAAGCTGGCCGCTACGTAACCGGCCAGTTGGTTGTCCCATTTGCGGTTGACCTGGGGCTCCACCGCCATGGATTTCAGGGTGTCGATACCGTTGACGGTCTCCACCAGAAACGCCTGGTTCTCAGCGCCCCGTGTGAAGCTCTCTTGCAGGCGCGCGCGTAGCAGCGGTGTGATGAAGAACGAGGTGATGAAGTACAACGGCAGCGACAGCAATACGATCAGCGTCAGCCAGCCGCTGTAGAAGAACATCACAGCGATGAACACCACCGAGAACAGCACATCGAGGATCAGGGTGATGGCGTTGCCGGTGAGGAAGCTGCGGATGTTTTCCAGCTCGCGCACACGGGCAACGGAATCGCCCACGCGACGCGCCTGGAAATAGGCCAGTGGTAAGGTGATCAGGTGCCGGAATAATCGGGAACCCAGCTCGACATCGATACGGCTAGCGGTATGGGCAAACACGTAACTGCGCAAGCCGCTGAGTAGGGTTTCGAACAGCATGATGCCCAGCAGGCCGATGGCGATTACATCGAGGGTGGTCAGGCCACGATGGACCAGCACCTTGTCCATCACCACCTGGAAAAACAGCGGTGTGAGCAGCGCGAAGATTTGCAGGACGAAAGACACCATCAGCACTTCGCCCAGCAGCTTGCGGTACTTGACGATGGCCGGAATGAACCAGGTGAAGTCGAACTTGGAGAGTTCGCCTGCGAGGGAGGCTTGCGAGCGAATCAGGATCAGCTCGCCCGTCCAGCGCTGCTCCAGGTCGTCGAAGGAGAGAACCTCGGGTCGTTGAGAAAGTGGATCGTGAATCAGGGCCTTGCCGTCATCCAGGCGCGCGATGATGAAGAACTTGCCGTTCTGGTCGGCTGCGATGGCGGGAAGTGGTGTTGTCGAAAGGCGAGAAACGGTGCTGCGGGCCAGCTTGGCTTTGAGACCGAGCTGCTTGGCGGCAAGGAGCAATTCAGCCTTACCGAAAAACTCGCCTGGCGGCGTGAACTCATGAGCGAGCTGTTCAGCCGAGGCCGCTAGGTTGTGGAAACGGGCAAGTATCACAAGGCTTACAAGGCCAGTGTCGATTACCGACGAGCCGCATCCTATTGAGTCCATTCACTGTCGTCCCAAAAAGCCCGAAGCCTCCTAAATAGAAGCCTCCCATGGCAGATGCGCTAAATACTGCCTAAAGCTAGTAGATGTCAAATTGGCATCGTCAATATTTGCTCTTTGACACACTCCCCCGTCCCATAGACCAGATACACAGTGACTGAATTGCGGGCATAAAAAGCATTCGAATATAAACAAAGGGATCAGCCTTGCCCCCTCGTAGCATTGATCGCCGTAGCTGACAAACTCCCCGTCACCGCCTTCTGAATGTACTCACTCCACCACGCCATCATTGGTCGAGGGCGCTCGATGTATTCGGCTCGGTTGTAGGCACTGCGGACGTCGTTCTGGTCCACATGCGAGAGCGCGACTTCGATCAGTTCCGGGTCCCAGCCATGTTCGTTAAGAATGGTGCTGGCCATGGAGCGCAAGCCGTGGCTGACCATACGGTCCTGGAAGCCCATGCGTTTCAACACCATATTCGCAGTCTGGCTGTTAGCGTGGGTGCGCGGACTTCTATCGGCCGGGAGACGTATTCACGATTACCGCTGAGAGGCTTGAGCGTTTCCAGTAAAGAAAGAGCCTGATCAGTTATTGGGATGATGTGCGGGCGTTTCTTTTTCATGCGCTCCGCAGGGACGCTCCATAAACGTTTTTCGAAGTTTATGTCTGCCCATCGTGTGGTGGCGGCTTCGACTGGACGCGTCATGGTGTGCAGTTGCCATTCGATCAGGCAGCGGGTGATGCGCTTGATGCTGGCGTTCGCGATTTCCATCATGGACTCTGGAAGCTCCTCAGGTGGTAGCGCGGCCATGTTCTCTTTCTTCGGTTTATTGAAGACTGCT
Organism: Pseudomonas sp. LRF_L74; assembly: GCF_965644255.1. Lineage (NCBI taxonomy): Bacteria > Pseudomonadati > Pseudomonadota > Gammaproteobacteria > Pseudomonadales > Pseudomonadaceae > Pseudomonas > Pseudomonas sp. LRF_L74. The sequence goes on along the minus strand of NZ_CBFFRH010000015.1, from coordinate 6,865 downwards.
CTGATACCGCCGAGCGGGTTGGAGAAGATCATTCCCGGGTTGACCGCGTAGGTCATGATCTCGTTGAGGCGCTGGGATACCCGCTTTACCGTCTCCAGGCTGCCTTTGGCCTCCAGTAGCCGGAGTAACTCGATGACCATGGGCGCGGTTATTTTGTATATCGGTGTGGTTTTCAGATTCGGCATGACGTGCAGCGTGAGCGAGCGCCAGATATCTTCGGCGTATGCAGTGGTCACTGAGTCTTTTTTGAGCTCGAACCAGGCGCTGGCCACGTTCTCGAAGGTGTGCTCCATTTCTGCTCGCCTGGCTTCTTCTGCTGCACCACGGTGATCCTTAGGATCAATGCCCTGGACGAGCAGTTCACGAGCTTCGAAAGCCTTCTTTCTAGCATTCGCCAGGGAAAGCTCGGGATACGGACCAAGCGCCATGTTGATACGGCTCTTGGTCAGCGGATGGAGGTAGTTGAAGTTCCACATCATCGCGGAGCCGGGGTGATCTGAATTGATTGGATAAGCCAATCTTTTGGTTGAAAAAACTCGGTTTAAAAAGTGGTTCTGGAATACCAAATGGAATACCGGAAGCCCGATGTCACGAGGCGCGGGCTCATCTAAGGCTGTGACGGAGACAGTTCACTCTGAGGCTTGAGTCTCTGATGCTGCACCACCAAAAGCTGACGGTCAGGATCAGAGCAGGTATCGCTTAGTGCTGAGCACTGGTGACGACGCAGCCACATGCTGCGAAATTCGCATGAGCTGCCTCGGCCTTTGCGGATCTATTCCTGCCGCACGGCGTACCCCTCCTGCAATAGACACGCTCCGTGAGGATCGAGTAGTGTCGGAGGCGAATTTGCTCCCGTATTTGGTCGAGCAAACGTGGCTGCCCATCCATGGTGTATAACTCCCTTATACGCTCATCGACACGCTAAAAGCCTCAGCCTAGACACGGATAGCCAAAGGAACAAGGAATGTTATACACCACACCCGTCCTGGGAGTTATGCACCAATTGGTGTCTATTTATAGTTAGGGACCATGACAGACTTTAAAGCTCATCTAAGTCGACAGCTCAACTTTCTAGCAAGATCAGCTGCCGCATACGATTCCGGACATGAGGATGAAGCTATTCGCATGGCAGTGATCATGCGCATACTCCTGCATCAAACCCAGAGTTCCACTTCGTTGCTGACCCATCTTGGGGCTACGAGCATCAACTTGGTTAGCACCACCACCGGCGGCGACTCACTTGGACTTGTTATGTACTTCGGGCTCGGATCAATGCGGTTCGGTCCCGGCGGCATGAGCTACGTACCAAGCTTGGGCGATGGACCTATAAAACAACTTATTCCTGCCCAACAGTGGTGGGAGCAAATTGTCTACGTGCTCAACCCCGAAACCCGTTTATCGCGCAGGAAAATTGTTCTTGCGGCTGCAAATCAGGACGGTGGTGCGCACGTAGACTCCAAGCTATCCCGGGAGTACCAGGAGCTATCAAGCGCAGGTGGCCTCGGCCACTTCGTCACCACCAGAGACGGAGTTGAGCACAGCGAGCCAATCTCAAACGCTCACTTTGTAGCGATTCGGCAAATGGCCTATGAACTTCTTCACAGCCTAGAACTGGCGGCCCTTGCTGGTCCCTAACAACTTACTCAAGCCGAAGCCGCTTCGCGGCTCGGCTTAATTCAGGCGTTAGACGAACCGCGCTCTTAAAAGGAAGTTACCATGGAAGACATTATCCGCACCTCTGAAATGCTTTCAGCAGTAAAATGGTATTTTGAACTTAAAAACCTCTCATTGCGCAACGCCCTAGCTTTGCGATGCCCCCTATCCGTCGAAAGCCAGAAAGATTTGCGGCAATATTATTCTCAGTATTTTGCGGGCCTGCTGTCCGCTACTGAGTTGTTTTTAGAAAAAGAGTATCCCAACAACACCCGCTTTCGGGATCTGCTTTATAAAAAGTTAAGCTTTGAAAATTTTCCGGACGGCAAAAAGAACTATTCTTATCTCCGCGAACTCCGCAATAGCATAATACATAGAGGGCTCGACATTAGCTCAGCAGCACATATCAAGGATGACTTCCCGCTTATAATCTCTCCATCCCCTGTAACTAACCGTAGCGGCGCGGCATCCCATACCGCATTTGGCCATTACCTGATTGAGGTAATTGAGAAGTGCGAAGGTGTTATGAGGGATGTCTTCCTTGAGCATTTCGAAGAATTCAGCCTGTTGGATAAGCGTCTTCCACAAGAGAAAGTCATTGAGCTAAGTGAGAAATTTATATCCAACTCCACAGCCATGCCAGACTGGGCAAAAAATTTAGCATTAACCTCTATCAAAGATATTAATCATGAAGAAGTCCATCTGGCATCGATGAACAGCCTAATCGAAACACTGAAAACCGATGTGCTATCTCAATACCTCGTCTAACAGCTGGTTTAAATCGTTCGCTTCGCTCACTAGGACGGGCTAAAGCCCGCCCCTTAACCAAACGTTAGCCTATGTCAAAAGAAACCATACTCAGCCTCATCCTCAGTCTCCCACTTGGCGTCATTGGCGGGCTTTATTCTGGGCTTATAGTCGCAAGATATTCGAGATTTTCAGAGCTTAGAAACGAAGCGCTTCGCATAATTCGCACAATCAACTACATGCAGGAAGAACAAAAAATAATCGTAAGCGAAAAGAATGACCTCCCTAGGTTCACACTAATCTCAAGTGACCTGTTATTCCTTCAACACCGCAGAGCGGGAAATAGTATTGTCACACTATCAACGGCAGTGTTAGAAACAAATCACGAAGCAGAGCAAGGGCGGGTCTCTATCGATGACTACGAACAACGATATCTTCACTGGCAAAGCATGGTCAGGAATTTACAGCCAAGCAAAAGAAAAATATTTGCACTCACATGGAATCTTTGAGCCCGGCTAACAACTGGTTCAAATCACTCGCTGCGCTCGCTGGGACGGGCTAAAGCCCGCCCCTTAACCAAACGTTAGGAGTATCAATGACCAACGAACTCTGGCTAACCTTGGCAGGGGCAATTATTGGCTCTTTTCTCGGCGGAATAATCAGCTTTGCAATTGGCTTGTATTTTTTCAAGAAAAGCGAACTCATGACTCGAGTTCTTCAGTTCATTGCCTACAACGCCGAAAGCCAATACATAGAGAAGAACATCGCGCCGCTCGAAAAAGATAAACGCTCAAAGCGATATTACTTTGAGCGTCCAACTGGCCAGAACGAGGACATCCCTCACCTGCACAAAGTCATTGTTATCCCTCACAAAATAAGCGTCGCCGAAGTGCGCGCAGGACGCAAAGTGTCCGCCATATTCCAGATAACTGACAATGGGAATAATTTCGATTGCGCCAATGCCACATCAGCCACCCATGAATATGGAAAGCAGGAAACCATACCAGTCAGAGATATGAACTATGGTTGGATGCACATTGAAATTCCCGTTTCAAAAACCCAATCACCAAAAGAATACTTTATTACATTGAAGTTTAGTGATGGCAAGTACCAGAATGAATCGAGAATTTCATACCATGTTGTGTGATTCCCTAACTACTGGTTCAAGCCGTTCGCTACGCTCACTGGGACGGGCTAAAGCCCGCCCCTTAACCAAACGTTAGAGATCAAAATGAATAAGTCCTACTTAATTCAGGCGATAGTAATGATCGCTTCCCTATCTGGCTGCTCGAACATAACTCAGGGCAAGAATTACTCAGCAGCACCTAGCACAATAAATGCACTCTGGAATGATAGTGGAAAAAATGGCGATATAGGTTTTTGGTTATATGAAGAATATGGCGCATGTCCTTCGATACGTAAAAATCCACCTATAGCGTTTTCGTCTGCCAAGTCAATGCCTGGTGAGTCAGCAGAAAACGTTGACGTAAAAGACTTAGGGCATTGCTTTGAAGTGCTACCGAAAGTACCGGTTAAATATGGCAATAACTGCGAGTCCGGCGAAGTTTCATACAAATACAAAGAAGACGACAATAGATACTACGGAACATACAAAATGCATTTTACAAATGGCAAATTTATCGAGGGTAATTTTATTGCTGAATATTGTCCACATTCAAAATAAAGCTAAATTAAAGAATCTTCTGCTATGAATCTCTAACAGCTGGTTCAAACCGTTCACTGCGCTCACTGGGACAGGCTAAAGCCCGCCCCTTAACCAAACGTTAGACTACAAGGAACACGCATGAAAGAGCAGTTGCTCCTAGCCAAGAGGCTGTTCTTGATCGGTTCAGGCTATGCTGAAAAAGACGATCCAGTTTCAGCAGGAGTTTCAATTTCACTATTTCAAGATTCAATAGAAATATTTATTTGGTCACTTCTAAAGAGCCTTGACGCCGAAGCAAAAGAGCAAACTTCTTTCACTAGTTTTTTTGACCTTGTGAAAAACGCCAAGGGAAACACAAAAAACATACCGCTTCCTTTCAAAGCAAAAATTCTAGAACTAAATAAATCCAGAGTTAACTTCAAGCACTACGGCAACCTACCAGATATCTCAGAAGCAAAAAAATTTAAAGCATACACTGAAGAATTCCTGACCATCAGCTTCTATGAGTTTCACTCAATAGAGTTCACCTCACTGTCATTAGCCGAATTAATTCCGCACCCAAATATTCGCACCAAAATTAAAAGCGCAGAAAGCTTGCTAGAAAGCAAAAAGCTTGAGCAAGCTATAGCTGAAATAGCTATCGCAAAAGCTATGCTCTTTGAAGAAATATCTAATTATCTACCCAGGCCAGACAGAAGAATTTCAGACGGTGATAGATTTTTAAGAAAAATATCTGGTGAGCAATCTGTAAACTTATTCAAGCCACTGACACAATATTTAGAAAAGTCCAGCGAGATCAGTATTATTTCATTACTAGGAATTCAAATAAGCGACTATTTCACGCTTCAAAGGTATCTACCTGCAGCTCTAAAAATGTCTGACGGGCAATATTCGTTGCAATACCACGACAGGCTGCCTCCAACCGAGGAAATTACAAAATCTGCGATCAATATAATAACCTCAGGAGCAATAAGAGCTAGAGAAGTCATAGGCAAATAATCATCTATTAAATTACCGTCTAACAAGTGGTTCAAACAGTTCGCTTCGCTCACTGGGACGGGCTGAAGCCCGCCCCTTAACCAAACGTTAGGTGCCTCAATGCCCACAACTCCAAAACATTGGAACTACTTCTTAGCCGTTGAGGCAGAATTGCTTGCGTGCGCAAGGTACATAGAGTTTTCACATGCAAATTACCAATCGTACTCTAACGAATTTTCAAAGCTCATTGTGCTTGCAGCCTCCGAGGTGGACTCAATATTTAATGAGCTTTGCGGGCTTCTCGAACCATCGTCACGGGCCACAAAAATCACTCAATACTACCCAATACTATTAGCAAAATTCCCTCACCTATCTCAGTGCGAGGTTGCCATTCCTCGTTATCAGTTAATTCTCCAGCCCTGGAAGGGCTGGACGGAAGAGGAAAGGCCCGACTGGTGGAGCAAAAGCTACAATAAACTAAAGCATCAGCGCCATGAACATTTTGCTAACGCAACACTAGAGGCCGTGTTAAATGCTGTTGGTGCCCAGTTCTTAGCATTACAACTTTATCACTATGTGGCCACTGGTGAGCATGTCTCCGTAGACCTATCAATGCGAAGTGCTTTGTTTAATCCACGGCTACCAGACACATACAAAGGTGGGGCATTTTGGTGTTATGGAGACCCTTTCACCAACCTTCAACCGAACACACCTAACTAGTGGTTCAAACCGTTCGCTTCGCTCACTGGGACGGGCTAAAGCCCGCCCCTTAACCAAACGTTATGAATTCAGGAGGAATCAGTGAGCCCCAGTAAAAACAAGAAAAACTACCTCGACGATAGAGTTACTGAACTCAAGGCCCGGCGCAGGAAAATACAAAGCACTTTCTACATCGCCATATTCATGACTCTCACATTAGCGGTGATAGCCCCTGCATTTATTTGGGTCTCCGAAATAAATTCAAGAGTAGCCCCTATTATATTGGCTTACATAATCATTCCGGCAGGTATGCTTCCGATATTGAGAGGCAGGATTCGAGATATAGAGCAGGAGATAAAGGAACTCGAATTTGAAATTGACCTTCAGCAGTTTGAGCGCACACAAATTGAAACCAAAGCAGAAAAAACATTACGCCTAAACGATGCTCAGCTGCAGAGGTATTACAGCTTAAATTTAAGCCAAAATACTTGGGTGTTCGTTGTTGGCATAGGGTGTATGCTTCTCGGTATTTCGTTAGTCGGCGCAACCTTATACATAATAATAAATTACACAACGAACTTAGACTCCAAGATAATTACAGCATCTCTTGGCGGCGTTGGAACCCTACTCACAAGCTATGTCGCTGCAATTTTCCTAAAAATGCATGCTTCAGCTACGCAGCATCTTGGTGGGTTTCATTCAAGACTTGTTGATACACACCAAATACTATTGGCTAGCGTAGTGGCCTCTAGAATATCTAATGAGCAATTGCGCGAAAAAAACTCTATCTGAACTTTCCCTTAAAGTTGCAGGAAAAAGTGAGAGCTCATAACAATTGGTTCAAGTCGCTCGCTTCGCTCACTCGGGACCGGCTAAAGCCGGCCCCTTAACCAAACGTTAGACCCAGCAGCAATATTGAGGTGTCGCATGCTATTAAATGGTGCCCCTATAAATTCAGCCCTACTGAAGGGCGCCCCCGTGCTGGCTCGGTTCGACTTACAACCGAAGCAAGGTGAAAAATCAATAATACAGGTCGCCTCCCTAGGGAAACTCTGAATTTAACTTCCCGTTTCTGTTGAAATACGCCGATCCCGTTGCCCGAGTATCACGATGAAGCAGATG
>NZ_CBFFRH010000014.1:0-99552 GCF_965644255.1 Pseudomonas sp. LRF_L74 | reverse complement strand
TGGCGTCCCCTAGGGGACTCGAACCCCTGTTACCGCCGTGAAAGGGCGGTGTCCTAGGCCACTAGACGAAGGGGACAAAACCTTCAATCAACCGAACGAGCTGGAAATCATTCGGCGGCAATTTGGTGGAGCTAGACGGGATCGAACCGTCGACCTCTTGCATGCCATGCAAGCGCTCTCCCAGCTGAGCTATAGCCCCGTCTCAACGACGGGGCGCATATTAGGATTCGAGCCCTGGGCTGTCAACACTATTTTTCACTACCCCCCTAAATTTTTTTTCGCCAGAACAAACACTTATAGGCGAGGAGCTAAAAATCAGGGAAAAGCGCCCAGGCACTCAACGACAGGCTACCCGGATTGAACAGCCAGCGAACCTAACGGAATGTTTCCAGCAGCTTCTTCCACTCTTTCGTTTCGCCATTGCTCACGCCACCAATCAATTCGATGGCCTGGCGCAGACGGAAACGCGAGAGGTCGGCGCCGAGGATTTCCATGGCGTCGAGCACCGATACCGAGCTGGACTTGCCGGTAATCGCCGGGAACATCAGCGGCATCAGATCACGCAGCTTCAGGCCCAGGCCCTCGCAGACGAACTGGATGCAGGCGGTGATCCTGTCCTTTTCCCACTGGCGCAGCGCTTCCAGTTCCCACAGCACCAGTTGCAGTGCCTGGCGCACCTGGTCGGGCGACAGCTTCTTGTGCTCCAGCAACTTGGCGTCGAGTTGCACGCCGCCGCTGAAAAAGAACCCGGCCAACGGTGCGATATCGCTGAAGGTCTCCACACGCTGCTGCACGTGCGGCGCGATCTTCGCCAGATAGCCAGGGTTGAATGCCCACGCCTTGACACGCTCGGAGAACGCCTCGACCGACAGCTCGCGCAACCACTGGCCGTTGAGCCAGGAGAGCTTCTCGATATCGAAGATCGGCCCGCCCAGGGAAACACGCGACAGGTCGAAGTGCTCGATCATCTCGGCCAGGGAGAACTTCTCGCGCTCGTCCGGCATCGACCAGCCCATGCGCCCCAGGTAGTTGAGCAGCGCCTCGGGCATGTAGCCCATGCGCTCGTAGAAGGTGATGCAGGTCGGGTTCTTGCGCTTGGACAGCTTGCTCTTGTCCGGATTGCGCAGCAGGGGCATGTAGCACAGCTTGGGCTGTTCCCAACCGAAATATTCGTAGAGCTTGATGAGCTTGGGCGCCGATGGCAGCCACTCTTCGCCGCGCAGGACATGGCTGATTTCCATCAGGTGGTCGTCGACCACGTTGGCCAGGAAGTAAGTAGGCAGGCCGTCGGCCTTCATCAGCACCTGCATGTCCATGCGATCCCACGGGATCTCGACATCGCCACGCAGCATGTCCGGCACCACGCAGACGCCCTCGCTCGGCACCTTCATGCGCACCACATGGGGCTCGCCCGCGGCAATGCGTTGCCGGGCAGCATCCGGGGAGATGTGCATGCAATGGCCATCGTAGCGCTGGGTTTCCTTGCGCGCGGCCTGCTCGGCACGCACCTGGTCCAGACGCTCGGCGCTGCAGAAGCAGGGGAAGGCATGCCCCTTGGCGACCAGCTCGTCCGAGTACTTCTGGTAGATCGCGCCACGTTCGCTCTGCCGGTATGGGCCGTGTGGACCACCGACATCCGGGCCTTCGTTCCATTCAATACCCAGCCAGCGCAGGGCGTCGAAAATCTGCTGTTCCGACTCGCGGGTCGAACGCAGTTGATCGGTATCCTCGATGCGCAGGATAAATTCGCCGCCGTGCTGGCGAGCGAAACACAGGTTGAACAGGGCGATGTAGGCGGTACCGACGTGCGGATCACCGGTAGGTGACGGCGCAATGCGGGTGCGGACTTTGGTCATGGCGGCTCTCGAGCGACAGGCTTTGACGATTAAGGGGCGCGATGTTAGCAGGGCCATGCCCGCAGGCTCCAGTTACGTCGGCAAGTGGGCGATGAGGAAATCGAGGAAGGTCTTGACCTTCATCGCCTGAAAGCGCCGCGACGGGTAGACCGCATACAGTTCACCGGCTGGCAACGGGGTATCGGGAATCAGCTCGATCAGGTCGCCATCACCGATCTGCTTCTCGGTGATCATCACTGGCAAGGCAGCGATGCCCACTCCAGCCATGGCCGCCGCCCGGGCAAAGGTGACATTGTTACAGGACAGCACGGCAATGCAGGACACCGGCTCACCGGGCAGCGGCCAGTGCCGGTGCGAATCCATGGGCAACAGGATTGCCCGGTGCCCGGCCAGTTCGGCGATGGTCCGCGGCGTGCCATGCTGCGTCAGGTACTGTGGGCTGGCGCACAGGTGCCGGCGGTTTTCGAACAGTTTGCGGGCGATCAGCGTGGAGTCGCGCGGCTGGCCGATCTGAATGGCGATGTCGACGCCCTCCTCCAGCGGATCGACATGCCGCGAGGTCAGCTCGACCTCGGCCTGGATCTGCGGATACTGGCGCATGAAATCACCGAGAATGCCGCCCAGGATCAATTGGCCGAACTCGATCGGCGAGGTGATGCGCAGCAGGCCGGCGGGCTCCTGCTGCAACTGCATGACCGCCTGCTCGGCCTCGGCGAAGTCGAGCATGATCTGCCGGCAGCGCTCGTAATAGGCTTGCCCCACTTCGGTCAGGCGCAACTTGCGGGTGGTGCGGTTGAGCAGCCGTACGCCGAGGCGCTGCTCCAGTTGCACGATGCGCCGGCTGACCGTGGACTTCTGCATGCCCATGCTGTTGGCCGCCTCGGTAAAGCTATGCAGCTCCACCACGCGAGTGAAGATCAGTGCATCATCGAGCCCCATGATCGTTCCCCAAAGACAACGAAGAGCGGCAATTCTAGCGTATTGATGCAAATACTCGATCGGCCATGACAGGGCAGGAACGGGCATTCAGTTTTTGCGTCCGGTGACCACCGATTGCTGGCTGCGCCTCGCTTTTCAGCGTCTAGACTGAAGCTCATGAGCATGTTCCATGCGCAGCCAGGGCCACGACCATGGGCGTTTTATGGCATTCAGAGGCACCGCAGACTGCGCATCCGGCGAAAGGTCCCAACGTGCCAAAGCCGAAAAAGCACCGGCGCGTGAAGATCGTAGTCTGGCTGAGCCTATTGGCCTTGTTCGCCGTGCTGGCCCTGCTTGGCTCGCATGAAATCAACACGTCCAACTTGCAATCCCGGGAGTTCAGCCGCTACGCCTCGACCCTGGACTATGCGCTTGGCGATGGCCCCAGCCATGCCATCGACTTTCCCTCCGCCGGGCCATTCGACAAACGCCTGGGCTACGCCAACCTGCCGCAGATGCTCGAACGCCTGACCCAACGCGACTACCGGGTAACCCAGCAGGTACAGTTCTCCCCTGCCCTGCTCAATTACACCCACCGTGGCTATTTCCCCCCCTACCCGGAGAAATTGCAGAGCGGCCTGGATATCACCGACTGCCGCGGCGAGCCACTTTACCGCTTCACCTACCCGCAGCAGCTCTACCGGCATTTCGCTGATATTCCGCCGCTGATGGTCAGCAGCCTGCTGTTCATCGAGGACCGCCATCTACTCGACACCGACCAGCCTCTGGCCAACCCGGCCGTGGATTGGCCGCGCTTCCTCAAGGCGGCGATATCCCAGGTCGGCAAGCGCGTCGCCATCCAGGATCAATCCGCCGGCGGCAGCACCCTGGCCACGCAATTGGAAAAATACCGCCACTCCCCCAATGGCCTGACCCTGGAGCCCATGGAAAAGCTGCGGCAGATGATTTCCGCCAGCATCCGCGCCTACCAGAAAGGTCCGCAGACCCTCGAAGCCCGCCAGGACATCGTGCGCGACTACCTCAACAGCGTGCCGCTCTCCGCAGCCCCCGGCCATGGCGAAGTCCACGGCCTGGCCGATGGCCTGCGGGTCTGGTACGGCGCCGACTTCGCCCAGGTCAACCGGTTGCTCAACGATGACCGCTCGCCCCTGGCCGAACGAGCCCTGGCGTTGCGCCAGTCGCTTTCACTGATGATTGCCCAGCGGCGACCCTCCTATTACCTGGGCCAAGGCCATGAGGAACTGGAGAAACTCACCGACAGCCACCTGCGCCTGCTCGCCAATGGCGGCGTAATCGATCCGCCGCTGCGCGATGCGGCACTGGCGCAACGCGTGCCGTTGGCGCCCACCCCGAGCGTGCAGCCGATCCCCAGCAACAAGGCGATCAATGCCGCACGTAACCGCCTCTCGGCGATGCTCGGCCAGCCGCTGTACGACCTCGACCGGCTCGACCTGGAAGCCAGCAGCACGATCAACGCGCAACTACAGGAGCAGGTCAGCCAGTACCTGGCGAACCTGGCCAAGCCCGACTTCGCCGAGCAGATCGGCCTGTTTGGCGAACGCCTGTTGTCACCGCAGAAAACCCGCGACGTGCGCTACAGCTTTACCCTCTTCGAGCGCACGGCAGAGGGTGCGCGGGTTCGGGTGCAGACCGACAATACCGACCAGCCCTTCGATATCAATGAAGGCAGCAAACTGGAGCTGGGCTCCACGGCCAAGCTGAGGGTTCTCACTACCTACCTGCAGATCATTGCCGAGCTGCACGACAAATATGCGCCACTGAGCGCCAGCGAACTGCGCAAGGTCGAGATCGCCGACCAGGACCCGCTCAGCCGTTGGGCAAGGGACTACCTGCTGGGCGTCAACGACCGCGGTCTCTCGCCGATGCTCGACGCGGCGCTGGAGCGGCGTTACTCGGCCAGTCCGGACGAGCGTTTCTTCACCGGCGGCGGCCTGCATCACTTCGGCAACTTCCGCCGCGAGGACAACGGTCGCATCCCGACCCTGCACGAAGCCCTGCGCGAGTCGATCAACCTGCCCTTCATTCGCCTGATGCGCGACCTGGTGCGCTACAGCACTTATCACGGCGAGAGCAACAGCGCCGAACTGCTCAAGGACGACCGCCACCCACTGCGCGCCGACTACCTCAAGCGCTTCGCCGACCGCGAGGGCACCACCTTCCTGCTGCGCTTCTGGCGCAAATACCAGAGCAAATCAGCCAATGAACGCCTGGACACCTTTCTCGACGGCCTGCGCCATACCTCGACCCGCCTGGCGGCCGTGCATCGCTACCTGCTGCCGAACGCCAGCGAGGCCGACTTCGCCAGCTTCCTCAAGGCGCGGCTGCCTCAGGAAAAACTCGACGACAAGCGCCTGGACAAGCTCTATCGCGATTACGGCCCCGGCGCCTGGAGCCTGCCCGACCAGGGCTACATCGCCCGCGTGCATCCGCTGGAGCTATGGCTGCTCGGCTACCTGATCAACAATCCCGACGCGACGTTCAAGGACGCCGTCACCGCCAGCACCGATCAGCGCCAGGAGGTCTATGGCTGGCTGTTCAAGACCCGCCACAAGAGTGCCCGCGACAGCCGTATCCGCAGCATGCTGGAAGTGGAGGCCTTCCTCGATATCCACCAGCGCTGGCAACGTCTTGGCTACCCCTTCGACCATCTCGTACCATCGCTGGCCACCGCGATCGGCAGCTCCGGCGATCGTCCCGCCGCCCTCGCCGAGCTGATCGGGATCATCCAGAACGATGGTGTTCGCGAAGCGGTGGTACGCCTCGACGAGCTGCACTTCGCGGCGAACACGCCCTATGAGACCCATGTGCGACAGAACGTGCATAACGGCCAGCGAGTGATGCCAGCGGAGGTCGCCGCGGCCATGCGCAAGGCCCTCGGTGAAGTGGTCGAGAGCGGTACCGCACGCCGCCTGCGCGCCACCTTCGCACTGCCTGACGGTACGCCACTGGCCATCGGCGGCAAGACCGGTACCGGCGACAATCGCTTCCAGAGCGTCACCCGTGGCGGCCACGTGATCAGCTCACGAGCGATCAACCGTACCGCCACCTTCGTGTTCTATCTCGGCCCCAATCACTACGGCACCCTCACCGCATTCGTCCCCGGCGAAGCGGCTGAGAACTTCCGATTCACCTCCGCTCTGCCGGTGCAGGTGTTCAAGGGCATGGCCCCCATTCTCCAGCCCTATCTGCAGGGCGGTATCCAGACCGGATGCGCGCTGCCCAGCGCGATGCAGGCACAGATGTGGTGAATCTCACACAGGCGGTTCTTCCCCCAGCCCCCGTGCAGGCATCACCTTTCTGCCCGGATTAGCGGAAGGGCCGATGACGACGCCCTGCTGGCGCGCTAGCATGGCGTCCTCTTCGAAGGGCCCGACCATGCCGTTACGCACCACCCGCAAAGCGCAGATTTGCCTGTTGTTGATTCTACTGACCCTGCAGCTCGGCGGTTTTCTCGCCACCAGCCTGATCAGCTACCACGTCGCCCGCGACAACATCCGACAGAACATCGTCGATACCGAGCTACCGCTGACCTCCGACACCATCTATTCGGAAATCCAGAAGGACCTGATCCGCCCCACCATCATCTCCTCGATGATGTCGCGCGATACCTTCGTGCGCGACTGGGTGATGAGTGGCGAACAGGATGTCGGCCAGATGACCCGTTACCTGCGCGAGATACAGGAACATTACGCAGCCTTCACCAGCTTCTTCATCTCCGAGCAGACCCACGTCTATTACCAGGCCAAGGGCATCCTCAAGCACGTGGATCAACAGTCGCCACGCGACACCTGGTACTTTCGCGTGCGCGACATGCAGGAACCCTACGAGATCAACGTCGATGTCGACATGGCCAACCAGGACCGCCTGACCTTCTTCATCAACTACAAGGTGTTCGATTACGAGCATCGCTTCATCGGCGCGACCGGCGTGGGCCTGACCGTAGACTCCGTGATCAAGTTGATCGACGACTACCAGCAGCGCTACGAAAGAAATGTCTACTTCGTCGATACCAACGGCAACGTGGTGCTGACCGGCTCCAAGGGTGGCCCGCAGGGTGCCCATGCGGGCCTGGCACTCAAGGAAATCCAGGGCCTGAAATCGATTCAGGAAAGCCTGTCGCACAACCATGGCGGGCGGTTCACCTATCGTGAGCAGGGACGCGGGCATTTTCTCAATGTGCGCTTCATACCCGAGCTGAACTGGTACCTGTTCGTCGACAAGCATGAGGAAAGTGCCCTCGCCGAAGCGCGGCAGACGCTCTACCTCAACCTGATCACCTGCCTGGTGGTCAGTTTCCTAGTCCTGGTCCTGGTCTACCTGTCGATGCGCCGCTATCACCAGCACATCGAGGCTCTGGCCACCACCGATACCCTGACCGAGCTGCCCAACCGCCGCGGCTTCAACATGCTCGCCACCCAAGCCCTGAACGAAGCCAAGCGCGACCAGTTGCCACTCAGTGCCCTGCTGATCGACCTCGATCATTTCAAGGTACTCAACGATACTCATGGGCACCTCGCCGGCGACGAAGTCCTGCGCGGCTTCGCCCAGGCCCTGCAGAGAGACTTGCGCCAGTCCGACATCATCTGCCGCTGGGGTGGCGAGGAGTTCATCCTACTGCTCAAGGGCAACGACGCCCAGGAAGCCCGCCACTTGGCCGAGAAGATTCGCCAGAGCGTCGAAAAGGCCCGCTTCGCCTTCAACGGCACGCAGTTGAGCATCACGACCAGCATCGGCCTGAGCGAACTGCGCCCCAGCGACAATCTCGACCGCCTGATCGGCCGTGCCGACCGCGCGCTGTACCGGGCCAAGCAGTCCGGACGCAACCGGGTATGCGAAGACCATACGCAATGACCGACACTCGCCACTGCCCGCTCTGCGGCGCCCTCAACACGTGCGCCCAGTCTGACCAGGACGAGCCAGTGGATGACTGCTGGTGCTTTCACACCACGGTCGCCTCGCAGTCGTTGCAAGCCTTATTGCCTGAAGACCTTGACCGCAGTTGCCTATGCCCACGCTGCGCCAAAGCCAGCGAGCGGAACGGCGAGTAGCCATGCGCCTTGATCGTCTTCTCGGCAACCTGCCCCAACTCAATCGGAGCGCCGCACGCCGGCTGATCGCCGAAGGCCGGGTGCGGGTCGACGGCCTGGCAGTTCGTGACGGCACGTTCGCGGTTCGCGATTTCAGCCGTGTAGAAGTGGATGATGCCGTCGTTCAGCCGGGCAGGACCGCGCGCTATTTCATGCTCAACAAGCCAACCGGCGTGGTCAGTGCGACCGAACATCCCGAACACCGAACGGTACTCGACCTGCTGGAACAGGCCGACCGCCCGGACCTGCATATCGCCGGACGCCTGGACCTGACCACCACCGGCTTGCTGATCCTGACCAACGATGGTTTGTGGTCGCGGCGCCTGACCGAACCTCGCAGCCGGCTGGGCAAGGTCTATCGCGTGCGTACCGAGCAACCGATCCTGCCCGAATACGTGGAAACCTTCGCCCAGGGCATGTACTTCGCCTACGAAGACCTCACGACCCTGCCAGCCGAACTGCAGATTCTCGACAGTCACGAGGCCCTGCTGACCCTGCACGAGGGCCGTTACCACCAAGTCAAGCGCATGTTCGGCCATTTTCGCAACAAGGTCACCGGCCTGCATCGTGAGCGCATGGGCCCCTTGCAACTCGACCCTGACCTTGCCAGCGGCGACTATCGTCCACTGCACGTGGAAGAGATCGCCCAAGTCTGAATACGGCGGTCTGACGGACGGTTGGGCGAAGTCGCGTAGATGACTTGCGACGGTAACAGTACCCTGCTTGAATGATTTCCAGGCCAGGATGTGACTCGAAGGCCTCGACATTATTCTAAGAACCTTTTTTCGATCGACGGTGTCTGCCCCCAGACTGGGCACCCTGTCCGCAACCCACGCCCAGCCTGGTGCTTGCGAGTCCGCGATCCGAAAACACCGCCAGACAACGACAAGAGTCGGCAGCCAGCATTAGCCGACACAGGCACTTATTTTCTTCCGGGTTTATGCCTACTGACCTGAGTCTCGTGCAGTCGCGAGGAAAGTGGCTGTGCGTCCGTTTCACCGAAAGCCAGGGGCTTTGCTATGAAACCAGAAATCGCTGTGCTGGATATCCAGGGGCAATACCGCGTTTACACGGAGTTTTACCGCGCTGAAAGCGCCGAGCACACCATCATTCTGGTCAATGGTTCTCTGTCGACGACGACCTCGTTTTCGCAAACCGTCCGCTACTTGCTGCGCCACATGAACGTGGTGCTGTTCGACCTGCCCTACGCCGGGCAATCGCGCGAGCACAACGATCATTCGCGCCTGATGAGCCGCGACGAAGAAGCCGACATCCTGAACGCGCTGATCGAGCACTTCGCCTGTGATCAGGTCATGTCCTTTTCCTGGGGCGGCATCGCTACCCTGCAAGCGCTCGCCCGCAAGCCGCGCGGGGTGACCAAGGCCATCATCGCCTCCTTCTCACCGATCACCAACGAACCGATGCAGGCCTATCTGCAGCGGGCGGTGGAAGTCCTGAGCACCTGTGATCGCGACAACATCGGGTCGGTCCTCAACAACACCATAGGCTCGCACCTGCCATCGCTGCTCAAGCGCTACAACGACCGCCACCTGGGTACTCTCGAAGATTACGAATACTTCCAGATGAGTCACCACGTGCAGACGGTACTGAACATGGAAGGCCGCTCCTGCACCAGTTATGCCGAGGAAATCGACATCCCGCTGCTGTTCGTCAACGGTGAGCAGGATGCCTACACCACCCCGGACGACGCGCGCTTGTTCGCACGCCACGTGCAGCGCTGCGACTTCCGGGTGATTCCGCAGGCGGGCCATTTCCTCGACATGGAGAACCGCACAGCCTGGATGCAGACCCGCGACGCACTGCTGGCATTCCTGATCCCACCAGTGGCCAGCCCCTCGCGCAGCACGGTTCAGGTTGGCCAGGCCATAGCGGTCTGAGCCTGTTCCCCACCCCGGCGCGGCGCCCCTCCGCGCCGGGTGTTTTGTTGCGCCGGTGATCGGAGAAGAGTGACGCGCCACACCACAGACTGCATTCTCGCGCCCGCTATTCTTCGTCTCTTTCTCCGCAATCGATCACTTAGTGCTGACCTGATGCTTGCCGCCCATACTATTGAGGCAAAATGCCGACTGATCGACATTAAAGCTCACGACCATCCCTGCCGACATAACACTGCAAGACCGCCCTGAAGTGCGGCCCAGACGCCTTCGCTTGAAAGAGACCATGATGAAAAACCTGCCGTTCAGTTACAAAATCCTGCTGGCTGCGACCCTGGTGGTCGCTGTCGCCTTCGCCCTCTTCAGCCTGTACAACGACAGCCGCCAAAGCGCCAGTATCCAGCAAGACCTGCAGGCCAACCTGAGCCAGGCCAGCAACGCGGCGGCTGGTAACATCGAAAGCTGGCTGTCAGGGCGCATCCTGCTGGTCGAAAGCATGGCGCAGAACCTCGAGCTGGCCATCGCCCAGGGCAACCTGCAGGCGGTTATTTCACGTCCGGTGTACAAGGACGCATTCCTCTCCACCTACATCGGCCAGGAGAGTGACGGACGCTTCCTTGCCAGTCCACCGGCGCAGATGGCACCGGACTATGATCCGCGCAAGCGCCCCTGGTATCAGGACACCACCCGCGCCAACCGCACCATTCTCACCGCGCCGTACCTCGACCAGATCAGCAACTCCCTGGTGATTTCGTCCAGCGCACCGGTACGCGGCAGCGATGGCAAGCTGTTTGGCGTCGCTGGCGGCGATGTCAGCCTGGATACCCTGGTGAAAATCATCAACTCGGTACACCTGGGCGACCTTGGCTATGCCTTCCTGGTCAACAAGGACGGCACCATCCTGGTCCACCCGAAGGCCGAGCGGGTGATGAAGAACCTGCACGATCTCTACCCGAACACCAGCATTGAGCTCGACGGCACACTCAAGGAGATCGAGCAGGATGGCCGCCAGCGCCTGCTGACCTTCGCCCCGGTCAAGGGCTTGCCGGATGCCGAGTGGTACGTCGGCCTGTCCATCGACAAAGACCTGGCCTACGCCGACCTCGCCGACTTCCGCTGGTCCGCCGCCATCGCCACGCTGATTGCCGTGGCGCTGATCATCGCCCTGCTCAGTGTGTTGATCCGCGTGCTGATGCAACCGCTGACCGCCATGGGCAAGGCCATGGAAGACATCGCCCAGGGCGAAGGCGACCTGACCAAGCGCCTGACCGTACACAGCAACGACGAATTCGGCACCCTGGCCAACTCGTTCAACCGCTTCGTCGAACGTATCCATGCCTCGATCCGCGAAGTGTCCTCGGCCACCACCCAGGTCCATGAAGTGGCGCAACTGGTGGTCAACGCCTCCAACTCGTCGATGAGCAACTCCGACGAGCAGGCCAGCCGTACCAACAGCGTGGCCGCTGCGATCAACGAACTGGGGGCCGCCGCCCAGGAAATCGCCCGCAACGCCGCCGATGCCTCGGCCCAGGCTTCCGACGCCCGGCATCAGGCCGAAGATGGCGGCAAGGTGGTGCAGCAGGCGATCCAGTCGATGAGCGAGCTGTCGGGCAGGGTCAGCGACGCCTGCACCAAGATCGAGATGCTCGCCAATAAAACGGTCGACATCGGCCAGATCCTCGAAGTGATCAAGAGCATTTCCCAGCAGACCAACCTGCTCGCCCTCAACGCAGCCATCGAGGCCGCCCGCGCCGGCGAAGCGGGACGCGGCTTCGCCGTGGTCGCCGACGAGGTACGCAACCTGGCGCATCGCACCCAGGAATCGGCCCAGGAAATCGAGAAGATGATCGAGGAACTGCAGGTCGGCTCCCGCGAGTCGGTCACCACCATGACCGAGAGCCAACGCTACAGCGAAGAAAGCGTGGTCGTCGCCAACCAGGCCGGCGAGCGCCTGGACAGTGTCACCACGCGTATCGGCGAGATCGACGGCATGAACCAGTCGGTGGCCACCGCCACCGAGGAACAGACATCGGTGATCGAAGCCCTGAACATGGACATCATCGAAATCAACACCCTCAACCAGGAAGGCGTGGAAAACCTCCATGCCACCCTGCGCGCCTGCGGCGACCTGGAGCGCCAGGCCGTGCGGCTGAAGCAATTGGTGGATAGCTTCCGGATCTAATTGTCATTCGATAAAAGCGCCGGAAGGCTGAAAGCTGGACGAAAAAGCTACTTCGTCAAGCCTTCCGGCGCTCTTCGTTTTTCGTCAAATCCGCCGATTGCGCCCCAGCAACCAGAGCAGATAGACACCACCAAGAATGCCGGTGGCCAAACCGATTGGCAGGTTGAGCTGCCACGGAAAACGCTGGCTGGCCAGGTCCGCGCCCAGCAGCAGGACAGCGCCCATCAGCGCAGCAGAGGCCAGCGGCACACCTGACGCGGCCGTCAACCGCCGAGCCAGTTGCGGCGCGGCCAGGGCGATGAACGCGATTGGCCCGGCGGCAGCCGTGGCGATGGCCGTCATGCCGACCGCAGTCATCACCATCAACAGCCGCGATGACTCGACGTCGACACCGAGCTGACTGGCCGTGTCGTCGCCCATCTCCAGAATATCCATGCGCCGGGCATGATGGATCGCCAGCGGTACGATCAGTAGCAAACCAAGCGCAGCCGGAAGCACATGGGACCAGGTGCGGGTATTCAGTGAACCAGCCAACCACAGTTGCGCGCTCATGGCCTGGTCGAGATCGCCCATCACCAACAGTACGGTGTTGAGCCCGGACAGCATCGCGCCAACGCCAATACCGACCAGTACCAGCCGATATCCGCCGCTGGCGCTGCCCTTGAGCGCCAGCAAGTAGACCAGCACTGCCGTGCAAACACCCGCCGCCAACGCCGCCATGGACGTCGCCAAAGGGCCGGCATCGCAGAGGATGATCTGTACGATGGCGCCACTCGCCGCTCCGGTGGTGAAGCCAATGATGTCCGGCGAGCCGAGGGCGTTGCGCGAGATCGACTGGAAGATCGAACCGGCCATGCCCAGGGCGGCGCCAACCAGCATTGCGGTTAGCACCCGTGGCACGCGTACGCGCTGGATGATGCGCTGCGCCGTCGGATTGTCGCCGCTGCCCAGCAGGCTGCTCGCCACCTCGCCGGGGGTGAAGGGCAAGGTGCCGGTGCCGAGCAACAGCACGCCCAGCAGCAGCGCAACCGTCGCCAGGATCAGGCACACCAATAGAACACGCGGCCGAAAGAGTACGGAGCCACCCCTCAGGCGTATCACCTTTGTCGTATTCATAAGGCTCGCAAGCGAAAGCGCCGTACCACGAGAATGAAGAACGGCCCGCCGAGCAACAGGGCGATGACTCCGGCGGCGACTTCTGCCGGGCTGGCGAGCAGTCGCCCGAGGATGTCGGCACCAAGCAGCAGCACCGCCGCGAACAGTGCTGCGTACGGTAGACCCCATCGGTAATCCGGACCGACCAGCATGCGCGCCACGTGCGGCGCGACCAGGCCGACGAAAGCGATGGGGCCCGCGCCGGCAGTGGCTGCGCCAGCCAGCAGCATCACCGCCACGCAGGCCAGGAACCAGGTCATGCGCACGTTGGCGCCGAGCGCGCGGCCGAGGTCGTTGCCCAGGGCCAGGGCATTGAGCTGGCCGACGATCGACAGCACCACGATACCGCCCAGCACGACGGCGACCGCCAGCACACCGGCCGCCTCGAAGCCGCTGCGCTCGATGGACCCGGCCGCCCAGTTGCGAAATTGGTCGAGTACGTCCGTGGGCGCATTGAGGATGAGGATGCCGGTGATCGATGCCAGCACCACCGACAGTCCCGCGCCGGCCAGCACCAGGCGAACCGGATTGGTGCCGGTCTCATGGGCCTGACCGAGCACGAATACAGCGGCGCCAGCCAGCCCGGCGCCAATGAAGGCGAACCACACATAGTCGATCACCGTCACCGGGGCCAGCAATACCGCACCGATGATCACCGCCAGCGCCGCACCGGCGTTGATCCCCAGCAGGCCCGGCTCGGCCAGCGGGTTGCGCGTGACCGCCTGCATGACCGCGCCAGCCAGGCCAAGCGCAAGCCCTGCGAGTACCGCCACAAGGGTACGCGGCACGCGCAGCTCGCGGATGACCAGGTGCAGATCGTCGTGACGGTCGTAGCTGACCAACGCCTGCCACACCGCCACCGGTGCGATGGCGCGCGAACCGACCATCAGGCTGAGCACCAGCATCGCCATCAGCAGTACCAAGCCGCCGAGCAGCCCCGACCAGCGTTTGCGTGCGTTCATGTATCAGCGCAAATGCCGGGCCACGCTATCGATCATCTGCCGTCCGGAGTAGTAATCGATGCGGAACGAGGTGATGCCAAGCGGGTAGACGCGCGCGTTGATTACTGCCGGCAAGTTGGCCAGCAGAGGATCAGCGAGGAACGCCTGCACATCGCCATCGCTGCCGCCGAGCAGGAACACGCTGTCGCCGGTGATTGCCGCCGATAGGTTTTCATGGGAGATGAACGCCACTTCCGAGGAGCGCTTGACCTGCGGCTCCAGCGCCTCCGGCAAGCCGACCACCTTGAAGCCAAGGGCACCCAGCAAGCGCGCTTGCGGACCTTGCAGGCGACTCACCGAATAACTGCCCGCGATGTTGTAGCCGACGATGGTCACCGCTGTCTGCGGCGGCTTGATACTCGACGCGGCCTGCGCCGCGTAACGGTCGAAACGTTCGATGGCGGACTCGGCCTGGGCCTGCAAGCCGGTCGCCTCGCCCAGCTGGCGCGCCAGCTCTTGCCAGCTGTGCTTGGAATAATCCACCACCAGGGTCTTGATGCCCTGGGCCTCGAGTTCGTCGCGGTGGGCGATGACGCTGTCGGCGCCGGTGGCCGAGATCACCAGCAGGTCCGGGTCCTGGGCGATCACCGCCTCGATGTCGAACTTCAGGTTGCCATACAGCACCTGCACGCCACGCTGGTCGGCGACCTGTGCCCATTGAGTAAAGAAGCCCTTGGCATCGGACAGCTTGCTCGGCGTGGTCGCGGCGCTGGCCACCAGCGGCGCGTCCATGGCCAGGAGAATGCCGGTCAGGCTCGGTGAGGTGGATACGATGCGCTCGGGCTTGGCGGCGGATGCGCAGAATGGCATGGCCAGCACGCACAGCGCAGCGATTGCCGTGGAGATCAGGGAGCGTCTTTTCATCGTCAGGGTTCGGGTCGGGCAAGCAGGAAAAGGTTTTCCATATTGCGGAATTAATTCTGCAACTTCAATATTGATTCTCAATTCGAACATCAGGATATCCGCATGACGCATCGCCTACACGCCGATGCGGTGACGCTGCGCTACGACGCACGCACCATTTCCCGGGACCTTTGCGTCACCATCGGCGACGGCTCGTTCACCGTCATCGTCGGCCCCAACGCCTGTGGCAAGTCCACCCTGCTACGGGCGCTGTCACGCTTGCTGGCGCCCGCTTCCGGCCAGGTCGTGCTCGATGGCGTGCCGATTGGCCAGTTACCGGCGCGGGAGGTGGCGCGACGCCTCGGCCTTTTGCCGCAAAGCGCCATCGCCCCGGACGGCATCAGCGTGGCTGACCTGGTCGCCCGTGGTCGTTATCCGCATCAATCGTTCCTGCGCCAGTGGTCGCGCGAGGACGAACGTGCGGTGGCCGAAGCGATGCGTGCGGCGCA
This sequence comes from Pseudomonas sp. LRF_L74, assembly GCF_965644255.1. NCBI lineage: Bacteria > Pseudomonadati > Pseudomonadota > Gammaproteobacteria > Pseudomonadales > Pseudomonadaceae > Pseudomonas > Pseudomonas sp. LRF_L74. The sequence goes on along the minus strand of NZ_CBFFRH010000014.1, from coordinate 84,064 downwards.
GGTCGAAGAACTGGCCGAGCGCATGCTCGACGAACTGTCCGGAGGCCAGCGCCAGCGGGTGTGGATCGCCATGGTGCTAGCCCAGGAAACGCCGATCCTGTTGCTCGACGAACCGACCACCTTCCTCGACATCGCCCATCAGTATGAATTGCTCGACCTCCTCGCCGACCTGAACGCGCAAGGCCGCACCATCGTCGCCGTACTGCACGACCTCAACCAGGCCTGCCGCTACGCCTCGCACATCATCGCGATGAAGGACGGCGCCATCGTCGGCCAGGGCATGCCCCAGGCGATCTTCACCGAACAGTTGGTCGAAGAAGTATTCGGCATCGGCGCGCTGGTCATCGCCGACCCGGTCACCGGCACACCGTTGATCGTGCCCAAGGGAGGCAAGACGAAGAAGACGCTGGAGGCTTGAGTCTGGACGACAAGCATGCCGCGCCGCTCTTGCATCCAGCCGCCAGCGCTCTTGCTCGAACGCGAAGCCCGTTTTGCTCGAAAAGGCCGACAGCCGACTAGGGTCTGTTGCCGTTTCGGCGCAAGCCGCGTTGTCGCGAGAAATAGCCCCCGGTTAGGCGCAGGACGCAGGCAATGGTCGTTCCCTTACCAAGTCCTGCAACGACAGCGGGGGTTATTTCTCGCACAACCCGTAGGGCCGGGCCAGTTTTTACACGATGCAGCGTTACTCGATGGCTCATTTAGCCCACTAAACTTCGCATCTCGCGCCTCGCCTCGTGTAAAAACTGGCTCCGGCGCGGTCGCGACGAAACGGCAACAGACCCTAGGTTTGTGTCCAGCCAACGCCGCCGGTCGACTGATTGACCAGCGCCGCCGCATGGAACAGCGCCTTGCGCTCTTCCGGCGACTTCAACTGGCCGAGGTCAGTCACCGTGGTCACCACACAGACGATCTCGCCCTGGGCGTCGAACACCGGCGCGGCCTGGCCGGTGACGTTGGACAGCAGGTGGCTGGTCATCTCGCTCCAGCGGCTGCGCCGCACCTCGTCGAGTACCGCCTTGCTCGGCGGCGTGCCACGAAAATGCGCGGGCTGCGACTTGCGCGCCGCGTCGATCCGCGACTTGGGCAAAAAAGCCTGGAACACCAAGCCACACGAGGTGTTGTCGATCGGCAGGATATCGCCAAGGGCCAACGGGTTGATCGAGAAGTAGGCGCTGCGGTACCAGCGCACCAGGGTCGGCCCGCGGTCGGTCCAGATCGCCACCCCGCCGCTGGCGGCATTCTGCAAGGCCAACTGCTTCATGTACTGGGCGGCGACTTCCACCGCATCGACCCGCTTCAGTGCCGCGATGCCGATGTTCAGCGCCGCCGGACCGAGGTCATAGAGCCCGCTGGCCGGGTCCTGCTTGGCCAGCCCCTCCTTGACCAGGCTCTGCAGGTAGCGATGGGCACTGGAGGCACCGGTCTCGGTGCGTCGCGCCACTTCGCCAAGGGCGAGTTCGCTTTCCGCATTGGCCAATACCTGCAGAAAACGCGTGGCGATGGCGACCGACTGAATGGTCCCCGAGCGCTTCTCCGCTGCCGTGTCCATGGCGTCCTCTTCCGGGCGGTTTTTCCTCAACGGGTTCTCCTCACCACTGTCGCGTGACTGTTCATTGTTCGAGCGTGCTGCGCCGTCTGTTGCAGCGCGGCGCCCATGATAACGACTTTCCAGCGTATCGAAATGCAAACACGAATTACCACAATGCAGAATGAATTCCTTATTGAGGAATTTTGCCGCCACCTGTAACCTTCTTATGCCAACGATGATCATTCTCATTTGGAGCGAATCTTGAAGTATTACTCGCAGTTCACATTCACCCGTGGCTTCAGCGTCCTGAGCCTGTCGACGCTGCTTGGCGCAACCGCCGTGATGGCCGACGAAAGTACGTCGAATACCAAGGAAGTCCTCACCTTCGAACCCATCATGGTCACCGGGGAAAAGATCGAGCGCGACCTGAAGGACACGGCCGCCGCCGTCTCGGTCAAGAGCGGCAAGGACATCGACAAGGAAAAGACCGGCAACGCCTCGGTCCAGGAAGTGATCACCGACGTCCCCAACGTCCTCTACACCAACTCGATCAGCGCACCGATCATCCGTGGCCAGGACACCCAGGGCCCGCACAACGGCGCCACGGTGTTCTGGGGCGGCACCGTGCCCCGGGCGACGATCAACCTCGACGGTCACTACCTGAACTACCACGAGGTCTACTACGGCGCGACCTCGGTCTGGGACCTGGACAACATCGAGATATTCCGTGGCCCGCAGACCACCTCCCAGGGCGCCAACGCCATCGCCGGGGCGATCATCGTCAAGACCAAGGACCCGACCTTCACCCCCGAAGGCGCCTACCAGGCGGAAATCGGCAACTACAATTCGCGGCGCTACTCCGTTGCCGCCTCCGGCCCGCTGGTGGGCGAGGACTTGGCCGGGCGTTTCACCGTCGACTACTCCTCGCGCGACACCTTCATCGACTACACCAGCCCGACCTTCAGCAAAGGCAAGTCCGACGACCAGTTCCGCGCCCTGAACCTGCGCGGCAAGCTGCTCTGGCTGCCCAGCGACATCGAAGGCCTGGAAACCAAGCTCACCCTGTCCCACGCCGAGTACAACCGCCCCAGCCAGGAGTCGGCAAGCGCGTCATACAGTGACCTGGAGCACATCGGCGGGACCATGCCGTCGTGGAAGCAGAACGCCGACAGCGCCGTGCTGGATATCAGCTACGCGCTCAGCGATGAACTCAAGCTGTTCAACCAGACCCAGTACTCCGAGTCTCATGTGAAGCGCTACATCGGCGGTACCGCAGGCGGCAATGCCGATATCCAGCAGGACAACGCCTCCAACGAGACCCGCCTGAGCTTCGGCGACGCCCAGAGCACGTTCAGCGGCATGGGCGGCGTGTATGTGGCCAAGACCAGCTCCGACGAAATCCTCTGGATGACTGTCGGTAACTCGTCATTCGATGACACTAAGGAGAATTTCGGCCTGTTCGGCGAAACCAACTATCGCCTGACTGACCGCTGGACCCTGGGCACCGGCCTGCGGTACCAGCAGGACAAGGTCGACCGCCAGGGCACCTCGGCCTATGCCAGTACCCCGGTCGACTACCAGGAGACCTTCTCCGAGATTCTGCCGAAAGTGTCCCTGGCCTTCGCCGTGACCCCCGACTGGACGGTTGGCGGCATGATCAGCAAGGGCTATAACCCGGGCGGTGTTTCGCTCAATACCAGCGCACGCTCCTGGCAGTACTTCGACAAGGAAACGGTGTGGAACTACGAGCTGTTCAGCCGTGCCAGCCTGCTCGACAATCGCCTGCAACTCAGCGGCAACCTGTTCTACATGAAGCACAAGGATGCTCAGTACAGCATCCCCGTGGTGCTCACCTCGGGCGTGACCAACACCTACACCATCAACGCGGAAAAAGCCCACGCCTACGGTATCGAGCTGAGCGCCGACTACCAGCTTCTCGATAACCTCAGGCTCAAGGCCAGCGCCGGCACCCTGCGCACGCGCATCGACAAGATCGCCTCCAACAACGCCTACCAAGGCAATGATTTCGCCAAGTCGCCCGGCTACAACCTGAGCTTCGGCCCGAGCTGGGATGTCACCGACCGCTGGAACCTGTCGATGCAGGTGCGTTACACCGATGGCTACTATTCCGACGTGGCCAATACCAAGTCCTATGCCGTGGATTCCTATACCCTCACCGACTTGCGCACCAGCTATCGCTTCAGCAAACAGGTAGAGGTGTACGGCTACGTGAAGAACCTGTTCGACGACCGCTCGCCGACTTATTTCCAGGCGTCCCGGACAGCCAGCGGTACCACGTTCGACGAAGCCAGCATGACGTCGCCACGGATGTTCGGCGTGGGCGTCAAGGGTTCGTTCTAGCTTCACTGATCGTTCCCACGCACTGCGTGGGAATGATCAAATTGAGGCAGGAGCGGACGTCATTACCCGGTGTGTTTAGCCGTCACTCCCGCGAAGGCGGGAGCCCAGATACAAAGGCGCTTCTGGATTCCCGCCTGCGCGGGAATGACGAGGATATAAACCGATCATCGGACAAGTGTCCGCCCCTGCCTCAAAACGGCCGCTGACCGACCATCACTAAAATAACCAGGAGACCCTAACCGGCATGCCCCAGCGCAAGCGACTCCATATCGGCCTGTCACTGGCCCCCACCTGGCTCAGCGGCGACGCCTGGCGCCGCGCCAACAGCAATATCGAAGGCATCTTCACCGCCGACTTCGCCGTCGACCTGGCCAGGCGTGCAGAAGCCGCCCACCTCGATTTCGTGTTTCGCCCGGACGTCAGCTACCTGGCCGCCGAGATGCTCGAGACCGGCTCCGGTTTCGCCAGCCTCGACCCGAACATCCTGCTCGCCGCCGTGGCCCGCGAGACCTCTCACATCGGCCTGGTCTCGACCATTTCCACGACGTTCTATCCACCTTACGTCGTCGCGCGCCAGTTGCAGTCGCTGAACTGGATCAGCAACGGGCGGATCGGCTGGAACATCGTCACCGCCCTGCAAGGCCACGAGAATTTCGGCCACGAGCGGATGCCCAGCGCCGAAGAACGCTACGCCCGCGCCGCCGAGTTCACCCACCTGGTGCATGAGCTGTGGGCCAGCTTCCCCCATGAGGCGCTGAAGATCGACCGCGCCAAAGGGCGCTACGCCGACACTCGCCTGATCAAGCCGGTGGACCATGTCGGCGATTACCTCAAGGTCAAAGGACCGTTGAGCGTGCCAGCCTACCCCGGCACCCGGATTCCGCTGATCCAGGCCGGAGCCTCGGAGTCCGGCCGCGACTTCGCCGCCTCGGTCGCCGACCTGGTCTTCGCGCCGGCGCCAGATATCGAAGCAGCCCTTGAGCTGCGCCGCGACCTGCACGCCCGCGCCCAACGTCATGGCCGCAAGCCCGAGGACATTCGCCTGCTGCCGGGCTTCAGCCTGTTCCTCGCCGACACCCGCGAACAGGCGCGCGAGATGTTCATGGACACCCATGTCCGCCTGGACCGTCCACGCAAATTCGCGTCGATCAAGGAAATGATCGGCCTCGACCTCAGCGAGTGGCCGCAAGACCGCCCGATCACCCAGGCCGATCTGCCGCCGCCACCGGAGTTGCCGCACACCGGCAGCCGCACGCACACCAACATGCTCAGGCGCCTGCTGGAGCGTGAGTCGCTGACAGTCGGGCAGTTGCTGCTACGGCCGGAAGTGGTTTCGGCGGCGCACTGGCAGGTGATCGGTACGGTCGAGGATGCCGTGCAGCAAATCGCTCATTGGGCGGATGCCGGCGCCATCGACGGCTTCATCGCCGCGCCGGGTGGCGCGGTGGAGTCCATCGACCTGTTTCTGGAAGGCGTGGTGCTAAGGCTGGTCGAGGAAGGCTTGCTGCGCGCGGAGTATTCCGGGACGACCTTCGCTCATCATTTGATGGATTGATCGTTCCCATGCTCCGCGTCATCAAACCCCACGCAACGCCTCCAGCTCTGCCTCGGAAAAATCCAGTCGCTGCAACGCCTGCAGATTCTCCTGCAACTGCTCCGCCCGGCTCACGCCGACCAGCACCGAGGTGATGCGGGCATCGCGCAGCAGCCAGGACAGCGCCAACTGCGATAACGACTGCCCACGGCTGGCAGCGACCGTAGCGAATCTGCCGATGCGCGCATGCAGCTCCGCACTCAGGCTGCCTTCTGCCAGGTAACGGCTGCCACGTCCGATGCGCGAGTCCTCGGGCACACCGGCGCTGTATTTGCCTGACAACAGCCCCTGAGCCAACGGCGAATAGGTCACCACCCCGGCGCCTCGCCCATGGGCTTGTTCCAACACGCCGTTGTTTTCAATGTCACGGTTGAGCAGGTTGTATATCGGCTGCTGCAAGGTCAGCGGCACCTGGCGTTGCGCCAGCAACTCGGCGATGCGCGCGGCCTGCTCGGCGGAGTAGGACGAGATGCCGACGTACAACGCCTTGCCCTGGCGCACCACGCTGGCCAGGGCGTCGGCGGTTTCTTCCAATGGCGTATCGGGGTCGAAGCGGTGCGAATAGAAAATATCGACGTAGTCCAAGCCAAGCCTGAGCAGGCTCTGGTCGAGGCTGGCGAGCAGGTACTTGCGCGAGCTGCCACCCTGACCGTAAGGCCCTGGCCACATATCCCATCCCGCCTTGGTCGAGATGATCAATTCATCGCGATGGGCGCCGAAGTCCTGGCGCAGCAGTTGGCCAAGGTTGCGCTCGGCACTGCCATAGGGCACGCCGTAGTTGTTGGCCAGGTCGAAGTGGGTGATGCCATTGTCGAAGGCCGTATGCAGGATCGCCCGCTGGCGCGAGAGCGGCGTGTCATCGCCGAAGTTATGCCAGAGGCCCAGGGATAATGGCGGCAGCACCAGGCCGCTATGACCGGCGCGGCGATATTCACGCCCATCGTAACGGCGCGGGTCGGCGACGTAGATCGGTTGTGGCTGGCTCATTGCACGCTCCAACGGTAACGGTCGCTGGCTTGCCAGGCGTTGCTCAAACCAGTCTGGTCCAGAGCCTGTTGCAGGATGTCCGGGGCGATCCACTGGTCCACATCGATGGGCGCGCGGATCAGCCGGGCGTCCTGGGCCTGTTTCACGTCCTTGCGCAGGATGCCGACGTAATACGGGTCTAGCAGCGGCGAATAGATGAAACGCAGGTCGCCGCCACGCAGGCTCTCGGTCAGCACGTCGACCGGGTAGGCCGACTGCTCGGCGCTCAGCTCGATCTGCGCCTGGCGGTTTTCTTCTTGCGACAACCAGTCCAGGGCCTGGGCCACTGCGCCAGCCAGGCGCACGGTCGCTTGCGGGTGGGCGTCGATGAAGGCCTGGGTCACCAGCAGACCGCCCTGCCCCGCACCCTTGCCTTCCAGCTGTTGGCTGCCCAGCGGAATCTCGATCAGGCCTTTGTTCTTCAGCGCGAATAAACGCGCCGGCGCCCAGCTGGCATCGATCTGCTTCGCTGCCAGGGCACCGTTGACCGCGTTGAAGTCGAGGTTGATGACCTTGACGTCACGCTCGCTCAGGCCAGCGCTGGCCAGCACATCGATCAGCGCCAGGTGGTCGGCGGTGCCGCGCAGGATGCCGATGCGCTTGCCCTTGAGGTCTTCGATACGCTGGATGCCCGAGCCTGGAATCACCCCGAGGTAACCGTTGATACCGCGCCCGGTGGCGATTACCAGGCGCGTGTGCACGCCATTGGCCCGGCCGATGATCGACGCCAGGTCGCCAAGGAACGCCGCGTCGAGTTGGCCATTGGACATCGCCTCGTTGATGATCGGCCCGGCGCCCTTGAAGAAGCGCCATTGCACCTTCACACCCTCGGCGGCGAGCGCGTCTTCGAGCAGATGACGCGAATGCAGCACATCGACCACCGGACCGCCGCTGACCTTGGAACCGGCGCTCAGATCGGGCGCGGCAATGCGCAGCGTGATGTCCGCAGCCTGGGTGAACGTGGCGCTCGCCAGCAACGGCAGGGCAAACAGCAGCTTCGACAGGGTTCGTTTCATACCGGTCTTGCCTCTTCGAGCACGGCCGCACGGCGTACACGCCGTCGCGCAGGGAAATAGTCGGCAACCGCCAGATGTTGGGTACTGCGGTTGTCCCAGATGGCCACGGTGTTCTGCTTCCAGCCCCAGCGCATCTGGAACTCGGGAATCTGCAGGTGTTGCAGCAATAACGCCAGCAGATGCTCGGATTCCAGTGACGACAGCCCGCAGATATGCGAGGTGAAGGCGCGGTTGACGTAGATCGACTTGCGCCCGGAAACCGGATGCGTGCGGATCACCGGATGGCGCGTGGGCGGCGGCATCAGCTCGCGCGAGCGCTGGAGGCGCGCACGGCTGTCCTCGTCGTCATCGACATTGCTGGCATTCTCGAAACTGTGCATGGCACTGAGGGCGTCGAACACGACCTTGAGCGGTTCGGACAAGGCGCGATAGGCCGCCTCGGTATCGACCCAAAGCGTATCGCCGCCCAACGGCGGAATTTCCTCGGCATAGAGGATGCCGTACTTCAGCGGCCGCTCGGCGAACGTCACGTCGGCGTGCCAGGTATCGTTGGCGCCCTTGCGCTTGGCGTCGTAGGCGAACACCACCAGCTCGCGAACTTCCGGGTCGGCGTTGAATACCGGGTGTACGTGCAGGTCGCCCAGGCGCTCGGCGAAATGTTTCTGCTGTTCGGCGCTCCAGTGCTGGTCTTCGAAAAACACCACCTTGTGCTCGACGATAGCGGCCTCGATCCGTGCCAGCGTCGCGTCGTCCACGTCGGCCAGGTCGACGCCGCCGATGCGGGCGCCAAGCAAAGGATGAACAGGGTCAATCTTCACGCTCATGATGTCGCTCCAGGCGAAGGTGCCCCGGCCAATCATGCTGACTGCGGGGCACTGGGATTTCAGAAGTCCTTGCGTACCTGCACGCCGAAGTAGCGCTCGTCGTCACGCGGCACCAGGCGGCTGGTACTCGTGCCGCTGCCCAGCGAAGGCGAATAGGATTTGTCCGTGAGGTTCTTGGCCAACAGCGCCACACGCCAGCCCTGGTTGTAGTCGGCCAGGGCCACGCTGGCATTCCAGATACCGAAGGCGCCCTGCTTGGTCGATTCGGTCTGGTCGATGTTGTATTGCACTTCGCTCTGCCAGTTGTAGTCGGTGCTCAGTTCCACGTCCCAGCCATTGCCCAGCGGGATGCTGTAGTCAGCGCGCACATAGCTTTTCCAGTCCGGGGTGAACGGCAGCGGCTTGCCGTTGACGTTGCAGTTGGCCGCCGAGCCGGACGGGCAGGCGAATTCATCGATACGCGCATGGGTATAGGCCAGGGCGCCGGACAGTTTCAACTGACGCGTCACCTGCAGGGCATAGTCGAGCTCCACGCCTTTGCTGCTGACCGTGCCGGCGTTGACCAGGCGGGTGATCACCGAAGTACCGAGCACGTCGTAGACGTTGGCCTGGTAGTCGTCGTAGGTGGAATGGAACACGGCCAGGTTGGCGGTCAGACGGTTGTTCCAGGCGGTGCTTTTCAGACCGATCTCATAGGTGTCGGAGGTTTCCGGATCGAGCGGTTCGAGATCGGCCGCCTGCATATTGAAGTAGACGTTATAGGCCGGGCCCTTGTAGCCGCGCGAATAGGTCACGTAGCTACTGAGGTTGTCGTTGATGTCGTACTGCAGGCCCAGGCGACCGGAGACACCGGAGTCCTGGTGCGATCCGCTGCTGGCATAGGACGGACGAATCGCGTTGACCGCAGTGGCGGACGTGGAAACGCGGCGATGGTCGTACTCGATCTGGTCGAGGGTCCAGCGCAGGCCGAAAATCGCCCGCAGGTCGCTGCGCAGGTTGAAGGTGCTTTCGCCGAATACCGCGTAGCTGTCGTTGGTCGAGCTGTAGTCGGCGCGAGCGTTGGTCGCCACGGAACTGTTCACGCTCAGGCGGCGATAGACCTCCTCCGACTTGCCGTGGAACAGGTAAGTGCCCAGCACGTATTCGGCGAATTGGCCCTTGGGCGACGCCAGGCGCAGCTCCTGGCTGTACTGGTTGAAGTCGACCGTGCCCTTGTCGTGCAGGGCGGTGCGCGGCAAGTCGGCGAGGTTGTCGTTGTCCTGGTACTGGGTGTTGTCCCAGCCACGCCAGGCGGTGATCGAGGTCAGGGTGTAGTCCGCCAGCGACCAGTCGGCTTGCAGCGACAGGCCCTTGTTGGTGTCCTCGACGTAGGTCTTGTAGTCGCTGTTGATCTTACGGTTGTGGTCGCTCAGAACGATGCCGATATTCGAGGCCACATTGGCATTGGTGGTGCCGGTCAGGGTCGAGACGTTGCTGTTCTCACCGTCGCTGTAGTCGCCGATCAGGGTCAGCTTGAGGGCGTCGTTCGGCTCGAACTGCAGCTTGCCGCGTACGCCCTTGCGGTCGTAGCCGTTGACGTCGTGGCCGTTGGCGATGTTCTCGACATTGCCGTCGTACTTGCCGAGCGAAGTGATCAGCGAGCCCTTCAGGGTGTCGGTCAGGCGCCCGCCGATACCGAAGCGCAGGCGATTTTCGTTGCCGCCGCCGAAGTGCGAATAATCGACGTAACCGTGGGTCTCGTCCGAAATATCGCGGCTGGTGATGTTGAGCACGCCTGCCGAGGCGTTCTTGCCGAACAGCGTGCCTTGCGGCCCGCGCAGCACTTCGATGCGGTCGACGTCGAGCAGGTCCAGGGTCGACTGGCCGGGACGGGCGTAGACCACACCGTCGATCACCGTCGCCACACTGGGTTCGACCCCCGGCGAGGTGGAGATGGTGCCGATACCACGCACGAACAACGAGCTGTCCTTGTTCGACGCGCTGGTGCGGTAGTTCAGCGTGGGAATCTCCTGGACGATGCTGGAGATACTGGCGCGGCCTTCGCGCTCCAGTTGTTCGCCATCGACCACGGTCACCGCGACCGGCACCTTCTGCAGCGACTCTTCGCGACGGGTAGCGGTCACCGTGACGGTCTTCAGCGCGGGCGCGGCCTGGGTGCCGGCATCATCCACGTTATCGACAGTGGCCGCCTGGACAGCGGGCACGCACAACAGGCCAAGCATCGCCCCACGGTGCAGGGCGTTGGTTACAGATTTCATCGATCCGATCCTTTATGGGTTTAGGCAGCTTGCTTCCCGTGATCGGGTCAGATGGAGGCTGGCAACGCAGTGGCATGAGCGGGATGCATTGTCCCGCGGCGCCATTTTTAGCCATGCAGGGCGCGCACGTAAAAGCCGAAAATCTCATGCGAGTCATGCATGGCAGGTCTGGGTTGAAAAAGGCTCCCTCCGGGAGAGGGATGGGCGACCCGCTAAAGCACCTCCACATTCGCCTTGAGCGGCAGATCCACGGACGAATCCCCTGCTCCGATCAGATAACGCCCCGGCAGCACGTGCCATTGCCCACTCGCCCCCTCGAAGGTGGAAAACGCTCGCTGATCCAGTTCGAACACCACCTCGCGGCTCTCCCCCGCTTGCAGATAAACGCTGTCGAACGCCTTCAACAAGGGGGTTGGCACCTGCGCCGCCAGCGGATAGCGCAGATACACCTGCGGCACGACGGTGCCGGCGCGCTTGCCGGTGTTGCTCACGCGCAGGCGGACCTGTAGCGCGGGCAGGCCTTTGAAGGTGCCGTCGCTTGCCGGTGCGCCCGCCTCGAAACGCGTGCGGGACAGGCGCAGGTCGCTGTAGGCGAAGGTGCTGTAGGACAAGCCATAACCGAACGGATAAGCCGCTTTCGGCGCGCCGTCACGATTGTGGTGGCGGTAGCCGGTGGCGAGTCCTTCGGGGTACAGGGTCACGCCCGCGACACCGGGGAAACGAGTGATCGCCGAAGTGGCCAGATCCTGTTCTCGCTCAGGAAAGGAAACCGGCAAGCGCCCACCCGGATCGACCTCGCCGAGCAGCACCCGGGCAATCGCCGCACCGCCTCGGGTACCGCCATACCAGGCTTCGAGCAGTGCCGGCACCTGGTCGCGCCAGGGCAGGCTCACCGCGCTGCCGCTGGCCAATACCACCACGGTGCGCGGGTTGGCGGCGGCGACCGCACGGATCAGGCGTTCCTGATCGTTGGGCAGCGACAGGCCGGGTCGGTCGTTGGCTTCGCTGGCCAGATCACGCACCACCACTACCGCCACGTCCGCCTGCTTCGCCGCCGCGACCGCAGCCTGCATGCGCGGATCGAGAGAATGCTCGGGAGCAAGCAAACCGACCTTCAGGTGCCCCTTGCCCTGATGGGGCTCGAAGGTGAGCTCGATACGATGCGCCCCCACCGCCAGGTTAAGCGAGCGCTGCACGCGTTCATCTGTTTGGCTGTCGAGCATCAACTGCGTTTCGCCGTCGATGCGCAAGCGGCCGATACCCGCGCCGACCAGATCGAAGCCATAGTCGCCCTCGCTATCGACCTGCAATTGGCCCTGCCATTGCACCTTTCGCACGTTCTCCGGTGGTGCTTGCAGACTGGCGACGCTCGACAGGGCGATGTCTTCGAAACCCCGTACCGGGGTGAAGCATAGGCAAGCATCGATACGGCTCAGCAGCGTGCCCTGCCTTTGCTCATACCGCGCCGTCAGCCCTGGCGTGCCGCTGGCGTCGGCTTGCAGCATGGCCGATGACAAGGGTGGATAACCCGGCGCGGTCGAAACCATGGAAATATCGTCGATGCCCGGCTCGAACAGGATGCGAGTGTGCGGTAAACGCTCGCGCAGTGCCTTCAGCACGGTGTCCTTGCCGGCCGGTGCCGGATTGGCCGGCCCTCCAGCGGTGCGTACATCTGCGGCCGCAGCGCCGATCAGCGCCAGACTGCCGATGCCGTTGTCCAGCGGCAGCAAGCCAGCGTCATTCTTCAACAACACGATGCTCTGCTCAGCCACGCGCTGGGCCTGCTCGGCATGGGCTGACAGGTCGGTGGAGGTACGTTGCGGCAGATTGTCGAAGATGCCGTAGCGCATCATCGTCTGCAGGATGTGCAACACCGCGGCGTCAACCGCCGCCTCGGGGAAACTGCCGTCATGTACCGCCGCGATCAGGCGCTTGCCGAACTGCGATTCCTCGCGGAACTCCTGGTCCACGCCAATACGTAGCGCATCCATGCCATGCACCGCGCCGGCATCGGTGCGCACGATGCCGGTGAATCCCCATTTGCCGCGCAGCAGATCCTGGATCAGCCAGCGATCATCGCAGGCGTGGGTACCGTTGATCTTGTTGTAGGCGCACATGACCATCGCCACCTGGGCGTCTTGCACCACGTCCTGGAATGGCGCCAGGTAGAGTTCGTTGAGCGTGCGCGCATCGATCCGCGCATCCACGCTCAGGCGATCCTGTTCCACGGTATTGACCGCGAAGTGCTTGGCGTCGGCCAGCACGCCTTGGGTCTGCACGCCCTGTACATAGGCAGTGGCCATGGCGGAGACCAGCACCGGATCTTCGCCATAGGATTCGTGGGCACGACCGTGGCGCGGGTCACGCAGCACATCCACGTTCGGCCCATGGATCACGCCATAGCCCAGGTCATGCGTCTCACGACCAATCACCTCGCCATAGGCATGCGCCAACGAGCGGGAAAAGGTTGCAGCAAGGGCTACCGAAGCGGGCATTTGGGTCACGTCGCGGCTGCCGATCATCAGACCGTTCGGCGCGTCGCCCTGGGTCATGTCAGGAATGCCCAGGCGCGGATTGCCCTTCACGTAGACCTGCCAACGCTCATCGCCCCGCACCTTACTGCCGTAGCCGTAGAGCAGGGCGGACTTCTCTTCCAACGTCATCGCGGCGAGCAACAGACGGGCTCGTTCAGCAGCAGGCAGTGTTCGATTCAACCAGGGTTTGGCATCGGCAAAAGCGCTCGTCACGGAGACGGCCAGCAGCAATACAGCGGTCGTTCTGATCAGCCGACGGCCAGGTGTGAGTCTCATGCGGTTATCTCCTCGGAACACAATCGACGACGGGAGATATGGTTATAAAAAATCAGTATGAATACTAAAAAGTTATTACTGTAGCCTCTCCCCGCTCGGGTCCGGTTTATAGCCAGCGCGCTCCCGCCTTGAGAAACGCATTGTCTGCATACCTTTCATTCACTTCGGGACTGGCCGTGGATCTTCATCAACTTCGCCACTTCGTCGCGCTGGCCGAGCACGGCAATTTCACCCGCGCCGCCCAGGCGTCGTTCATCACCCAGTCGGCGTTCAGCCGCAGCATTCAGGCCTTGGAACAGAATCTCGGCTGCCTGCTGGTCGAGCGGAGTACCGGCGGGCGCAGTGTCACCCTCACCTCCCAGGGCAAAGCCTTGCAGCGCCGCGCACGGGAAATCGTCGATGGTGTGTCCAGCCTGCGTGCCGACATTCTCGGCCTCGACGGCCAACCGGCGCCGACCCTGGCCTTCGGTAGCGGCCCATTGCCCGCCGCACGGCTGGTACCTGCCGCCCTCGGCAAATTCATCGACGGTCACAGCGATACCCGCATCGATCTGCGCGTGGAGACACCAGACACGCTCAAAGAGCACCTGGACAACGGCGAGATCGAATTCATCGTCGCCGACCTGCGCCATATCGAGACCAGCAAGGGCTACGTATCCCAGGCGTTGCGGCCACGACGCTTCCAATTGTTCTGCCGTCGTCATCACCCGCTGACCCTGAGCGAAGTCTGCTTCAAGACACTCGCCAACTACCCACTGGGTAGCAACTCGCTGCCCGCCGAGTTGCGTGTGCTGCTCGCAGAACAAGCTGGGCGCCGGGCATTGCCGGCCAATCTGGAGTGCAAGCACACCGACGTGCTGGTGCAGATGGTCACCACCTCGGACATGGTCGGCATCGCCCCGGAGGATGTCGTCGAACACCTGGTACTGCGCGGCGACGTGGAACGCGTGAACTTCACCGATGCGCCTCAGGGGCTGCTGGTGAGCGGTACCTGCTTCGGTTTGGTCTATCGAGCCGACAGGAGCCTGTCGCCAAGAGCCGAGCAACTGATTGCCCTGATCGGCGAAATCGACGCGAGCTTCGTCGCGCTGAATGAGGAAGGAACGCGGGACTACGGTCTGGCCGTCTAGGCCCCAGCCAGGTAAACCAGAACATCGGCAATTGCAGGCTGCAACGCTCGTGGCACCAGAGGGATGGTGAGCGGGCGCTGTGGATTTCCGGGCATCCGGCTTTCGTCTGATCTTATGAGCATACGAAGGCATTTTCTTAGTAATGCTCAATGGTGCAACCCTTCCAGGCGACGTGAAACTGTGCAAAACGACACAGTGGAAGCAATCACATGCGCCTGGCCTCTTCACGCCCTCTGACACGCAGCCACTGGCTGCAAAGTCTGCCGGAAAACCTGCAGCCCGCGCGCTCGCTGGAGGGTAACCACAGCGCTGACGTGGCGATAGTCGGTGGCGGATTCGTCGGACTGTGGACAGCACTCACCATCAAGGAGCGCGATCCCGGCATCGACGTCGCCGTTCTGGAGCAGGACATCTGTGGTGGCGGCGCGTCGGGTCGCAATGGCGGCTTCGTCATGTCCTGGTGGCCGAAGATCGGCTCGCTCTTGAGCTTCTGCAGCGAAGAACAAGCCCTGTTCCTGGCCAATGCGGCCGAGCATGCGATCACCGAGCTGGGTGAGTTCTGCAATCAGCATGGCCTGGAAGAACACTATGTGCGCAAGGGCTGGCTCTGGACCGCGACGACGCCAGCCCATATCGATTCCTGGAACGGCACCCTCGAAACCTGTGCACGGCTTGGAGCCCAGCCGTTCGAACGCCTGTCGAGGGAGGTGGTCGCGCAGATAACCGGCTCCGCCATTCACCTGGCCGGCGTATACGAGCGCAGCAATGCCATCGTTCAGCCTGGCGCGCTGGTCCGGGGCATGCGACAGGTTGCCATCAACGCAGGCGTTCGGGTCTTCGAACAGACCCCGGTCACCGCCATAGAACCCGGCAAGACCGTGCGCCTGACCACCGGTGCGGGCCAGATCATCGCCGGCAGTGTCGTGCTCGCCAGCAACGCATGGGCCGCCGCCATTCCCGAACTGGCGCGCTTGATCGTACCGGTGAACAGTTCGATCGTGGTCACCGAGCCCATTCCCGTGCAGCTCGAGCAAATGGGTTGGTCGGGAAGGCAATCGATCACCGACTCGCAATTGATGGTGAATTACTACCGCACCACCAACGACGGCCGCATTGCGTTTGGCAAGGGAACCGGTGCCCTGGCCTACGGCTCGCGCATCAACGAGACCTTCAGCCTGCACAAGGACAGCATCGAACTCACGGAAAACGACTTCCGCCGCACCTACCCGAGCCTGGCCTCGACACGCATTACCGGTGCGTGGTCAGGACCAATCGATCGGACCTACGACAGCCTGCCGGTTTTCGGCACCCTGAACGGCAGTGAAAACATCCATTACGGCATCGGCTGGAGCGGCAATGGCGTCGGCCCCAGCCGACTCGGTGGGCGCATTCTCGCAAGTCTTGCGCTCAGCACCCGGGACGAATGGAGCACCTGTCCACTGGTGGGGCGTCGCTGCAAAACCTTTCCTCCGGAGCCGTTCCGATACTTCGGCGGCAGCCTCGTCAGAAACGCCGTGATCCGTAAAGAGCGCGCCGAACTGAAGGGTGCCCTCCCATCCGCCATCGATCGCGTGCTGGCCGGGCTCGCCCCGGCCGGACTTGAAGACAAAGCCTGACCATACAGGAGCCAACGACATGAGCCCGATCCTCAAACGGCTGACCGCCGACACCCAATTCTCTCCCCCAACGCCAGTCGTCCACCCCCTGGACGAGATCGTTGCACAGACCCGCATCGCCAGTGACCAGGTGCTGGAGAACCCGCGCGTCTCGCTCGGTATCTGGGAGTGCACGCCTGGTATCTGGCGCCGTCAGGTCCTCCAGGCTGAATACAGTTACTTCATCAGTGGCAAGGGCGTGTTCACACCCGACGAAGGCGACGCTATCCACTTCCAGGGAGGCGACGCCGTGTATTTCGCCCCCGCAACGGCAGGCGTCTGGGAAATCGAGGAAACCGTGACCAAGCACTACTTCATCGTCGGCTGAGCGAGCCTCCGCACCTTTTATAAATTCAATAAGAAAGGTCTTTACCATGAGCGTGTTCGATATCATCGAAAACTCCCCCGTGTCCACGTTTCACCGCAAGCTACTCCTTGCCTGCTGTGGTGGCCCGTTCCTGGATGGCTACATCCTCAGCCTGATCGGCATCGCCCTGATCGGGTTCGCCCATGACATTCCGGCATCCCCCGTGGAAACAGGGCTCATCGGCGCGGCGTCATTGCTGGGTATTTTCTTCGGCGCCACCGTGTTCGGGGCCATCACCGACCGGATCGGTCGAGAGACCATGTATGCACTGGACTTGACGGTATTGATCGTTGCCTGCGCCTTGAGCGCCTTCGTCACGGATGCCTGGCAACTGATCTTGCTGCGATTCGTCATCGGCCTGGCGGTCGGCGCGGACTATCCGATTGCGACCTCGTTGCTCACCGAATTCACGCCGTCCAGGCGCCGTGGCTTCATGATCGGGGTATCCGGCCTCGCCTGGTCGGTCGGTGCGATGACGGCATTCATCGTGGGCTACCTGGTGGTCAAGCTGAGCGGTGACCATTCGTTATGGCGCTGGATGCTGTTCAGCGGTGCGATAGTCGGTGTGATCGTCGTGCTGCTGCGCCGTGGCATCCCCGAATCGCCCCGCTGGCTGGCCAGCAAGGGCCGCGTGCAAGAGGCCGAAGAGGTGATTCGCCAGGTCTACGGCAAGTCGGTGAAAATCACCCGGCATGACATCGACCAGCTCAATGACGGTGGCCGTCCGCGCTCCTGGCAATCCGACCTGAAGATGATCGCCTCGGGCGGTTACCTCAAGCGCACCATCATGTGCGGCGTACTCTATTTCGCCCAGATCACCCCTCAATACGTGCTGTACACCTTCGGCGGCATGATCCTGGTTTCGGCCGGCATCACCGGCGTGAACGCGTCGACGCTGGGTGAATTGCTCATCGCAGTCCTGTTCGCCGTTGGCGTGATTCCCGCACTCAAGCTGGTGGAAACCTGGGGCCGTCGGCCAATGGTGCTGGTACCGTTCGCGCTCATGGCCGTCCCACTGTTCGCACTGGGACTGTGGGCCGACGCACCGGCCTGGTTCATTATCACGGCCTTCGCGTTCTATGCCTTCGTGTCCGGCGGGCCAAGCATCCTGGAGTGGATCTACCCCAACGAACTGTTCCCCACTTCCGTACGCGCTACAGCGGTCGGGGTTGCGGTCGGCTTCAGCCGCATCGGAGCCGCCACGGGCACCTACCTGACGCCAATCGGTATCGAGTCGATTGGCCTGCAGGCGACGCTCATGATCGGTGCCGGCGTGACACTGCTGGCGTTCTTCGTCTGCCTGGCCTGGGCGCCTGAAACCAAAGGCCAGTCGCTGCAACGATCCGCGTCGTTGAGCCTGACGACCTGATCGCAATCCACGGATGCCTTACCGTGCTAGGGTGAGGCACAAGCCAGCGGCGCAGGCGGTTATTCGTCCCATGCGCCGCCGGGCGTTCCAGCACAGGTGCGACGGTCGATCACCATGTCATTCAGTATCCAGGACATCATTGATAGCGTCTCGCTGCGCACCCGTTTACTCAGCGGCGAACAAGGTACCCAGAGACCCCTGAGATGGGCGCATGTGTGCGAACTGCCCGACCCCAGCGAGTGGCTGGGTGAAGGCGACCTGCTGATGACAACCGGCATCGGCGTTCCCCATGATGCCGGGGCACAGCGAGCCTATGTCTCCCGGCTCTCCGAAGCCAAGGTGGCGGGCATGATGATCGGTGAGAACATGCAAGCTCCCGAGGATCTCACCGGGCTCTGCGAGCAGGCGGTGCTGCTCGGCTTCCCGATATTGACCACCCACTACTCCGTGCCTTTCTCGGCCGTCACCAAAGCGATTCTCGATGCCCGCCAGCAAACCGAGGACCAACGTCGCCGCGCGGTGGTCCGCCTGTATGAAAGCACCAGGATCGGGCTGCGCCATCTCGCTCTCAAGGATCTGCTGCTGCGCCTGGCCGCCGACGTAAAAGCCGACCTCTACCTGTTCGACACACGTAGCTTGCGCCCCTGGGAAGAAGAACTGGCGCCTTTGCCTGAACGATGGAGCCAGGTGCTGGGCGCACGGCAGAGGCTCACCTACGATCTCGCACGCTGCCACGACGCAGAGCAAGAAGCGCTGGTGATGGCCCTGCCGGCGATTCCAGAGTGCGCCATTCTGGCGACGGGCGGCCTGCTGCTCGACTACGGGATTCTGCATCACATTGCGTCCGTGCTTGCGATCGAACTGGAACGTGTACAGAGCGAGCATGAACGCATGCTGCGCCTGGGCTCCGAGTTAGTCGATGACCTGGTCAATCTCAGGCTGACCGAGCGAGCGGCTCTGGAACGTCTGCAGCAGCTTGGTTACCAGCCTACCGCAACCCATTTCGCACTGGCCCGGCTCGACGAGGCGGCACCAGAAAACTGGCAGTTCGAGTTGAGCCGCCAGGGCCTCAAATTCCTTGCCAGGCAGGCTGGGGATGAAACAGTGATACTCCTGACCGAGCAAACGGCAAGCCAGGTGCTACAGTCGGCTCTGGCCTGCGGCGTGGGTATCAGCGCCCCTTTGGCTACGGGCTTGAGAGCCCCCGAAGCCCTTAGGGAAGCGCGCCTGGCGCTTGCCCATGCGACACCGAGCCGACCGATAGTTCACTATGCCAACGCCCTGGATGAAGCGTTCTGGCTACCCAGCGATCTGGACCAGGCTCGCAGGATGTATCGCCGGGTCATTGGCAACCTGCTCGACTACGACGCAGATAACGGCAGTCAGCTCACCCAGACCTTACGGGTATTCCTTGAACAGAATCGTTCATGGCAAAAATCATCGCAGATTCTCAACGTCCACAAGCAGACCCTGGTTTACCGCGTGCGTAGAATCGAGGAAATCACCGGGCGCTCACTGGACGATACGGAAGGCGTGGTGGCGCTGTGGATAGCCCTCCGTTCGATGGATATCTCGGCCGAAGGACCAGGCTGAAAACATGGCAGTCGCCAGATCGGCGCCCGACGCAAAAAAATGCGCCCACCCAGGGCGCATTTTTCATGCAGGGCCGCTCAGGACCTGTTCTCAGGCGCGAGCATCCCACGGGCGATCACCCTGCTCGTCCTTGATCCGGGTCGGCAGGCCCATCACGTCGAGCAGCTTGAGGAAGGGCTCGGCCGGCAGTTCCTCGACGTTGACCATGCGCGACACGTCCCACTCGCCACGGGCAACCAGCAGCGCGGCGGCTACCGGCGGTACGCCGGCGGTGTAGGAAATGCCCTGGCTGTCGGTCTCGGCGAAGGCTTCTTCGTGGTCGGCCACGTTGTAGATGAAGACTTCGCGCGGCTGGCCATCCCTGGTGCCCTTGACCAGGTCGCCGATGCAGGTCTTGCCGGTGTAGCCCGGCGCCAGCGAGGACGGATCGGGCAGCACGGCCTTGACCACCTTCAACGGCACGACCTCCAGGCCTTCGGCGGTTTTCACCGGTTGCTCGGAGAGCAGGCCCAGTTTGTTCAGCACGGTGAAGACGTTGATGTAGTGCTCGCCGAAACTCATCCAGAAGCGCACGTTGGGCACGTTGAGGTTCTTCGAGATCGAGTGCACTTCGTCGTGGCCGGTCAGGTACAGGTTCTGCGAACCCACCACCGGCAGGTCGTCGGTGCGCTTGACCTCGAACATGGTGTTGCTCGTCCACTGGGCGTTCTGCCAGCTGTAGACGGTGCCGGTGAACTCGCGGAAATTGATTTCCGGGTCGAAGTTGGTGGCGAAATACTTGCCGTGGCTGCCGGCATTGACGTCGAGGATGTCGATCGACTCGATCGTGTCGAAATGCTGTTGCTGGGCCAGGGCCGCATAGGCGTTGACCACACCCGGGTCGAAACCGACACCGAGAATGGCGGTGATGTTCTTCTGCTGGCATTCCTCGAGGTGTTTCCACTCGTAGTTGCCATACCAGGGCGGCGTCTCGCAGATCTTGCCCGGTTCTTCGTGGATGGCGGTGTCCAGGTAGGCCACGCCGGTATCGATGCAGGCACGCAGCACCGACATGTTGAGGAAGGCGGAACCGACGTTGATGACGATCTGCGATTCGGTCTCGCGGATCAGCGCCTTGGTCGCCTCGATATCCAGTGCATTGAGCGAGAAGGCCTGGATGTCGGCGGGCACCTTGAGGCTACCCTTGGCCTTGACGCTGTCGATGATGGCCTGGCATTTGGAGATGTTCCGTGACGCAATCGCAATACGACCGAGCTCGTCGTTATGCTGCGCACACTTGTGGGCCACCACCTTGGCGACACCTCCTGCACCAATGATAAGAACGTTCTTCTTCAATTGTTTCACCTCCAGGGTACTGCGCTCGTTGAGAAATATGATTCGGTACCACTACACATGACTTGTAGCTTCATCCGTCCACCAAACACGGTGGACAAAAAGAGCGTTGTCCACCCTACGCCCACATCCGGCTGTTACGACAGGCTCGACAGGTAATCGTCGAAGCCGAACTCGCGCACCACCTCGGTGCTGCCGTCGAGCTGCTTGACCACGATGGCCGGCATCTTCAGGCCGTTGAACCAGTTCTTCTTGACCATGGTGTAGCCCGCCGTATCGACGAACGACAGGCGATCGCCGACGGCCAGCGGCTTGTCGAACTGGTACTCGCCGAAGATATCGCCGGCCAGGCAGGATTTGCCGCAGACCATGTAGGTGTGCTCGCCGCTGTTGGGCGCCATCTTGGCGTTGAGGCGGTAGATCAGCAGGTCGAGCATGTGCGCTTCGATGGAACTGTCGACCACCGCCAGGTGCTTGCCGTTGTACAGGGTGTCGAGCACCGTCACTTCCAGCGACGCGCTGCGGGTGATCGCCGCCTCGCCCGGTTCCAGGTAGACCTGCACGCCATATTTTTCGGCGAAGCCTTTCAGGCGCGCGCAGAAGGCATCCAGCGGATAGTCGTCGCCGGTGAAGTGGATGCCGCCACCGAGGCTGACCCAACTGACCTTGTGCAGCAGGTGGCCGAAACGCTCCTCGATGTGCGTGAGCATCTTGTCGAACAGGCCGAAGTCGCCGTTATCGCAATTGTTGTGGAACATGAAGCCGGAAATCTGCCCGATCACCGCTTCGATCTTTTCCGGGTCCCACTCGCCGAGGCGGCTGAACGGGCGCGCCGGGTCGGCCAGCAGGTAGTCGGAGCTGCTCACCTGCGGGTTGACGCGCAGGCCACGGATCTTGCCCTCGCTGGCGGCGGCGAAGCGCTGCAACTGGCCAATCGAGTTGAAGATGATCTTGTCGCAGTTCTCCAGCATCTCGTCGATTTCATCGTCGGCCCAGGCCACGCTGTAGGCGTGGGTCTCGCCGGCGAACTTCTGCCGACCCAGCTTGAGTTCGAACAGCGACGAGGACGTGGTGCCATCCATGTACTGCTGCATCAGATCGAACACCGACCAGGTGGCGAAGCACTTCAGCGCCAGCAGCGCCTTGGCCCCGGACTGCTCGCGCACGTGGGCGATCTTCTGCATGTTGACCAGCAGCTTCTGCTTGTCGATGAGGTAGTACGGCGTCTTGATCATTGCGGGCACTCCGGCAAGGCCAGCCAAAAAAGGTCCGAATTGTGCCGTCACTCGACGAATATCGAAAGGGTTGGCCGCGCATTTCGCCGTTGCCATAGGCTGAACGGCCTAACCACGCGGCTTTCACGGAACAGCGAAAACGTGACGATTCGTGGCTGGGAGTAAACCAGGCGGATATGAACGCTTTATGGATGGGCGTTTTCTGGGTTCCCGCCTTCGCGGGAATGACGTGGGGGGACTAGGGATTCCTGCCTTCACGGGAACGTGGCGGCTTCGGCTCCCCCTCGAAAGCCCCCGCCCCACTCACCGTCATTCCCGCGAAGGCGGGAACCCAGAAAACCCAGGTCCCCCCACAGAAATGACGACTAGCTACAGCCCCTGCTCGCGCCCTCTTGCTCGGCCTTCATCCACGCACCCGGCTCACCGCCGCACGCAGCGCCAGCAGATAGCTGTCCAGGCCGAAACCGCAAATCTGCCCGCTGACGATCTCGGCAAACACCGAGTGGTGCCGGAACGGCTCGCGGGCATGGATGTTGGACATGTGGATTTCCACCACCGGCACGGTGAGTATCGCCAGGGCATCGCGGATACCGTAGCTGTAGTGGGTCCAGGCACCGGCGTTGATCAGCACCGCATCGACGCCGTCGGCATAACCCTGGTGGATGCGCTCGCAGACCTGCCCTTCGCAATTGCTCTGGAAGCTCTTGATACGCACATCCAGCTCATCGCCCAGGGCCTGCAAGCTGGCGTCGATCTCCGCCAGCGTAGTCGTGCCGTACTGCGCCGGGTCGCGCTTGCCGAACATGTTGTGATTGATGCCATGCAGCATCAGGACCTTGAGGGTACTCATGCTCACACCAGGGGAATGGTCAGGCGGTCGATGACCGGGCGGGTTTGCGGACGCATCCCCCGCCACCAGAAAAACGCCTCGGCCGCCTGCTCCACCAACATGCCAACACCATCGGCCAGATTGGTGACGCCAGAGCCCTGCGCCAGACGCAGGAACGGCGTCAGGCCCTTGCCATACGCCAGCTCATAGGCCAGTCGGGCATTACCGAACACATCGGCAGTGATCGGTGGCAACTCAGCGCTCAAACTCGCCGAGGTTGCGTTGACCACGATGTCGAAGGACTGCCCTTGCAACTGCGGGTAGCCCAGCACCTCGACGTCGCGGCGCCCCGCATCGGCGAGCAGCCGACGCGCCTTGTCCAGGTCACGGTTGGCGATCACCAGGCGCGCCGGGTTGGCGTCGAGGAACGGCAGCAAGGCGCCTCGTGCAGCACCGCCGGCCCCAAGCAGCAACACCCTGCGCCCGGCCAGCGGCTGGCCGAGGTTGTGCTGGATGTCCCGCAGCAGGCCGATGCCATCGAAGTTCTCGGCCTCGACCCGGCCCTCGACGAACTTCAGTGCATTGGCGGCACGCGCCAGACGAGCGCGCTCGCTGGCCGAGTTCGCCAACTCGAAGGCCTGCAACTTGAACGGCGCGGTGACGTTCATGCCCAGGCCGCCCTGTTCGCGAAAGCGCTGCACATCGCCCTTGAAGTCCTCCAGGGAGCCTTCGATGGCGGTGTACTCGATACGCTGCCCGCACGCCTCGGCAAACAGGCCATGGATCAGCGGCGACTTGGTGTGGTTGATCGGCCTGCCGATCACCGCGTAACGGTCTGTCATGGGACATCTCCCTGAGTGAACAGCACACCATCGGCCTGCATCGAGGCAATCTCGCCAGCACTGAAACCAAGGCCAGCAGCGACCTCGGCGTTGTGTTCGCCAAGATCGGGGGCGACCTGATGCACGGTGGTGTCGCAGTCAGAAAAACGGAACGGCAGGTTCGCCAGGCGCAAGGTGCCGTAGCGTGGATGCCGCTGCTCGACGAGCATGCCGCGCGCCTGGATCTGCGGGTCGGCCAGCACCTCGTCGATGCGCTGGACCTTGGCGCTGGGGATATCGATCTCGTCGAGCAGGCGCAGAATCTCGGCCACCGGACGCACGGCGACCCAGCGTTTGACCACGTCGAGAATGTCCTGCCGATGGGTATTGCGCCCGTTCAGGCTGTGGTAGCGAACATCCGCACCGAAACCGGCTGGCGCCCCATTGTCCTCCAGCATCGCCGCGAAACGCTTCCAAGCATCGTCGACCTGGGCCGCGATCACCAGATCGCCATCGGCGGCGCGGAACACGCCGTAGAGCGTCGAGGTCGGCATGTCGTGGCCGGTCTGTTCGGGCAGCACCGTGCCGTCGGACAGGGTGTAGCACTGCACCGCGTACTCGTGCATCGACACCAGGGTGTCGTACAACGCCATGTCGATATGCTGGCCGCGCCCACTGGCGACCCGCCCCAGCAGCGCCGCGTTGATCGCCGCCACCGCGTGGATGCCGGTGTACATGTCGCCCAGGGAAATGCGCAGCAACGGCGGCGCCTCGCCGGGCACGCCGACCATCTGCATGATGCCGCTCTTGGCTTCGGCGATCAGGCCGAACCCGGCGCGGTGGGCATCCGGCCCGGTGTGGCCGTAGGCGGAGATCGAGCAGTACACCAGCCGCGGGTTGCGTGCCGCGAGTTCGGCATAACCCAGGCCCAGCTTGTCCAGCGCGCCGGGTCGGTAGTTCTCGATGAACACATCGGCGGAGTCGCAGAGCTTGTGCATGAAGGCTTTGCCGCGCGGGTCCTTCATGTTCACGCTGACGCCGCGCTTGCCCATGTTCAGTTGCAGGAAGTAGCCGCTCTGCTGGTCGTCCAGGGTGTAGGCATGCTGGCGCCCGGCATCGCCCGTACCGGGGCGCTCGACCTTGATCACCTCGGCGCCGAGCGCGGCCAGGCAACGACCGACGTAAGGGCCGGCAAGGAAGTGGCTGTAGTCGATCACACGGATGCCCTTGAGCGGTAGTGGCTGGCTCATGCGTGCGGCCTCCGTGGCACCATCAGGCGGTGCTCGCCACGCTGCACCACCTCGCCGTGTTGGTTGATCAGCTCCGAGGGCAGCACCACGATGCCCCACTCGGGGCGGCTCTTGCTCGGGCGCATCGAGCCGACGCGCATCTTCACGTGCAGCACGTCGTCGACCTTGATCGGCAGCAGGAAGTCCCAGGTCCAGCCCAGCGACATGCCCGGCAGGAAACGGTAGTCGCACTGGGTCTTGAGACCATCGGCGATGCTCAGGCCGAACAGGCCGTGGGCAACCAGGCAACCGAAGTGGCTGGCGTTGGCGTAGGCTTCGTCGACATGCACCGGCGTGTGGTCGCCGGTCAGGTCGGCGTAGGCGAGGATGCGTTGCCTGGTCACGGTGTAGCTGGGGCTGATGCACTCGTCGCCTTCGCGGGCGTCATCCCAATACTTCTCGACGCTGCTCATGCGCACGTCTCCACCCGAGGGTTGATGGCCAGGATTTCGCCAACCGCCTTGGCCGGCGACGCCTGGATGAACTCCACCGCCAGGCCATCCGGCAGGCGCAACCAATTGCGTCCCTGGGGCATCTCGCTGACGCCGTCGAAACGCCATGCCGCCGCCAGCGCCGCTTCCATGTCTTCGCACATCATGCCGAGGTGGGCCATGCGCCCTTCCGGGCCGGCGAAGTCAGGCTGGGCGATGAACTGCATGCCGCCGAGGGTCCAGTACAGGGTCGGTCGTTCGAGGCTGCCGTGCACTTCGCGCATCGTCATGCCGAACACGTCGTGGAAGAACTTGATATGCCAGTGAATGTCACGGACCCAGAAGGCCACGTGCTCCAGATAGGCTTTGGGGATGCTCATGCTCAGGCTTCCTCTTGTTGGTGATCGGCCATCGCCCGCTCGATGCCTTTCATGCAGGCATGCAACGTGGCGTTGACCGGGGTGGCCACGCCATGGCGCTGACCCCAGCGCACGACGGAACCGTTGATGAAATCGATTTCGGTGACCGAGCCCTTTTCCAGGCTTTGCAGCATCGAGGTCTTGAATGCGGCGGGCAGGCCTTCGGCGGCCAGGTTCCAGGCCGACTCGGGATCGTTCAGGCTCAGCTCGATACCCGCCGCACGGGCCACCGCGATGGCCTCGGCGACAGCGGCCAGGGACGTGCTCTTCAGCAGTGGCTCGCTGTACAGCTGGCCGTAGGTCAGGCGGGTGATGCCGGTCAGCGCGCCCGTGGCGACGTTGACCAGCAGTTTGTCCCACATGGTGCCCATGATGTTGGCGCTGACCGTAGTCGCCAGGCCGGCGCCGTTGAACACCTCAGCGATGGCCTGCACACGCTCGCTCAACTGGCCGTCCAGCTCACCGATATAGGTGTGCTTGCCGGTCACCCCGGCGCGAATGCGACCTGGCCCAAGCAGCACGCCGCCGACATAGGTCTTGCCCGCCAGTACCCGCTCACGCCCCACCGCATCGGCAAGGATGTCCTCATGCCCCAGCCCGTTCTGCAACGACAGCACCAGGGTCTGCGGGCCGATCAGCGCCTTGGCACTGGCGATGGCCTCGGCGGTGTGGAACGACTTGACCAGCACCACCACCAGATCGACCTCGCCGATCTCGGTCGCCCGAGTGGACGCTTTTACCGCGACCTGGCGTTGGCCTCGCTCGTCATGAACCTCAAGCCCTTGGCGATTCATCGCCTCGACATGAGCCGCCGAGCGATTCAGCAGCCAGGTTTCATGACCCGCTTCGCTGAGCGTGGCGCCGATGGCGCAGCCCAGGGCGCCGGCGCCGAGAATGCAGATGTTCATATAGCGGTCTCCTTGTTTGCGGAGACCTTAAGCAGCCAGGCGATGTTGAGCTATACAATGGAGCCAATACTACCATTGAGTTTCGCAATAATGGACCAGCCAGAGCCGCTGCCAGAACCCAAGCTGCTGCAGCTTTTCGATGTGCTCTACACCCTGCGCAGCGTGACCCGCGCCGCCGAACAGCTGGGCCTGAGCCAGCCGACCATCAGTATCTGGCTGGGCCACTTGCGCAAGCAGTTGAACGATCCGTTGTTCGTTCGCACACCGTCGGGCATGGCCCCGACGCCGCGCGCCGATGTGCTGATCGGGCCATGCCGGGAGGTTCTCGAATCCCTGCGTCGCCTCACCGCCTGGGAAAGCGACTTCACCCCGGCCACGGCGCAACGGCGCTTTCGCCTGTGCATCAGCGACGCCAGCCATATCACCCTGCTGCCGAAAGTGCTGGAACACCTGCGTGCCCATGCGCCCGGCATTCGCCTGGAAGCGGCGCGCATCGACGGCAACACCGAAGCGGCCCTGGAATCAGGCGAAGCCGACCTGGCCATCGGCTTCGTGCCCTGGCTCGGCGGCGGCATGTACCAGCAAGTGCTGTTTCCCCAGGACTGGGTGTGCCTGAGCAGCGCCACGCATCCGCGCATCGTCGAGGGCCTGGACCTTACCGCCTACCTCGCCGAAGGCCATGTGCAGGTCAGCGCCGGCACCGGCCAGAAGCTGCTCGACGCCGGCCTCGCACGCGCCGCCATCGAACGGCGGATCATCCTCAGCCTGCCCGGCTTTCTCGGCCTGGGCGCGATCATCGGCAGCACCGACCTGATCGCCACCCTGCCCCGCCACATCGGCGAGACCCTGGCAGCCATGCACGGCCTCGCGGTCCATGATTGCCCGGTGAGTATCGATACCTTCACCGTCAAGCAGCACTGGCATGCGCGCTATCACCAGGACAGTGGCAACCGCTGGCTGCGCGGGGTGATGCTGGAACTGTTTCAGCGAACTTGAAAACTACCCATGGCGCGCATTCGGCGTCGCGCCACCGAGATAGAAATCGTGGATATCCTCGCGCGCGGCCAGTTGCGCGGCCGGCCCCTGGTCGACCACTCGGCCGCTTTCCAGCACGTAGGCATGGTGGGCATGGCGCAGCGCGACGTCGATGTTCTGTTCGGCGATCAGGAAGCTGACGCCCTGCTCGCGATTGAGCCCGGCGATGATCTGGAAAATCTCGTCGACGATCTGCGGCGCCAGGCCCATCGAGGGTTCGTCGAGCAGCACCAGGCGCGGCCGGGAAATCAGCGCCCGGCCGATCGCCACCATCTGTTGCTCGCCGCCCGAGGTGTAGCCGGCCTTGCTCTTGCGCCGCTCTTTCAGGCGTGGGAACCAGTCGTAGATGCGCGCCAGTTCGTCACGCAACTCGCCGCGTGATACACCGGGCCGGGCGAAGGCGCCGGTCAGCAGGTTTTCCTCCACCGTCAGTTGGGCGAAGCAATGCCGCCCTTCCAGCACTTGTACCAGGCCTTCGGCGGCGAGGGCCTGGGTGGCGCTACGGGTCACGTCCTGGCCTCGGTAGCGGATGCTGCCACGCGCCACCTCACCGCGCTGGGCGCGCACCAGGCCGGTGATCGCCTTGAGCGTGCTGCTCTTGCCCGCGCCATTGGCACCGAGCAGTGCAACGATGCGGCCCTCCTCGACCGCCAGCGACACACCGCTGACCGCCAGGATCACCTGTTCGTAAATCACTTCGATATCGTCGACCTGCAGGATCATGCCCGCCTCCGTCGCAAGAGGGCCGGCTGAGCGGCCCATGGATCGATTGGTGAGTGGTGGCTTAGAGGTAGAGGCAAGCCTTGAGATGTACCGTCATTCCCGCGCAGGCGGGAACCCAGAAAACTCGCAGTATTTGGATTCCCGCCTTCGCGGGAATGACGGCATACCGGTCTGCCTCAGCGTCGAGGCTTATTCCTCCTTGCTGCAATCACGCGGGGTAATGCCTTTCTCCTCGGCGTATTTGTGCGACGACGCTTCGATGATCGGCCGCAGCAACGCGCGATCCGCCTGGACCCAGTCGCTGACCAGGTTCCACTTCTCGCCGTCCCACTGCTGGAAGCGCACCGCACCGCCGCCTTCGTGGTCGGCGCAGGACAATTGCAGCGGTTGCACCAGCCCTTTCGCGCCCAACGCCTGCAAACGCTCGTCATTCAGGCGCAGGTGTTCGAAGCCCCAGCGCACTTGCTCGCCGGTCAGCGGTTGCTTGCCGAATTTTTCCTGGGCGATGCGCAGGGCCTCGACGTTGAGGATGCCGTTGACCACGCCGAGGTTGTAGTAGACGGTGCCGAAGCGCTTGGGATCGGCGAGGTCGCCCTGGCCCTTGTCGACCACGTCGGCCTTGATGCCCTGCAACACCGGGAAGCTGGTGCCGGACGGGTGCGTGGTGATCGAGATATAGCCCTTGGCCGCGGCGCCTGCTGGTGCAGCGTCTTCCTCGGAGTTGCTCCAGATGTTGCCGATGATGTGATCAGCCGGGTAACCGACCTTCTGCGCGGTCTTCAGCGCCACCGGGTTCATCACCCCCCAGCCACGCAGGATCACCCAGTCCGGTTTGATCCGGCGGATGTTCAGCCACTGCGACTGCTGCTCGTTGCCGGGGTGCGGCACTTCGATCAGGGTCAGCGTGAAGCCGTACTTGTCGGCCAGGGTCTGCAGCACGCTGTTGGTTTCCTTGCCGTAGGGCGAGCCGTGGTACAGGGTGACGATCTTCTTGCCCTTGAGCTGCTCGAGGCCGCCGCTCTTCTCGCCGATCCAGTTGACGATGGCCGACACTTCCGAATACGGGTTGAGCTGCAGCGGGAAGACGTAGGGGAACACGCTGCCGTCGGTGGAATCGGTGCGACCGTGGTTGATGGTGATCAGCGGCAGCTTGTCGGCGGTGGAGCGCTCCAGGGTGGCATAGGCGATGCCCACCGACAGCGGGTTGGTGGCGGCGGCCGGGGCGCCGTTGTGGCCCTTCTTCAGGCGCTCGTAGCATTCCACGCCCTTCTCCACCACGTACTCGGTCTCGCACTCGCTCCAGGTCAGCTTGACGCCGTTCACCCCGCCCTTGTCGTTGATGTACTTCAGGTAGTCGATGAAGCCGCCGAAGAAGCCGGTGCCGCCCGCCGCGTACGGGCCGACCCGGTAGCTCTGCAAGGGGAAGTACTGCTCGTTGTCCGCCTGGGCGCTGAAGCTGGCGGCAAGACCGAGGGCCAGGGCAAGGCCGCCGGCGAGGGTGCGTTTGATCATGTGTTTATCCCTGAATAGTTATTGGCATTGAAGGTGGGCGGTAAAGCCCTTGGGGGACCACTCAGTAGCGCAGCGGCCAGAGCCGTGCGCGCTCGCGGAAGCGTTGCCAGAGGCGCGCCAGGCCCTCCGGTTCCTTGATCAGGAAGAAGATGATCAGCGCGCCGAACAGCATCTTCTGCAGGTTCTCCAGTTGCCCGGCGGCGACCACGCCGTCCGGCAGCAGGCCGGCCAGGTTGGAGAGCAGCAAGGGGAAGAGCACGATGAAGGCGGCGCCGAAGAAGTTGCCGCGAATGCTGCCCAGGCCCCCGATGATGATGATGAACAGGATCTGGAACGAGCGGCTCAGGTCGAAGCCATGCGGCTCCACCGTGCCCAGGTAGGTGAAGGCCCACAGCGCGCCGGCGACGCCGAGGAAGAAGCCGCTGATGGCGAAGGCCAGCAGCTTGGCGCGCAGCAATGAAATGCCGACCACGGCGGCGGCGGTGTCCATGTCGCGCACGGCCATCCAGTTACGTCCCAGCTCGCTGCGTACCAGGTTGGCGCCGAGCCAGAACATCGCCACCACCACTGCCAGGGTGAACAGGTAGCGCCCGGCTGGCGAAGAGAAGTCGATGCCCGCCACGTTGAGCGGCGGTGCGCTGATCACGCCCGAAGCGTTGTCGTTGGAGAACCAGCTATAGCGGGTCAACGCCCATTGCACGAAGAACTGCGCGGCCAAGGTCGAGACCAGCAGGTAGAAGCCCTTGATGCGCAGGCTTGGCAACCCGAAGACGATGGCCACCAGGGCGCTGACCAAGCCACCGAGGAGGATGCTCGCCAGCAACGGCAAGCCCGGCACGCGCAGCTCGACGTTGTAGGTGGCGAAGGCCCCCACTGCCATGAACGCAGCCGAGCCCAGGGACAGTTGGCCGGCATAACCGGTCAGCAGATTCAGCCCCAGCGCCGCCAGGGACAGCACCAGGAACGGAATCAGGATGGCGCTGAACCAGTAGTCGTTACCCAGCCACGGTACCGCGCCGAAGGCGAACAGCAACAGCGCGGCCAGGGCGATGCGATCCTGGCGCAGGCGGAAGAACCGGCGGTCGTCGGCGTAACGCACACTGAACTGACCCGCTTCGCGATAGAGCATGATGACCTCTCCTTACACCCGCTCGATGGCGCGCTCGCCGAACAGCCCGGCCGGACGCACCAGCAGGAACAGCAGGGCCAGCACATAGGGGAACCAGTTCTCGATGCCGCCGCCGATGAGTTCGCCGAGATAGACCTCGGCCAGCTTCTCCGAGGCACCGATGATCAGCCCGCCGACGATGGCCCCGCTGATCGAGGTGAAGCCACCGATGATCAACACCGGCAGCGCCTTGAGCACGATCAGCGACAGTGAGAACTGCACGCCCAGGCGCGCGCCCCAGAGCAGCCCGGCGACCAGGCCGACGAAGCCGGCGACCGCCCACACGATCGCCCACACCCGTTGCAGGCGAATGCCCACCACCTGCGCCGCCAGTGGATCGTCGGCCACCGCACGCAGCGCCAGGCCGATACGAGTGCGGTTGAACAGCAGCGAGAGAATCACCACCAGTGCGGTCGCCGTACCAGCGGCGAACAGGTCGAACTGCGAGATCAGCATGCCCTGGAACTCCAGCGGCACATCGCTGATACCCAGGTCCAGGCCGTGTACCTGGGTGCCCCACAGCGCCTGGGATGCGCCCTCGATCAAGTACGACAGACCCAGGGTGGCCATGAACAGGGTGATCGGCGAGCGATTCACCAGCGGCCGCAGCACCAGCCGTTCGACCGCCAGCGCCAGCAGCACCAGGGTTGCCAGGGTGATGAGAAAGGCCAGCCAGAACGGCACGCTGCGCTCTAACAGGCTGACGAAGGTCAGCGCGGCGAACAGCACCATGGCGCCCTGGGCGAAATTGAATACGCCGCTGGCCTTGTAGATCAGCACGAAACCGATGGCGACCAGGGAATACATCACCCCCGCCAGCAAGCCGCCAATCAGCACTTCGAAGAAGAAATCCATGCTCGTTTCCTATATTGCGGCAACACGTCGCCGTGCCGCCCGACGGGGCAGCGATTCGTTCCAGGGAAAATCAGTGGCGCGCGCCGAGGTAGGCGGCGATCACCTCCGGGTTGCGCCGTACCTCGTCAGGCGGGCCATCGCCGATCTTGCGGCCGTAGTCGAGCACCACCACATGGTCGGACAGGCTCATGACCACGCCGATGTCGTGCTCGATCAACACCACGGTGGTGCCGAACTCGCGATTGATGTCACGGATGAAGCGGCCCATCTCGGCCTTTTCCTCGGCATTCATCCCGGCCATCGGCTCGTCCAGCAACAGCAGGCGTGGTTCGCTGGCCAGGGCGCGGGCCAGCTCGACGCGCTTCTGCAGGCCATAAGGCAGCTTGCCGACGATGGCGTCACGCCAGGGCTGGATGCGCAGGAACGCCAGGATACGTTCGGCCGCCTCGCGTTGCCGGTCGTCTTCGGCAGCAGCGCGGCCCAGGCGCAACGCCTGCTCCAGCCAACTGGCGCGGCGCTTGAGGTTGCGTCCGGTAAGCACGTTGTCGAGCACGCTCATGCCCTTGAACAGGGCGATGTTCTGGAAGGTGCGGGCGATGCCTCGGCGCGCCGCCTGGTTCGGCCGCAACGCGCGCGATTCACCGGCGAAACGCACCGTGCCCTGCTGCGCCTGGTAGACGCCGTTGATGACATTGAGCAGCGAACTCTTGCCGGCGCCGTTGGGGCCGATCAACGCGCAAATCTCGCCCTCGGCCACGGCGAAGCTGATGTCGGTGATCGCCCGCACGCCCTTGAAGGACAGCGAGATGTTGTGCAGTTCCAGCAGGGCAGCGCTCATTCCATCCCCCTCAGGCCACGACCGGTCGAGACAGCGGCGCATCGTCGGCACCGACCACTTGCCAGCACTCTTGCGCCGGCCAAGTGCGAACCTCGATACCCAACCCGTCGAAGAAACGCCGCGCCTCCTCGTCCAGCGGCGCGCCGACCAACAAGGCCACGCGAGCACGACTGAAACCAATGACATCGCGCAACGGGCGACGAATCAGCCAGTTACCCAGCACACCGCCCTTGCCGGCCAGCACCCGCTCCAGCCAACGCCGCCGCCAGGTGCCCGCCAGTGGCAGGCGCTCCTGCAGCAAGGCGAGCAGACGACCGTAGGTTTCCCGCGTGCCGAGCACCAGGCTCGGCCCCAGCTCACGACGATCCTGGTCGCGGGTTTCCAGGCGCTCGGGAAAGTTCAGGCAGAAACCGGCCTGCAACCATGAAGCCAGCAGATAACGCGCCTGGCCGCTGGCCGCGAAGGCACGGGCGGCCAGCGCTTCCTCGGCGGCCGTGAGGCGCTCGTCCCTGATCAACACCTCGGCCTGGGCCAGCAGCTCGGCGTGGCTGAAAGCCTGGCGCTCGGTGCCTGCCGCGCCATGGCGATAGAACGCGAAAGCGGCGTCGCCAGCACTGGACAGTGGCTGGGCCGGCTTGTCCTCGCCTATCGACAACTGCGCATAGTCCAAGGCGTTGCCACGCACGTGCGCATCGCTCACCAGGCCACGGCCGTCGACGAACACCAGCCAGGCCGGTGCGAGGCCGGCCTGGCGAATACGCGCGACCTCCTCGGCGCCCTCGGCCAGCACGAAATCCGCTCCCAGCCGCGTCAATACGAGCCGTTGCGCGGCCGCTTCCTGCAACGGATCGAACAGGCTCGCCACGCCGCCCAGCCATTGCGCCGCCAGGCTGGCGATCAGGGCCTCGGGGCGCGGCCGGCTGAGTACCAGCAGATGGGTGCCGGGAGCGAAACCGGCGGCCGCCAGGTTCGTTGCCAACGCCCGCACCTCATCCAGCAGTTGCTGCCAGGTGCGCGCCTGCCAGACGCCTAGGCGCTTGTGGCGCAGGGCGACAGCCCGAGGGCGCAGTTCGGCCTGGCGTAGCAGCCGGCCGGGCAAGGTAATCGCTGGCGTGCTCATCGGTTCGCCTCAGGCCAGTGCGGCCTTCTCGGTCTGCTTTTGCCCTTCCAGTTCGCGTACCAGCGGCAGCACATGCTTGCCGAAGTACTCGACCTCTTCCTGGAAATGCAGGAAACCAGAAAGGATCAAATCCACGCCGACCGCCTTCAGCGCAACGATGCGTTCGGCGATCTGCCTGGGCGTGCCGATCAGGTTGGTCTTGAAGCCGTCGTTGTATTGCACCAGGTCTTCGAAGGTCGACTTGGCCCAGTTGCCCTCGCCTTCCGGGCTGGCCTTGCCGGCGTTCCTGGCCTCGCTGGCGAAGCCGTTCACCGCATCCGGGTTGGCCTGGTCGATGATGTCCTGTAGCACCGCGCGCGCCTCTTCCTCGCTGTCGCGGGCGATGATGAAGGCGTTGACGCCGATCTTCACCGCGTGGCCGTTGGCGGCGGCCTTAGCGCGGATGTCATCGACCTGGGCCTTGATCCCGTCGACCGTGTTGCCGTTGGTGAAGTACCAGTCGGAAACCCGTGCGGCCATGTCCCGCGCCGCCCGCGAGCTGCCGCCCTGGAAGATTTCCGGGTGCGGTTGCTGCAGCGGCTTGGGCTTCAGGCTGTAGTCGCGCAAGCGATAGAAATCACCGTTGAAGGTGAAGCTGTCCTGGGTCCAGATACCCTTCAGAACGCGGATGAACTCCTCCGAGCGACGATAGCGCTCGTCGTGTTCCAGCCAGTGCTCGCCGATGGCGTGGAACTCGCCCTTGAACCAGCCGGACACCACGTTGATGGCGATACGGCCATTGGTGAACTGGTCGATGGTCGCCAGTTGCTTGGCCGCCAGCACCGGGTGCCATGGCCCCGGCAGGATCGCGGCGATGACCTTGAGTTTTTCCGTGGCGGCCAGCAGCGCATGGCTGATCGCGACCGACTCATGCTGGTACTCGGCGCCGTAGCCCGCGGTGAAACGGATCTGCGACAGCGCGTACTCGAACCCCGAGCGCTCGGCGATCTGCGCCAGCTTGCGGTTGTAGTCGATGTCCCAGCTGGTGCGCTGCTCGATGTTGCTGACCACCAGGCCGCCGCTGACGTTGGGCACCCAGTAGGCGAATTTGATCGGTTGGCTCATGGCGATGGCTCCTCAGGCCGCATCGGCGGCGAAATGGCGGAAGAAGGCGAGTGCCGGCTGCAATGCACGCTCGATGCGTTCGAGTTGTGCCGGATCGGTCAGGCGATGGTCAGTGAAGGCCTCGACCGTGGCGTACAGGCCGTACGGCAGGGTGTGGGCCTGGAAGAAGGCGAACAGTGGGCGCAACTGGTGATCGATCACCAGCGCATGGCGTTCGCCACCGCCGGTAGCAGCGAGCAAGACCGGGACGCCCTTGAGCGACTGGTAATCCACCAGGTCGAAGAAATGCTTGAACAAGCCGGTGTAGGAGGCGCGATAGACCGGGCTGCCAGCGATGACCAGGTCGGCGTTTTCGATGGCCGCGAGGTGCGGCAACAGCTCAGGCGAAACGCTGTCGCGCTCCAGTGATCCAGCCAGGGACGAAGCCAGGTCGGCGATACGCACCCAGTGCACATCGAGCGCCAGGCTTTGCCGCAAGCGCTCGACCACTGTCTCCAGCAGCGCGTGGGTACGCGACGGGTTGCGCAAGCTGCCCGACACCACCACCAGCTTGATTGCCTTGCCCATTTCAACACCTCGTTCGATTTGTCTCGAAGAGGCTTGAGCAGCAACCGTGCCAACGGATTAAAACCTTATAAATCAGCTATATAAGATTGAAACGAGAAGAACCCAAAATGCATGTTCAAGCACAGCCTGTTGAACAGGTGTGCGAGATTGAACAGTTGAACGCTGATGGTTTCCACGCTCCGCGTGGGAACCATCAAACAGTCGTCATTCCCGCGAAGGCGGGACAGCAGTTCCATCGCTGAACAGCGCTTGCGCTGGCCCGAAGGGGAATCATCCAGAAGTGTCTATGTATCTGGGCTCCCGCCTTCGCGGGAGTGACGGTAAAGAGTGTTTACGATTGACTCTGCACGTTGATCGCTCCCAAGCCAAGCATGGGAGCGATCAAAAGGTATGCAGGTTTACCGGCGATCCACCCACACGGTCTGCGCATTACAGAACTCGCGCACGCCGAAGTGCGACAGTTCGCGACCGAAGCCGCTTTTCTTCACGCCGCCGAAGCACACGCGCGGATCGCTGGCGCTGTAGCCGTTGATGAACACGCCGCCAACCTCCAGCTCGTCAGCCATGCGCCGGGCGGTGGCCGCGTCGGCAGTGAACAGCGTGGCGGTCAGGCCGAAGTCGCTGTCGTTGGCCAGTTCCAGGGCATGGCGAGCGTCCCGGGCGCGGATGATCGACGCCACCGGGCCGAACAGTTCCTCGCGGAACGAAGTCATCTGCGGCGTGACATCGGCCAGCACCGTGGGTTGGTAGAAGTTGCCCGCGCCCTCGACCTTGCCGCCACCGAGCAGCAGTGTCGCGCCTTCGGCCAGGGTACGCTGCACCTGGCCATCCAGCTCGTCGCGCAGGTCGAAACGGGCCATCGGGCCGATGTAGGTCTGCGCCTCGCGTGGATCGCCGATCACCAATTCACGGCTGGCAGCGACGAAACGCTCGGTGAAGGCATCGGCAATCGACTCCTCGATGATGAAGCGCTTGGCTGCCGCGCAAACCTGCCCGCTGTTCTGGAAGCGCCCCGCCACCGCCGCCTTCACCGCCTCGTCGAGGTCGGCATCGGCGAGCACGATGAAGGCGTCCGAGCCGCCCAGTTCCAGCACGCATTTTTTCAGCGCCGCGCCCGCCTGGGAGCCGATGGCCGCGCCGGCGGCGACACTGCCGGTCACGGTGACGGCGGCGATGCGTGGATCACGGATGCTCTGCGAAACCAGCTCGTTGGCGACGTTGATCACCTCGAACACGCCCGCGGGGAAGCCCGCCTGCTCGAACAAGCCACGCATCGCATAAGCGCTGCCCATCACGTTCGGCGCATGCTTGAGCACGTAGGTGTTGCCTGCCAGCAGGGCTGGCACGGCGCCACGCAGTACCTGCCACAACGGGAAGTTCCACGGCATCACCGCGAGGATCGAGCCCAGCGGGCGGTATTCGATCCAGGCGCGCTCATGTTCCACGGTGGTCGCTTCGGCGGCGAGCATGGCCGGGCCATTGGCCGCGTACCAATCGCACAGGTCGGCGCATTTGTTCACTTCGCCACGGGCCTGGGAGATCGGCTTGCCCATCTCGGCGGTGATGGTCGCGGCCAGGCGTTCGATATGGTCGCGCAGCGCCTGGCCCAGGCGCACCACGGCCTCGGCGCGTTGCGCCAGCGGCAGTTTTTTCCAGCTCGCATAGCCCTGCGCCGCACGCGCCAGGGATTGTTCGAGCGCCTCGGCGGAATCGAAGGCATAGGCTTCGATCACTTCGCCAGTGGCCGGGTTGCGGGAAATCGCGTGGGTCTGGGGCGTGATGCTCATGAAGGTGCGCTCCGTGGGTGACTGTGGAGCCAGTTTCAGGTTGAGCGTTATTTTTGAAAAGTGAATAATCCTGAGCATATCGCTCACGAATCGAGAATGAACATGGACCTCGTGCAACTGGAAATCTTCCGCGCCGTCGCCGCGCACAAGAGCGTGGCCGCTGCGGCCCAGGCCATCCACCGGGTGCCGTCGAACCTGACCACGCGCCTCAAGCAACTGGAGGCCGATCTTGGTGCCGACCTGTTCATCCGCGAGAACAACCGCCTGCGCCTGTCCCTGGCCGGTCATGACTTCCTCGCCTATGCCACGCGCATTCTCGACCTGGTCGAAGAAGCGCGCGCGGTGGTGTCCGGCAACGAACCCAACGGCCGCTTTCCCATCGGCTCCCTGGAAAGCACGGCGGCGGTGCGCATCCCGCCGTTATTGGCCAGCTATCACCAGCAATTCCCCAAGGTCGAACTGGACCTGTCGACCGGCCCGTCCGGGCAGATGATCGATGGCGTGCTCAACGGCCAGTTGATCGCCGCCTTCGTCGACGGCCCGATCAAGCACCCGGCGCTCGGCGGCATGCCGGTGTTCGACGAGGAGATGATGGTGATCGCGCCTTCCCATCACGCGCCTATCGAGCGTGGTCTCGATGCCAACGGTGAAATGATCTACGTGTTCCGCTCGAACTGCTCGTACCGCCACCACTTCGAAAGCTGGTTCGCCGCCGACGGCGCCGCGCCGGGGGGCATTCGCGAACTGGAGTCGTACCACAGCATGCTCGCCTGCGTCAGCGCCGGCGCCGGCGTCGCGGTGATCCCGCGCAGCATGCTGGAGAACATGCCCGGCAGCGCCTCGGTCAGCGCCTGGCCGATGAAGGACGCGTTCCGCCAGTTGAAGACCTGGCTGATCTGGCGCAACGACTCCCGCTCACGCTCGCTGGAACTGTTTCGCCAGTTGGTCGAGGCTGAAACCAGCGTTTGAGGCGACTGCCTGCCCTCCCCGGTCGACGCTTGCAACCAGCCCACCTCGAGCATTGCCCATTGCTTCGCAACCGATGAGCAAGGTCGGCGCTCGCTTGATCCAAGCCGCACGCATATATCCATATGCGCATAAAATCTCACCAAAAAATATTATCGCCGAATAAAGTTGCTCGATATGCTTTTACTCATGGCTTTACGAGCACTGACGTGAGCACGCAAAGCGCCATAGCCAACCGAGTACTTCCAAGTCGACCGAGTTCAAGGAGACGAGGCCTTTGCCAGGCAGTGGGACGTCGCCGGTTTTGATCGATATGAAATTTGGGGAGTAAGAGATGTTTGGATCGAATATGCAGCGCAGCTTGCTGGCGCTGGCGGTGAGTGCCGGTCTGTTTCCGCTTCAGGCCAGTGCGCAGCAGGCCAGTGACAAGGACACGGTATTGTCCACCGTCGTCGTCAGCGGCGACCAGGAAAGCAAGGCGCATGAAGCCGAGCGCCGCACCATCACAGGCAAGACCAGCCTGTCGGCGAAAGAACTGGAGCGTCTGGACATTCGCAGCTCGGTAGAAGCGACGACCTTCTCGCCCAACGTCTACCAACCGAAGGCCAGCTTTTCCAATGGCAACTCCAACTACATCATCCGTGGCATCGGCGAGACCGACGGGCAGATCGTGCCCTCCACCGCCACCTTCGTCGATGGTGTCTACCTGACCCGCCAGCTGGGTTCGGTGCAGGAACTGCTGGATATCGAACGTGTCGATGTGGAGCGTGGCCCGGTCGGCTTCGACGGCGGTCGTTATGTCGAAGGCGGTGCCGTGCGTTTCACCACCCGCGTGCCGACGGAACAGACCCGGCAGAGCTACGAGATCGGCTACGGCACCGACAACGAATACCGCGTCGGCGGTTATGTCAGTGGCGAACTGGTCGAGGACAAACTCTTCGGCAGCCTGGCCCTGGCTCGCCACGCCCGCGATGGCCTGGAGAAAAACACCAGCACCGGCAGTGAAGCCAACGACATCAGTTGGACCGGAGGCCGCGCCAAGCTGCGCGTGCTGCCCCAGGACGACCTGGAAATCAATTTCACCGTCGACGGCAGCTACGATGACAGCAAGAACCGTGGCTTCTCGAACCTGCTCGCCGCCGATAAATACGCCGTCTCCAACCCTGTCGATGCCGATAGCGATTTCTACACCGCCGGCTTCTCCACCAATATCCTCTACACCCTGAACGAGCACCTGACCCTCAGTTCGCTGACCAGCGCCCGGCACTTCAAGCAGGACGGTTACTACGACAACTTCGGCGACCTGTACGGGCGCAACGCATCGGCTGCGGTCTATCGCGATACCGCCTACCAGCAGGAGTTCAAGCTGCAAGGGCAGTACGAGCGCTTCGACTTCTCGACCGGCCTCTATTACCTGAAGGAGTTCTGGGAACAGGATCGCCGCGCGAACAGCATCGCCACCACCAACCTGACCAACCCGGCCGCCAGCACCACGCGCCTGTTCGACGTCTACAACAAGCAGAACACCACCGACTACGGCCTGTTCGGCAAGGTCAACTACAAGATCACGCCACGCCTGACCGGCACCCTGGGCCTGCGCTTCGAGCACGAGATCTACACCAACAACCCGAGCATGTACGGCCCGGCATCGGGCACCACCCGCGCCTATCCGCAATCGCTGGACGACTTCTACAACGCGCCGGTCGGCCCGCTGGCCTGGTCGGCGTCGGCCACCGACCGTTCCGACCGGCTGCTGCCGGAGGTCGGTGTGTCCTATGCGCTGACACCCGAGGTATCGGTCTATGCCAGCTATCGCCAGGGCGCACGGCAAGGCGGCTTCGACTTCAACACCAACACCACCTCGAACATCCTGCAATCCACCCTCGCCTACGAGCCGGAAATCCTCACCACCTACGAGGCCGGGATCAAGAGCTTCTTCCCGGCGCACAACCTGACCCTGAACCTCGGCGTGTTCTACAACGAGTTCAAGGACATCCAGCTTTCCACCACCGACCCGGTCAACGGCTTCAGCCGCCGCTGGAACGTCGGCGAAGCGCACTCCGAAGGGATCGAGCTGGAAGCCCGCTGGTCGCCGACCGACGCGCTGAGCATTCTCTACAGCGCGTCCTACCTCAACAGCCGCCTCGACCAGTTCGACGGCGTGGAGAGCCGCACCACGCTCAAAGACGGTTCGGTGATCAACAACACTGCCTTCGAAGGCGCGGAACTGCCCTACTCACCCAAGTTCCAGACCGCGCTGGGTTTCGACTATCGACTGCCAATCGCCACGGCTTCGAAATGGCGCATCGGCGCCGACGCGTCCTACCAATCCGAGATGCACACCTCAATCCAGAACATCGCCGTCACCCAGCTCAAGCCGCAGACCCTGGTCAACGCCCGCCTGAACTGGACCAGCGCCGACGACCACTGGGCCGTGCAACTTTCGGCCAAGAACCTGCTGGACAAGCGCTACAGCCAGCGCATCAGCCTGCAGCAGTCAGGCGGCACGCCGTACCTGATGCCGACCTTCTACAACGATCCGCGCTCGGTGTTCGTGTCCCTCAAGTACAACTACTGAGCCGGAAGAAGGAGCCAGCCATGCACAATCCATTCGCCATGGGTGTGCTGCTGATGCTGATCCAGGCATCGGCGCAGGCTGCGCTGCTGGTGGAGGGCCCGATCGCCTCGGGCCCCGTCGGCAATGCAGCGAAAGACTACCCGTTCAGCGCAAGCAGCAGCGACCTGGCCAAGGCCGGTTATCGCGAAGACGAGTTCTTCGTCTCCGGCCAAGGCGCCGTGTACAACCTGCCCTCACTGGTCACCGGCGGCGTGCTCACCGATGGCCACGCCTACAAGACCCGCGTCCTGGTGCGTCGCCCCGTACAGGCAACGCGCTTCAACGGCGTGGTCTTGGTCGAGTGGCTGAACGTCACCGCGGGATTCGACGGCGCGGCAGTCGGCAACCCGCTCAATGAGCACCTGATTCGCCAGGGCTATGCCTGGGTGGGCGTCAGTGCCCAGGAAACCGGGGTCAGTGGCCCGCTCGGGCTGCAACACTGGAACCCGCAGCGCTACGCCAGCCTGCAGGTGTCGACGCCCAAGGGACCGATCGTCGAAGACTCGCCCCTGGCCTACGACATCTTCGCCCAGGTCGGGCAAGCGCTGCGCCAGCCCCCAGGCAACGGCACGGCATTGCTCGGCGGGTTGCAGG
Source organism: Pseudomonas sp. LRF_L74 (assembly GCF_965644255.1). Classification (NCBI taxonomy): domain Bacteria; kingdom Pseudomonadati; phylum Pseudomonadota; class Gammaproteobacteria; order Pseudomonadales; family Pseudomonadaceae; genus Pseudomonas; species Pseudomonas sp. LRF_L74. Next base: position 42,383 of record NZ_CBFFRH010000014.1, on the reverse strand, counting down.
CCAAGTGGCTGATCGCCACCGGCGCCTCGCAATCGGCTCGGCGCCTGGCCATCTACCTGAACTCGGTGCACCCGCGCCAACCCGTGTTCGACGGCGCCCTGCTGGTGGTGAGCATGGGCGACCGGGTACGCGACGACACGCCGGTCAAGGTCGCCAAGATTCTCAGCGAATCGGACCTCATCGGCGGCGACGAGGCCAATGCGCGGCAGCCGGACAATTCACGGCGCGTGACCTGGGAAGTCGCCGGGGCATCGCACTCCTCGCGCTACGGCCAGGCAATCCGCAGCCAACAGGTGGCCAGGGACTTCCCGGAGCAATCGCTGCCCTCACGCAACACGGCGCAAACCTGCCGCTACCAGCCCAATACCCCCGTGCCCTTTCATCTGGTCGAGGCCGCGCTGCTGGAACACCTGCGCGACTGGATCGCCAACGGCACGCAGCCACCTTCGGCCCCACCGCTCAAGGTGCATAGCCTGCTGCCACAGGTCGAGCTGGAGCGTGACCGCTGGGGCAACGCGCTCGGCGGCATCCGCCTGCCGGATGTCGAGGTGCCGCTGGCCCGCAACAGCGGCGCGCTCAACCCTGGCCTCAAGCCGGAAAACAACCGCCTGTGCCGCATGGGCGGCATCTACGAACCCTTCGACAAGGAGCGGCTGCACACGCTCTACCCACAACGCGCCGATTACCTTCGCCACGTCGAGAACGTCCTGCGCGACAACGTGAAAGCGGGCTTCGTGCTGGCCGAGGACGTCGAGCCGATCATCGCCAGCCACTACCTGCCGGCCCTGGAAGGTGCGCAATGAGCACGAATCCAGCCTCCACTTCCAATGCACGCCTGAGCGCCGAACACATCACGGCCTACCAGCGCGACGGCGTGATCCTGCTGCCCGGCGTGGTCGATGCCGAGCGGGTGAAGAAACTGCTGGCCGCTGCCGACCAGCAACTGGATGCGTTCCAGGCCCAGCAACGCAGCCTGGCCAGGAACCTCGCCGATGGCGGCGGCACCTTTCTGTCGCAGCGCCACGCCTACCTTCAGCAACCCGAGTTCGAACGCCTGATTCACGACTCGGACCTGGCCGCGCTGGCGGGGCAACTGATGGGCGCGCAGCAGGTGCGTTTCTACTTCGACCACCTGTTCATGCTCGACAGCGATACCGCCAAGGACCGTTATCGCTGGCACCAAGACCAGCCCTACTGGGCCTGCAGTGGCGACCAGGTCTGCACGTTCTGGATGGCGCTGACCGATTGCGACGTCGACAGCGGCGCCCTGGAGTTCGTCCTTGGCAGCGACCACGGGCCGCTCTACCCGCCCGCCAAGGTCTGGCATCCGGGCGATGCAACGCCCCACGCGGAGCTGCCGCGTACGCCGGCCTATCACCAGCAGCGCGACCAATACCGGATCGTTTCCTGGCCGGTCAAGGCCGGCGACTGCCTGGCGTTCAATGGCCGCATCGTGCATTCCGCGCGTGGCAACCACTCCTCGGACAAACGCCGGGTCGCCTACGCCACGCGCTGGTTCGGCGAAGCGCTGCGCTACGCCCGGCATGAGCATTACCAGGACCCGCTGACCTTTCCCGAAGCGGAGATCCTGCCCGGCCAGGCGCTCGCTCGCAGCAGCCGCTTTCCATTGATCTGGCAGAACGATGACGGTCTCTCGACCAACGCGGCGCAGGGCAGAACATGAGCACTCGAAACGTGGCAAAAAAAGCCTGGCTGATCGTCGCCATGCTGTTCCTGTTCCAGGCCATCAGTACCCTGGACAAGCTGGTGCTGAGCCTGGCATCCGTGCACCTGATGGATGAGCTGCAACTCACGCCGTTGCAGTACGGCACCATCGCCAGCAGCCTGTACTGGCTGTTCGCGATTTCGGGCGTGCTGTTCGGCGTGCTGTTCGCCAATCGCATCCCGAGCAAATGGACGCTGTTGCTGCTGGTCAGCCTGTGGTCGCTGGTGCAGTTTCCCGTGGTGTTCGTCAGCGGCTACCTGGGCCTGCTGCTCTGCCGTGTGCTATTGGGCGCGACAGAAGGCCCTGGCTACCCCTCGGTGATGCATGCCGCTTACCGCTGGTTCCCGCCGGAGCGGCGCAACCTGCCGACCGCGATCATCTCCCAGGGCGTGGCCTTCGGCTTTCTCATCGGTGGCTGGCTGCTGACCAGCATCATCCTCGCCTACGGCTGGCGCAGCGCCTTCGTCTTCTGCGGCCTGATCGGCCTGTTGTGGGTGGTGATCTGGTTCTGGATCGGCGAAGACGGGCCGATCGGCCATGCCGAGTCGCTCAAGGAACAGGCGCAACAGCGGATTTCCTATTGGCAGATCGCCCGCGACCCGAGCATCGTCGGCCTGATCGTGATGCTCATCGGCGGTTACTGGATCAGCAGCCTGTCGGTATCCTGGCTGACGCCCTACCTCAACAAGGGCCTGGGTTATGACCTCGAACAGACCGGCTGGCTGACCTCGGTGATCCTCGGCGTTTCGCCGCCCTTGATGCTCGGCCTGACCTGGTTCAGCGAACGCCTGCTGCTGCGTGGCTGGAGTTCGCGGGTGGCACGTGGCGGGCTGGCCGCAGGGGCCATCGTCGGCGCCGGCGCAGCGCTGCTGCTGGCGGTGCAACTGCCGCTCGGGGTGAGCAAGGTGGTGTTGTTACTGCTGGGTTTCAAGCTGCCGCACCTGGCCTTCATCCTGTCCACCGCCATCGTCGGCGAGGTGGTGCCCAATGCCCAGCGCGGGCCCGTGCTGCATGTGCTGTTCGCCGGCGTCACCTCGGTCGGCTTCATCGCCCCGGTGGTGTTCGGCTGGATCGTCCAGGCGCAGCCGGGCGCTCTGCTCAGTGGCTACGACGCGGCCCTGCAGTTTTCCGCCGCGCTCTTGCTCGTCACCGGTGCGTTCGGTCTGCTGCTGATTCATCCCGAACGCTCGATGGCACGCCTGCGAGCCAGGCAGGCCTGATGGCCTGCCCACCCGCCACTCGCTCGCGGCTATCAGGTCGCGAGCGGCGCGTCGGGGTAACTGCTCCACTCGCTCCACGAGCCCGGATACAACCGCGCACCGGCCAGCCCGGCGATCTCCAGGGCCAGCAGGTTGTGGCAGGCGGTCACGCCGGAACCACATTGCTGCACGCTGAGATCGGCTGAGCGGCCTTGCAGCAACTGTTCGAACTCTTCGCGTAATGTCGCGGCCGGCTTGAACGAGCCGTCCTCCTGCAAATTGCTGCGGAAGAAACGATTGGCCGCACCGGGAATATGCCCGGCCCGCGCATCCAGGGTCTCGTTCTGGCCTTGATAACGATCCGCCGAGCGCGCATCGACGACCAGCCACTGGCGGCTCTCCAGATTAGCCAGCAGTTGCTCGCGAGTCACCGACTCGACCCGCGAATCGCCAGCCTGGAAGTCACCCGCCGGGTTACTCGGTTGCTCCTGCTCCAGCGCCAGGCCGGCGGCCTGCCAGGCCTGGATGCCGCCATCGAGCACCGCCACCGCCGAGTGCCCGAGCCAGCGCAGCAGCCACCAGGCGCGCGCGGCGAACATGCCACCCTGAGCGTCATACAGCACCACTTGCTGGCCTTGGCGCAGGCCCAGCTCGCGCAGGCGCTGGCTCAGCGCATCGCGCTCCGGCAGCGGGTGGCGACCGTTATGGCCGCTCTTGGTACCGCTCAGGTCGCGGTCCAGATGCAGGTAGTTCGCCCCCGGCAGATGGCCCTGCCGATAAGCCGTGCGGCCGCTGTCTGGGTCGGCCAGGTCGAAGCGGCAATCGAACAGCGCCGCGGTGTCACCCAGCGCCTGCAATTGCTGCGCACTGATGAGCGTGGTGTATACGGACATGTACATCCTCCTCTAGAAAATGAGTGCCGGATCGGCCAGGCAGGTTGCGATGTCCAGCGGACGCGGCAACACACCGTCACGGGCCAGCACATCGATGGCCATTTGCATTTCCCGGCCATGGGCCGGGGTGATCGGTTCAAGCGCCCAGGGTAGCGCCTGCAGGGCCTGCTGCCAGAGTGCCGGCGGTTCGCCGCCTGGGTGAGCATGCGCCAGACAGGCCGACGCCTGCGCAAGATTCTGACTGACCCAGTGGCTGTGCTCACGCAGTTGCCGGAGAAACCCCTGCAGTTCCGCGCGCCGCTCGTCGAGCAGTTGGCGGCGCCCGTAGACGAGCGAGCGATTGCCCAGCCATCCGGCCTTTGCCAGTTGCGCGTGCGGCAATCGCACTTCGCGCCAGCAGCCTTCGGCCCGTGCGGCGACCAGCCCCGCGCCGCTGGCGACCCAGGCATCCGCCTGCGCGGCCTGCACACGGGTCATGCCGCCCTTGCCTTCGAGCAGTTGCAGATCGGCCAGGCGTGCGCCGATGCTGGTCATGGCCAGCGCCAGAAAGCGCAGGTGCCAGGAGCCGGCGGCAATCAGCACACGCCGTCCGGGCAAGTCTTCGAGGCTGACGATCGGGCTGTCGACAGGCGTCAGCAGCGCCGCGAAAGCGGGACGTGGCGGGCTGCCGGCGAGCCAGATCAGTTCGCTACCAGAGGCCAGCGCACGCAGCAGCGGCACGCAACCGCCACCGCTGATATCCAGCTCGCCACGCGACATGGCCGCCAGCAGCGCCTCGGGGCTGCCCGTATGCCATTCAACGCCAGGCACATCGGCCAGGTGGCGAAACAGGAAGAGGCTTTGATTACCCGGATGAATGCCGACCCGCAGGGTCATGCCTGCGGCTCGGCACGAAACGGCGTCCACGACGGGAACTCGCCGTGCAGCAGGTAGCGTCCGCTCTGCTGGTACTTCCAGGTCACCGAGTCGTGCAGGCTGTGGGTGCGGGCATTACGCCAATGCCGATTGAGGTTCAGCGACTCGTCCGCCGCGCTGCTGCCGGCCATGCCGAAAATCTCGTTGGCGACCTCCAGCGCCACATCCGCGGCGAAGGCTTTCGCCTCGCCCATCGCCACCAGTGATTCGCCGACCTTCTGCGGGTCGACAACACCGTCGGCATCGCTGGCCTGGTCGATCATCCGGCTGGCACGCAACACCAGGGCCTCGGCCGCATGCACGCGAGTCGCCAGTTGACCGAAGCGGATCAGCACATAAGGGTCCTCGGCGACCCGCACCGCGCCACCTTCGGCGACGATTTCCGGATGGGGCCGCGCGCGCTGGGTGACGAATGCCGCGCCATCGTGCAGGGCGTTGGCGGCAATCCCGGCCTGGATCGCGCCGTGGATCAGAAAGGTGATGGCGCGGTTCAACTGCGCCTCGGGCGAGTTGCCGGCGAACACCTGGACGAACTCGGCACTGACTACCACCTCGTCGAAGCTGACGCTGCCGCTGGCCGTGCCGCGCTGGCCCATGGAGTGCCAGTTGTTCGCCGTGGCGATGCCGGGGCTCAGGCGTTCGACGAACGCCGTGGCGACCTGCCCGTGCGGGTCCACCGCGCGAACCGCGATCCAGTCGGCGGTCAGGGCACCGGTGGCGTAGAACTTGTTGCCGTTGAGCCGCCAGGTTCCGTCCCCGGCAGCGCGCAGCGCCGTGGTGTTGATGCCGGCGGTCTGCCCGCCGCGCTCCGACGAAGCGTTGCCCAGGCGCTGCCCGGCGAGCGCCCGGGCGAAGAAGAAACGCTGCAGAGACGGCGTGCCCAGGCGGGCGAAGCGGTCGATGTTGCTGTAGTGGCTTTGCAGGGTCTGGGCCACGCTCGGGTCGACACTGGCGATCAGCCGCACCACCTCGATCAGGGTCGTCACGCTGACGCCGGCACCGCCGTGTTCGCCTGGCACGTTGATGCCGAGCAACCCGCTATGGGCCAGCCAGGCCTGGTCGTCTTCGGAAAGGTTGCGCGCTTCTTCACGGCCGCGCACGCCCGCTGCGATCTGCCGGGCGAATGCCGCGGCCGCCTCCAGGGACTGGCGCTCGTCGCGCAGGATTCGAACAGAACTCATGATGCCGGTCTCGGGCCTTCTGGCCTCGCCAGGGGATGGGCAGGCCGTTCCAGACCGAGATGCTCGCGCAGGGTATGGCCCTGGTAGTGCGTCCGGAACAGGCCACGTTTGCGTAGCAGCGGGACGACTTCATCGACGAAGGTTCGCGCACCTTCGGCAAGGACATCCGGCATGAGATTGAAACCGTCCGCCGCGCCATTGCGGAACCAGTGCTCGATATCGTCGGCGACCTGCTCGGGGGTGCCGACGACGATGCGGTGCCCGCCGCCACCGCCCAGGCGCCCGACCAGTTCGCGGGCAGTCAGGTTTTCCTCGCGGGCCACCCGCACGGTCGCCTGGAACATGGTCTGGTTGCCCTGGCCCTGAGGCAGGTCGAGCGGAATCGGCCGGTCGGCATGCAGGCGCGCACGGTCGATGCCGAGAATCAGCGCCAGGCGGGCCAGGCCGTATTCGATGGGAATCAGCTCGATCAGCGCTTGCTGGCGCCGCCGGGCGTTTTCTTCAGTGTCGGCGATCACCGTGACCAGGCCCGGCATGACCCGTGGGCGAACGCGCCCGGCCTGAGTGGCCTGCGCCTGCAACGCCTGGATGAATGCCTGGCCCTGGGCCACGCTCTGCGCCAGGGAAAACACCACATCGGCCTGGCGCGCGGCCAGCGCCTGGCCATCGGCGGAAGAACCGGCCTGCACCACGACCGGATGGCCCTGGGGCGAACGCGGCAGGTTGAGCGGGCCGGCGACCTGGAAGAATTCGCCCTGGTGATTGAGTGGCTGAATACGCGCTGGATCGATGAAGCGGCCACTTTGCGGGTCGCCCAGCAATGCATCATCCTGCCAACTGTCCCACAGGCCCCTGACCAGGCCCACGAACTCATCGGCGCGCCGATAGCGCTCGCCGTGGCTGGCCGATTGCGCCTGGCCGAAATTGCGCGCGATCTCGGCCTCGGCCGTGGTCACCACATTCCAGCCGGCGCGCCCGCCACTGAGGTGATCGAGCGAGGCGAAACGCCGCGCCAGGTCATAGGGGCTGTTGAAACTGGTCGACGCCGTGGCGATCAGGCCGATATGGCGAGTCGCGCTGGCAATGCTGGCAAGTACCAGCAGCGGGTCGAGCGACTGGAACGGGCGGTACTCGGGCACCTCGACCAGGCCGGGTTTATCGGCCAGGAACACCGCATCGAAACAGCCCTGCTCGGCGATCCGCGCGCACGCCACGTAATGCTCGACCTTGGCGAAGGCCAGGGGATCGCTCCCCGGCCAGCGCCATGCCGAACCGTAGAATCCGGCATTCAGCAGGTTGAGGTTGAGGTGCAAGCGAGCCCCGCTCATTGCGCCTCTGCGGCGACGACAGCCAGGCCGTCGGCCAGCCAGGCCTGGATGCCGCCCCTGATGTAACGGGTCTGGCCATAGCCCAGGGCTTGCAGTTGCTGGGTGCTGTTGACCGAGCCGGCCCCCGTTGCGCAGAACAGCACGATGGGCTGCTCCTTGCCATGTACACCCAGCTCGGTGCCCTTGCCAGCGGCGAAATAGGCTTCGATATCGGTCAGGGGCAACCACGCCGCCTTTTCCAGGCGCGGCTGGCCATCGCGGAACTGGGCGCGGCGCACATCGATGAGTACGGCGCCCTGCTCGATCAGCGAGCGGGCCTCGATCGGGCTGAGGCCATGTTCGTTATCGGTGGTGTCGGTCGAGCATACAGCGGGTGTCGATTGAGTCATTACAGCATCCAAGTGTCAGTAGCCAACGGTGAAACGCTGGCGTGAGTGGGTTGGGTGTTCGGTTTCATCCAGCAACGCCACGGCATAGTCCTCGAAGCTGATCCAGCTCTTGCCGTTGGGGTCGTGGAGCAACTGGTCATGGCCCAGTTGGAAGGTGCCGGTGCGCTGGCCTTCGATGAACAGTGCGGACGGCGACAGAAAGCTCCAGTCGAGGTCCGTGACCTGGCGCAAACGCTGGAGCAACGCACGACCAGCGGAGGCTTCGCCATGGTGCGCCGGCGGGAACTCGGCGCTGTCCACCAGCGCCTGGCCCGGCGCGATTTCCAGGCTGCCGGCACCGCCGACGATCTGCAGGCGCCCGACACCGCTGGCGCGCACGGCCGCCAACAGGTCGTCCAGGGCGGTCGAGGAAAAACGCGTCGAGCTGATCACCACGTCATGCCCACGCAGGTGCTCGGCCAGTGCCTGGGGCTCAGTGGTGTCGCCCTGCTGCCAGCTCACACCGGCACGCGCCTCGGCGAAACGTGCCGGATCACGGGCGATGGCCGTGACCTGATGGCCACGCAGGAGTGCCTCTTCGAGCAAACGGCGGCCCACTCGGCCACTGGCGCCGATCAATGCGATTTTCATGTAAATGCCCTCGGGTCTTCACGCCACCTGGATGGTGGCGCGCCTGGCCGCGACGCGACCGGTGATAGTCAGCAACAGTGCCTCGGCATCAGCGATTCGCTCGCCGCGCCAGGCGACCTGCTGGTCAGGGCGAACCAGCACCAGGCTGGCGCCATACAACGCGCGCGCACCGGGCTCGGCGGCCAGCGCTACGCGTTGCAGTGGAATCTCCAGTTGGCGGGCACTGGCAAGCAGCTCCTCCGCCTGTTTCGAGGCGCCATCGTCCAGGATCAGCAGGCTGAACCCCAGCCCCAGGCGGTCGTACAAGACACCGCCGTCGGCGAGCGTCAGGTGCGGCGCGCGATGCCCCGGCTTGGCGAACGGCTGGTACTCGGTGGGCTGCCACTGCGGCGCCAGGCTGCCGTCGTCGACCACCACCGAGGACGCCTCGTAACGCACGTCCAGCACCACGCCATGGGTTTTCCATTGCCGCTGGGTGAGGCGGTAGATGTGCTCGCCGAGTGCCTGGCGGGTTTGCACCGATTCTTCATCCTGACCAAGCGGAATGCCGCTGGCCTGGATCAGCGCCCGTGCCTGGCTCATGGCGTTGTAGTTGAACCAGGACGACTGGCCGACGCGCCAGGCCGTCGGCCGGCGCTCCTCATCGTAGGAGTCGAGCAATCCGTCGCCGGCCCAGCCATCGAGTACCGCCGCCAGCTTCCAGCCCAGGTTGACGGCATCGCCGATGCCCAGGTTCTGGTTGTGCCCGCCGGCTGGCGGGAACAGGTGCGCGGCATCGCCGGCGATGAACGCACGCCCCTGCCGGTACTGGCGGGCAATGCGCACCTGGATGCGGTAGGACGAAACCGTCTCGACCTCCAGCTCGACGGATTCACCGAACAGCGCCAAGGCAGCGGCATGCGCTTCCTCGTGGGTCGCCGGCCGGCCCTGATCGAAATCGGACAGGGTGAAACGCCAGCGTTCGTCGTCCACCGGCGAGGCGTTACTGACGATCTGCGGGTTGGCGACCACCAGAAACCCTTCCATGCGGTAGCGCAGGCTGGCGAACAATTCGGCATTGCGGCGCTGCTTGAGACGTACGATGCACATGGTGGCAAAACGGTTGGGTTCGCCGATGCCGTCGCGTTCGATCCCCAGCGACTGTCGCACCAGCCCGTTGGCACCGTCGCAGCCCACCAGATAACGCGCGTGCAGTTCGCGGGTTTGCGTTCCGTCGTGGTGGCGTATCTGCACGGCAACCTGGTCGGCGGACTGCTCCAGTGTCACCAGTTCCCAGCCCAGCAGAAACTCGACGCCCAGTTCGATGGCCCGCTGACGCAGAATCGCCAGCGCCTTGGGCTGATTGACGCTCACCGACGGTTCGCAGGAGATCGCCTGGTGCTGCTCCGCCATGCGTCCCCAGTCGAAGCCATGCACGCCCAGCGATTCGCCGAAGATCGAGCTGGCGAACAGAATCTTGCTGCCCGCACTGGGTGTCAGCGCACTGTTCTCCTGGCTGCGGATGGAAATGGCCGCCTGGCGCAGAGCGGATGAAATCCCCCAGCGACGATACTGCTCGACGGTGCGCATGGTGTTGTTGCCACCGCGCGGGTGGTTCTGCTCGATCTCCTCGCGCCGCTCGATCACCACCGGCCGCTGCCCGCGCAGCGCCAGCTCCAGCGCCAGGGCGGTGCCCACCGGCCCGCCTCCAACGACCAGAACGGGAATAAGGTCATGTTGCTCGCTCGGGTGCGCTGTACTCACGGGGTTCTCCGAAACCGTCGGTCAAAAGAGGAATCGGCCGCTCGGGACGATGTCGGCATACATTAACCGCAGCATAATTATTCGCAAATATTATTTTTATATAAGATTATATTCTTATAAGTCGATTTTATTTTGACTAAAAGCCCGCCTAAAAAACATTAGCGGTTATATATGAATATTCTAAAATGATATTTGCGTATATTTAACCGACCTCTATCCTCGCCCCGATCACTGAACGCGGCGCATGCCGGCACGTATCGAGGAAGTCATGAGCGAGTTGAAAGCGGAGGCTGCACACCCGCAGCGCCAGGTGGATGTATTGATCGTAGGCGCAGGCCCAGTGGGCACCGCCCTGGCCCTCGACTTGCGCGGACGTGGCGTCGAGGCGCTACTGGTAGAACGCCTCGAGGAGATTCCCGACGATCACCCGCGTGGCGGCAACGTCAACATGCGCACCGTCGAACACTACCGCCGCTGGGGCATCGCCGAGCGCCTGCATGGCCTGGCCACGGCGGTGAAGACCGGCGCCAATGCCCAGCGCGTGCCCACTGGCGGGCGCAACGTCACCTTCGTCGAGTCGATCCTTGGCCGCGCCTGGGGCGCCCATCCATTCAATTACGGTCGTACCCGCGACGAACACTGGGACATCGCCGCCGAACCGTCGGTCAGCGTCAACCAGCCCAAGGTGCACCGGCTGCTGCGTGAGCGCGCCCTGGAACTGGGCGTGGAGCACTGGCTGGGGCATGAGTTCGAATCGCTGCACGCGCATGCGGATTCGGTAGAGGTGCGGATAAAGGACCTGAACAGCGGTGCACTGCGTTCGGTAAACGCGCGCTTCGTCGTCGCCTGCGATGGCGCCCAGAGCCCGGTCGGCAAGGCCGTCGGCATTCTGCGCGAAAGCAACAACGCCGGGGTCAGTTGGATCTACGCGGCGATCGTGCAGTTGCTCGACACCAACAGTTCCGAGCTGTTCCAGCGCCTGCGCTATGACTTCTCCGGCTACCTGGTGGTGGCCAACCCGGACATCGTCTCGGGCACCTCGCCGGTCAGCGAGGACCGCTGGCGCTTCACCCTGCGCGGACGTGGAGAAGAGCCGCCAAGCGAAGACGAAGTGCTGGCCACGGCGCATGCGCTGTTCGGCGAAGACATCGCCCTGCGTCTCGACTCCCTGACCCGCTATCGCCGCCAGGTGCGCATCGCCCAGACCTATCGCAAGGGGCGCGTGTTCGTCGCGGGCGATGCCGCGCACCTGTTCCCGCCAACGGGGGGCCACAACCAGAACCTGGGCATCGGCGACGTGGTCAACCTGTCCTGGAAACTGGCCGCCGTGCTGCAAGGCTGGGGCGGCGAGGCGCTGCTCGACTCCTATGACATCGAGCGGCGTCCGGTCGGCTGGCTGACCGGCTTGTCTTCGGATGGCATTTCCAGCGGCTGGCCGCGGATGGAAAACGTCGTGCGCGCCGACAGCGGCCGCGCATTGCTCAACAGCGACGCGCATGCGGCCGAGCGCCGTGCCCTGTCGGAGCAGCTCTACCAACATACCTTCGCCGAATGGAACACCCATGGCGTGGTGCTGGACGTGCGCTACAGCGACTCGCCCGTGGTGATCGACGATGGCAGCGAGGCCGAGCCCTGGAGCGAAACCCGCTACAGCGCGTCGGCCAAGCCTGGGCATCGCGCGCCCCTGGTGCGCCTGCACGATGATTCGCCGCTGTACGACCACCTGGGCAGCGGCCTCACCCTGCTCGCCCTCGGTGCCGCGCAGGAGCAGGTCGATGCCTTCATCGAACAGGCCCGTCTGCGCAACATCCCACTGACGGTCCTGGTTCCCGGCGAAACCGACCTGGCCACGCTGCTGAAACACTACCAGGCGCCATTGACGCTGATTCGCCCCGATCAACATGTCGCCTGGCGCGGCAGCGCGGGTGACGCCGGCCAGATACTGGACACGGTGCGTGGCCAGAAAGCGCACCAGGCCACGACCCGTGAAGTCCTCGAACAGCGAGTGATATCGCCATGACCCACATAGCGCCGGCAGTGCCCCTGCTGTACCTGACCGATGACCCCGACACGCTGCCGCAAGGCGTGCGTGCCCTGGCCGAACAGTGGCCGCTACAGACGCCGAGTGTCGAACAGGCCGCCAGGCAGCTCGACGATGCGCGCGCGCCTGTCGTGCTGCTCAGCGATACGCAGCATGCCCGCCACGCCATCGACCTGGCGCAACGCCATGCCGCCCAGGTGCATGCCCTGGTCCTGCTGTCGCCACCGCCCTTCGAGGAGGCCAGCGCACAGCCTGAGGCCGATGCGTTGGCGGGAGGCGAAGTCGCCACCCTGCTGCTGCATGGCAGCGAACTGAACGATGACGAACAAGCCCGGCGCGCCTACGCCTACAAGCAGGCCTGGCCGCAGGCGCAACTGGTCTACCTCTACGCCGCCGGCGCCGATATCGCGCAACGGCGCCCGGCCGCCTTCGCCGAGGTCGTCGGCGACTTCATTCGCTACCAGGAAGGCTTCGTGATCAACCGTGCCAGCACGCTGCTCAACCCCTGACGTCCGGAGCCCACAGTGAAATTTTCCTTCTTCAACGGTTTCGCCTACAAACCGCCAGGTGCCACTGGCTGGCCCGCATCACCAACGGGTGACGAACCCGGCCTGGCGAGCAAATCCTTCGAGCGGACCTTGCAGGCCTTCGACCTGGCCGATGAGCTGGGCTTCGACTGGTTGAGCATTCCGGAGCATCACTTCAAGCCGTTTCTCTCGACCAACCCGCTGCTGGCCGCCAGCGTGCTCAGCCAGCGTGGTTACCGGGCGCGCCTGGCGATCCTCGGCAGCCTGTTGCCGGGACGTGATCCGGTGCGGGTGGCCGAAGAGTACGCCACCCTCGATAACCTGACCCAGGGTCGCCTGGTCATCGGCCTGCTGCGCGGCAACCCGATCGAACAGGTGACCTTCGGCATCAACCCGCAAGAGTCGCGGGCGCGCTTCGAGGAAGCCACCGCGCTGATTCTCAAGGCCTGGAAAACCCCCGTGCCCTTTGGCTGGGAAGGCCGCTTCTTCCGCCAGCGCACCCTGGCGGTATGGCCACGCCTGGTCGAGCCGCTGTCGGCGGAGAAGGTCGTGGTCTCGGGCAATACCCTGGAGTCCGTGGAGTTCGCTGCCCGCAGCCAACTGTCCATCGCCATCGGCCATCAGACGGTCGAGGACGCTGCCGTGCTCGCCACTCACTACCGGCAACGATCTGCCGTACACGGCTGGACACCGACTGCCCGGCATATCGTTTATCATGCCGAGCTGCATCTGGCCGACAACGACGCCCAGGCCGAAGACGAGATCGCCCGCTACAAGCTGGGCCTGCTGCCCAATCCGCTGGCCGGCGGCAATCGCGCCACCCGCCGTCTGCGCGAGGGGCTGGGCGAAGCCGATGGCGAGCCATTCAGCCGGGTGCTGCGTTTTCATGGCGGGCCCGATACGGTCCGTGAAGCGCTGCGCGAAGCCCAGTCGAGAATCGGCTTTGGCGTGCTCAACGCGATCTTCCAGATCAACCGCCTGCCCCATGGGCAACAGGCACTGCGCTCGCTGGAGCTATTCGGGCGTGAACTCATACCAAGCCTGCGCAACGTCGCCGAAGGCTGACTGCGAGGACCGGACAAGAAGACTCATTATGGATGGCGTTCAGAAAACCGAAGATGTACAGGCCTTCGTCGCCGTGGTGCGGCATGGCTCGCTGATTCTCGCCGCGGAAGCCCTGCAGGTCAGCCAGCCGGCGATCACACGCCGTATCCAGAGCCTCGAGGAAACCCTTGGCGTCGAATTGCTCGAGCGTCATACCAAGCCGCTCAAGCCCTCTCCCGCCGGCCTGGCGATCTACGACCAGTGCCGGCAGATACTCCGCGAAATGCAGGTGCTCAAGAGCATGGTCGCACACACGGCAGTCCCTTCTGGCGTACTGCGCCTCGGGGCGCCATTCATCATCAATGGAAGCCCCTTGGTTCAGAGCATCCTGGGGGTCAAACAGCATTACCCCAATTTGCGGGTCCAAGTCACCCCAGGCTGGAGCTCGACGCTGATCAGCCGGGTGGAGAATGGCGAACTGGACGCCGCCCTGGCCGTCCAGCCGCAAATCAGCACCCTGCCCCCGTCCGTTACCGGCGAGTTGCTCGCCGATCTGGAAATGTGCGTTGTCGCCCCCCTGGGCGAATTCGAAGAACGGCCCTACCACCTGCGCGAAATCTACTCGCGCGGCTGGGTACTGAACCCCCGCGAGTGCGGCATGCGCAGCAGCCTGGAGGCGGCGCTCACCAGCCAGAGCCTGCCGCTGACACTGAACGTGGATGTGCTCAACAGCGACATGCAGCTGGAACTGGTCGCAGCCGGCCTTGGCTTGGGCCTGGTGCCACGCCACCTGCTCGAACTGAACCCCCATCGTGCCCGGCTGGGCATAATCGAGCTGGCCGACTTCAAGCTGAACAACCGGATCTGGATGGTGACACCGGTCATCCAGAGTGGATTGCACGCCGCCATCGAAGAAGTGGCAGAGACGATCAAAAAAGAGTTCAGCCCCCGAACGTGACGAGCCGCCACGGCTTGCGCTTGCCGGCGCAACCTCAACGCACTGGGCGACGACATCCGCAGTTGAGCGTCCCGGTCCGATCCCATGAGCGTTCGGGTCGGTGTATCGATGAGGACTGGCCGCAGAGCCGACACCCGCCGAGGGTTGGGCGCAATACCGGCACGCAAGGGAGAATCGCCGGCGACTGTTTTGCTCAGGCGAATGCCCCGGCCACCTCGACATCCCGTCCACACCAACCCTGACGCGGCCGCACGCCGGGCCAAGTACCTCCAAGCCATTGCCAATGGATGGCGACCGCCCCGTGGTAATAGGCTTTCGGAAACGCCATCGAGATCACTCACTGAACGCCCCAGAGGCGCTGCTTTGCAGTCGCTGCGAAGGAGCTGTGCGGACACATACTCTTTCGATTGCGACAGGCGTATGCGGAACCTATCAGTGAGCGTATCGATTATTTTCATGGAGCATAATCATTTTCAAACATCGCTCCATCGGCCTATTTTGACCCTCAAGCAAGCGCAACCAACTCCCGACTAAAAACAATAGTGGAGCGCATCATGAGGTTATCCCCTCTTTCTGCACGGCATGCAGAACCCGGCGTCCAACGCCCCGTCCTGCTCCTGCTGCCCGGCATGGTTTGCAACCATCGCGCCTGGAGCGCGCAGATCGAAGGTCTCGCCGATCTGGCCGAGCCGTGCGTGATCGACTACGGCCTGGCCCGCTCCCTCGACGGCATGGCCAGGCACGTACTGGCCCAGGCACCGACCCACTTCTACCTGGCCGGGCACTCCATGGGCGCCCGGGTCGCGATGGAAGTCGCCCGGCAGGCACCGCAGCGCGTACTCGGTCTGTGCCTGATCGGCACCGAACACCGCGCCAGCCCACCCGGCGAGCAAGGTCGCCAGGAGCAGGCAGGGCGCATGGCGCTGCTGGACACGGCCAACCGCCATGGTATGCAACGCATGGCCGAAGACTGGCTACCGCACCTGCTGCCGCAGGAGCGCCAGGGCGATACAGCACTGACCTCGGAAATCCTGGCGATGATCGCCGAGCACTCGCCCGAGCAACTGGCCGCGCACATCGATGCGGGCGCCAACCGCCCCGACGCCAGCGAGCTGCTGCCCACGCTGCACATGCCGACCCTGCTGCTGGCCGGGAGCGAGGATCGCATCCGCCCGCCCCAGGCACACCGCGACATGGCCCAGCGCCTGCCCGACTGCCGGCTGGAGATCATCCAACGCTGCGGCCACATGCTCACCCTGGAACGCCCCGAAGCGGTCAACGAGGCCATGCGAGCCTGGCTCCAGCGCTGCCTGCGCGCCCCGGCGTCCTAGCCTCACCACCAGGTTCTTCACGTCGACCAACAATAAAAGAGGACAATGACATGACCCAGACAGCCCTCGGCAACCCAGCCGATGAAACCGTTGAAATCGCCCGCAAACGCCTGGCCAACCGTGTCGGCCGCCTGCATCACCATGCCTTCCTGGCCAAGGACATGGAGGCCACGCGCCACTTCTACGAAGACATTCTCGGCATGCCGCTGGTCGGCACCTGGGTGGAACGCGTCAACCCGGTGACCGGCCAGCCGGACAACTACGTGCACACCTTCTTCGAACTGAACGACGGCAGTTGCCTGGCCTTCTTCCAGTTCAAGTCGCAAAGCGCCTGCCGGGAACAGTCGGTGAACGGCTTCGAGGACATCAATCCGTTCGCCCACCACATCGCGCTGACGGTGCAGGGCAAGGAAACCGTGCTGCTGTTCAAGGAGCGCCTGGCCCGCGAAGGCATATCGGCTTTCGAGACCGACCATGGCTACTGTTACTCGATCTACTTCCACGACCCCAACGGCATGCAGGTGGAACTGACCACCCTGGTGCCGGAAAGCGACGAACTGATGGCCCAGTCGGCCCTCACCGCCCACGCCGACCTGGCCAGGTGGATCAAGGAAGAAGACGTCGCCGGCAACAACACACACCGTGGCAAGGGCTGGGTTCCGGCCTGAGAAGCTGACAGACATAACAACAAGAGACTGATGAGGATTCACCATGTACCCCTATGCAGAAGGCCTCTGGGCCGCCCGTAACCAATGGTACGTCGCCGGCTGGAGCAACGAAGTCACCCGCACGCCGATGGAGCGCTGGCTGCTCGACGAGCCCGTGGTGTTCTACCGCAAGGAGGACGGCCGGATCGTCGCCCTGCATGGTCGCTGCCCGCACCGCCAGTACCCACTGGTGAAAGGCAACGTGATCGGCGACAGCCTGGAATGCAGCTACCACGGTTTCACCTTCGGCACCGATGGCGCCTGCACACGCATTCCCACCCAGGCGAACATCCCCTCCTCCTGCCGCATCGCCGCCTACCCCGTGGCCGAGCGCTGGAACTGGTTCTGGATCTGGATGGGCGACCCGGCCCTGGCCGACGAGGCGCTGATCCCGGACCACGACGCACTCAAGCTGACCGCGCCCGGCTGGCTGGCGGTGCAGGCGGCAACGCACCTGCTCAAGACCCGCCACCAGCTGATGCACGAAAACCTCTGCGACCTGTCGCACCTGACCTTCCTGCACCCCGGCATCATCGGCGTCGACGATGTCGCCGCGACCGAGTTCGAGGTCCAGGGCGAAGGCCTGTGGTTCCGCGACGAGCGCGCCATGTACAACCAGGAGCCGACCGGGTTCTTCTCCGACATCCTCGGCTACCACAAGCCGATCGACCGGCTGATGTCCATGGAGTTCTTCCTGCCCTGCCTGCACCTGGCGGCGGAAGTCTTTCTCGCCCACGAGAAGCGCGACGGCGAGCCAGGACGCGAGCTGGGTTCCTACCGCGTGCACCATGCCGTCACGCCGGCCACGCAGAACGAAACCCACTACTTCGTCGCCTATTCGCGTGACTTCGCCATCGACGATCCGCGTGTCACCGAGATCATCAACGGCGCATTCGCCGCCGTGCTGCAACAGGACGTCGACGCGGTGGAGGCGCTGGAAGCCATGTTGCAGAAAAGCGGCGACCGGCAGTTCAAGGACTTCCTGGCCAAGGGCGACATCACGTCGGTCAAGGTCCGGCGCAGCATGGAAGCGCTGATCCGCTCCGAACAGATTCCCGTCGCCAACCTGACGGCGTGAATATCGCCTGGGGCGGCCAACGCCGCCCAGGCCTTGAAGAGAGGTGAACAGCATGACAGACGCCTGGATAACCGTAACGGTGGCCGCCAAGCAGGCCGAGGCGCTGGACGTCGTCTCCCTGGAGCTGGTGTCGGCCGACGGCAGCACCCTGCCCGCCTTCAGCGCGGGCGCTCATATCGACGTGGAAATCGAACCGGGGCTGATACGCCAGTACTCCCTGTGCAACCCACCCGATCAGCGTGAGCACTACCAGATCGCCGTACTGCGCGATCCATCGTCGCGGGGCGGCTCGGCGCAGGTGCATGAGCGGATCGCGCCGCGGCAGACACTGCGCATCAGCCCGCCACGCAATCATTTCGCCCTGGAGGACAAAGCCCAGCGCACGATCCTGATCGCCGGCGGCATTGGCGTGACGCCGATCCTGTGCATGGCCGAATCGCTGACCCGTACCGGCAGCGACTTCGAGATGCACTACTGTGCCCGCAGCCAGGAGCGTTGCGCCTTCTACCAGCGCATCCAGGACGCCCCCTACCGCGAGCGGGTATCGCTGTACTTCAACGATCGTCCCGAACAGGTGCGCTTCGACATCCGCGCGATCCTGCAGGCCAGCGACCCCAGCGCCCATCTCTACGTCTGCGGCCCGCAGGGTTTCATCGACCATGTGCTGGACAACGCGAGCCAGCTCGGCTTTGCCCAGGCCCAACTGCACCGTGAGTTTTTCAGCGCCCAGCCGCAAGCGGCGAGCGGCGCCGAGGAAAGTTTCGAAATAAGCCTGGCGCGCAGCGGGCAGGTACTGCAGGTACCGGCGGACAAGAGCATCGCCCAGGTGCTGCAGGAGGCCGGTGTCGCTATCGAGTTGTCCTGCGAGCAGGGTGTCTGTGGCGCTTGCCTGACCGGCCTGCTGGAGGGCGAGGCCGACCACCGCGACTACTTCCAGACGGCGGCGGAGCAGGCCGCGAATAGCCATATCACGCTGTGCTGTTCGCGAGCACGCTCGCCACGATTGGTCCTCGACTTATGAAGACCCATCAGCCTGTCGGGTGCGCCATGCGCACCTGACAGCGAAACCGGGGCACCCGCCGCACCCGGGGCCGCGTGCCGTACCCCCTCGATCCTTGCCATCCCGCCACCAACACGGGAGGCCAGCGCTCACCCCGAGAAAACGACCAGAGAGCCACCTCATGAAAACAACAACGACAGGTCTCGCCCATCAACTGCTGCTCGGCATGCTCTGCTGCGCGAGCGCACAGGCCGCCGAGAACGGCAATATCTCCTGGCCCATCGGCGTCAACACCGTACTCAACGGCGTCGCCACCCAGCCCGGCGAAAACCGGCTCTACAACTACACCCTGTACTACCGCGCCGACCGCCTGAAAGATGGCGACGGCCGCACCTCCGCCGTGCCCGTCGGCGCCGATATCTTCGTCAACGCCCTGCGCATCGACCATGGCTGGGACAAGACCTGGGGCAATACCCACCTGGTCTCTGGACTGGTCTTGCCGGTCGCCGACATCTCGCTGCGCATCGGCGGCCAGAAAAGCACCACCAGCGCCGTCGGCAACCTCAGCTTCAAGCCCCTGATCATCGGCACCCACAACGACAGCCACACCTTCTTCCAGCAGATCGCCCCGCTGGACTTCGATATCCCGAACGGCTCCTACCAGTCCGACCGGCTGGCCAATGCCGCTGTCCATTACTACTCCTGGCAGCCCAACTATGGCTGGACCTGGTTCGCCAACCCGGCCCTGGAAATCGGCGGGACGCTCTCCGCCGCCCTCAACAGCCGCAACCGCGACACCGATTATCGCTCCGGCTGGACCCTGCACTACGAGCAGTTGCTGGCCTACTCGCTCAACGACAAGCTGCAGGTCGGCCTGCAAGGCTTCTACTTCAAGCAGATGGCGGACGACCGGCTCGACGGCGCGACCTACCTCGACGGCAACCGGGTACGCGGCGCGGCCTGGGGGCCACAGGTGCGCTACACCTTCAAGCCGGGCGTGGCGGCGGTGGTCAAGTACCAGCGTGAAGTCGCCTCGCGCAACCGCACCGAAGGCGACCGGCTTTGGCTGCAGTTCACCTTCCCGTTGTAAGAGGCATGCCTTTCAACGTGCCGGGTAGCGCCTGACCGGTGGTGCTACCGCCCTCGCGTGGATTCCCGCCTACGCGGGAATGACGGGAAATGGGGAGTGTCTGTCGGAACTTTGGAGGCCATCGCAACCTTACCTCCGTCGTCCCCACCCAAGGTACGCGGTGTCGCGGCTATCGCATGGATTCCCGCCTGCGCGGGAATGACGGGAAATGGGGAATGCCTATTGGTAGTTTGGACGCCATCGCAACCTTACCGCCGCCGTCCCCACCCAAGGTGCGCGGTGTCGCGGCTATCGCTTGGATTCCCGCCTGCGCGGGAATGACGGGAAATGGGGAATGCCTATTGGTAGTTTGGACGCCATCGCAACCTTACCGCCGTCGTCCCCGCCCAAGGTACGCGGTGTCGCGGCTATCGCTTGGATTCCCGCCTGCGCGGGAATGACGGGAAACGGGGAATGCCTATTGGTAGTTTGGAGGCCATCGCGACCTTACCGCCGTCGTCCTCGCGAAGGCGGGGACCCAGGTACTCGGGGCCTCAGTCGAGTTCATCCTCATTGCGGCTGAGGACTCGGCGCACTTCCCTGGCGAACTCCCGGCTGGCAGTCGCACCCGCCGCACCGCGCAGCCAGAGCAGGCCTGGCGTGCGGATCGGCGTCGGGCTCTCCAACGGCACCACGCTCAGGCCGGTGGTGTCGGCGATGGCGGTTTCGCCGACGATGCCGGCCAACTCCGTCTGGCGAATCAGCTCGATCATCGGCGCGATGGAGTTCAGTTCCACCACCACCTGCGGCCTGGCCCCCGCCGCGCGGAAATATTCGTCGAGCAACTGCCGCGTGGAGAACAGCGACGGCAGCAGCGTCATGCGCAGGTTGTGCAACTCGACCATGCGTACACGCTTGCGCGAAGCGAAGGGGTGCCAGTCCGCCACCACCAGCACCAGTTCCTCGTTGTACAGCGGCTCGAACCAGAGGTCGTGTGCCTCCAGCGGGCGATAGGCGATGCCCAGGTCGAGGTCACCGGATTGCAGGCGCTCGACGATACCGCTCTGCGAAAGCTCCTCCACCGTGACCTGCAGGCTCGGATAACGATCGAGGAAACGGGCCACGCACTGGGGCACCAGATGGGTGTTGAAACTATGGGTCGCCCCGATGCGCACTTGCCCGCTGAGCGCCTCCGGCTTGTCGTGCAACACCTTCACCGCCCCGTCGATCTGCTCCAGTGCCGGCAGGATACGGCTCAGCAGGGCATCCCCCGCCTCGGTGATGAAGACCCGCTTGCCAACCCGGTCGAACAGCGGCGCCTTGAGTTCATCTTCCAGTTGCTTGATCTGGTGCGACAACGTCGATTGCGTGACATGGCACTTATCCGCCGCCCGGGTGAAGTTCAGGGTTTCGGCCAGGGCCGCGAAGTAGCGCAGATGACGAAGTTCCATGGCGTTCACCAGTGATGACATCGATTGTTTTCATGGAAATTTATCACTTCTAAGCGATTTAACCAGCCTCTAGGCTGAACCTACCCAACGAAAAGCGGCTCCCGGCCCTGCGATCCCACGGCAGACCGTCTCCGCAGCCGCCCCACCGAGAGAGACCACTACATGAAAATTGGCAAGGAAACGGTGCCGCGTACGGCGATCTGCACCTCGAATCAGGACACCATCGTCGTGCGCGGGCTCGACCTCTGCCGGGAGGCAATCGGCAAGCTGAGCTTCAGCGAGTATTTCTACCTGCTGCTGACCGGCGAGAAAGCCTCTCCCGCCACCCTGGCCGTGCTCGACGCCACCCTGGTCGCCATCACCGAGCACGGGCTGGTACCCAGCGTGCAGGCCGCACGCATGACCTACGCCGCCTCGCCGGAAGCCATGCAGGGCGCGGTAGCCGCCGGCCTGCTCGGCTGCGGCTCGGTGATCCTCGGCGCGGCGGAACAGGCCGGCCAGTTGTTCGAACGGGTGCGCCAGCGCCAGGCCGACCAGGGCGGCAGCCTCGACGAAGCAGCCCTGGCACTGGTTCGCGAGTCCCGAGAGGCTCGCCAACCGATCCCCGGCTACGGTCATCCGCTGCATAAGGAACGCGACCCGCGCGTCGCCGCCCTGTTCGCGGTATCTGCCGAATCCGGTGCAAGCCAGGACTACATCGCCATCGCCGAAGCCGTGGAGCGCGCCATCCCCCAGGTCATCGGCAAGGACTTGCGCCTGAACGTCTCGGCCGCCATTCCCGCCGTGCTGCTCGGCGCCGGCTACCCGCTGCGCGCCCTGCGCGGCATACCGATCCTGGCGCGCAGCGCCGGCCTGATCGCCCACCTGTTCGAAGAAATCAGCCAGCCGATCGGCTTCGCCCTGTCCTACCAGGCCAGCCGCAACACGGAATACACCGGAAAAACGCCACAGGGCTTCGAAGCCGACGCCTGAGCCATCCCGATCCACCACACAGGAGCACTTCAGCATGGCCAACGTTCTCTCTGGCGTGCGCGTCATCGAACAAGGCACGTTCATCACCGGCCCCAACGCCAGCATGCTGCTGGCCGACCTCGGCGCCGAGGTCATCAAGGTCGAGCAACCCGGCCAGGGCGACCCGTTCCGGGCGTTCAAGGGCGGCCTCTACAGCCCGCACTTCCAGACCTACAACCGCAACAAGCGCAGCGTCACGCTGAACACCAAGGACCCGGCCGACCGCGAGCTGTTCGACCAGTTGATCCAGAGCGCCGACGTCTATATCCACAACTTCCGCCCGGGTGCCGCCGAACGCCTGGGCGCGGGCGAGGAGCGCCTGCGCGCCCTCAACCCGCGCCTGATCTACTGCGCCATCAGCGGCTTCGGCCAGGATGGCCCGGCGGCCGGACGCCCGGCCTACGACACCGTGGCGCAGGCGGCCAGCGGCTTCCTCAACCTGCTGATCAACCCGGCTAACCCACGGGTGGTCGGCCCGGCGCTGGCCGACTCGATCACCGGTTTCTACGCTGCCTACGGCATCCTCGGCGCCCTGCATGAGCGGCATCGGACCGGTATCGGGCGGCTGGTCGAGGTGTCCATGCTGGAGTCCATGTGCCACTTCAACCTCGACGCCTTCACCCATTACTTTTCCGAGGGCGAGGTCATGACCCCCTACAGTCGCCCCAGCGTTTCCCAGTCCTATGTCCTCGAATGCGGAGATGGCAAATGGATCGCCCTGCACATGTCCTCGCCGGAGAAATTCTGGCAGGGCCTGGCCAATGCCATAGAAATGCCCGAGCTGTTCCAGGACCCGCGTTTCGCCAGCCGCGAAGCGCGTATCGAGCACCAGGAACAGCTCATTACCCTGCTCAGCGAACGCTTCGCGGGCCAGACGCGCAGCGAGTGGTGCCGACGCCTGGAACATGAAGACGTACCCCACGCGCCCATGTACGACAGCAGCGAGGCCCTCGAAGACCCGCAGGCCAGGCACCTGCAACTGGCCATCGCGGGCGATCATCCGGATGGCGGCCAGTGGCGCACGGTGCGCTCGCCGGTCAGTTTCGACCGCCAGCGCCAGCTCACGGTAAGCGCCCCGCCGCGCCTCGGCGAATACGACCAGGAACTGCGCAACACACTGCAAGGCCAGAAGCAGAAGCGAGCCTGACAGCATGAGCGCGCCGAGGACACTGTACGACAAGCTCTGGGACAGCCACGTCGTCCAGCAGGACGACGATGACCAGGCCCTGCTCTACATCGACCGGCACCTGATCAACGAGGTCACCAGTCCGCAGGCGTTCGATGGCTTGCGGGCCGCCGCCCGCCAGCCCTGGCGCGCCGGCAGCATCATCGCCACGGCCGACCACAACGTCCCCACCGCTGACACGCCGATGATCGACGACCCGCTGGCACGTGCCCAGGTCGCGGCCTTGCAGCGCAATATCGATGCGAGCGGCGCGCTGGCCTGGTTCCCCCACCGCGACCCGGGCCAGGGCATCGTGCATGTGATCGGCCCCGAGCTGGGCGCCACCCAGCCCGGCATGACCATCGTCTGCGGCGACTCGCACACCTCGACCCACGGCGCCTTCGCCGCGCTGGCATTCGGTATCGGCACCTCCGAGGTCGAGCATGTACTGGCCACCCAGACCCTGCCGATGCGCCGTGCGAAAACCCTGGCGGTGCGCATCGACGGCGAGCTGCCGGCTGGCGTCTATGCCAAGGACCTGGCGCTGGAGGTGGTCAAGCGACTTGGCAGCGCCGGCGCCAGCGGGCATGTCATCGAGTTTTCCGGCAGCACCGTGCGTGGGCTGAGCATGGAAGGGCGCATGACCCTGTGCAACATGGCCATCGAGGCCGGGGCTCGCTCGGGGCTGGTCGGGGTCGACGACACCACGCTGGACTACCTGCGTGGCCGTCCCCTGGCGCCGCAGGGCGCGCACTGGCCCCGCGCCGTCGCCTACTGGCGCGGCCTGCACGCCGACCCTGGGGCGCGCTATGACCGCGAGTTGCTGATCAATGCCAGCAGGCTGCGCCCGCTGGTCACCTGGGGCACCAGCCCGGACATGGCGGTCAACGTGGACGGCCGGGTTCCCGATCCTGCCGACGAAGCCGACCCGTTTCGCCGCCTCGGCCTGGAGCGGGCCCTGCGCTACATGGCGCTGGAGCCAGGCACGCCCATCGGCGAGATCGCCATCGACAAGGTATTCATCGGCTCCTGCACCAACTCGCGGATCGAGGACCTGCGGGTGGCCGCCACCCTCGTCAAGGGCCGCCGTATCGCCGGGCGCCTGCGCCAGGCACTGGTGGTTCCAGGCTCCGGCGCGGTCAAGCGCCAGGCCGAGGCAGAAGGGCTGGACCGGATATTCCGCGATGCCGGCTTCGAATGGCGCAACCCCGGCTGCTCCATGTGCCTGGGCATGAACGACGATCGCCTGGCCCCCGGCGAACGCTGTGCCTCGACTTCCAACCGCAACTTCGAAGGCCGCCAGGGCTCGGGAGGCCGCAGCCACCTGCTGAGCCCGGCCATGGCCGCTGCCGCCGCCCTGAGCGGCTACCTGAGCGATGTGAGGACGCTGCTGTGATACGCCCGATCGACCATCACCACGGCCTGGTCGCCCTGCTCGACCGTGACAATGTCGACACCGACGCCATCCTGCCCAAGCAATTCATGAAGATGATCACCCGCGACGGCTATGGCCCCCACGCCTTCGACGAGTGGCGCTACCTGGACCGGGGCGAACCCGGCATGGATTGCTCGGAGCGACCTAGGAACCCGGACTTCGAACTCAACCAGCCCCGCTACCAGGGCGCCTCCATCCTGCTGACGCGCAGCAACTTCGGCTGCGGCTCATCCCGCGAGCATGCGGTGTGGAGCCTCAGGGAATACGGCTTCGCGGTGATCATCGGGGAAAGTTTCGCCGATATATTCCGTGGCAACTGCGTCAACAACGGGCTGCTGACCATCCCCCTCGAAGCCGGGCACATCGAGCGCCTGGCCCAGGATGTCGTGAATACGCCTGGATACCGCCTGAGCGTGTACCTGAGCGAGCAGTACCTGGAAACACCCTGTGGAGAACGCCTGCACTTCGACATCCCTGCCGCCGACCGGCAACGCCTGCTCGCGGGCCTCGACCCGATCGGCGTCACCCTGCTGCGACAAGCACATATCCGGGCTTTCGAACGCAGGCAAAAAGACCGTCTGCCCTGGCTGTATGAGTAGTTCTCAGACCCATGCCTTTCAATGTTTTCCCCCCTTTTTCGGCAACAGTCCAAGAATGCGCTGGATTCTCTGGGCTCTAATAGATTTTTGGAGGCGCCCTGGAGGGTGCGTCGACGATCCGATAACCGGGGATATGCTAGCGGCATGTGCAACATATTGATTTTAAATAATTATTTATTTTATAAAAAATAGAAAGAACACTGCATACCATGATGGCACTTGACCACTACAAGCAGCCTTTGCTTCCATGCAGGCAGGGAAGATCCCTCTCAGGGGGTGAAAATGACACAACAACTAAAGACTTCCGAGCTTCAGGACTATTTCGATGCAGAGCTGGCATTCTTGAACCTGATGCTGGACGCAAGTATCGACTGTATCAAGCTTATAAACTTGTCCGGCGAATTGATAAAAATAAACAATGCAGGAAGAATTGCATTGGGTCTGGATGCCGATAGCATACATCACCGGCCCGAATGGCTCGGCTTGTTGCCTGCGGATATTAGGGGAATCGGCAAGAAAGCTCTGCAACGTGCCTGTGCCGGAAAGAAATCTTCTTTCTTTGGCAGGAGTGAGCTACCTGGTAAGAAACCAGTGGTCTGGGAAAACATTTTAACGCCTATCTTGGATGATAGAGGCAATATCACCTTGATACTTTGCCTCTCGCGTGATGTCACCAGGCAGAAAGAAGCGGAACTCCGGCTCAGAGCAGCTGGCGAAACTGATGCGCTTACCAAATTACCCAACAGAAGAGCGCTAATGAATTTCTTCCTCAAGCTCAGGAAGAAGTGCTTGAGAACCAATGACAGAATTGGCCTGCTAATCTTCGATGTCGATGACTTCAAACAGATCAACGACGCCTTCGGACATGAAGCAGGAGATATTGCACTCTGTAATATTGCCAAAGGTTTTCAGCGAGTAAAAAAAGCGGATGAGTTCATTGCACGATTAGGCGGGGATGAGTTTGCCATCCTTACCTATTCACAAGATCCTGCGGCGAGTTTACAGTCGTTAGTGGAGCGCTTATCCAGTTGCTTGCAGAAGAAAAATACGTTCATGAGCCATGAGTTCCATATAAAGATCAGCATCGGCGGTAGTATTTCAGACTCGAACCTTGAATCATTGAGCGAGATCATGAGGCGTGCTGACAACGCCTTGTATTTGGCGAAATCAAAAGGAAAATCAAACTTCCAGCTGACCGAATAATAACCATTGGAATAGGGGCAGTCCGGTTTAACGTACTAGGCTAAGCGTTGCATACGCGCTATACAAAGCGTGTAGGCTGATCACCAAAGGAAAGGATGAGAAAAGCGTCATCCACCCCTACTACTGGGTTATGCTGCCTGGGCAATGTTCATACAGAAGAGGGAATCTCATGAGTCTGTTCGGTAAAATTCTCGACACACTGGGCTTCGGTTCCAAGGCGCAGGCTGCGCCCGCCGAAGCTTCTGCACCTGCTGCAACACCCACTGCTACGTCTGAGGCCATCCCGGTGGTGGACGTAGTCTCCAAACTGGAAGGGTTGGCTGCCAAGCACCCGGAGAAACTCAACTGGAAGGTTTCCATCGTCGACCTGCTCAAACTACTGGGGCTGGATAGCAGCCTGACCGCACGCAAGGAACTGGCCAACGAACTGGGCTGCCCTACCGAAAAACTCGGTGACTCGGCACAGATGAACATCTGGCTGCACAAGACCGTGCTGCAGAAGCTGGCCGACAACGGTGGCAACGTACCAGCCGACCTGCTCGACTGACCCCAGCGATCTCGCGAGCTAGAGCAAAACAGGGGTGAAAGTGGCCGAGGCACGCTCGGACGGGCTTTCAACCCTGTTTAGCCGACGCGCAGAGCAGATCGTGAACACGTTGCCATAGGTAACGGTCCTTCCCCTGGCTCTAGGCGGTAACCACCGAGGTTCTGGAACGCCAGGCAAATACCAGCACCATCAAAAGCCCCAGGCCAGCCACTGCTGCACCTGCCAGGGAAATCGCTGGATAGCCCAGCCCTGCATTGATCACGGCCCCCCCCAATGCGGCACCAATGGCGTTACCAAAGTTGAACGCACCGATGTTCACTGCCGAGGCCAGGTTGGGGGCATCCTTGGCGGCCTCCATCACACGCATCTGCAAGGGTGGCACCAAGGCGAAGCTGGCAATGCCCCACACCAGGATGGCCAAGGCAGCAGGCAACGACCAACGCATCAATACTGCAAACGCTAGCAGCACAAGAATAAGCACAACCAGTGAAACGATCAGGGTCCGATCGATCGAACGATCTGCCGCCTTACCGCCCCACAGGTTGCCAAGAGTCAGGCCCACACCGAACAGCACCAGCATGGCCGTGATGAATGTCGTAGAGGCGTGGGTCTCGCTACTTAGGATGGGAGCGATATAGGTGAAAACGGTGAACATCGCGCCCGAGCCGACCACGGTCAGGGCCAGTGCCGCCAGCACGGAACCGCGTCCCAGCACGCGGATTTCCGCCAGCACGCCATCGCTTTTCGGCAGCGGGACATTGGGCAGGGCAAACCACAATGCGGCCATGGTAACCACCCCCAAACCGGCGATGCCCCAGAACGCCATGCGCCAGCCAAGCAACTCGCCAAACCAGGTAGCCAGGGGTACTCCACCAATAGTCGCCAGCGTAAGCCCCATGAACATCGCCGCCACAGCACCGGCGCGCTTGTCCGGCGCCACCACACTGGCCGCGACGATGGAGCCGACGCCAAAGAACGCGCCATGGTTGAGGGAAGTCACCACCCTGGCAACAAGCAGGCTGTAGTAGTCGGATGCCAGTGCCGACATCAGGTTACCCAGGGTGAAGATGGCCATCAGCCCGATCAGCAAGTAGCGCCGGGGAATCTTGCCAGTAGTCAGAATCATCAGCGGCGCGCCGAACAGCACGCCGATAGCATAAGCACTGACCAATAGACCGGCAGCCGGAATCGACACACCAAGGTCGGCTGCGATGCCAGGCAACATCCCCATGGGGGCAAACTCGGTCACACCAATACCGAAAGCACCAATGGCCAGTGCTACAAGGGGTGGATTTATACGCATATACGGCTCCTCATCTGTGCCGCAGATGCTACGATCCTGAATCTTAAGGCGGTAGATCGCTTTTCTGGCAATTACCTTTGCTCAAGAGGCACAAGTGGACTTCAACGGCAAATCAGGCGAGATGGAGGTATTTGCCTGCGTGGCACAGGAAGGCAGCCTGTCTGCCGCTGCCCGCGCCCTGGGGCTGACGCCCTCCGCTGTCAGCCGTATCATCGCTCGCACAGAGCAGCGTCTCGGTACTCGCCTTCTGCTACGCACCACCCGACTGACAAGGCTGACGACCGAGGGCGAGGCGTACCTGCGGGGTGCACGGCGAATCCTGGCCGACCTGCGTGAAGTCGAAGATGCCATTGCCGACCAGGGCGTCCCTAAAGGCAGGCTGCGGGTCAGTGCGGCACTCGGCCACGGTCGCCTTGCCATCGTGCCACTGGTCGCGGCCTTCAGCGCTCGTTATCCCAACATCACGGTCGACCTGACCCTGGGTGATGAAGTGGTCGATATTCTGGGCGGCCAGGCGGATGTCGCGATCCGCTTCGGCCATCTACCCGACAGCCCGCTGACTGCCCGCAGGATTGGTGAAACCGGCCAGGTCGTGGTGGCTTCGCCCGAATACCTGGAGCGTCACGGCACGCCGAGTGAGCCGCACGACCTACTGCAGCACAATTGCCTGCGCTTCAACTTCCGCCGCGCCGAACCCAATTGGCCGTTTGCCTGTAATGGTCATGAGTTTTCACTCAAGGTCACAGGCAATATCGAATGCAGCAGTGGCGAGGCACTCGCGCAATTGGCCAGGGTGGGCGCCGGCATCGCACGGATCGGAACCTTCAGTGTCGCAGATGACATTCAATGCGGCGCGCTGGTGCCGCTGCTGGAAACCTGGAACCCTGGTGACAAGGAACCGATCCACGCCGTGTTTGTTGGCGGTAGTTCGATGCCAGCTCGAGTCCGGGTATTCGTGGACTTTCTGCTGGAGCACCACCAGATATAAGTGCCGCTTGCCGATCCTCGCTCAGAGGGTGATCACGCAAAAGACGCTCGACGGAATAGTGAACCGTTCACCGACAAGCGAGTATCCGACGTCTTCCCCGATTTGAGTAGCGCTCAGCTTTTACCGAGTAAACACGGCTCAATCATAGTGATTCGATAGTCTGGCTTAACTGTCTTCCCTGATCATCATACTGGTAATGGGTAATACGCCCTGGTTCCGTTACGGTTTCAGGCAGGAACAGAGTCGGATGCCAGTCAGTCGTCGTGGTACGCGCCTGAGCTGTACCCGACGCTTCCGTCCGAGAAATCTCGAGACCTCGGTCGTTGTAGCTGTAGGTCGTAACGTAGCCCTTGTTGTCCGTCTTGGTTTTGAGCAAACCACGGTCATCGTAGGTGAAGGTGGAATTATTGCTCGGGCAGTTTGGCGAGGGCTCGCCCTCGATTGCGACGATGCGCTTCACACCTTGGATAACCTGGAAGTGATAGGTCGCTTTTTTGCCCAGTTCGTTGGTCACCGTAGTGGAGCCATCGGCGTTGTAAACCAAGGTGACCTTATCGGCGCCACCGGCGTGCTCACTGGAGATGGCGCGATCCTGGCTATCGTAAGACCAAGTGGCGTAGCGCACGCCACGCTCGTCAGTAATACCTGTCAGTATTTTGGGGTTTTTAGAGTTTTCATAGTGATAAATCTTGGATTTACTTTCACCATCTTGAGTTATTGTGACGCCCACTAGCTTGTTAGCTGAGTAACTATAATAGACTTGATTTCCTTCGAAGCGAAAGCTCTTTGGTTGTCCAAAGTAGTCCTCTGTAAAATATGCATCAGGGTATATGTCGCTACTGATAATGTTTTCTGAGTTTTCTCGATTTATTTGGTGTGTGATATAGTTTTTTGAAATCGCACTAAGTAAGCCGTCTTGAGTAAAAGTTAGAGTTTCACCGTGATCCTTTCGATATGTCCAGCCGTCAAGATGATTTTCTATAGTTCCGATTTCTGAAATAGAACGATATACTTTATCGTTGCTGTCAGATCTTTTGAATTTTATCTCGCGACCATCATTTAATATAAGGGTTATATCATTACCATTGAGTACTAGGTGATCAGAAAAACTATGCCTCCAAAGTCCATCAATACTATTATAGCTTCGATAAAAATCTATCCCCCCTGAACTCCAATCAATTTCACGCTGATATTTATTTGCTGTCGCGATATTTATAGGATTCCCTGCTTTTGTAGAGGGTATGTCGCAAGATATATTTTTTCCAGGTGAGCCTTTTTGTGATAAATAAGTGCAGATTCTCGACATAAAATCAAAACTTGTTCCTTCAGGGCAGTTGATGGTCTTTTTTATTACACCGCCAAAGCTTGATATCTGCCCAGAATCTCTGTAACCACAGAAATATGTTCCGGGGCTAGAGTAATAATTAGCGCTAGGTATATAACGATCAGATAAGTGAGGCCAATTGCTGTCGGAATACAAAAAATCGCATCCATCTTTAGGCACTCTGAAGGTTGGAGTGAAAAAATTACCACTTGCCCAGTATGTAAAATCTTGGGCGTGGCAATAAGTTTCTACTAAAAATGCAAGCAGCACTCCAAGAAAATACTTTTCCATTTTTCCTCCGGATAGTGGTTGAGTTTAAACATAGAAGTATAATTGTTTGGTATTTTTAATCATGAATGCTTGATTGTCATATCTATAATTATATGTTCTGGGGTTGTCGTCAGGGCAAGCGCCAATAGGATCGCCAGGTAATTGATCTTCATTGATTAGGGTCTTCTGAGTTAAGTCAGAGTGATTCTGATGGTCTAGCCTAATTACTGCCCCTCTCACAGCTAGCTCCTAATGAAATAATTTATTACACTTTTCGCGAGGAAACAGTAAACACAAATTCAATAGAAAATCTTATTTTTCAAGCAGTAAAGCAGTACAATAAAAATCGAGTAAGATTTTCTTAGGAGCAAGGATGCTTGTGCCTCAATACAAACTTAAAAAATTAAAATCAATACTCAAGCAATTACCCCTGCAGCTATCAGCAGTCTTTGCACTAATTATGATTATTAGTCTATACAAACAAACAGCAGAGTGGCGCGATCTTCTCACCCCTAAAGACATCGCAATAGATGCTGAAGAGCAAAAGGAAAGGAAAGAAATAAATCTGGAACTTATCACCAAGCTTTTCCCACCACCGCAACCAAAACCGCTTTCCCCTAGAAACACTCAGCTTCCAATAAAGCTTCTTGGTAGCATTATTCACTCAGACCCGCTCAAGTCTGTAGCTATAATTGGCTCAAACCCTACCAAGTCCGGGCGATATCATGTTGGAGACATGATTAGTGAAGGTGTAATTATTAGAAAAATATCATCATATCAAGTCGAATTAGAAAGAAATGGGAATATAGAATATCTATCATTCCCCTCAAAATATAAAATATTTACCCCCCCTCAAAGCCTCCTCACCCTGACACCATCAAAAACAGTCCTCTCTAACCCAGATAACAAAAAAGTCATTTCGCTATTCAAAGAGCTTAAAAGTCAACGAAGCTTAGGTGATGCCCCTAGCGAATAAACACGGCTCAATCATAGTGATTCTATGGTCTGGCTTAGCTGCCTTCCTTGGTCGTCATATTGGTAATGGGTAATTCGCCCTGGTTCCGTTACGGTTTCAGGCAGGAACAGCGTCGGATGCCAATCAGTGGTCGTGGTCCGAGCTTGAGCTGTACCCGACGCCTCCGTCCGAGAAATTTCAAGACCGCGGTCGTTGTAGCTATAGGTCGTGACGTAGCCCTTGTTGTCCGTCTTGGTCTTGAGCAAGCCACGTTCATCATAGGTGAAGGTAGAATTGCTACTCGGGCAGTTTGGCGAAGGCTCGCCCTCGATTGCTACGATACGCTTCACACCTTGGATAACCTGGAAGCGATAGGTTGCTTTTTTGCCCAGTTCGTTGGTCACCGTAGTGGAACCATCGGCGTTGTATTCTAAGGTGACCTTGTCTGCACCTCCAGCGTGTTCGCTAGAGATAGCGCGATCCTGATCGTCGTAGGACCAAGTCGCAAAGCGAACACCACGCTCATCGGTAATACCGGTTAGAAGACTGGGTTTATCGGAAACTTCATAGTGATACTTACGGATTTGAGTTTGACCATTGACAGTTTTAGATACAGAAATTAGTTGCCCCTGATCACTATAAGAGAAAGCAGCAATAAGTCCCGCAGTTGAAAATTTCAATAGCTGTCCATTTTCACCTTGTTCAAAAAGCAAAGAACGACCATCGCCAGCTGTTACAACAGTGACGTCATCTCTTTTTGATAGAGCACTACTACCAAATACATTACTCACCTCAAGCAAATAACCAAATTCGTCAAAACGGTAACGACTTTTATCTGGAGAGTAATAAACCCAACCATCTGCACGGTGTATTAATATACCATCTCCATTTGCAAAATAATTTTTTTCACCATCGACATCACGAAAGTATACTTCCTTTCCATCATAGTTCAAAAGCGTAACGAAACCAGAACCAACAACCAATTTACTGGAAAAGCTACTGCGCCATGAGCCATCAAGACTATTATATAAAATCGAAAAAACTAACCCTTTATCCTCAAATATAACTTCTTTCTGAAATTTATTTCCAACTGAGAGTTTTATGGGATTACCTACGAAATCTGAATTATCATGACCAAATCCGGCAGCGCAGGACATAGGCATCTCGGCACCTTTACTCTGTGCTGCAAGACAAGCTCCAGAAGCCAAGTCAACATCACAAGTTACCTTCTTGTGATAAGAAACACGCCAAGGATATAAATAATTAGGATTTATATATTCACAGTGAGCAAATACAATTTCAGAAGGGACCTTCGTTTCTTTACCCTTATGATCTCTATACCCAATTAATTTTCCATCAGGTAATGATGCACAGTGCGCTACAGGACTAGAAACAAAAGTCCCTCCAGATTGTTGCTGTCCAAAAAAAGTTATCTCCCATACATCAGCCCCATAAATATAGCCTGCAAATACTGTCAGACTTACGGCCAGTAGAATTTTTTCCTTTATCATATAAGCAGCCCTTGGCTTTCGTAGCTACAACTCATGACATCCGATACATCAGCCCACAAATTATGAGGCTTTTCGATCTGCCGAAGCTGTTTTAGACGTAGTTCCAACTGCGTTGCGCAGCGTGAGCACTGGTGCCGAGCACCACTGGCAAAGCAAACGCCAAGGCACTGGCCGAATAATTGATCTTCATGGTTCAGGTCCTTCTGAAAGATAAAACGTCAAGTCAGAGTGATTCGATGGTCTGGCTTAGCTGCCTTCCCTGGTCGTCGTACTGGTAATGGGTAATTCGCCCTGGTTCCGTTACGGTTTCAGGCAGGAACAAGGTTGGGTGCCACTCAGTGGTCGTGGTACGCGCCTGAGCTGTACCCGACGCTTCCGTCCGAGAAATCTCGAGGCCTCGGTCGTTGTAGCTGTAGGTCGTAACGTAGCCCTTGTTGTCCATCTTGGTTTTGAGCAAACCACGGTCGTCGTAGGTGAAGGTTGAATTACTGCTCGGGCAGTTTGGCGAAGGCTCGCCCTCGATTGCTACGATGCGCTTCACACCTTGGATAACCTGAAAACGATAGGTCGCTTTTTTGTCAAGCTCGTTGGTAACCGTAATGGAGCCATCAGCGTTGTATGTCAGTACGCCATAATCCATCCTATTTGCATGCTCACTGGATATTGCACGATTCTGTTCATCGTAAGACCATGTAGCATAGCGCACGCCACGCTCATCAGTGATACCCGTCAAGAGTTTTGTCTTGCCAGACATCTCATAATGATACTCTCTTTTTATCACTTTATTGTTTATGATTTTCGATACAAGAACCAGTTGTCCAAGCTCATTATACTTGTAATCAATTTCATACCCTACAGCATTAAAAGATAAAATCTGGTATTGAGAGTCCTGCTCAAGCTCTATGGTCACCCCATAGGGATTTTTAATAAAAACTTTAATACCTGAATATAAAATATCAACTCCCCGCCCATCAGGAAGACTAATTTTAACTAGGCGCCCTAAAGAATCGAAAACCATAGTCTTATTTTCGGCAGATATATAAACCCAAGTATCTTCTTTTTTTACCAATCGTCCAAACTCTGTCACCTCAGAAATGGCAGTATCGCCAACTCGACTAAAAAGAGAAAATCGGCCATCAGAGAAATATAACGCAATATTTTCATCAGTTATTAGCAAGTGATCAGAGTAACTATGAATCCACCGTCCATCAGAGCTATTATAAATGCGATAAATTTCAAAAAACGGCTCAGAAAAATCCACTTCCTTTTGATATTTATCTCCAGTTAATATGTTCAGAGGATTTTGAAATTTTGCACTTGGAGCATTGCACCCTCCAGAGTCTGGCTCTCCCCTTTGTTTTCGTATAGCACCAACATCAGGCGACTCACATAAACCTGTAGCAAAATTATATTGATCTTGACCACTACAACCATCACCACCACGCTCAGCACTATAGTAAGCACGTTCAACACCATTAATATAGAAATAGCATATCATTCTATAATCAAAAACATAACCAACCCTGCTATATATATAATCCCCAACCGCCCCACCATTTTCCGGAACGGAGGAACATGCAGCTTCAGCAGAATCCTTTTTAGGCCACCCTCCACCTAAACTAAAAAACTTCCAATAGTACTCTTCCGATCTCGCAGCATTTGAAAAAAACAAGACAACTAGAAGGCATGAAGATATGATTTTCACAGCGTAACCCCTTCTCAAAAATAAAACGCCAGATCAGAGTGACTCGATGGTCTAGCTTAGCTGCCTGCCCTGGTCGTCGTACTGGTAGTAATACGCCCTGGTTCCGTTACGGTTTCAGGCAAGAACAGGGTTGGGCGCCAATCAGTGGTCGTGGTATGGGCTTGAGCAGCACCCGACGCCTCCCGAGACCACGATCGTTATAGCTGTAGGTCGTGATGTAGCCCTTGTTGTTCGCCTTAGCCTTGAGCAGGCAGCGGCCAGCAGCTATACAAAAAACAAACCTCCAATTAAGACCACAACATAAAAATCAATTAATTAAGGTACTCATCAAAACTATAGCCAGGATAAGCTCTCGCTGCACTTACAACCATAATATCAAACGCCTCATTCAAGTCAGCACTTTTCCAGAATAGCATTCTATACAATTCTATTTTTGAATGGATAATTGCAATAGCTGCCTGAGACTCATCCTTACCTTTCTCATCAAAAGATAACAACTTATTAAGCTGCTCAGCACTCAAGCAATGTAACATCTTAAGAGCATGGTACGTAAATGCCTCTTGCCTAGAAATAGCTTTATATATGGGCACAGCACAACAGGGGTAAATCAGTCTTTCCATTCGCTCTTTCTTAAGAAGATAATAACTTAAACATTTTCTGAAAGGTTCATTCCAATCATCAGGAGGCTCAATATTTTTAAGTATTTCTGATTTACTTTCCAGACGATCTTTACTTATCCTTATACTATTAACAAGCTCGCGCGTGTCGTTTCGAAGAATACCCATCAAAACTCCTGAATCATTTTGCCTCCCTAACGTATGTATCAATGTATAATATTTGTTTCGCGCAACTCTTTTAATGTTCATAATATCAATTCATTTGCCGCTGGATTATACGGACAATTTCTCGCCCTTGCTTCACGGACTAACTTACTAAGAACTTTCCGCGTATTACGCTCTCTGTCTTTGTGCCCTTTATCACCACCGCCGTAAGAAGCCATTTGGTCTCTCCGCATATTAATTGTTCTAACAAGAACATCTATGCTAATAGCCAACTCATAACAACTTGACCTATTTGGCTCGCATTTGAACGCCTCGTCTTGCTCTGTTCTATCAGGCCAGCTCTCCGCTCCTATTGGACTCCAGAACGGATACGGTAACCCATCCCCCTCAAGTGATGCTTTAGGCGCGAGTGCAGAGTCTCTGACTTCTGGACCAATTGCTGGATAAGACGTATAAGCAGAGCATAATAGGCAAGGTGCAACATAAGGCATAAGCGCTGAGTTAGAAGTTGCTGCCCTTGCCCCCCCTCTAAAAAGCCCTAAATTATCTGTATAATTTACTGGATTGCTGTTTACATACCCATATGTATTAGTACCACCACTCAACCCAATCGGATCACTTTCGACGTAGCGCCCCGTCTGCGGGTCGTAATCGCGGAAGTAGTTGTAGTACAGCCCTGTCGTGCCGTCATACAGTTGCCCCGGAAAGCGCAGCGGGATATCCGTGACGACACCGTCACCATCCACATCCTGGTTCGGCAGCCCATTGCCAAACGCATCGCTGTTCCAGCTCCACAGTAATTGCTGATTCGCTCCACTCGCCAGCCGTGGCGTATTCAGATGATCCGCATGCAGGTACACCACACTCGTGCTGCTGATCGTCGTACCGTTGCCCGCGTATTTCACGTTCACGCTGGCCAGTGGCATGTCGTCCAGCCACACCCAGTACTGCGCCGTCTTCTTCTTGTTAGACCCGGTGACATAATTCACCTGCCCTACAATCTGGCCCTGAGGGTCATACAAGAACGTCGTCGCAATCGGGATCGGCCCACTGCTGCTGTACGACAGCAATTGCTTGAGGGTCCGCTGGCCCAACGCGTTATAGGTGTAGTTCGAAAGCTCCTTGCCCGTGCTATCCAGCACGGCTTGCAGTCGACCCTGCTCGTCGTAGCGATACTTGCGCCCTGTTGTCTGCTGCTCGACATTACCGGCCGCATCGACTGTGGCTTGGAAGCTGCCGTTCTTATCCAGTCGGTTGCTGTCACTCTTGTACGTCAGGATCTGCTTTGCTGCGATCGTGTCCGTACCATCCTCCACCGTATAGGTGTTGCGTCGTGTCCGGTTGTCATTGCCGTCGTAGGTGTACGTCTTCTTCTGATCGGCTGTCGTCTCCTTCATCAACCGATCAACAACGTCGTACGAGTACTGCACCGTGCCCCAAAGGGTATGGTCGATCTGCCTGATATTGCTATTCGCGTCAAAGGTGTAGCTACTCTGCCAAGGCCCCACCATCTGTGTCTTGAGCCGGTAGTCCTTGTCATAGGTGCGGTTCAGGGCTATGCCATTACCCCAGGTCAGGCTCTTCACGGGGCCAAATGGCAAATAGCTGATATCGCTCGCCAACGACGTAGCGGCAGCGGAGCCAACGCTCAAATCGACCCCTGTGACTTGCCCGCCCGCATTCCGGTTGTAGGCCACACTGAAACCTGCCGGGTAATCGATCCGCGTCAGTTGGTGGGCATTGTCGTAGCCGTAGCTGAGCGTTTCGTACTGATCGATACCGTTGATTTCCACCGAACGGATCTGGTCAGTCAGGTCACCGTACTGGTCGTAGTGGTAGCCGATCACACCGCTTGAGTCCTGCACCGCGGTCAGACGACCAATCCCTTTGTTACCGTCGCCCGTCATGTCGTAGTGGTACTGGACATTGAGGGATTGATTCGCGGGGTACTGCTTGCCAGTCAGGCGATTCAGGGCGTCATAGCTGTAGGTGGTGACGATACCTCGAGCATCAGTCTTGCTCGTGACATTGCCGGCACCATCATGAGTAAATGTGGTTAGGCCGGTGTCCGGACTGTTCTGTCGCAACAAATTGCCCAGACCATCGTATTCATAGGTCGTGATGACACCACGCGGATCGGTGACCTGGTTGATGTTATCCAGATCGTCATAGCCGATGCCCGTTACACCACCCAATGGATCGGTGCTGGAGATCAGTCGATTCAGTGCGTCGTAACCACTGCCGTAGGTGTTCTGCCGTGGGTTGGTTTCCGCCGTCTGATTGTCATTGAGGTCGTACTGGTACTGGCTCGTCTGCCCTACCGCGCCCACTGCGCGCAGCAAACGACCCAGCTCGTCATAGGCCCAAGTTTGCTGCTGGACCAATGTGCCGGAGCTGTCTCGCAGCTTCTGACTGGTGCGGTCACCCTTGACGCTGTATTCGTAATCGACCCGCTCCCCCAGATTGTTGGTGATCCTCACCAACCGCCGGGCATCACTCCACGTGTATTGCAGCCAGCTACCATCGGCACGAGTGAGCTTGATGATTTGGCCAATCGCATCATGGGTAAAGCGAGTCGTACGTCCATCTGTGGTCACCGATGACAGCCAGCCTTGTGCTGTATAGCCCAGGGTACTGGTGATGCTATTGGCATCGACCACCGTTTTGGGATGGCCCAGGTTGGTGAAATTGGAAAGCTGGGTCGTATGACCCAAAGCGTTTGTGACCTGGATGAGATGGCCTTGGCCGTCGTAGCTGTAGGTGGTGACATCCGAGACATCGGTCCGAGGACCATCTGCGGTTTCAACCTGGCCAAAACTGTTGTAGGTGTAGCTCCAACTGCGTTGCGCAGCGTGAGCACCGGTACCGAGCACCATCGCCAAGGCAAGCGCCAAGGCACTGGCCGGATAAGTGATCTTCATGGATCAGGTCCTTCTGAAAGATAAAACGTCAAGTCAGAGTGATTCGATGGTCTGGCTTAGCTGCCTTCCCTGGTCATCGTACTGGTAATGAGTAATTCGCCCTGGTTCCGTTACGGTTTCAGGCAAGAACAGGGTTGGGTGCCAATCAGTGGCTATCACACGCTGCTGAGAAGTACCTACAGCCTCTGTCCTCGTCTTCTCTCTACCCATCTGATCGTATGTGTAAGTCGTTTTATTGCCTTTCCAATCTGTACGACTTGAAACCAAGCCATCGGGTTGATAGATAACTTCGCGGCTAGAGGCAGGGCAGTTAGCAGAGGCTTCGCCGTCAATGCTCGTGATAAGACGACGCTGACCGAAAGTCTGATAGTTATAGATAGACTTTTTACCTAAAGGGTTCGTAACACGAACCCGGCCATCAGATAGATATTCAAATTTAACTAAATCCGCTCCTGCGTGAGCACTGGAGATAGTTCGACCAACTGAATCGTAAGCCCAAGTTGAGCTTCTTACCCCTCGCTCATCACTTATGCCGGTTAGCAAGTAAGGATGCACGCTATCTTCATAGTGGTAAATCTTTCGCTTACCTACCTGTTCAACACTTATCAATCGAGACTGCGAGTCATACTGATAAGTATAATCGACAGCGCCCTGAGCCTTTGTAATAAGCCCAGAACTGTAAGTCAAGGTGATGGTTCTCCCAACAGCATCAGCAATGCCGATCAAATCGCCTGCATCATCGTAGGTTAACGTAATAGCAAGCCCACCTAATGGCTCAACACGTGTCAACCGACCAAGCGCGTTGAAGACTTCTTTTTGTTTTCCTGGGGTCTGCAAGCTCCAGCCTCCGGTAGATAGCTGGGTCAATACCTCAGTTTCGCTCGCAAATGGCGACCATGTTGCATTAACCTTGATGAAACGCAATGCACGTCCATTTTCACGATAAATTTTTACTTCTATATCGCTCTGTTCAATGAGTCGCACATTCCAGTTATGCTTCCAGCCTACACCCATGCTTGAAGCTTGATTTCTACTGCTCCAGTAGTTGCGTTCAAAGCTTAAACTAGATTCTGGCCAACTTAGATCAATCTCAATTTCAACCTTTTGCCCGGTAGCCCCCAAGACGGGATTGCTACCATTGCATTCAGAGGGAGGGCACTCTGCGCAACATTGTCCTGACGTATCAAGCAAGCCACTGTGACAGATGTCCGCAGCACCCGAACGATATACTGAATAGACATGAACGCTATCCGGCAGCCAACGACCGACAAAAAGTCGCTCTATGTTGAAACGGCAAATCGCTTCTGTACCATCAATATCTTGAAGAGTTGGCGTAGTGGTACGCCAAGTAAGCCCTGGTTGCTGGGCCTTTTTATCATCTAGCCTACGAATTGCTTCGCCTTGACGGCAGGCACTTTCAGCTGTGGGCCATTGCCCTTGAGCATTGTCTTCCCATACATACTCTGCCTGACTTACCTGTGAAATCAGTGCAGCAGTCAAAACCCACAAACCCTTGTAGTTCATTGCTTTCGTCCTTGATCAGCTCAAATTGGCTAAGTCACCGCAGTGCGCTAGTTGATTCCGGGAGCATGTAACAGCTACATTCAGAATGCCCGGAACCGTATCAACCAGCACAACAAAGTAGCTGCAAAAGAAAAAAGCGCTACAGCCTTGAGGGGTTTCTCTCAGAAATGCGATGGCCTTCGCAGATTCCGGCGTCTCCCCGTATTCAGTAGCAACTGGCTCGATGTAACGGCTTTTGAGGCCAGTTGCTCGGCATAGGCGGATGGGGTTAATCCACCAAGCACTTTATTCGGTCGCTCTTCGTTGTACTCCCGCCGCCAGGGCTCAATTACCACCTTGGCGTGCGTCAGACTGGTGAACCGTGTTCGTTCAGGCACTCGTCGCGAAAGCGTCCGTTAAACGATTCGATGTAGGCATTCTGATTGGATTTGCCTGACTCAATCAGGAACAGTTGAACGCC
The DNA here is from genome assembly GCF_965644255.1 of Pseudomonas sp. LRF_L74. Classification (NCBI taxonomy): domain Bacteria; kingdom Pseudomonadati; phylum Pseudomonadota; class Gammaproteobacteria; order Pseudomonadales; family Pseudomonadaceae; genus Pseudomonas; species Pseudomonas sp. LRF_L74. Next base: position 1,470 of record NZ_CBFFRH010000014.1, on the reverse strand, counting down.
CTGCTGATGAGCCCATGACAGCATGGCGCGACCACAAAACTCCTTGCCATTGTCTGTGCGGATGGCTTTGGGAAACCCTCGTGAATCCAAAATGCGCGTCAAAGAGTGCCAACCAATGGCTCGCTCCGGCACGATGTCGACAGCCTCATGAGTCGCATCATCGACCACGGTCAGGCTCTTGATGCCCCCCTCGGCCGTGCAATCAAACACAAAGTCCATCAACCAGACCTAATTGGCAGCCGGGGGCGACCCAGTGACTGTCGATCCGCAATCGGGATCTTCTTGTCCTTACGCCTTTTTACCTGCAAGCACGCTTCGGCATACAGGCGCTCAACCCGCTTATGGTTGACCCTCTCACCACCCGGTCGCAACTTCAGATAGACCATCGCTACACCATAGCGACGATGCCGATGAGCCAAGGCAACGATGTGCTTTCGCAACCTCTGGTTGCGTCCGGCCTTGGCTGATAGCGCAGAGCACTGGCACTCATGCGGATCACCTGAAGCGCCCGGAGCTCACTCAAGCCACGTGCCGTCATGTGGCGCACTAGCTCTCGACGGGGGGAGCGCTCACCACTTTTTTTGCAACGCCTCGCGGGTGGCTTCGATCTCCAACATCGATTCGGCAAGCATTTTCTTCAGTCGGACGTTCTCGGTTTGGCGAACAGGTAAGCGCAGTGAGGCTTCGCCACACCAAACACGGCGACCACTCGGGCCAGTGCCATTTGCCGGAGGCTTACGAAGGCCCAGCTCGAGGCGTGCATCGCGCAGAGAAAGCTCGGGGTAGCTTCCGAAAGAAATTCGTGGGCGTCGCCCGCCCCAACAGTAGCGAAAGTGCCATGCCCTTGAGCCTGAAGCTGAAACGCAAAGGTAAAGCCCATCGGTATCTGCCAGCAGGTATGTTTTACCGGTAGTAGGGGCCTTTTTGACGGCTAAATCTGTAAGGGACATGCCCAACTCCATTAGAGAGTTGGCAGCAGTATTTTTTCCCTTCAGAGGCTCCTCCAGTAAAAAAACGAGACCAGAGACGTCCGTTTTCGAGTTACCACTTTAGTGACCATTTTTGGTCACCTTGCAGTGGTTTTCACTGGAAGCCACTGGATCACCGTTTTTCATAAAAGTCTTAACGGTCAGTGGCTTACATCGCTTTCAGGACATCCTCGGAGGTCTCTGGAAAGCTGATTTGGAGCGGGCGAAGGGAATCGAACCCCTTCCCAAGCTCCGCAATGTTCCGCGACACATCTCTACTGTTCGTTTGGTTGTGAGTTTTACACGCTTTACTCCGCTTTGCCTCGCAGTTATTTCGACACTTTTTCGACAGGCTCTTGGTATAGCAGCAGATACATTTGACCCCACTATCATCCTTCGACAATGCGTCATCATACCTTGCTCACCTAAGGAAACTCTGAATTTAACTTCCCGTTTCTGTTGAAATACGCCGATCCCGTTGCCCGAGTATCACGATGAAGCA
>NZ_CBFFRH010000013.1:0-119440 GCF_965644255.1 Pseudomonas sp. LRF_L74 | reverse complement strand
GTGGCGTCCCCTAGGGGACTCGAACCCCTGTTACCGCCGTGAAAGGGCGGTGTCCTAGGCCACTAGACGAAGGGGACGTGGCCCGGAGCTTACAACAGCTTTCCGGCTTCCACCGCCTGGCGTTTCGCGCCGATGCGCTGGAAGTGGCGCGCATTCTATGGAGCACTCGGCAGGTCGTCAAGTCCCCGGAAAAAATATTTTCAAATCAATGACTTCGCCTCTACGGCCAGATTCGACTAGGAGCATCGTGGCCAACCCACTACACTCGCGGGAAAGCATTCCGGGAGGTTGCAGATGTCCCCCCTCGTCATATCGGTATTAGTCGCTGTCGGCCTGGTCGCGCTGATCGGGATCGGTTACGTCAATAACCTGCTGGAAAACAGCAAGCTGGAAAAAGCGCGACTGAAAGCCGACCTGCTCGACCGGATCAAACGCAGTCGTGCTGTTTCGGAGAATCTCCCCGGGCAATTGATGACAACCGAGCTCAAGCTCCTGCTGAGCAACATGGAACTGGAGTTCGTCAATCGCCTCCAGGCCCTGGAAAAACATGATCAGGCCCTGGCCGAACGTATCGCTGAATTGCGAGGCATGACGGCGAAGGGTGAAGAGATACCAATCCGCAACACTCCCCTGCCCATCCACAATGAAGCCAGGGCCAAGGAAATCCGCTTCATCCTGGAAAACCTGCACAACCAGATCACGCGTGCCGGCCAGGAAAAACTGCTGCCGCTCGCCGAGGCCAAGAAATGGCTTCTGGAAATCCGTCACATGCTGGTGCAAGTGCACTATGAGTTGTTCACCAATCAGGGCCAGCAGTCCATGCAGAAAGGTGAACCGCGTCAGGCCCGCCTGGCCTACGAGCGTGGCGTGCAGTATCTGCGCAAGCAGCCGGACAGCAATCGCCACAAGGCCCAACTGCAGCAGTTGGAAGACTTGCTCGCGCGCGCCGACGCCATGGTTCTGGCCAACACGGCGCCGCTGGCCGATACCCCGAGTGAGCTGAATGAGAGCCTCGAAGCCCTCGGCGAAGACGACTGGAAGAAAAAGAACATCTACGACTGAAGGCTGTTTCTGCCTACCAGGTTGAAGCGCCATCCATTCCTCGCCGGCTTCAATACACATCCCTCAGATAGCGCTTCTGCTCGGCCATCGCCCGTACATACGCGCCTGCGCCCTCCTCGCTCAAACCGCCGTGGACACGGGCGATGTCATGCAAGGCCCGGTCGACATCCCTGGCCATGCGGCTGGCATCGCCACAGACATAGAAACTCGCCCCCTCCTCCAGCCATTGCCACAAGGCGGCGCCCTGCTCTCGCATGCGATCCTGCACGTAGACCTTGTGCGCCTGGTCGCGGGAGAAAGCCAGGCTCAGCTCGTTGAGCAGGCCATCGCGGTGCATGCTTTCCAGTTCGTCGCGGTAGTAGAAGTCGCTGGCCGCATGCTGTTCGCCGAAGAACAGCCAGTTGCGGCCCTGATCGCCACGGGCACGACGTTCATGCAGGAAGCCACGGAACGGCGCAACGCCGGTGCCCGGCCCGACCATGATCATTGGCCGCGCGCCATCCTCAGGCGGGCGAAAATGCCGGGAGGTCTGCACGAACACCGGCACGTCGCTGCTCTCGGCGCGGTCGGCGAGGAAGGTCGAAGCCACACCCTTGCGCTTTTCGTAGCGCACCGCCGAGACCGTCAGGTGGACTTCACCGCTGTGTACCTTGGGGCTGGAGGAGATCGAATACAGGCGTGGCTGCAGGCGCTTGAGCGAAGCGAGCAGTTCATCGACGGCATGGCTGGCGGGAAATGCCTGCAATACGTCCGCCAGTTGCCGGCCCCAGAGCCAATCCTTCAGGCGCCCCTTGTCAGCGAGCAGGTGCTTGAGCTCAGTGGAGCCCGAGCGCTCGGCGATCAGCGCCAGGGCTTCGCCGCTTGGCCTGGCGATCTCGTAGTGACGGCTCAATGCTTCGCGTAGCGGCATCTCGCCCTGCTTGGCGACATTGACCGCACGTTCGCCATCCAGCCCCGCCAGCGCCAGCACCTCGTCGACCAGTTCGGGGCAATTGCGCGGCCATACGCCAAGCGCATCACCGGCCTCGTAGTCCAGTTCGGCCTGCAAGGCGAACATGCGCGTGTCCTTGCTCGCGCCCTTGCCATTCAGACGCAGATTGACATGCATACGCGACGCCACAGGTTGCTCGCGGCTTGCCTTGGGCAACGCTGCATCGGGCGCCAGCAGTGGCGATGCCGCGGGTATGCCAGGCTTGAGGGCGGCCAGCAGATCACTCAGCCAGGCATCGGCCGCCTGGTCGAACTCGGTGTCGCAATCGACCCGTGCGAGCAGCGGCGTAGCGCCCAGCTCAGCCAGGCGCCGATCGAGATTCTTGCCATGCTGGCAGAACTGCTCATAGTTCGGATCGCCCAAGGCCAGCACCGCGTAGCGCAGATCGTCCAGGCGCACCTCACGGGTGCGCAGCGCATCCCAGAATGCCTGGCCATTGTCCGGGGCATCGCCATCGCCAAAGGTGCTGGTGAGCAACAGCAGGTTGCCGGCCGAGGCAAGACGGCTCATCGGATACTCGCTCATGCCACTCAACTCGACCTCCACCCCTGCCGTCTTGCAGCGTTGCGCCAGGCGTTCGGCCAGCGCCTCGGCATTGCCGGTCTGCGAGGCCCAGAGCATGGTAAGACGCGCTCGCTCACTCGCGACCACGCTAACCTCAGGCATTGCCGCGCCGCGGCAGAACAACCCCGCCAGCACGCCATCCAGCCACAGCCGGGTCGGCTCGGCGATTGGCGCCTGCGCCGGCAGAGTGGGAACCCCGGCCCCGGGGCTGCTGCGCAAGCCACTGACGAAACCGCTCAGGTAGGCACGCTCGGTTTCGCCCAGCACTGGCGCTACGGGCTGTACCCCAAGCAGCGCGGCGAAGGCATCGATACTCGACATGGAATGCTCCTCATAAGCAGATGATCGGGGCGGGTCGTTTAGCAGTTGCCGATGCTCGATCAAGCGGACCGGATGCAGGCTGACCGCGCTGAACTTGAATTCCGGCTGCTGCGAAATCGGGTCGATGGCATCGCTGGTGACGGCATTGATCGCCAGGTCTTCGCCATACACGTCGTTCCAATGGAAAGGCGCAAAGCAACCGCCCGGCAGCACCCGGTCGCTGACCACCACGGGCAGCACCGCCCGCCCGCGCCGCGAGCGCACCTCCAGCGAATCCTTGTCCTTCACCCCGAGGCTCGCAGCATCCTCGGGATGCACCTCGATGAACGGACCGGGATTGAGCTTGTTCAGGGTGGCGACCTTGCCGGTCTTGGTCAGGGTGTGCCACTGATGCTGCAACCGGCCAGTGTTGAGCACGAAGGGAAACTCGGCGTCCACCGCCTCGGCGGGGTCCAGGTGCGGCCTGGCGAAAAACTGCGCCTTGCCGCTGGCCGTGGCGAAGCTCAGGCGAGGGCCCCCGTGCTGCCCGTCGTTGCGGTAGCGGATCGGATGGCGTGCCTGCTGTTCCTGTGGCGCACACGGCCACTGCACCGGCCCCTGGCGCAGCCGCGCATGGCTGACGCCACGAATGTCGTAGCCGGTTTTCGGATTGTGGAAATGCGTGATCTCGTCGAACAGCTCAGCCGCGGAGGCATAGGTGAACGCCTCGGCGAAGCCCATCTCGCAGGCGACGCGGGCGATGATCTGCCAGTCGGCCATGGCCTCTCCGGGCGGCAACTGCGCCTGAGGCGCGAGGGTCAGGTTGCGCTCGGAATTGATCATCACGCCGTCGGCCTCGGCCCACAGCGCGCCGGGCAGGAGGATATCGGCATAGCGATTGGTTTCGGTGTCGAGAAAGGCGTCCTGGGTGATCACCAGTTCGGCGGCCTGCAGCCCGGCGATCACCCGGGCGCGATTGGCCACGCTGGCCACCGGGTTGGTACAGATGATCCAGCAGGCCTTGACCTTGCCCGCCACCATATCCTCGAACAACGCCACAGTACCGCCGCCCAGGCGGGTATGCAGGGTGCCGCCTGGCAGTCCCCAGGCATCCTCGACGAATGCCCGGTCCTCTTCCGACAGTACCGAGCGTTGCCCAGGCAATCCCGGCCCCATGTAGCCCATCTCGCGTCCGCCCATGGCATTGGGCTGACCGGTGAGCGAGAACGGGCCGCTGCCGGGCGCGCAAATCTTGCCGGTGGCCAGGTGCAGGTTGCAGATCGCGTTGGTGCTCCAGGTGCCGTGGGTACTCTGGTTCAGGCCCATGGTCCAGCAACTCATCCAGGCCCCCGCCTCGCCGATCCACTGCGCGGCCTGGCGAATCGCCGCCTCGTCCAAGCCCGTCTGCCCGGCGACTCGCGCGGGATGGTAGTCGGCGAGAAAACCAGGCATGACCTCCCAGCCCTCGGTGAAGGCGGCGATGAAGTCCGGGTCGGTATGGCCGTTGGCGTGCAATAGATGCAGCAGGCCGTTGAGCAATACCAGGTCCATACCTGGCCGGATCTGCAGGAACAGATCGGCCTTCTCCGCTGTGGCGTTGCGGCGCGGATCGACCACGATCAGCCGCGCGCCGGCCTTGACCCGATCCATCATGCGCAGGAACAGGATCGGGTGACAGTCGGCCATGTTCGCGCCGATGACGAAGAACAGGTCAGCCTTGTCGAAGTCGTCGTAGGAGCCGGGCGGGCCGTCCGAACCCAGCGACAGCTTGTAGCCACTGCCGGCGCTGGCCATGCACAGCCGCGAGTTGGACTCGATCTGATTGGTGCCGATGAAGCCCTTGGCCAGCTTGTTCGCCAGGTACTGGGCCTCGAGGGACATCTGCCCGGACACATACAGGGCAATGGCATCCGCCCCGTGCTGGTCGAGGATCGCGCGCAGGCGCGTGGCGCTGCTGCTGATCGCCTGCGCCATGGGCGCCTGCACGGGATCGCGGCCACGTTCGTTACGCAGATAGGCATGGGTCATGCGCCCGGCATCGTTCAACGGAACAGCGCAAGAGCTGCCCTTGGTGCACAGGCGCCCGGCATTGCTCGGATGAGCCTTGTCACCCGCCACCTTGACCACGCGTCCGTCCTCGACCTGCAGGACGATCCCGCAGCCGACACCGCAATAAGGACACACGCTTCGCACGCTGCTCTGGCTCATCGCTCTTTCCGCAAAAACAAAAAAAGCGCCATGCCGCCCGCTGTCGAAACAGCGGGCAACACGGCGCCTTTGTCGTGAGGTGGCAATCAGCATCGACTGCCTTTGCCAAGCTCTTAGCAAGGCACACGCCAGGTTGCCCGTGTCATCGCCGCAAGGCAGCAAGGACAGGCGCCCAGGCTCAACCAAGGCTTACGCAACGAGCGCAAGCACGGCGCCCAACACGCACAAAAACGCAGCAAAGCGCTTGCCGAGCGCACCAATCAGACGCAGACAGAACCGGCCCGGAGCATCGGCAAGGCGCCCTTGCGGATCGCTGGAAAGCAGGAGCCATGCGGCCTCGGCACGATCACGGCGAGGTCTGGCACAGCCCGTGCAATGTGTGCCATGTGCCCGATGCAGCGGGCCGCCCTCGATCAATGGCGATCGATTCGTGTGACTGGCAACGTTGTCGCTCACTGATCCAAGAACAATCTGCAAACAGCATCGAAAACAGGCAAAGGCGCCTGGAATCCTCATGGACTCCAGGCGCTTTTTTTGTCCGCGAAAAACCGTGATTGGCTAGAGAGAACGCCCATGAACGCAATCGCCACGCAGCAACCCGCCGTGAAAAACCTTCTCGTGATCGGCAATGGCATGGTCGGTCACCACTGTATCGAGCAACTGATCGAGCGCGGCGCACTGAGCCGCTATCGCATCCAGGTGTTCAGCGAAGAACCGCTGCGCGCCTATGACCGCGTGCACCTGTCCGAATACTTCAGCGGCCGCGACGCCGAATCCCTGGCGATGAGCGCCGCCGCTCTCTACGAACAGCCAGGCATCACCCTGCACCTGGGCGTGCCGGTGCTGGAGATCGACCGCGAACGGCGCGAGGTGATCACCGCCAACGGCTGCGTCGCCTACGATCACCTGATCCTGGCCACCGGCTCGTTCCCGTTCGTGCCGCCCATCGAGGGCGCCGAAGGCAACTCGCGCCTGGTCTATCGCACCCTGGCCGACCTCGACAGCATTCGCGCAGCGGCCTCCAACGCGCGGCGCGGCGTGGTGGTGGGCGGCGGTCTGCTCGGCCTGGAGGCGGCCAATGCCTTGAAATCCCTCGGCCTCGAAGCCCATGTGGTGGAATTCGCGCCGCGCCTGATGCCAGTGCAGCTCGACGAGCACGGCGGCCTGGCGCTGAAAGCGCAGATCGAAGCGCTCGGCGTGCAGGTGCACCTGTCGCGTGCCACCCAGTCGATCACGTCCGGCAGCGACTATCGCTACCGGATGAACTTCTCCGGTGACGCTACGGGTAAAAACGAGTACCTGGAAGCCGACCTGATCGTGTTTTCCGCCGGTATCCGCCCGCAGGACGCCCTTGCCCGCCAATGCGGCCTGGAGCTGGGCAGCCGTGGCGGTATCGCCATCGATGAGCTGTGCCTGAGCAGCGATCCGGCGATCCATGCCATCGGCGAATGCGCGGCCTGGAACGGCAGCGTGTTCGGCCTGGTCGCGCCGGGCTACCAGATGGCCCGCGGCGTGGCCGGTCAACTGTGCGGCGAGCCGGCCACGCCGTTCAGCGGCGCCGACATGTCGACCAAGCTCAAGCTGCTCGGCGTCGATGTCGGCTCCGTCGGCGATGCCCACGGCGCCACGCCCGGTTCGCGCAGCTACCGTTTCATCGACGAGGCCACGTCCAGCTACCGCCGCCTGGTGGTCTCCGCCGACGGCAAGACCGCCCTCGGCGCGGTGCTGGTCGGCGACAACAGCTACTACGACACGCTGCTGCAATACGTGCAGAACGGCATCGCCCTGCCGGCCGACCCGGCCAGCTTGATCCTGCCGCGTGGCGAGGCGGCGCCGGCACTCGGGGCCGATGCCCTGCCAGCGACGGCGACCATCTGCTCCTGCCACAACGTCAGCAAGGCTGCGATCTGCTCGGCCATCGACGAAGGCTGCAGCGACCTCGCCGGGATCAAGGCCTGCACCAAGGCCGCCACCGGCTGCGGTGGCTGCTCGGCCTTGCTCAAGCAGGTCTTCGAGCATGAACTGAGCGCCCGTGGCGTGGCCGTGGACAAGAGCCTGTGCGAGCACTTCGCCTACACCCGCCAGGAGCTGTACGGCATCGTCCGCGTCGAAGGCATCGAGACCTTCGAGGAGCTGCTCGCCAGCCACGGCAAGGGCCACCTCGGCTGCGACATCTGCAAACCGGCGGTGGGCTCGATCCTCGCCTCCTGCTGGAATCGACCGATCACCGACCCGAAGCTGGTGCCGTTGCAAGACACCAACGACACCTTCATGGCCAACATGCAGAAAAACGGCACCTACTCGGTGGTGCCACGCATTCCGGGCGGCGAGATCACTCCGGACGGCCTGATCGCCATCGGCGCGGTGGCGAAGAAATACGACCTCTACACCAAGATCACCGGCGGCCAGCGCATCGACCTGTTCGGCGCCGAGCTGCACGAGTTGCCGGACATCTGGGCCGAACTGATCGCCGCCGGCTTCGAGACCGGCCACGCCTACGGCAAGTCGCTGCGCACGGTGAAGTCCTGCGTCGGCAGCACCTGGTGCCGCTACGGCGTGCAGGACAGCGTGGGCATGGCCCTGCGCCTGGAGAACCGCTACAAGGGCCTGCGCTCGCCGCACAAGATCAAGTTCGCGGTCAGCGGCTGTACCCGCGAATGCGCCGAGGCACAGAGCAAGGACATCGGCGTGATCGCCACCGAGAACGGCTGGAACCTCTACATCTGCGGTAACGGCGGCATGCGCCCGCGCCACGCCGAACTGTTCGCCACCGACCTGGACGATGCCACGCTGATCCGCAGCATCGACCGCCTGCTGATGTTCTACATCCGCACCGCCGACAAGCTGCAACGCACCTCGGTCTGGCGCGAGTCCCTGGAAGGCGGCCTGGACTACCTCAAGGCGGTGATCCTCGACGACAGCCTGGGCCTGGCCGGAGAGCTGGAGGCACAGATGCAACTGGTGGTCGAGCGCTACGAGTGCGAGTGGGCCAACGCCCTGAAGGACGAGGAGAAGCTCAAGCGCTTCCGCACCTTCGTCAATGAAAAAGGCGGCGATCCGGACATCCACTTCGTCAAGGAGCGCGGCCAGCGCCGCCCGGCCAGCCACGCCGAACTGAAACGGATAGCCGCCGAGGAGGTGGTCTGATGAGCCGCTCGAATGCCAACCGAATGGAGCAATACAACCCGGACTGGCGCGCCATCTGCGCCCGCACCGACCTGGTCGCCAATTCCGGCGTGGTGGCGCTGGTCGATGGCCAGCAGGTCGCCCTCTTCTACCTGCCGGAGAACGCCGAGCAACCACTGTTCGCTGTGGCCAACCACGATCCGAAATCCGGCGCCAACGTCATCGGCCGAGGCATCGTCGGCCAGCTCGGCGGCGACCTGGTGATCGCCTCGCCGCTGTACAAACAACACTATCGCCTGAGTGATGGCAGTTGCCTGGAATATCCCGAGCAGCGCTTGCGGACATGGGCGGTCAGGCTCAATGGCGATACTGTGGAGATTGGTCAAAGGCAGCGGGCTTACGCCAGCAGGTCCTCGTAGAACGCGCCGAACGGCTTCTCGGGGTGGGCGATCTGGATTTCCAGGATCCACAGGCCTACGTTCGGGCAATGCTGGAAATCACCGAGGTCGCCGCCACGATGCACGGCATGGGGAAAATCGCTGACGCGATGGCCCTTGATCTCCAGGTTGAGGCGCCAGCCCATGCGTTCAGCCTGTTGCTGGGCGTACCGATACAGCTCGGTACCGGCCAGCTTGCGTTCGCGCCAGCAGCGCTCGACGTCGTCGTACAGGGTCTTGGCGGCAGCCGCGCAGGCCTGTTTCTCGGCATCGGCACCAGGCGTGGCGAAGGTCGCGCCGGCATCGCCTTCGTGGCCTTGCCAGACGCCGCCCATGTCGATGAAGAAGATGTCGTCCTCGCCAAGGATCGGGTCGCCCTCGGAGCGCTCGTTGAATTTCTTCAGGGTGTTGGCGCCAAAACGTACCAGCAATGGATGCCAGGCGCGCTGCATGTCCAGCTCGGCGAGCACGGCCTTGCCCAGCGCGGTCGCCTCGGACTCGCGCATGCCAGGCTGGATGCGTGCGGCAATCCGCTCGATGGCCTGCCAGGTCATGTGCTGGGCGTGTTTCAACGAAGCGATGTCGTACGGTTGGCCGACTGCTTCTTGAGGGAACGGGGAATTCATCTCAGGCTCCTTGTCATCGTTATGGCACCGAGTATACAGCGAGCCCGGCCGCCGCCCCCATCGTGTTGCTGGACGGACAGCCGATCAACAGGCTGTTCGACGCAGAACAACAGCGCCACCGTGGAAAACAGCGCAGCCCTTGCGCCACGTGGCCTCCAGCCTTCGGCACGGGCTGTGCAATGGTCAGGAAAACCGTCACAGGAGTCCATCATGACCGCCCAGGCCCACGCCCTTCCCGCCCTCTCCACCGGCACCGACTATGACGCGCTGGCCGCTCGCTTCCGCCCGATCTTCACGCGCATCGCCGCAGGCGCGGTGGAACGCGAGCGCAGCCGTACCCTGCCCTATGAACCGATCCAGTGGCTGAAGGAAGCCGGCTTCGGTGCCGTGCGCATCCCGGTCGCCCATGGCGGCGGCGGCGCGTCCGTGCCGCAATTGTTCCGCCTGCTGATCGAGCTGGCCGAGGCCGACTCCAACGTTCCCCAGGCCCTGCGCGGCCATTTCGCCTTCGTCGAGGACCGCCTCAACGCCCATGCCAGCGCGCCCCAGGACATCTGGTTCGAGCGTTTCGTCAACGGTGACCTCGTCGGCTGCGCCTGGACCGAGGTCGGCGCGGTGAAGATCGGCGACGTGATCACCCGCGTCTCGCGCCAGGGCGACAAGTTCGTGGTCAACGGCACCAAGTACTACAGCACCGGTAGCCTGTTCTCCGACTGGATCGACCTGTTCGCCCGCCGCGACGACACCGGTGCTGACGTCATCGCGGCGATCCGTACCCGGCAACCGGGCATCCGCCAGCAGGACGATTGGGACGGTTTCGGTCAACGCACCACAGGCAGCGGCACCTCGACCTTCGAGAATGCCGAAGTCGAGGAAGCCAACCTGATCGACTTCTCCACCCGCTTCAAATACCAGACGGCGTTCTATCAACTGGTCCTCAATGCGGTGCTGGTCGGTTCCGGCCGTGCCGCGGTTCGCCAGATCGCCGCCGAAGTGGGCAAGCGCACCCGTGTCTTCAGCCACGGTAATGCCCCGGCAGCCAGTGAGGATGCGCAAGTGCAACAAGTGGTCGGCAAGGCCTCGGCGCAGGTCTACGTCGCCGAAGCGGCCGCCGAACGCGCTGCCCAGGCCTCGCAACGGGCCTACCTGGCGCGCTTCGGCAACGACGAGCAGGCCGAGCGCGACGCCAACATCGCCGCCGAACTGGAGTCCGCCCAGGCCCAGGTCGGTATCGCCGAGCTGGTGCTGCGCGCCACCAGCGACCTGTTCAATGCCCTCGGCGCCTCGGCGACCAGCACCAGCAAGCAGCTCGACCGCCACTGGCGCAATGCCCGCACCGCCGCGTCGCATAACCCGCTGATCTACAAGGAACGTATCGTCGGCGACTGGGAAATCAACGGCACCGAGCCGCCCTATGTGTGGCAGATCGGCGGCGGCTCGAAGCAGGCGTAAGCGCTAGCTGGAGGCCGCATCGCTACCGTGCACTCACTGTTTTGCCCGCCGACTTGCGGCGGACAGGCACAATCACGACGACCTGCGCTTGCACGTGGCAGCGCACGGCCGTGGGCGTCATGCGTGATGGCTGCCGGCGCGGGCCCTGCCTGGCCAACGGCGAGTCGTTGGCACTATTCTCCACCCGCAGCCGCGCGGAGAGCGAAGCCATCGACAGTTGCGAGCGCCATGGGCTGATGCCCAGGGTACGCCCGCGCCACGGGCCCCGCCGGCGTTGATAACACACCGGAACCCCTGAGGACCCGCACCATCATGCACAGCAAACTGCTGGTCATCGCTACGGCATGCACGCTCTGCGGCTGCGTGCCGATTCCCTACTTCCGCCACCACGCCCCCGAACTGTCCGGGGAAGTGCGCCGCGCCGGCCAGCCGCTGGGCGATGCCAGGATCGAGGTGACCAGCCTGCTCGAAGGCGAGCGGCGCACCACCCGTACAGACGCACACGGCCGTTTCGCCGTGACCGCCATCGAGCAGTTTCGCTTCACCACGCAATTGCTCGGCGACCCGCTGATCCACTATCGCCTGGAAATCATCGATGCCGGCGTCAGCTACCTGGGCTACGAGCGCTTCGCCATGGGCAACCATCTGCCCGCCGTGCGACTCGACTGCGAACTCGGGCGCGCGGCCGATGCGCAGACACCCGCCTGCGAGGAACGGCCCTGAGTCGATCGCCCACGAGCAGCCGGAAAGCTCGGACAGCCATTGTGCCGATCTGCGATCTATCTCCCGTTTTCCCGCATACCTTCAATGTGTGCCCGCCTGGAGCCAAGAAAGCCTTTATAATCCGCGCCCTCTGTTCGCATTCAAAAGGAGTTGTCCATGAAACCAGCCGAAGCCATCGGCATGCGTGTGCCATCGCTGTGGGGCCCTGTTCTGCTAGGCGTCGTCGTACTGGTGCTGATCATCAGCGTGATGAGCAGTTGGTACACGGTCGACGAGAAGGAACGTGGCGTGGTCCTGCGCAACGGCGCCTTCGTGCATGTCGCCGAACCGGGCCTGGGCTTCAAGGTGCCGTGGATCGATACGGTGAAGATCATTTCCGTGCAGAACCAGACCACCACCTACAAGAACGTCCAGGCCTACAGCCGCGACCAGCAGACGGCGACCATGTCCATCTCGGTGTCGTGGCACGTGTCTCCTGAGGACGTCGAACGGGTGTACAAGCAATTCGGCAGCGAGGACGCGCTGGTGGAACGCCTGATCAGCCGCCAGATCGGCACCCAGGCCGAACGCATCTTCGGTGGCTATACCGCCGTACGCGCAGTGCAGGAGCGTGGCCAGCTTGGCCTCGACTATGCAAAAGCCTTCATCGACTCCATTTCCGGGCCAGTGGTGATCGATAGCGTGCAGTTGGAGAACATCGATTTTTCCGATGCCTACGAGCGCTCCATCGAAGAACGCATGAAGGCCGAAGTCGCGGTGAAGACCCGCGAGCAGGACCTGGCCCGCGAGCGCGTCAACGCCGAGATCGCCGTCACCCAGGCCCAGGCCCAGGCCGACTCTTCCCTGGCGCGCGCCCGTGCCGAAGCGGAAGCCACCCGACTGCGCGGCGAAGCGGAAGCCGACGCGATCAAGGCCCGTGCCGACGCGCTGAAGGCCAACCAGGCGCTGGTCGAACTGACCAAGGCCGAACGCTGGGACGGCAAGCTGCCGACCACCGTACTGCCGAACAGCGCGGTGCCGTTCATCGATACCCGCAATCACGAGTGAGGCGTGAATGAGAGTCGGCAGACTGCTTTGAGGCAGGAGCGGACGCCAGCCCTACCCTCAATCGTCATTCCCGCGAAGGCGGGAACCCAAATAAAAAAGCGCTTCTGGGTTCCCGCCTTCGCGGGAATGACGGAAGAATAAGGAATGTCCGCAGTTGCCTCAGTGCAGGCATCCCGACTGGCGTGCTCCAAGACACACGTATCGAAAGGCCTCAATACCCCTTGGCGAACTCCACCTGTCCACGCAACGTTTCGCCACGCTCGAAACGCTGCAGGTTCTCCAGGAACAGCTCGGTCAACGCCGCCGGCTCGGTCGGTGCCGAGGTATGGCCGGTCAGCAACAGGCGCGGCGCGCTCCAGAACGGATGGCCGGCCGGCAACGGCTCTTCACGGCAAACGTCGATCACCGCGCCGGCCAGGTGACCTTCGCGCAATACCGCGACCAGGTCTTCCTCGACCACGGCCACGCCACGCCCGCTGTTGATGAACAAGGCATCCGCACGCATACGGCGCAACAGCGCGGCATCGTAGACATCCTGGGTATCGGGCGTATTCGGCAGCAGGTTGACCAGAACGTCGGCCCATGCAGCCTGCTCGGCGAGCTGAGCCATGCCCAGCACCTGCGTGAAGGGCTCGACAGGTCGCGGCTCACGCACCACGCCGCGCAGCTCGACGCCGAACGGCGCGAGGAAGGCCGCCACCTGCTGGCCGATCTCCCCGGCGCCGACCAGCAGCACCTTCAATCCGCGCAGACTGCCCGGCGAGCGCGCATCCCAATGCCCTTCGACCTGGCTGTGCAGGCGCTCGAGCACCTGGCGACGATGCAGCAACAGGTAGGTCAGCACGTACTCGGCCATCACCTGGCCGAACACGCCCACCGCGCGGGTCAGGCGATAGTCTTGGCGCAGGCCGTCCTCCAGCAACGGCGTGATCCCTGCCCAGGTGGACTGCATCCATTCAGGGCGCAAGCCTTCGCGCAGCAACGGCACCGCGAGTTCCGGCTCGCCCAGCCAGATTGGGCAGCGCGCCGCCTGTTCCAACTGCGTGGTGACCTCAAGCGCTGGCGCCAGCCGCGCCAGAAACTCCAGGTAGATGTGCTGGTCGGACTCCAGTAACAGAACACGCATACCGCTCTCCTCGACAGGCTGAACGGGCATTCTACAGACAGCCATGGAACGTGCGCAGCGCTCGCTCTTATCGACTGGCTGCGTCACGCATCAGCAGGTGGCTGAGGGTGGTCTTGAGCTTCATCGGCTTGACCGGTTTGTGCAGCAACGTGTGGCCCAGCTCGCGCAGGCTCTGCTTGAGCTCGTTGCTGTAGTTGGCGGTAACCATCAGCGCCGGCAACGGCTCGCCGCGCCGGGCATTGATGGTGGTCACCGCCTGCACCCCGTCGCGGCCATCGTCGAGGTGGTAGTCGGCGATCAGCAGATCGGCCTGGGCGTGGTAGTTGTCGACCTGGCGGGCCAGGTCCTCTTCGGACAGTGCCGTGACCACCCGGCACCCCCAGCCCTCCAGCAGCGTGCGCATGCCTGCGCAGATCGCCGCGTCATTATCCAGTACCCAGATACGCGCGCCCTGCAGGCACTCCACCGTCACCGGCAGGGCTTCGGGCTTGTGCTGCAGCACGCTGACACGACGGGTCAGCGGCACCTCGATGGCGAACATCGAGCCCTTGCCGGGCTGCGACGTCACACGAATGCGGTGACCCAGCATGCGCACGATCTTGTCGACGATGGCCAGGCCCAGCCCCAGGCCACGGTCCTGGTGACGCTGGCCGTCGCCGCGCTTGAACTCCTGGAATACCTCGCCGAGTTTTTCTTCCGCGATACCGACACCGGTGTCCCACACCTCGATGGACAGGTTCTGCCCGCGCCGCCGGCAGCCGAGCAGGATACGGCCCTTGTCGGTGTAGCGCAGGGCATTGGTCAGCAGGTTGCGCAGGATCCGCGCGAGCAACTGGATATCGCTGCGCACGCAGGCCGAAGACGGCACGAAATCCAGCACCAGCCCCTCGCTGGCGGCCAGTTGCCGGAACTCGGCGGCGAGGTTGTCGAGCAGATCGCCCACGGCGAAGCCGCTGATATCCGGTTTGATCACACCGGCATCGAGCTTGGAGATATCCACCAGGGTACCGAGCAGGTTCTCCACGTCCTCCAGGGAATTGCTGACATTGCGAATCAGGCCGAAGCTGGCCTCGCCATGCCGTTGCTCCAGCAAGGCACTGGTGAACAGCCGTGCGGCGTTGAGCGGCTGCAACAGATCGTGGCTGACCGCCGCCAGGAACTTGGTCTTGGACAGATTGGCGCGCTCGGCATCCTGCTTGGCCTCGCGCAAACGCGACTCGACCCGGCTGCGTTCGTCGATCTCGCCGACCAGCTTGCCATTGAGGCTGGTCAGTTCGGCGGTGCGTTCGCGCACACGCAGTTCGAGGTTCTGATAAGCCTGGTGCAGCGCCTCGGACGTGCGGCGGCGCTCGGTCACGTCGCGGATCAGCACGAAGATGCCGATCACCTCGCCGGAGGCCAGCCGATTGGGCACGTAGGAACGCAGCATGTAGCGCTGCTGGCCAACCACGTTGGTCTCGGCCATCTCGAAGGTCACGCTCTCGCCGGACAGCGCCCGTTCGACATACGTCTCCAGGCGCCGCCAGTGCTCCTCGTTGTGCACCTCGCGCAGGCTCTGGCCGAGCATGCCGTCACGCGGCCAGTGGTACCACTCCTCGTAGACCTTGTTGGTGAATTCGTAGATCAGGTCGGCGTTGAGGTAAGCGATCAGCGCCGGTACATGGTCGGTGATCAGGCGCACCCAGCGCTCGCTCTCGGCGATCCGCTCGGCCTGGCGGCAGCGCTCGGTGACATCGGTGAAGGTATTGACGAAACCACCGGTGGGCAGCGGATGAGTGCGTACTTCCAGCATGCGCCCGTCGAACAGGCGCTGTTCGCACTCGCCCTGCGCGCCTCCGGCCGGCGTCAGCAGCGGCACTTCGGTTTCCGCCATGACGTCGGCGAACGGACGGTGCGCCTCTATCGGCGCCAGGCCACAGAGATCGAGAAAACGATGGTTCCACAACTCCAGCAGCCCTTCGGCGTTGACCATCGCCACGCCCTGGGACAGGTTATCCATGGCCCGCTGCAGCAACCGCGACTTCTGCGCCAATGCCTGCTCGCGGCGCTGGGTTTCGCTCTGCTTGAGCTCGGTGATGTCGGTATAGAGGATGACCAGCCCCCCTTCGCGGGTTGGCCGCTCGCTGACCTGCACCCAGCGCCCGTTCATCAGGCGAAACACCGTATGCCCTTCGCCCTTGCCACGCTGTTCTTCGACGATCAGCCCGGTGCTGGCCGCCAGCCGCTTGATCTCCGACAGCCGCGTACCGGCGGCGATGCGGGCCCGCGTGCTTGACCAGAACGCCTTGAAGCGGCTGTTGAACAGGACGATGCGCTGTTCCTTGTCGAACAGCACGAAGGCATCGGAAATGCTCTCGATGGCATCGATCAGGTGCTGGTGGGCGGTCTCGGCACGTTGCCGCGCATCGCTCAGCAAGCCATTGCTGCACTGCAGCTCGATCATCGCCTGGTTCAGCGCATCGGTCCGCTCGCGTACCTGTTCGGCGAGCACCACCGAATGCTGGAACGCGGCATAGCCATCGGAGCGCAGCGAGTTGCCCGACTCGATCCGCTCGATCAACGCCGCGTTGATCGTGCGCAGCCGCGAATTCTCCGCCTCCAGCGCGGCCAGGCGCGCCGGCAGGTCAGCTGGCGCGGCGTCCAATGGCGACCCCGGTGAAGGTCTGATTGATGTGCATGCCATTGAACTGTTCCCCGTAGGTGTTGAAGCCGATCACCCGTTGCTCGCGCAGGAAATCCGAAACCTCGGCCATGCGCTCGCCCTCGCCGACCTCCAGGCGGCGCAGCACGCAATCGCAGCCAATGGTCAGCAGCAGCGGCCCGAGCTGGTCGCGCAAGCGCTCGAACAAGCGTTGCAGGTTGGGCATCAGTGGGCCGGTGGTCATCGCGGTGAGGACGATGCCGTTCTCCACCGCGCAATAGAACGTCAGGCTGCCATCGGCATTGACCTGCTGGATCGAGCGCACGTAGTACTGATCCTTGATCCGCACCGCCAGCGGATGGGCGGCGAACAGGCGCATGTCCAGCTCGGCCGGCGTCACGCCGATCAGCCGGGCGTATTCCTCCGCCGCCGGGGCGGCATTGAGCTCCAGTACCCGCCGGGTCTCGGAATCGGCCCGGGTCACCACCAGCTTTTCGGCCAGGGGTTCGATGTGATGGGTGGTGAACACCTCGAAATCCAGGCAGGTGTTGACCAGCAACACCACGGCCGCGCCGCTATGGAACACACCGTCGTAATACACGTGGGTGCAGGTCAGGTGATTGTCGTCGCCAGCCGAGCCGCCGAAGTGCGGGATGCTGCCCAGGGCCGCGCTGAGTGCGGCGAGCACCACCTCCTCGCGACTGGACAGGCCATCGAGCAGGGTCAGGGCGAAGCTGTGATCCTTGATCGGCGCCTGGGCGTTTTCCCGGCAATCGCGCACCAGGTGCTCGACCAGTTGCTGGGCGTCGATCAGGTTGAAGCGGTCCATCTCGTCGATCAGCACGCTGGCGATGGAGAAGCTGCGATGGTCGAAACCTATGGCGCTGACGCAACCCTGCCCGTAGCCCTGCGGGGTGATCTCGCCGGCCGTGGTGCAACCGACCACGCGGATACCGCCGAAGTACTCCTGCAGGCAGGGCCCCAGGGCGTCGAGATCGTATTCGGCGGAACAGAAGAACAGGACGAAGCCCAGGTACGGATGCATGAGCTGGCGCGCAAGGTCCTGGGCCACCGTTTCGCCGTCCCGGGCCTGGGACATGGCGGTGACCACCGCCTGGTTTTCCTGATGATGCATTGCCCTACCCCACAGACCACAACCGCCATGGGGGCATTCTAGGAGGGAGCGGCGGCAGGCCCCCATGCTACTTGGGTAGCACCGCAGGGGGGTCTAAAGTCTTAGCCAGGCAGCTTTAACCCGTGGCCGCTGGCGACCCTATTGCCTGGCCAGCCGCCGATTGTCCGTCTCGACGGCCGCGAGGCTGCGATAAGGATTGATATCCAGGCCGCCACGGCGCACATAACGGGCGTACACCGTCAGTTTTTCCGGACGCGACAGGGCCAGCAAGTCGAGGAAGACACGCTCGACGCATTGCTCGTGGAAGTCCTGATGCTGGCGGAAGCTCACCACATAGGCCAGCAAGCTGGCCGGATCGATCGCGGCGCCACGGTACTCGACCACCAGCGTGCCCCAGTCAGGCTGGCCGGTGACCGGGCAATTGGATTTGAGCAAGTGGCTGTAGAGGGTTTCCTCGACCTGGCGTCGCGGCTCGCAACGCAGTAACTGCGGCCGGGGATGGGAGTAATCGCTGACGGCCAGATCGAGCCCATCGACACAGATGCCCTGCACCTTGCTCACGCCCTGCCCGGCCACCTCGTCGAGACTGCGTACGCGTACCGCGACGGGAGCCGCGGCCACGGCGGACAGGTCGCGTACCAGCACCTCGCTCAGCGCCTCGACACTGGCAAAGGCGGTCTGGTTCAGCGAGTTGAGGTAGAGCTTGAACGACTTCGACTCGATGATGTTCGGCGAATCGGCCGGCACGGCGAACTCGCCGATGGCCACCACCGGCTTGCCCGAAGGCGTCAGCCAGGACAGCTCGTAACAGTTCCAGTAGTCCACACCGTGATAAGGCAGCGCCCCAGCCCGCAAGCCCAGCTCGGCCCACTTGGTCGCGCGGGCAATGGGAAACAACAGCTCGGGGCTGTAGGACGACAGGTACTCGCTGGACTTGCCCAGCGGTGAATGTTCGGCGGGATGCTGCATGACGACGGCCTGGAGAAGCGAAAACGGCGCGCAGTATATCGCCTGGGCGGCGTGGCGCTGAAATACCGACGAGCCGAGGCAGCCTATTTCGCCGGCGCCACCTTCAATTCCCCCACCATCCCGGCCTGGTAGTGCCCCGGCAGGTTACAGGCGAACTGCAGGCCAGCGCTTGCGCGGAAGGTCCAGGTCAACTCGGCGCTCTTGCCTGGCTCGACCATCAGCGAATTCGGCTCGTCATGGCTCATCGCGCCGTGGTCCATGCCGTGCCCGCCATGGCCCATCTGGCTATGGTCCATCTGGCTATGGTCCATCGGTTTGATCCCGGTCGGCGTGATCATCCCGGCGGCCGTCATCTGCAACATTTCCTCCTGGTGACGGGCATGCATCCGCGCATCGCCCAGGCTGAACTCGTGCAGCAATTTGCCTTCGTTGCGCACCACGAAGCGCACGGTCTCCCCGGCTTTCACCTCGATGGCGGTGGGCTTGTAGTAGATATCGCCCAGGATGACTTCGACCGTGCGCTGGGCTTCGGTAGCCTTGGCCGGTTGACCGAAGGAATAACCCTGGCTGTCGGCCAGCGTCGGCAGGCTGACGGCAACGAGCAACGGCATCACGAAACGCGCGAACATACGAACTCCTGGGAACGAAACCGCCACCACGATAGGCTGGCCTGGCTGCCGCCTGGCTGACAGCAACATTACATCTTTGTCAGCTGGGTCCCCTTCCCGCGCCACCTCACGTATAAAGCCGATTCGACCCGCCATCTGCCCATGCCATGAAACTGCTGATCATCGAAGACGAACCCAAGACCGGCCATTACCTGCGCCAGGGCCTGAGCGAGGCCGGCTTCAGCGTCGAGCTGGTCGCCGACGGCCAGCAGGGCGAGCACCTGGCCCTGACCGGCGACCATGACCTGCTGATCCTCGATGTGATGCTGCCGGGCCGCGACGGCTTGCAGATTCTCGCGACGATCCGCGCTGCCGGCCTGCCAGTGCCGGTGCTGCTGCTCACCGCCCGCGATGCCGTGGAAGACCGCGTACACGGCCTGGAAAGCGGTGCCGACGACTACCTGGTCAAACCCTTCGCCTTCACCGAACTGCTGGCACGCGTGCGCAGCCTGCTCAGGCGCAGCCCCGGCATGCCCCAGGAAACCCGCCTGCAACTGGCCGACCTGTCGCTCGACCTGCTGCGCCGCCGCGCCGAGCGCAGCGGCAGGCGCATCGACCTGACCGCCAAGGAATTCGCCCTGCTCGAACTGCTGATGCGCCGCCAGGGCGAAGTGCTGCCCAAGTCGCTGATCGCCTCGCAGGTGTGGGACATGAACTTCGACAGCGACACCAACGTCATCGAAGTGGCGATCCGTCGCCTGCGCAACAAGGTCGACGACGGCTTCGCCACGCCCTTGATCCATACCGTGCGCGGCATGGGCTACGTGCTGGAGCAGCGCTGATGCGCCTGTCGCTGGCCAACCGACTGGCCTTGCTGTTCGCCACCTGCGTGGCCTGTGTGGCACTGGTCGCGGGCTTGCTGTTCAACCGCGCCAGCGAATCGCACTTCGTCGAGCTCGACCGCCAGTTGCTGGAAAGCCGCAGCGAGCTGTTCGGCGGCCTGCTGCAAGGCTCCGGCTACCAGACACGCCTGGAGCAGGAACTGGCGCGCCATGCCGATATCGCCCTGCGCCTGGATGACCGGCAAGGCAAGCCGCTGTTCGTCAGCACGCCTCGCCTGAGCGATCTGCCCGAGGACTCCAGAGCGCTTTACCGCTGGCAGAGCGGGCACAGCGATTATCGGGTCCTGAGCACAGCGCTGGCCGATGGCCGCCAGTTGCGCCTGGCGCTGGACATCAGCCACCACCAGCACTTCCTGCTGCAGATGCAGCACCTGATCTGGCTGTGCATGGGCCTCTCGGCGCTGGCCACGGCGCTGCTCGGCGCCTGGGTCGCACGTCGCGGCCTGCGCCCCTTGCAACAGATGAGTCAGGTGGCCCGCCGCATATCCGCCAGTTCACTGACCACCCGCCTGCCCGAACAGAACATTCCCGCCGAACTGGCCGATCTCGGCGAAGCCTTCAACGCGATGCTCGCGCGCCTGGAAGATGCCTTCGCGCGCCTGTCGGCCTTCTCCGCCGATATCGCCCACGAGCTGCGCACGCCGCTGTCCAACCTGCTGACCCAGAGCCAGGTCATCCTGGCCCAGCCACGGGCGCCGGAGGATTACCGCGAAGCCCTGCTGAGCAACCTGGAAGAGCTGCAACACCTGGCCCAGATGGTCAACGACATGCTCCTGCTGGCCAAGGCCGACAACGGCCTGCTGCCGACGCGCCTGGAGCGTTTGGATGCACGGCAAGAACTGGCGGCCTTGGCCGAGTATTTCAGCCTGGTCGCCGAGGAGCGCGGCATCGTCCTCGACCTCCAGGGCAATGCGCAGGTCATGGCAGACCGCGCCCTGCTGCGTCGCGCCCTGTCCAACCTGCTGGAGAACGCCCTGCGTTTCAGCCCGGCAGGCAGGGGCATTCGCCTGTCCGTCGAGTCGCACGAACGCTTCGTGGGGCTGAGCGTGAGCAACCAAGGCGAGCAGATTTCCAGCGAAGTCATCGACCATCTGTTCGACCGTTTCTACCGCGCCGACCCTGCCCGTCGTGAAGGCGGCGCGGAGCACGCCGGGCTGGGCCTGGCCATCACTCGCTGCATCGCCCGCGCCCACGGCGGCGACGTGCGTTGTACATCGACACCGGACGAAACGCGTTTCACCCTGAGCCTCCCTGCGATCTGAAAACCGAAGGCGTTACTGGCGCATCCCCCGTCCACTCACCAGCAACCGCACACAGGCCACATAAAGCACGGCCGCAGCCACCAGCATGAAGGCGATGGCGATGCCGATGCTGATGTCGGACACACCGAGGATGCCGTAGCGGAAGGCGTTGACCATGTGCAGGATCGGGTTGGCCAGCGACACGGTCTGCCAGAACGGCGGCAGCAGCGCGATCGAGTAGAACACCCCGCCCAGGTAGGTCAGCGGCGTCAGGACGAAGGTCGGGACGATGGAGATGTCGTCGAAGTTGCGCGCGAATACCGCGTTGATGAAGCCGCCCATGGAAAAGATGATCGCCGTGAGCAGCACCACCAGCACCGTCACCCCCAGGTGATGCACCTGCAGGTGGGTGAAGAACAGCGACAGCACGGTGACGATCAGCCCCACCGCCAGGCCACGCAGCATGCCCCCGGCGACGTAGCCGATGAGGATGATGTGCGGCGACACCGGCGAGACCAGCAGCTCCTCGATGTTGCGCTGGAACTTGCTGCCGAAGAAGCTCGACACCACGTTGGAGTAGGAGTTGGTGATCACCGACATCATGATCAATCCGGGCACGATGTACTCCATGTAGCTGAAGCCGCCCATGTCGCCGACCTGCCGGCCGATCAGGTTGCCGAAGATCACGAAGTACAGAACCATGGTGATCGCCGGGGGCAGCAGGGTCTGCGGCCAGATCCGGGTGAAGCGGCGCACTTCGCGGGTGACGATGGTTTTCAGGGCCACCAGGTTGGCCTGCAGTTCCTGACTCATAGCGCCACCTTCGCCAGATTCTTTTCCACCAGGGAGACGAACAGCTCCTCCAGGCGATTGCTCTTGTTACGCATGCTCAGCACCTCGATGTTCTGCGCCGCCAATTGGCGGAACAGCTCGGTGATGCCCAGGCTCTTCTCCACTTGCACTTCGAGGGTGTGGTGGTCGAGCAGCCTGGCCGGGTAGCCCTGCAATGCGGGCGGCGCTGGCAACGAGTCCTTGAGGTCGAGGACGAAGGTTTCCAGGTGCAGTTTGCCGAGCAGGGCCTTCATCGAGGTGTTCTCGACGATGGTGCCGTGGTCGATGATGCCGATGTTGCGGCACAGTTGCTCGGCCTCTTCCAGGTAATGGGTGGTGAGGATGATGGTGATGCCCTGCTGGTTCAGCTCGGTGAGGAAGGTCCACATCGAGCGGCGCAGCTCGATGTCCACGCCGGCGGTGGGCTCGTCGAGGATCAGCAGGCGCGGCTCGTGCACCAGCGCGCGGGCGATCATCAGGCGCCGCTTCATGCCGCCGGACAACTCGCGGGATGCCGAATTGCGCTTCTCCCACAGCCCGAGCTGGGTCAGGTAGCGCTCGGCACGCTCGCTCGCCACGCGGCGGCCGATGCCGTAGTAGCCGGCCTGGGTGGTGACGATGTCGATGACCTTCTCGAACTGGTTGAAGTTGAACTCCTGCGGCACCACGCCCAGGCAGCGCTTGAGCGCCGAGGGCTGGGCGTCCAGGTCGTTGCCGAACACCTTGACCGTGCCGCCGGTCTTGTTGACCAGGGTCGAGAGGATGCCGATGGTGGTGGATTTACCGGCGCCGTTGGGGCCGAGCAAGGCGAAGAAGTCGCCTTCGGCGACTTCCAGATCGATGCC
The DNA here is from genome assembly GCF_965644255.1 of Pseudomonas sp. LRF_L74. Lineage (NCBI taxonomy): Bacteria > Pseudomonadati > Pseudomonadota > Gammaproteobacteria > Pseudomonadales > Pseudomonadaceae > Pseudomonas > Pseudomonas sp. LRF_L74. Next base: position 96,606 of record NZ_CBFFRH010000013.1, on the reverse strand, counting down.
CTTGAGGGCCTGGAAGCCGTTGCCGTAGGTCTTGGTCAACTGCCGGATGGACAGGGCTGAACTCATGAGGAACCCGCACACGGTGGAAAAGGAAAGTTAAATGAGCCCGACGAGGCGTTTTGCAACCACGTCCAGCTCCTGTTCACGCTCCTGGCGCGCAGGATGCTGAACGGACGCTCAGGTCAATGCCGTCATCACCGCCCGCCGATAGGCTGGGCGTTCACCCAGGCGTCGATACCAGGCGGCGAGGTTGGGCAGGTCGGGACGCGCGATGGGCATCTCGAACCAGGCATAGACGAAACAACCCAGGGGGATGTCACCCATGGCCAGCGCCTCGCCAGACAGGTAGGGCTGGCTGGCCAGGGCCTGGTCGGGCACCCGCAGCAATTCGCCGCAACGCGCCAGTGCCGAGGCGATCAGCGCCTCGTTGCGCTGCTCGGGCGGCGTACGCAAGGTGCCCCAGAACAGGTCGCGAAACGGCACCGCCAGGCTGGAGGTGGTCCAGTCCATCCACTTGTCGCCGGCGGCACGCTGCGCGGCATCGCGTGGGTAGAGCAGACCATCGCTGTAGCGGGCGGACAGGTAGCGCACGATGGCGTTGGACTCCCAGAGCAGCAGTTCACCATCCTCGATCATCGGCACCAGGCCATTGGGATTTTTCGCCCGATACTGCGGCTCGTCGACCAGGCCAAACGCACCGCCCGCCTCGATCGACTCGTAGGCCAGACCGATTTCTTCCGCGCACCAGAGCACCTTGCGCACGTTCGAGGAGTTCTTGCGCCCCCAGATTCTCAGCATCGACAGCCTCTCTTGTAAGGATTCACGACCGGGCTGCACCCTACCACGCGAACCGCAAGGTTACAGGCAGGAATATCGATGGTCTTCATCAACGCCATGCATGATTGCGCCACACACAGGTGCGACAGCCGGACGCACGCCGGCCTGATCGGCTAACATGCGCCTACTCATAAGAACACGGCTCTCGCATGACCTATTCCGTCACCCCTGTCGGCTTCGTCCACTCCTGTTTCAAGGAGAAGTTCGCCATTCCCCGCCAACCCTTGCTGGCGCCTGCCGCGCGCGGTGTGCTGGAGCTTGCGGCACCGTTCGACAAGGGCGCCGCGGTAGCCGGGTTGGAAAAAGTCAGCCACGTCTGGCTGCTGTTCCTGTTCCACCAGGCCCTGGAGGACAAGCCGCGGCTCAAGGTGCGCCCACCGCGCCTGGGCGGCAATGCCACGGTCGGCGTGTTCGCCAGCCGGGCGACCCATCGTCCCAACGGCATCGGCCAGTCGGTGGTCAAGCTGGACAAGGTCGAGCCTGGGCGCCTGTGGCTGTCAGGCATCGACCTGCTCGACGGCACGCCAGTGCTGGATATCAAACCCTACGTGCCCTACTCCGATCTGATCGCCGATGCCCAGAACGGCATCGCCGACGCCGCCCCGGAACTGATTCCGGTGGAATGGGAAAGCCTGGCCCTGCGCCAGGCCCAGGCCCATTCACGACGCCTCGGCCAACCGGTCACCGAGCTGATCGAACAGTGCCTGGCGCTCGATCCGCGCCCGGCCTACCAGGTGCCGCAGCCCGACCGCCGCTATGGCGTGCGCTACTGGGACGTGCAGGTGCGCTGGCACTACCCCGAGCCCGGACGCATCCGGGTGCTCGAAGTGGTGCAGGCAGAAGACTGAAAGCGGCCTGCGGCCTCGCTCGAAGCCGATGACCTGTGAGGCTGGACGGCTGCATCGAGGCAAGAGCGGACGTTCGTGCGATGACTGTTACTACGCGTTGTGTTTAGCCGTCATTCCCGCGAAGGCGGGAATCCAGAAGCGCCTTTTATTTGGGTTCCCGCCTTCGCGGGAATGACGGTATAGCAAACGTCCGCTCCTGCCTCGGAGGAGCCTTTCACCCGCTTTTTTCAAGCCTGTCGCTGGCAGCCAGGAATATCGCCACGAGCCGCTCGATACCAGCCTGGTCCGCAGCTGAAAAACGGCCGACCAGGGGGCTATCCAGATCGAGCACACCGATCAACCGCTGACCTTGCAACAACGGCACCACCAACTCGCTGTTCGAGGCGCTGTCGCAGGCGATGTGGCCGGGAAAGGCATGTACATCCTCGACCCGCTGAGTGCTGCGGGTTCGTGCCGCAGCGCCGCAGACCCCACGACTGAACGGAATGCGCGTGCAGGCGACCTTGCCCTGGAACGGTCCCAGCACCAGCTCTTCGTCGCGCTTCAGGTAGAAGCCGGCCCAGTTCAGGCCCTCCAGTTCGGCGAAGAGAAAAGCGGCGAACTGCGCGCTATTGGCAATGAAATCCCGCTCGCCAGCGAGCAACGCTTCGAGCTGCGCGGCCAGCAGGTCATAGCCCCGCAGGCCGCTGTCGGCGCCGGGCAACTCGTTCACGGCGCCACCTTGAGCAATTGCAGCCCCACCCACTGACGGGCGAACTGGTAGGCACAGCGGCCGTTACGGTTGCCGCGCCCGGTCGCCCAGCGAACCGCCAGGATTTCCAGATCGTGGTCCCACTCCCACTGCAGGCCGCTGGGCTTGGCCAGCACGCCGATCCAGTGGCGCACCACCGCCAGGAAATGCTCCTGGGTGAACGGATAGAACGACAGCCACAGGCCAAAGCGATCGGACAGGGCGATCTTGTCCTCCACCGCTTCGCTCGGGTGCAGCTCGCCGTCGACGTGCTTCCAGTTGAGGTTGTCGCTCTCCTTCTCCGGCACCAGATGGCGGCGGTTCGAGGTGGCGTATAGCAACACGTTGTCCGGGGCACGCTCCAGGGAACCATCGAGCACGCTTTTCAGCACCCGGTAATCGCCATCGCCCGACTCGAACGAGAGGTCGTCGCAGAACAGCACGAAACGCTGCGGCAGATCGATGAGCATCTCCACCACCCGTGGCAGGTCGGCCAGATGGTCACGCTCGATCTCGATCAGGCGCAGCCCGGACTTGGCGTGCGCGGCCAGCAATGCCCGCACCAGCGAGGACTTGCCGGTACCGCGCGAACCCCACAGCAACACATGGTTGGCTGGCAGGCCGTCGACGAACTGCTGGGTGTTGCGCGCCAGTTGCTCACGCTGGCTGTCGACCCCGACCAGGTCGTCGAGGCTCAGGTCCAGGGTCACCTCCAGGCCTTGCAGATAGCCACTGCGCCCTTCCCGGTGCCAGCGGGCAGCTACGGTTTTGTTCCAGTCCACATGCTGGCGCGGCGCGGGCAGAATCGGTTCGAGGCGCTCCAGCACCTCCTCGGCACGTTGCAGAAAACTCATCAAGCGTGAATCCACGATCTACTCCTCGTATAAAGTGTCCCTGCATCACCACTCAACATCATGAGAGGCCGCGCGCTCACCGATGGGATTAATGAGTTGCGGTTAGATTCTCAGAAAGGCAGCTTGGGCTATGCTTTGCTCTGCGCCCGGACCCAGGACTAGCGTTGCCGATGGATATATCGCTCACCAATCGCCTGTCGTTCAAACAGGCCAGCATCACGGTCCTGGTGGCATTCATCCTCGGCACCCTGCTCTCCCTGGTCCAAGTAGGTCTGGATTATGCCAGCGAAGACGCAGCGATAGACCGGGAAATCCGCTCCCTGCTGGAAATCAGCCACAATCCGGCGGCCCGCATCGCCTATAACATCGACGCCGAACTGGCCCAGGAACTGGTCGTGGGCCTGCTGCGCTCGCCGGCGGTGATACGCGCGGAAATCATCGACAGCAGCGGCCTGACCCTCGCCTCCGTGCAACGCCCGGCCTCGCGGAGCGGCTATCGGGTACTCAGCGACATGCTGTTCGGCGACAGCCGCCAGTTCGTCGACCAGTTGTTCGTCAGTCACGAGCCCGACGAATCTCTCGGTGTACTGCGCCTGCAGGTCGATACCTATGCCTTCGGCAACCACTTCCTGGAGCGCAGCCTGCTGACCCTGCTCACCGGCTTCGCCCGCAGCCTGCTGCTGGCGCTGATTCTGCTGGTGCTGTTCTATTTCATGCTGACCAAGCCATTGATAAGCACCATCCGCTCGCTCACCGAGCGCGATCCGAAGAAGGATTTCGAACCGATCCCCTGCCCCAGGAACCATGAGCTGGACGAAATCGGCACGCTGGTAGCGGTGATCAATCAGCAGTTGTCGAGCATCCACGATGTCATCGACCTGCGCCGCGAAGCTGAAGATCGCCTGACCCAGTACCTCGGCGAGCTGGAACACATCGTCTCGGCCCGCACCGCCGAGCTCAAGGCCACTAACGCCCGCCTGACCCTCTCCAACAACGACCTGGAAGCCGCCCGGCGGACCGCCCTGGAAATGGCCCAGGCACGCGCCAGCCTGCTGGCCAGCATGAGCCATGAAATCCGCACGCCGCTCAACGGCCTGCTCGGCATGCTCTCCCTGACCCTGGATGGCAAGCTGACCGACGAGCAGCGCCAGCAACTGGCGATCGCCCATAACTCGGGCAAGATCCTGGTCGAACTGCTCAACGACATCCTCGACCTGTCCAAGCACGAAGCCGGTCAGCTCGAACTGGAACGGATTCCTTTCGACCTCGGCACCCTCGCCGAGGATACCGCCAGCCTGCTGTCGCAGAACGCCAGCCCCATGGTCGAGCTGACCTGCCTGGTCGACCCGCGCTTGCCTGCCCTGATCCTGGGCGATCCGACCCGTGTCCGGCAGATCGTCAGCAACCTGCTGTCCAATGCGCTCAAGTTCACCCGTACCGGCCGCGTCGACTTGCGAGTGAGCCCCACGGCCAGCGGCGTTCGCGTCGAGGTACGTGACACCGGCATCGGTATCGCCGCCGAGGCGCAGGCACGGATCTTCCAGCCCTACACCCAGGCCGGCGCAGGCATCACCCGCCAATATGGCGGCACCGGCCTCGGCCTGGCCCTGACCCGGCGCCTGTGCGAAGCCATGGACGGCAAGCTGGTCGTGGAGTCGGTGGAGGGTGATGGCAGCCGCTTCGTTGCCGACCTGCCTCTGCCCTCTCATCAACCCGCGCAACAATGGACCTTCCTCAAAGGCCAGGCCACCACGCTCTGCCACCCGGGCAGTGGCCTGGAAGAACTGCTGGCAGGCTGGTTGCCACACTGGGGCCTGGCTTTCCGCCAGCGCACCCAGGAAGAACTGGGCAACCAGGTCGAGTGCGATCTGCTGATCTGCGACGACAGCAGCCAACTGCCAGGCCTGCGCCGCGCCACCCAGGCGCCGATCCTGCTGGTCACCTCCTATGGCGGCTTGCTCGGCACGGAAGGCAGCGAGCCGCTCGCGCCATTCAGCCAACTGGCCCGGCCGCTGTCACGGGCCGCCCTGTACAAAGCCCTGCAGCAACTGCTGAGCCCAGGGCAAACGGACCAGCCACCAGGCACGACCGATGTCCCCGCCAGCCTGCACAAGGCCCGCGTGCTGCTGGTCGAGGACAATGCGGTCAACCAGATGGTCGCCCGCGGCATGCTGGTCAAGCTGGGCTGCGAGGTAGGCATCGCCGCCAACGGCGTCGAGGCCATCGAGTATTTGCAGGAGAATCCGGCGGACCTGGTGCTGATGGACTGCAACATGCCGGTCATGGATGGCTACGAAGCCACCCGGCGTATCCGCCAGATGGCGAACTGGCCCGAGCTGCCAATCATCGCCCTGACCGCCAACGCCCTGCCCGAGGAGCGCGAACGCTGCCAGGCCGCGGGCATGGACGATTACATGGCCAAGCCATTTCGCCGCGAAGACCTGGTCGCACTGCTGGAGGCCTGGCTGCCGATAGCGCCGTAAGAACCTGTTCACGATCTCGCGAGCTAGAGTAAAACAGGGGCGAAAGTGACCGAGGAAGCAGAGTTTACGAGTTGTAAATGAGCATTCCGAGGTCGCTTTCAACCTTGTTTGGCCGACGCGCAGCAGATCGTGAACAGGTTCTAAGAACCACGCTGCGCACGCCTCACATCAGCAAGGCTTCGATTTCATCGCGCAGCGCCTCGGGCTTGGTGGTCGGCGCAAAACGCTTGACCGTGCGCCCCTCGCCGTCGACCAGGAATTTGGTGAAATTCCATTTGATGCCCTGGCTGCCCAGCAGGCCAGGCGCGCGTTTCTTCAGGGCGACGAACAGCGGATGGGCACCGGGGCCATTGACCTCGACCTTGCGAAACAGCGGAAAGCTGACGCCGAAATTCAACTCGCAGAACTCGACGATGCCCGCCTCGTCCCCCGGTTCCTGGCGGCCGAACTGGTTGCACGGAAACCCCAGTATGACCAGGCCACGTTCCCTGTAGGCCTGCCAGAGCGCTTCCAATCCCTGGTATTGCGGGGTGAAACCGCACTCGCTGGCGGTGTTGACCACCAGCAGGGCCTTGCCAGCGTAGTCGGCAAGGGTCTTCTGCTCACCCTTGATGTCGATGACGGGGATCTCAAGCAACGCGTCGCTCATGGCTGCTACTCCTAGGGAATGGCTGCAAGAGTAGCCAGCGTCCGAATCAGGTCGCAAGTGAACGCTCGATTCGCCGCCTGCGGCCGCTAGCGCGCGTATTTGCGCGACAGCCCCGGCGGAATCTCACTGAGGTCCGCGGCCTGCCACGGCCCATTCGGATGCGACGCCCAGCTCCAGCCATCCGACCAGCGATAGTAGGTGCGATCGCGGTAGTAGGTCCGATCCGGCAGGACGTACACGTTCAACGTCGTGTCCCAGTAGCTGTTGCCGCCCGGTGGCGGTGCGAAGCGCGGGTGCGACGGCAGGCGGGTCGGTGCTGTCGTCGGGGTCACCGGAGGGGTGATGGTCGGCCCGGAACCGGATGGCGTGGCGGGTGGCTGGGTAATTACCTGGCCACCACCTGGCTGAGGCCCGCTGGTGGTACAACCGGCCATGACGGCCAGCAAGGCCAGGCAGGCGAGGTGTTTGAAATGGATCGACTGACGAATCACTGCGGTGTGTCCTGGGTATCGATGATCAGCGTTTGCAGCGCACCGGTGGCGCTGGCGATATCGGCGCTGCGGCCGATCCACTCACCGGCCTTCGCGTCGCCTGCACGGGAGATGCGTGCCACCAGTTGAACCTGGGCGAAGGCAGAAAGTTTCAACTGCGGCATCATCGCGTCGGCATCGGACAGCTCGACTTCGGCAGGCAGATCACTGACTTTCAAACGCTTGGCTGCCAGCGGCATCGGCGGGCCGGAAGCGGCACGGGCGAAAACGAACACCGCGTCATCGGCAGCAGCCTTGTCTTTCACGTTTGGCGCCAGTTCGACACGTACACGCAACCTGTGCTCCGCAGCAGGCGCCTCGACCTTCTCTCCCCGCGCCAGCAATTGCTCGCGTGCCTTCTGGATACCGCCCTCGATGGCCTGGCGTGACGGATCGTTCTCCGGCATCAGGTTGGCCAGCCGTTGCCAATAATCGATGGCCTCGGCGAAGCGCTGGCTCTCGAACGCGGCAATCCCCAGCAGCCCCAGGCTGGTGACTTCCTGCGGATCGGCCTTGAGCGCTTCATCGGTCAGCGTCTGGACCTGCTCGGACCAGGCCTTGCCATTGGCGAAATACAACGCCTGCGCCCATTGCCCCAGCAACTCCGGCGCACGCCCTGCCACGCCTGCGGCCTGCTCATAGGCATGCGCCGCTTCGGCAGGACGGTTCTGCGCCATGTACAGGCGCCCCAGGTAATACCAGGACTCGGCCGAATCAGGCTGCTGCTTCACCGAGGCTTCGAGCCGGGCGGTCATCTCCGGGACAGTCAATTGGCGATTGTCGGCCATGTCCCTGATGGTGCCGAGCGCGCCCCAATGCCAGTAGAGGCCGGCCGCGACCAGCGGCACCAGCAGCGCGGCGATCAGCGGCACCGCGCGCCCAAGCCGGGAGGCACGCCGCTGTTCGCTGTCTTCGGTATCAGCCAGCAGTTCGCGGGCGGCCTCGGCCTGCCCGGCCTGCAACTGCCCGTCGCTCAGCGTACCGGCCTGGCGCTGGGCCTGCAGTTCGGCCAGGCGCTCCTGGTACAGTGCCACGTTCAGCGCGGTACGGTCTTCCTCGGTCTGTTTCTTGCGCCCACGCAACACGGGCAGCAGCAGGAAAGCCAGGGCCGCCAGCAACAGCAGGCCGGCGGCGAGCCAGAATTCGATCATCGGTCTTGGTTTTCCTGACGGTTGAGCAATACGGCGAGGCGCGCGCGTTCATCGGCGGAGAGTTCTCCGCTCGCCGACGCGAGGCCAGCGCGACGGCGTCGGGCCACCAGCACGCCGAGCACCAGCGCACCACAGCCGAGCAGCGCGAACGGGCCATACCACAACAGGTAGGTGCGACTGTCCACGGGTGGCTTGTAGCGCACGAAGTCGCCGTAGCGCAGGACCAGGAAATCGACGATCTCGTCGTCGCTCTTGTCCTCGTCCATCAGGCGCAGGATTTCCCGGCGCAGGTCCTTGGCGATGGGCGCATCGGAATCGGCGATGTTCTGGTTCTGGCATTTCGGGCAGCGCAGCTCTTCGGTCAGGCTGCGAAAACGTTCACGCTCGGCATCGTTCTTGAACTGATTGGCCTCGATGGCCGCCTGGGCCAAGCCGCCGATCATCAGCAACAGACAGGCGAAGAAAATGCGCTTCACGGCTTGCTCTCCAGCGCCTGGTACAGCGGTGCCAGCTCTTCGCGCCAGACCCGCTCGTCGATGGCGCCGATGTACTTGTGGCGAATGATGCCCTGGGCATCGACCAGGAAGGTCTCCGGCGCGCCATACACACCCAGGTCGAGCCCCAGGCTGCCGTCGTTGTCGACCACGTTGCGCTGGTAGGGGTCCTTGTAGTCGGCCAGCCACTTGCGCGCGGCCTCGCTGTCGTCCTTGTAGTTGACGCCGTGGATCACCACGCCGGTCTCGGCCAGGCGATTGAGCATCTGGTGCTCGGCCTTGCAGGTCGGGCACCAGGTGGCCCAGACATTGATCAGCGCCGGGCGGCCCTTGAGGTCGTCCTGGGTCAACAGACGCTGCGGCTCCTTGAGATCGGGCAGGCTGAAGGCCGGCAGCGGTTTGCCGATCAGCGCCGAAGGCAGCTCGCTCGGATCATGGAACAGGCCGCGATAGAGCAGCACCGCCATGCCGAGGAACAGCAGCAATGGGATCAGCAGGACCAGACGTTTCATGCTGCAACCTCCCTCAGCCCGAGTACATCGCGCACCCGCGTTTTCACCTTGACCCGATAGCGCTTGTCGAGTGCCGCCAGCAGGCCGCCCAGGCCCATCATCAGACCGCCCAGCCAGATCCAGCGCACGAACGGCTTGATGTGCACGCGCACCGCCCAGGCACCGTTTTTCAGCGGCTCGCCAAGGGCGACGTAAAGATCGCGGGTAAAGCCTGGGTCGATGCCCGCCTCGGTCATCGGCATGCGCTGCACGGTGTACAGGCGCTTCTCCGGATGCAGCAGCGCCACTTCCTCGCCGTCATCGAGCACGCGGATGGTGCCGCGATCCGAAGTGAAGTTCGGCCCTTCATGGTGCTTGGCGCCCTCGAAGACGAAGCGATAGCCGCCCAGTTCCAGCGACTCGCCCGGCGCCAGGCGCAGGTCGCGCTCGGCACTGCCCTGACTGACCAGCACCACACCCACTGCGCACACGGCCATGCCCAGGTGCGCCAGTTGCATGCCCCAGTAGCTGGAAGACAGGTTTCCGATACCCTTGAGCAAGCCCTTGTGGCGGGTCTTGTCGAGCAGATCGCGCAGCCCGGCGAATACCACCCAGCCGGCCAGCAGGAATACCGCCAGGGCCGCCCAGTGGAAATCGTCCGCCAGCAGGCTCGCCAGCGCACCAAAGGCAACGCTGGCGAGCAGCACCGGCGTGAGCATGCCGAGCAGCCACTTCACCGGCGTGTCCTTCCAGCGCACCAGGATGCCGACCGCCATCACCAGCATCAGCAAGGCCATCAGCGGTACGAACAAGGCATTGAAATACGGTGGTCCGACCGACAACTTGGCGCCATGCATGGCGTCGAGCACCAACGGGTACAACGTGCCGAGCAGGATCATCGAAGCGGCGACCACCAGCACGATATTGTTGGCCAGCAGCAGCGTCTCGCGCGACCACAGGGCAAAGCCCACCTGGCTCTTGACCACCGGGGCGCGGATGGCGAACAGGGTCAGCGAACCGCCGATCACCAGCAACAGGAAGGCGAGGATGAACACCCCGCGTGCCGGGTCGGTGGCGAAGGCATGCACCGAGGTCAGCACACCGGAGCGGACCAGGAAGGTGCCGAGCAGCGACAACGAGAACGCGGCGATGGCCAGCAGCACCGTCCAGCTCTTGAACACCCCACGTTTTTCCGTCACCGCCAGCGAGTGGATCAGCGCCGTGCCGACCAGCCAGGGCATGAACGAGGCGTTCTCCACCGGGTCCCAGAACCACCAGCCGCCCCAGCCCAGTTCGTAATAGGCCCACCAGGAGCCGAGGCTGATGCCGATGCCGAGAAAGGCCCAGGCGACCATGGTCCAGGGCCGCGACCAGCGCGCCCAGGCCGCGTCCAGCTTGCCGCCGAGCAAGGCGGCGATGGCGAAGGCGAAGGCCACCGAGAAACCGACGTAGCCCATGTACAGCATCGGCGGGTGCACGATCAGGCCGATGTCCTGCAGCAGCGGATTGAGGTCGCGACCGTCCTGGGGCACGTTCGGCAGCAGGCGTTCGAAGGGATTGGAGGTGATGATCAAGAACAGCAGGAAGCCGACGCTGATCATGCCCATCACCGCCAGCACCCGCGCCAGCATGACCTCGGGCAACTGCCGCGAGAACACCGAGACGGCGAAGGTCCAGCCACCGAGGATCAAGGCCCAGAGCAACAAGGAACCTTCGTGGGCGCCCCACACCGCACTGAACTTGTAGTACCAGGGCAAGGCGCTGTTGGAGTTGCTGGCGACGTAGGCGACCGAGAAATCGTCAGCCATGAACGACCAGGTCAGGCAGGCGAAGGCGAACAGGATGAAAGCGAACTGCCCCCAGGCCGCCGGTTGCGCCAGGCCCATCCATTGCCGGTCGCCACGCCAGGCGCCGATCAGCGGCAGGCTGGCCTGCACCAGCGCCAGGCACAGGGCAAGGATCAGCGACAGATGGCCGAGCTCTGGAACGAACAGACTCAGGTTCATGCTCAGCCCTCGTGCTTGTCAGGTTGCTGGCCGCTGTCCTTGAGCGCCTTGGTCACCTCGGGAGGCATGTAGTTTTCATCGTGCTTGGCCAGCACTTCATCGGCGATCAGCGCGCCATTGGCGTCGAGCTTGCCGAGGGCGACGATGCCCTGCCCTTCGCGGAACAAGTCCGGCAGGATACCGCGATAGCGGATGGTCACACGCTGGGCGAAATCGGTGACGACGAATTCCACGTCCAGGGAATCGCCACTGCGCTTGAGCGAGCCCTTCTCTACCATGCCGCCAGCACGGATGCGGGTGTCTTTAGGCGCGTCGCCGCTGGCGATCTGGGTCGGGGTGTAGAACAGGTTGATGTTCTGCTGCAGGGCTGAAAGCGCCAGCGCCACGGCGATGCCTGCGCCGGCGACGATGGCGAGGACGATGTACAGGCGTTTTTTGCGAACCGCGTTCACTGCTGGGTCTCCCGGCGCAAACGGCGCGCCTCGTCTTGCAGGTAACGCCGCCTGGCCAGGATCGGCAAGGCGACGTTGAGCAGCACCACGGCTACCCCGATGCCATATGCCGTCCACACGTAAGGGCCGTGTTGTCCCATGGCAATGAAATCGGCGAAAGACGAAAAACTCATGGGCGCCCTCCTGTCAGCCGGCCGATTTCGGCCTTGACCCAACTGCTGCGCGCCTCGCGCTTGAGCACTTCGAGGCGCATGCGCATGAGCAGCACGGCGGCGAAGAAGCAGTAGAAACCGAGCACCGCGAGCAGCAGCGGCAGCCACATGTCGACGCTCATGCTGGCCTTGCCGGTGATCTTGAAGGTGGCCGGCTGGTGCAAGGTGTTCCACCACTCCACCGATTTCTGGATGATCGGGATGTTCACCGCGCCGACCAGCGCCAGCACGGCGCAGGCCTTGGCCGAACTGTCACGGTTACTGATCGCCTGGCCCAGGGCGATGATGCCGAAGTAGAGGAACAGCAGGATCAGCATCGAGGTCAGGCGCGCATCCCAGACCCAGTAGGTGCCCCAGGTCGGCTTGCCCCAGATGGCGCCGGTGACCAAGGCGACGAAGGTCAGCCAGGCGCCGATGGGCGCCGCCTGCTGCAGGGCGACGTCGGCCAGCTTCATCTTCCAGATCAGCCCCACCGCGCCGGCGATGGCCATCATCAGGTAGCAGGACTGGGCGAGGAACGCGGCAGGCACGTGGATATAGATGATCCGGTAGCTGTTGCCCTGGTATTTCTCCGGCGGTGCGAAAGCCAGGCCCCAGACCAGCGCGGTGAGCAGCAGCAGAACGGCGGCGGCAGCCAGCCAGGGCAGCCAGCGGCCACTCTTTTCATAGAACCACTTGGGCGAGCCCCACTTGTGAAACCAGGTCCAATTCATCACGGCAACTCTTTGGGTCCTGCCGCGTTGTCCGCAACGGCATCGGACCTGTTTTTTATTCGCCGACGCTGATCTTCAGCCCGGCGGCGATGGCGAAAGGTGTCAGCGTTACCGCCAGGGCACTCAGACTCGCCAGCCACAACAAATGCCCATCGCTGGGCAAACCCTGCAACGCAGCTTGCAGGGAACCGCTGCCCAGGATCAACACCGGTATGTACAGCGGCAATATCAACAGCGCCAGCAGCAATCCACCGCGCTTCAGGCCGACCGTCAACGCCGCGCCAACCGCCCCGAGCAAGCTCAGGATAGGCGTACCCAGCAACAGTGACAGCAACAGTACCGGCAAACAGGCCATCGGCAACCCCAGCATCAGCCCCAGGGCCGGCGACAAAATCACCAGCGCCAGCCCGGAGAGCGCCCAGTGTGCCAGTACCTTGGCCAATACCAGAAGAGGCAGCGGGTGCGGCGAAAGGACCCATTGTTCCAAAGAACCATCCTCGAAATCGCTGCGGAACAGCCCATCGAGCGACAACAGTACCGACAGCAAAGCCGCGACCCAGACGAGCCCGGGGGCGATGCGCTGGAGCAGTTGGCTCTCTGGCCCGATCGCCAGGGGGAACAGGGCGATGACGATGGCGAAGAAGACTAAAGGATTAGCCAGCTCAGCCGGACGTCTGAACAGCAGGCGCGCTTCGCGGGTGAGCAGGTGCATAAATACGCTCATGCCGTTTTCCGCCCGAGCTCGAGTTCACGATAACCAGCCGGCTTCACACTCAACTGATGGTGCGTGGTGAAAATGACGATGCCGCCACCCGCGCAATGAGCGGCCAGATGGGCTTCCAGCTGCGCCACGCCAGCCTTGTCCAGGGCGGTGAAGGGTTCGTCGAGAATCCACAGCGCCGGCCCGTCGAGATACAGGCGGGCCAGCGCCACGCGTCGCTGCTGGCCGGCCGATAGCGTGTGACAGGGCACGTCTTCGAAGCCACGCAGGCCAACGGCGGCCAGCGCCTGCCAGATCGGCTCGCGGCGGCTGGGCTGATGCAGCGCACAAAGCCAGGCGAGGTTCTCTTCGGCGCTCAATAGCCCCTTGATCCCCGCTGCATGACCGATCCAAAGCAGGCTGCTCTGCTCTTTCTGCGCGCCGACCGGCTCGCCATTGAGGGTTACCCTGCCAGCGCTGGGTTGCATCAACCCGGCCAGCAGACGCAACAGGCTGGTCTTGCCGCTGCCATTGGGACCGCTGACCTGCAACAGCGTGCCAGCCTCGATTCGCAGGCTGAGATCCTCGAACAACAGGCGCCCATCGCGCTCACAAACAAGGCCATCGGCTGCAAGATGCAAAGTGGTCAAGACATGGCTACCCATCGGCGGTTCAAGTCGGCACGGTCGCGGCCGCTATAATGGTGCACATGATCGCGGCCGCTCCGAACGGGGCGGCATTATACATAGCGGGCATCGCCGCGCATTTATCGACGAAGACGCTCCCCTGCGGCACGTCGCCACCTCAACGGTTTTCAGGGTCTGGATCGGCAATGGCAGAAATAGGCAGTTCCCTTCCTGTTGCGCCCAGCTCATCGACCAGTCGGGCAACGGTTTCGGCTGCCGACCTGGCGGTCAAGTTGCTCAAGCCGCTGGATGGCCTCATGGTCGCTGGCGAGACGGCTGACGCCGAGGTCGTCTCGGTCAAGGAGTCCTCGGCCAACAGCTTCCAACTGCTGCTCAAACTGACCCTGGACAGCGGTCGCCAGACCATCGTGGAAGCTGCCGGTAGCCGGGCACTCGCACTCGGTAGCAACGTCACGGTGACCGCCTTGTCGACGTCGCGCCTGGGCGTTGCCCTGCAAGCCAGCGCGACCCAGGCCCTGACCAGCATCGACCTCGAACAATTGCCGGTCGGCACCCAGTTGCAGGGCAAGGTCGTGGCCACGCAGAGCGCGTTGCAAAATGGCGCCCAGGTCGTCTACAAGGCCCTGGTGAGCCTGCTCAATACGCCGCTGGCCGGCAACAAGCTGAGTATCGAATCGCCCGTGCCGCTGCCGCTGGGCAGCCTGCTGACGGCCCAGGTCAAAGGCGACCAGAGCCTGTCCTTCATGCCCCTGAGCGGGCGCCTGGATCAGCTCGCCCTCGGCCAGCAGATGGCGACCCAGCAAGGCCGCCAGGGCTCGCTGGAAGGCTTGTTCAAGGCACTGCAGGGAACCGCCGGCAACGACATGCCGGCGGACGTGCGGGGCAGCATCGACAAGCTGCTCGCGTTGCTTCCGGACGGGGAACAATTGAGCACCGAGAAAGGCCTGGCCAAGGCCCTGGAAAACAGCGGACTGTTCCTCGAAGGCAAACTGCTCAGCGGCCAGGCCGCTGCCCTGCCCCAGGATCTCAAGGCCAATCTGCTGCGCCTGATCGCCCAGTTGCTGCCCAACCTGCCCAACCTGCCCACCGGCACCCCGCCTCCCGCCGCCGCGCTGGCCCAGGCCTTGCCCGCCCTGATGCGCAATGCCCTGGGCAATCTGGGGCAGAGCAGCCTGCGCCAGCAGGCGATGAGTTTTCCGCTGCCATCGCGACTGTTGCAGTCGATGGATGAGGAGGCCGACCTGCAGACCGTGCTGCGCCTGGCCGCGGCTGCGGTATCGCGGTTGCAGACCCATCAGTTGTCGAGCCTGGCGCAAAACGAAGTCACCCCCGACGGCAACCTGCTTACCACCTGGCAACTGGAGCTGCCCATGCGTAGCCAGCACGACATCGTGCCGTTGCAGATCAGGCTGCAACGCGAGGAAGAGCAAGGCAAAGGGGGGACTGGCAAACAGGACAAGAAAGAAATCCTCTGGCGCATCGACCTGGCCTTCGACCTGGCCCCGCTGGGGCCGCTACAAGTGCAAGCGCAGGTGTTGCAGGGGCGTTTCTCCAGTCAGCTTTGGGCCGAGAACGGCCAGACCGTGGCGCTCGTCGAACGGGAGCTGGGCCACTTGCGCGAACGCCTGAGCGCCGCCGGCCTCGAAGTCGACGAGTTGGCCTGCCGCCAGGGCACGCCACCACGCGGGCCGAAAACGCACCTCGAACAACGCTGGGTGGACGAAACCGCATGAGACAACCCAGACAGGCCATCGCCCTCTCCTACGACGGCGCCTCGGCACCGACCCTCAGCGCCAAGGGTGACGACGAACTGGCCGAAGCGATCCTGCAGATCGCTCGCGAGTATGAAGTGCCGATCTATGAGAATGCCGAGCTGGTCCGCCTGCTCGCCCGCCTCGAACTGGGCGACGCGATCCCCGAGGCGCTGTATCGCAGCATCGCCGAGATCATCGCCTTCGCCTGGTATCTGAAAGACAAATGCCCCGTCGGCTTCGAGCAGCAGGACGGCGAACGCGACATCACACCACCTGCCGAAGGGTCTACAGAGCGCCCATGAACGCCAGCAGATCGCCCTTGCCGCCCTTGCCCTGGGGCAGGTCATGGAGTTGCCAGGAAAAGTAGCCGGCGCGGAAATAGAACACCTGGGTGTAGCCCCAGGCCACCGCCAACTGCGAAGCCTGAGCAGCGTGCGGGCAGACATCGCTTTCGCAGTACAGCACCAGTGGCAACTCACGCGGCCAACGCTGATGGGCAAGGTCGCTGAAACCATCGTCGATCGGCAAATGCACCGCCCCCGCCACATGCCCCCACGACCACTGCCGGGCAGAGCGCACATCGACGAACATTGCGCCGTATTCGTACAGGTAACGTGCCTGCATGACATTGATCGTCATCGCGCCCTTGACCTGCAACGGCGCTTCGCTGGCCACGACGGGCGAGCCCAGGCAGCACAGGATCAGCAGAAGAGCAACACGCATGGCAGACCTCCGCGCGAAATCCATGGCTGAGTGTTCAGCTTAGGACCCCGGGTCGTTCGGTCTGGTGCCACCGGTCTGACGAGAGGGCAAGGACAACGAGCTGCCCACGTTTACGAGCGCTTGCGTTTCGCCTGATGGAGCTTGCTGACCAATTCCGCTTCGGCCTTGCTCAAGCCGCAGGAGCTGGCCAGGTCATCGACGCTGGCGCCCATGCCAGCGAGACGTGCGGCCTGGGTGAAGGACAGGCTGGAAGGATCGCGCTGCTCGATCTGGCTGACCTTGTCCGGCAGCGGAGCGACGACCCGGCGCAGTTCATGCAGTTCCTCGCCCATGCGGATACTGCCGGTGAGGTAGGTATCGAGCCGGCGGATCAGTTCCTTGGTCCGCCGCTCCTGCGCGGCGTCACGCTCGGCCTGGGCCTGCACCTGCCGCAGCATGGCCTTGCGCGTTTGCAGGCACACGACCGCCAGCGCGATGCAGAACAGCGCGAGCACGCCCACCGCTATTTCGAGCATGGTTCAGATGCTCTCCAGGTCGGACCACTCTTCCTCGGTCATCATCTTGTCCAGCTCGACCAGGATCAACAGCTCGCCATTCTTGTTGCAAACGCCCTGGATGAACTTGGCCGACTCTTCGTTGCCGACGTTGGGCGCGGTCTCGACTTCGGATTGGCGCAGGTAGACGACCTCGGCGACGCTGTCGACGAGGATACCCACGACCTGTTTATCCGCCTCGATGATCACGATGCGGGTGTTGTCGGTCACCGGCGCGCTGTCCAGGCCGAAACGCTGGCGCGTATCGATCACCGTGACCACGTTGCCACGCAGGTTGATGATGCCCAGCACATACGCAGGCGCCCCCGGAACCGGCGCGATCTCCGTGTAGCGGAGCACCTCTTGGACCTGCATCACATTGATGCCATAGGTCTCGTTATCCAGGCGAAAGGTTACCCATTGCAGGATGGGATCTTCGGAACCTTGCGCAGACGTTTTCTTCATATCCCTCGCCTCGTCGTGAACCGCCCATGGCGGCATGAATCTGTTGTCTATCCGGATTCCTGTCTACACAGGAATCACCCCTCAATCAATGCACACGCCCGGTCTTGCGTGTAGCGCCGCTGGCGATCAGCTCGGCCAGGGCCGCCACATCGACCAGGGCGCACATATGCTCGATCACCGTACCGGCCAACCAGGGCCGCTGGGCCCGCTGGGCCCGCCACTTGACCTCGTCCGGGGTCAGGCGGATCGAATGGCTGACCTGATGCACCGCCAGCCCCCACTCATAACCCTGGACGGATATAACGTATTGCAGGCCGTCGCGGAAATCGTCGCGATAACGCTCGGGCATCACCCAGCGCGCGGTATCCAGCACCTTCAGGTTACCGGCCTGGCTGGGCAGTATGCCGAGAAACCAGTCGGGCTGCCCGAACAATGGTGTCAATTCAGCATCAGCCAGCGGATAAATGGAACCCAGGCAGATCAGCGGCACGGCCAGGGTCAGGCCGGCTACGTCGAACAACAGGCATTCGAACGCTTCTTCCGCCCATTGCGGCCGCCCTTCCGGATCGATGGCCGGTGGTGTGGGCTCCACGATTGGCCGAGGACTGACCTCCTCGACGACCGGAACCCGCAATTCGATGGTCGGCAGCACCAGCGGACGCACCTCGGCCACCTCGACGGCACGCGGCTTGACTTCGGCCAGCACGGGCCTGGGCGCCAGGCGCGCATCGCGGACCTGTTCCTCGAGCACGGCAGCCTCGAACTCTGCAAGGCTGACGCTGCTCGCCTCCAGTTCGACCGCCGCTTCCTGCAACAGCGAGTCCAGGTAAGACTGCAAGGCTAGCTGGGAGCGGTTGGACGTGGTGACGGTGCGACTCATGAAATTATTCCGCAATTGATGGCTGACCGGGTTATCGGCCGCGACACCGAAACACTTGAACACGCCCATTGAGCATAGGCCAGCATTTCACGCTACCTGGCTCGCCGGCTGGGTGGCCAGCAATTGCTTGAGCAACGCCCGGTAGGCGATCACTCCACGGCTGTTGGCATCGTTGCGCGAAGGCACCACACCGGCCCGGCTGGCATCACGCAGCTTGGTATCCACGGGCACGTAGGCCTGCCACAGCTGGGTGGGATAGGCATCGCGCAGCATCCGCAACGTATTCAGCGAGGCCTGGGTACGACGATCGAACAGGGTTGGCACGATCAGGTAAGGCAATGCCTGCTTGCGCGAACGGTTGATCATGTTCAGCGTATTGACCATGCGTTCCAGGCCCTTGACCGCAAGAAACTCGGTCTGCACCGGGATGACCAGTTGCTGGCTGGCCGCCAGCGCGTTGACCATCAACACGCCCAGCAACGGAGGGCTGTCGATGATCGCGTGGTCGAAGTCCTCCCAGAGTTGCGCCAGACTTTTGGCGACCACCAGGCCCAGGCCGTTCTGTCCCGGCGACTGGCGCTCCAGCGTGGCAAGGGCGGTGCTCGATGGCAGTAACGAGATGTTCTCATGACTGGTCGGCAGCAGCAGGCTCCTCGGCAATCCTTCCGGCACGCCGCCCTGATGCAGGAACAGGTCGAAGACGCTGTGCTCGAGCGTGTCAGGGTCGTGGCCGAAGTAACTGGTCATCGAGCCATGCGGGTCGAGATCGACGATCACCACACGCTTGCCCGCATCGGCGAGCAGGCCGGCGAGTGCGATGGAGCTTGTGGTCTTGCCCACGCCACCTTTCTGATTGGCTACTGCCCAGACTTTCATGATTTTCTTCCTCCCGACCGCTCACGCCAGGCCGAGATATTTGACGAACTCATCGAGAAGGCGCCGGATTATTGGCACCCCTGGCTTCAGGTACAGCAGTAGCAGGTTGCGTGCCAGCCCTCTGCAACGCGGGGTCGGCGGGGCTGGCATGGGTGCTGCCCACGCCACTGATGCTGCGCCGGATGTCCAGATTACGGGAAATCACCAATACCACGCGCCGGTTGCGCGAACGTCCATCCTCGGTGTCATTGTCGGCCACCGGCTGGAACTCGCCATAACCTACGGCAGCCATCCGGCCAGGATTCACACCGTCCATCGCCAGCATGCGCACGATACTCGCCGAGCGCGCCGCCGACAGCTCCCAGTTACTGGGGTATTGACCCGTGCTGATGGGCTTGTTGTCAGTGAAGCCTTCGACATGAATCGGATTCTCGTAAGGCGCGACGATCTTCGCCACCTTCTCGATCAACTGGAACGCCATATCATTGGGTACCGCATCGCCGCTGGGAAACAACAGACTCGAATTGAGCTCGATTTCCACCCACAGTTCGTTGGCCCTTACGGTAAGTTGCTGGTCACCAATCAGATCGGCAAAAGCATCGCGCATGCTGTCGGCAATTTCCTGCAGCGGGTCAGTTGCAGGCTTCGAGGCAGCTTCCGAATTCTGATTTTCATCGACCATCGACTGATCGGGCTGGGTGGTACGCGGCCGCTGCTCACCGATGGGAATCGGCTTGATCGAGCGCTCAGGCTCGCTGAATACGCCAACCAGACTCTCGGACAAGACCTTGTACTTGCCTTCGTTGAGCGACGAGATCGAATACATCACCACGAAGAAGGCGAACAGCAAGGTAATGAAGTCGGCATAGGAAACCAGCCACCGCTCGTGGTTCTCGTGCTCTTCCTCGTGCCTGCGTCGCCGTCTCACGTCAATTCAGGAAGCCTTGCAGCTTCAGCTCGATGGAACGTGGGTTTTCGCCTTCGGCAATCGACAGGATGCCTTCGAGGAGCATTTCCCGGTACACCGACTGGCGCGCGGCAATGGATTTCAGCTTGTTACCGACGGGCAACAGCAGCAGGTTGGCGAAGGCGACGCCGTAGATGGTGGCGACGAAGGCCACGGCGATGCCGCTGCCCAGCGCGCCGGGATCGGCCAGGTTGCTCATGACATGGATCAGGCCCATCACCGCGCCGATGATGCCGATGGTCGGTGCATAGCCACCCATGCTTTCGAAGACCTTCGCGGCCTGGATATCCCGGTTTTCCTGGGTGAAGAAATCGACTTCGAGAATACCGCGGATCGACTCTGGCTCGGTGCCATCGACCAGCAGTTGCAGGCCCTTGCGCGCGTACGGGTCGGCCTCGCTGTCAGCGACAGGTTCCAGGCCGAGCAGCCCCTCCTTGCGCGCCACCATGCTCCAGCCCACGACCCGGTTGATACCGCCCGGGAGATCGATATGCGGCGGCAGGATGATCCAGCGCAGGATAGCCAGCGAACGCTTGAATACATTGACCGGCGTCTGCAGGAATGCAGCGCCCAGCGTACCGCCGATAACGATCAGCGCCGCCGGGCCGTTGATCAATGCGCCTACGTGGCCGCCCTCGAGGTAGTTGCCACCGATGATGGCGACCAACGCCAGGCTGAGACCGACGAGGCTCAGTGCATCCATCAGAGGCAGGCCTCGGTCAGGTGCCTGCCAATGTCATCGAGACCGTAAACCGCATCAGCCAGGTTCGCCTTGACCACGGCCATGGGCATGCCATAGATCACGCAGCTCGCTTCGTCCTGGGCCCACACCTGGCTGCCGCCCTGCTTGAGCAGGCGCGCGCCCTCGCGGCCATCGGCGCCCATGCCGGTCAGCACCACGGCCAGCACCTTGTCGGCGTACGACTTGGAGGCGGAACCGAACGTGATGTCCACGCAGGGCTTGTAGTTGAGGCGTTCGTCGCCGGGCAGGATGCGCACCGAGCCACGGGCATCGATCATCATCTGCTTGCCACCAGGCGCCAGCAGGGCCAGCCCCGGACGCAACTGGTCGCCATCCTCGGCTTCCTTGACGTTGATACGACAGAGCTTGTCCAGGCGCTCGGCAAAGGCCTTGGTGAAGGCCGCCGGCATGTGCTGGATGAGCACGATGGGCGTAGGGAAATTGGCCGGCAACTGGGTAAGCACGCGCTGCAGGGCAACCGGGCCGCCGGTGGACGTACCGATCGCCACCAGTTTGTAGGCCTTACGCTTTGGGACTGCTGCGCTCGCGGCAGGGGCGGCAGGTGCGCCTGCAGTCGCCGCTCGTGCCGGAGCGGGAGCCGGTCGCGCGGCAGGCGTGGACGCAGGCGCGGGGCTTGGCGAATAAGTGCTGTAGCGGCGGTTGCTGCGGGCGATGGTATGTACCTTTTCGCACAGCAGGGTCTTGACCTTGTCCGGATTGCGCGAGATGTCCTCGAAGTTCTTCGGCAGGTAGTCGACCGCACCGGCATCCAGGGCATCGAGCGTGACGCGCGCGCCCTCGTGAGTCAGCGAGGAGAACATCAGGACCGGGGTCGGACAGCGCTGCATGATGTTTCGCACGGCGGTGATGCCGTCCATCATCGGCATCTCGTAATCCATGGTGATCACGTCAGGCTTGAGCGCCACGGCCTGATCGATGGCCTCACGGCCATTCGTGGCCGTGCCGACCACCTGGATATTGGGATCGGCGGAAAGAATTTCCGACACCCGGCGGCGGAAGAAACCGGAGTCGTCCACCACGAGGACCTTGACAACCATAAACACTCCTGAGCGGCCGGCACTGCCGGCCGCATACAATCAGATGCGGCGTGCGTAACGCTTGAGCATGCTGGGCACGTCGAGAATCAGTGCGATGCGTCCATCGCCCGTGATCGTTGCACCGGACATGCCCGGCGTTCCCTGCAGCATCTTGCCCAGCGGCTTGATCACCACCTCTTCCTGGCCGACCAGTTGATCGACCACGAAGCCGATGCGCTGGCTACCGACGGTGAGGATCACCACATGACCTTCGAGCTGCTCCTCGTAGGCCGCGCCGCGCACCAGCCAGCGCTTGAGGTAGAACAGCGGCAGGGCCTTGTCGCGCACGATCACCACCTCCTGGCCATCCACCACGTTGGTACGGGAGAGGTCCAGATGGAAGATCTCGTTGACGTTGACCAGCGGGAAGGCAAAAGCCTGGTCGCCGAGCATGACCATCAGGGTCGGCATGATCGCCAGGGTCAATGGCACCTTGATGATGATCTTCGAACCCTGGCCCTTGGCCGAGTGCACGTTGATGATGCCATTGAGCTGGGAAATCTTGGTTTTCACCACGTCCATGCCCACACCGCGACCGGAAACATCGGAGATCTCGGTCTTGGTCGAGAAGCCTGGGGCGAAGATCAGGTTGTAGCATTCGGTCTCGCTCAGGCGGTCCGCCGCGTCCTTGTCCAGCAAGCCTTTCTCGACGGCCTTGGAACGCAGGATCTCGGGGTCCATGCCCTTGCCGTCGTCGGAGATCGACAACAAGATGTGGTCACCCTCCTGTTCGGCGGACAACACGACCCGCCCAGCCCTGCCCTTGCCGGACGCCTCACGCTCCTCAGGACTCTCGATGCCATGGTCGACCGCGTTGCGCACCAAGTGCACCAGTGGGTCGGCAAGCGCCTCGACGAGGTTCTTGTCGAGATCGGTTTCTTCACCGACCAGCTCCAGGTTGATCTCTTTCTTCAGGTTGCGTGCCAGGTCGCGGACCAGTCGCGGGAAGCGGCCGAAGACCTTCTTGATCGGCTGCATCCGGGTTTTCATCACCGAGGTCTGCAGGTCGGCGGTCACCACGTCCAGGTTGGACACGGCCTTGGCCATCGCCTCGTCACCGCTGTTGAGCCCCAGGCGCACCAGGCGGTTACGCACCAGCACCAGTTCGCCGACCATGTTCATGATCTCGTCCAGGCGCGCGGTATCGACACGAACCGTGGTTTCCGCTTCGCTGGCAGCGGTCGCCGGTTTTTCCGCAGCGGCCGGGGTCGGACCCGACGCGGGGGCAACAGCCTTGGCCGGCTGGGGCTTGCTCACCGGCTTGGCCGCAGATGCTGGTGCAGGTTTCGCGGCCTCCGGCTTTTCCGCAGCCGGACGGCTGCTCGGTGGCGTCGGCGGCTGGGCGGTTTTCACCGCCTCTTCGCTGAACTTGCCCTTGCCATGCAGCTGATCGAGCAACGCCTCGAATTCGTCGTCGGTGATATTGTCGCCAGCCGGCTCTGGTGCCACGGCGACGGGTGCCGACGCCTGCGGCTCGGCGAACTTGCCTTTACCGTGGAGTTGGTCGAGCAGAGCCTCGAATTCGTCGTCAGTGATGTCGTCGCCAGCCGCAGCCGGCGCGGATACCGGCTCGACAGGCGGTTTCACGGCAGCGGCCTCCGGGGCCGGAGCCTCGGAAAACTTGCCCTTGCCATGCAGTTGGTCGAGCAGCGCTTCGAATTCGTCATCGGTAATGTCGTCACCGCTGGAAGCAGGCGCCGGCTCGGCGGCGGTCCCCTGCTGCTCGGCACCGATGGCATCGAGCAACTGTTCGAACTCGCTGTCGGTTATATCGATCGATTCGACGACAGGAGCCGGTTCGGGCTCCGGCTGCGCCTCGGCAGCAGGCGCCGAGCGCTCCTCTGCACGTTCCGGTTCGGCCAGGCGCGCCAGGGCCGCCAGCAGTTCCCGGGAGGCCGGTGTCGGCTCGCTGCGTTCACGTACCTGGCTGAACATCTCGTTGACGGCATCCAGTGCCTGCAACACGACATCCATGAGCTCGGCCGTTACGCGACGCCCACCCTTGCGCAGGATGTCGAACACGTTTTCCGCGATGTGGCAGCACTCCACCAGCTCATTGAGCTGGAGGAAGCCGGCGCCCCCTTTCACGGTATGAAAACCGCGGAAAATGGCGTTGAGCAGGTCCATGTCATCCGGTCGGCTTTCCAGCTCGACCAGTTGCTCGGACAGTTGCTCGAGAATTTCGCCGGCCTCTACCAGGAAGTCCTGGAGAATCTCCTCATCGGCGTCAAAGCTCATCGGTGCGCTCCAAAGGCTCTGGTTAGAGCTCTAAAAACCTAGGCTGGACAGCAGGTCATCGACATCATCCTGGCTGGAGGCGACATCCTCACGCTTATCGGCATGAATCTGCGGACCTTCACCCCGGGACGAGGCTTTTTGTTCTTCCTGCTCCTTGCGCAGCGCTGCGTGGTCATGCTCGATACCGGCATAACGATCGACATGGCTGGCCATCAGGACCAGTTTCAACAAATTGCTCTCGACCTCGGTCACCAACTGCGTGACGCGCTTGATGACTTGGCCGGTCAGGTCCTGGAAATCCTGCGCCAACAAAATGTTGTTCAGATAGCCAGAGAGTTTCTGGCTATCACGATCACTTCTGGCAAGAAACAGTTCGATGCGCTTGGCCAGTTCACGGAAGGTATCCGCACTCATCTCGCGGCGCATGAAGCGCCCCCACTCGGCCCCCAGGGTCTTGGCCTCATCGCCCAGATCATTGACCAGCGGCGCGCTCTGCTCGACCAGGTCCATGGTCCGATTGGCCGCCCTCTCGGTCATCTGTACGACGTAGGACAGACGCTCGGTGGCATCGGTGATCTGCGACAGCTCCTGGGAATGAGGGATGTGTGGATCGATCTGGAAATTGACGATCGCATTGTGCAACTCACGGGTAAGCTTGCCCACTTCCTGGTAAAGACCGCGGTCGCGGGCCTCACTGAGTTCCTGGATCAGTTGCGCCGCCTCGCCAAAATTGCCTTTCTCCAGGCTCTCGACGAGTTGATGCGCATGTGTTTTCAGGGTCGATTCGAATTCGCCCGGAGAGTCATCTCTTGCCATAGCGCCCTCGCGACCTACATCAGCCATTAACCCGCTCGAAGATCTTCTCGATCTTCTCTTTCAACACCTGCGCAGTGAAAGGCTTCACCACGTAGCCGTTCACCCCGGCCTGGGCGGCTTCGATGATTTGGTCACGCTTGGCCTCCGCGGTGACCATCAGTACCGGCAGTGTCTTCAGGCGGTCGTCAGCGCGTACCGCGCGCAGCAGGTCGATACCTGTCATGCCCGGCATGTTCCAGTCGGTCACCAGGAAGTCGAAGCTGCCACTCTGCAGCATCGGCAACGCGGTGGTGCCGTCGTCGGCTTCGGCTGTGTTGGTGAATCCCAGATCACGCAAGAGGTTCTTGATGATCCGTCTCATCGTCGAGAAATCATCCACGATGAGTATTTTCATGTTTTTGTCCAAGTCGACCTCCGTACAGTCCTAAACACCAGCGCCCCCGATGGCGTCGCAATCATGAAACCGGCAGCCCTATTGCGCCCGCCACTCTCCCAACCTGGCCCGCAGACGTGCTGCGCACTGGCTGTGCAACTGACTGACACGGGACTCGCTGACCCCAAGGACCTCACCGATTTCCTTGAGATTCAGCTCTTCGTCGTAATACAACGCCAAGACCAGACGTTCGCGCTCCGGCAGGTTGGCGATGGCATCGGCCAGCGCCAACTGGAAGCGCTCGTCTTCCAGTTCATGCAGAGGTTCGGTCTGGGTACTACCAGTGTCTTCATGCAGCCCGCCATGCTCACCGTCCTGCAACAGGTCGTCGAAGCTGAACAGGCGGCTGCCCAAAGTGTCGCCAAGAATGCCGTAGTAATCCTCGAGACTCAATTGGAGTTCGGCCGCAACCTCCTGATCTTTAGCATCTCTTCCGGTTCGCGCTTCGATTGCGCGAATCGCGTCGCTGACCATACGCGTGTTTCGATGCACCGAACGCGGAGCCCAATCGCCCTTGCGCACCTCGTCGAGCATGGCCCCGCGAATGCGGATGCCGGCATAGGTTTCGAAGCTCGCGCCCTTGCCGCCGTCGTATTTCTTGGCGGCCTCGAGCAGGCCGATCATTCCCGCCTGGATCAGGTCGTCGACCTGCACACTGGCGGGCAGGCGGCCCAGCAAGTGGTAGGCGATGCGCTTGACCAGCGGTGCGTAGCGCTCGATCAGTTGGTGCTGGGAATCACGGCCCTGCGCCTTGTTATACATGCGAAGTCCATTGGCTGCTGTCATGCGGTCGATCCCGCGACCGGCTGCTGCACCAGTCGCTCGACGAAGAATTCCAGATGCCCACGCGGGTTGGCCGGCAACGGCCACGTGTCGACTTTCTGGGCAATCGCCTTGAACGCCAGTGCGCATTTCGAGCGCGGGAAAGCTTCGTACACCGCGCGCTGTTTCTGCACGGCCTTGCGCACCGACTCGTCGTACGGCACAGCGCCTACGTATTGCAGGGCCACATCGAGGAAGCGATCGGTCACCTTGGTCAGCTTAGCAAACAGATTGCGCCCTTCCTGAGGGCTGTGGGCCATGTTGGCCAGCACCCGGAAACGGCTCATTCCATAGTCGCGGTTGAGCAGTTTGATCAATGCGTAGGCATCGGTGATCGAAGTCGGCTCATCGCAGACCACCACCACGACCTCCTGCGCCGCGCGCACGAAACTGACCACACCATCGCCGATGCCGGCCGCCGTATCGATCACCAGCACATCGAGGTTGTCGCTGATGTCGCTGAACGCCTGGATCAGGCCGGCATGCTGCATGGGCGAAAGCTGCACCATGCTCTGCGTACCGGACGCCGCCGGGACGATACGAATACCACCCGGCCCCTGGATCAGTACGTCCTTCAGGTCGCACTCACCCGCAATCACATCGGCCAGGGTGCGCTTGGCAGTCAGTCCCAGCAGCACGTCGACGTTGGCCAGGCCAAGGTCGGCGTCCATCAGCATCACGCGTCGACCGAGATCGGCCAGCGCCAGTGACAGATTCACCGACACATTGGTCTTGCCGACGCCGCCCTTGCCGCCGGTCACTGCGATCACCTGTACGGGATGCCTACTACCCATGTTATCTACACACCTTGTCTTGCCTGGACTGGGTATAACGGCCGAAGCGCCGCCACCCTACCTAAACACTAGAACAGAACACAGCGGCAGGCGGTTCAACTCACCCGCCTTGCCGGCTTCTGGTACAGACCGGCGAACATGTCCGCCATGGTCTCCTCGCTGGGCTCTTCCGGCGCCTGCAGGCTGACCGCCCTGCTCACCAGTTGATGCCCGCGTGCGACCTGCAGGTCGTCGGGAATCTTGGGGCCGTCTGCGAGATAGGCTACCGGGAGATGCTGGCTGATGGCCAGTCCTAAAACGTCTCCCAGGCTGGCCGCCTCATCGAGCTTGGTAAGGATACAGCCAGCCAGCCCACAACGCTTGTAACTATGGTAAGCGGCCTTGAGCACCTGCCCCTGGCTGGTTGCCGCCAAGACCAGGTAATTCTTGGCCTTGACGCCACGCCCGGCAAGGCTTTCCAACTGCATGCGCAGGGCCGGATCGTTATTCGGCAGGCCCGCGGTATCAATCAGTACCACCCGCTTGCGCGCCAGAGGCGCCAACGCCTGGACCAGCGACTGGCCGGCATCGACCTGGGTCACCGACACATTGAGGATACGCCCAAGGGTCTTCAATTGCTCCTGGGCACCGATACGGAAACTGTCCATGCTGACCAGCGCGATGTTCTGCGCGCCATATTTCAGTACATAGCGTGCGGCGAGCTTGGCCAGCGTGGTGGTCTTGCCCATGCCGGCCGGTCCGACCAGGGCAATGACGCCCCCCTCTTCCATCGGCTCGGTTTTCGGCGTCTGGATCGCGTGGGCCAGATGGGCCAGCAGCATGCGCCAGGCCTGGCGCGGTTCGTCGACCTTGCCCATGCGCTCGATCAGCGCACGGGAAATATCAGCCGGCAGGCCGATGCGCTGGAAGCGGCGCCACAGGCCGGCCTGCTGCGGGCGACGGCTCTGCATCTGGCTCCAGGCCATCGAGCCCAGTTGAACTTCGATCAGCTCGCGCAGCCCGTGCAGCTCCGAGCGCATCACCTCCAGCGCACGCGGGTCGGCCACGGGAGCACTGGGGGCAACCGGAGCGGGCGCGACGACCGGGCGCTTGGGCGCCACCGCGGATGCCGGCAGCTCAGGCGCGACGATGGATTCGTTGGCGAACAATTGCCCAGCCTTGTGCTCCTCGGCGATGGCACGAGCGGCCAGATCCGCATGGACGTTGGCGATCTTCGCCTGGGTCTTGCGCAGCTCGGCTTCCAGCGCCAGGTTCGGCTGGCTGACCGGCTCGGGCATCTGGTAGTCCAGGGCCGCGGTCAATTCGACGCCACCCGCGACGCGGCGATTGCCGATGATCGCGGCATCGTCACCCAGCTCGTCGCGGACCAGTTTCATGGCCTGACGCATATCGGCTGCGAAGAAGCGTTTGACTTGCATGGCTTAGAACCCTCAGTTCTGGCCCACCGTGGCGACGATGGTGACTTGCTTGTTGTCCGGTATTTCCTGGTAGGCCAGTACGTGCATGGACGGAACGGCGAGTCGAGCGAAGCGTGACAGCATCGGACGAACCGGACCGGCCACCAGCAGAATCACCGGCTTGCCAAGCATTTCCTGGCGCTGCGCCGCATCCACCAGGGAGCGCTGCAGCTTCTCGGCCATGCCGGGTTCGAGGAGGATGCCATCCTCGGAGCCCTGACCGGCCTTCTGCAGACTACTGAGCAATAACTGTTCCAACCTTGGTTCCAAGGTGATCACAGGCAGCTCTGGCTCTAGTCCCACAATGCTTTGCACGATCGCGCGGGACAATGCGACGCGCACTGCCGCGACCATGGCGGCGGGATCTTGACTCTTCGGTGCGACGTTGGCGATGGCTTCGGCGATGGTACGGATATCGCGCACCGGCACCTGCTCCTGCAGCAGGCTTTGCAGGACCTTGAGCAGTGTCGACAGCGATATCAACCCAGGCACCAGCTCCTCGGCCAGCTTGGGCGAGCTCTTGGCCAGCATCTGGATGAGCTGCTGCACTTCCTCGTGCCCCAACAGCTCATGGGCATGCTTGTGCAGCACCTGATTCAGGTGGGTGGCGACCACGGTACTGACGTCGACCACTGTGTAGCCGAGCGATTGTGCCTGGGCACGTTGACTGAGATCGATCCATACCGCCTCCAGGCCAAACGCCGGTTCTTTGGCGGCGATGCCATTGAGCGTGCCGAATACCTGGCCCGGATTGATCGCCAGTTCGCGATCCGGATAGACCTCCGCCTCGGCGACACCGACCCCCATCAGGGTCAGGCGGTAGGCATTGGGCAGCAGGTCGAGGTTGTCGCGAATATGTACCGACGGCATGAGAAAGCCCATCTCCTGGGAGAGCTTCTTGCGCACCCCCTTGATTCGCGCCAGCAATTGTCCACCCTGGTTGCGGTCGACCAGCGGGATCAGCCGGTAGCCCACCTCCAGGCCGACCATATCCACGGGCATCACGTCATCCCAGCCCAGTTCCTTGATTTCCTGGGCCTTCTGCGCCGGCAGCAGTTCCTGCTGGCGCTGGGTTTCTTCCTCGACCTGAATCTTGGCTTGATTCTTCTTGTGCCAGATCCAGTAGGCGCCGGCGGCGGCGGCCAGGCCCAGGCCAATGAACGGCACATGCGGCATACCGGGCACCAGGCCCATGGCGACCATGATCGCCGCGGAAACGGCCAGCGCCTTGGGTGAGGCAAACATCTGCCGGTTGACCTGCTGACCCATGTCCTCGGCGCTGGAGACACGGGTCACCATGATCGCCGCGGCGGTCGACAGCAGCAGCGACGGGATCTGTGCCACCAGGCCGTCACCGATGGTCAGCAACGAATAGATGCGGCCGGCCTCGGAGAAGCTCAGGCCGTGCTGCAGGATACCGATGGCCATGCCACCGAGCAGGTTGATGAACAGGATCAGCAGGCCGGCGATGGCGTCACCACGGACGAACTTGCTGGCACCGTCCATGGAGCCGTAGAAGTCCGCCTCCTGGGCGACCTCGACGCGACGGCGCTTGGCTTCGGTCTGGTCGATCAGGCCGGAGTTGAGGTCAGCGTCGATGGCCATCTGCTTGCCGGGCATGGCATCCAGGGTGAAACGGGCGCTCACCTCGGAAATACGCCCCGCGCCCTTGGTCACCACCACGAAGTTGATGATCATCAAGATGGCGAAGACCACGGCACCGACCACATAGTTGCCGCCGATCACCACCTCGCCGAAGGCCATGATCACCTTGCCCGCGGCGTCATGCCCTTCCTGGCCGTGCAGCAGCACGACACGGGTCGACGCGACGTTGAGCGCCAGGCGCAGCAGCGTGGATACCAGCAGGATCGTCGGGAATACGGCGAAGTCCAGTGGTCGCAAGGCATAGATGCTCACCAGCAGGACCACGATGGACAATGCGATGTTAAAGGTGAACAGCACGTCCAGCAGGAACGGCGGCACCGGCAGCATCATCATGCCCAGCATCACCAGCAATAGCAGCGGAACGCCAAAATTGCCGCGCCCAAGCCCAGCCAGGTTGGTGCGCATATTGCCGATGAGTTGATCGCGATTCACAGCCACTTGGATCCCCCGGAGCATTCAAAACTTTGACGCGAAACCGCGCCGTGACGGGGCAGGAGCAAGAATCCGGCCAACAGGTAAAACTGCGTTCAAGGGCAGCCGCAGCCGGAAGGCCGATCAACAGGGAGGACAACCAACGCCAGTTCAGACTTCCCAACACATCTGGAGAAATTCCCAGCATCGGGAAAGAATATTCGAAACCCGCATTTTCCCTACAGAATGAACGGAAATGCACACATGTATATCCACAATTTGACGAAAATATCTTTGTGAACCTCAGCCATGACCGAGTAGTCTACCTGCCTCCAGGCCCCTATCCAGGGCCTTCACTCCCAAGGAGATGCTCATGAAGAAATGGACCCTTGCCGCACTGCTCGCCTGCACCGCAGTCGGCGCACAGGCCGCCTCGTTGACCGTGGATGTAAACGAAGTCAGCGCCAACGGCATTGGCAAGAAAGTCGGCACCGTCAGCATCGAGCCCAGCGCCTATGGCCTGGTGTTTACGCCGAACCTGTCGGGCCTGAAGCCGGGTATCCATGGTTTTCACATCCATACCAACCCGAGCTGCGAGGCCGGCGAGAAGGAAGGCAAGCTATCGCCCGCCGAGATGGCGGGCGGCCATTGGGACCCGGATAAAACGGGTCGCCATGGCGCCCCCTGGGAAGACAACGCGCACAAGGGTGAGCTGCCAGCCCTGTACGTCACCGACGACGGCAAGGCTAGCCAACCGGTACTCGCACCGCGCCTGAAGTCGCTGGATGAAATCAAGGGCCATGCCCTGATGATCCACGCCGGTGGCGACAACCACTCCGACCATCCGCTGCCACTGGGCGGTGGTGGCACGCGTGCCGCTTGCGGCGTGATTCGCTGACCAGGCCCTAGCTTCAAGCAGCCAGAGCCGCTCCCGGCTCTGGCTTGAAGCTAAAAACCTACTCGTCCCGACGCAGATCCGGCGGAATCGGCAGGTCGCGTAGCGGCACGGGACGCTTGCCCTTGCCGGCGCGGAACTGCTTCAGCTGATACACATAGGCCAGTACCTGAGCCACTGCCAGGTACAGCCCCGCCGGGATCTCCCGATCGATTTCCGTGGAGTAGTAGACCGCCCGGGCCAAGGCGGGCGACTCCAGCAAGGTGATCTTGTGCTCCTGGGCGATCTCGCGGATCTTCAGCGCCAGGAAATCCCCGCCCTTGGCCAGCACCACCGGCGCCTTGCCCTGGGCCGGGTCGTATTTGAGGGCAACGGCGAAGTGGGTCGGGTTGGTAATCACTACATCGGCCTTGGGCACGGCCTGCATCATGCGGCGCTCGGCCATCTGTCGCTGCATCTGGCGAATCTTGCCCTTGACCTCCGGCTTGCCCTCGGAATCCTTGTATTCGTCCTTGACCTCCTGCTTGGTCATCATCAGCTTCTGCTTCGAATCCCATAGCTGGAACGGCACGTCGACCGCCGCGATAAGGATCAGCCCGCAGGCCAGCCACAAGGTGCTCTTACCGACGATCTGCGCACTGTGCATGATCGCCTTTTCCACCGGTTCCTTGGCGATCGCCAGGATGTCATTGGTGTCCGCCGATAGAACCGCCAAGGCCACCATCAGGATCAATACGAACTTCGCCAGTGCCTTGAGCAGTTCGGTCAGGGCATGCAGGGAAAACATGCGCTTGAGCCCGGACAGTGGATTCATCCGGCTGAACTTGGGCGCCAGCGCCTCCGCCGAGAACAACCAGCCGCCCAGGGAAATCGGCCCGGCAATCGAGGCGATCAGGAGCACGATGAGGAATGGTTGAAGGATGGTCGCCGCCATCTTGCCCGCCGACAACAGATACAACGCCATGCTGTCGTCACTCATCAGCACTTCGCGCGGCAGGCTGAAGCTCTCGCGCATGATCGCGATCAGGCCCTCTCCCATGGCAGCCCCGTACATCAACAAGGCAATGGCTCCAGCCATGGTTACAGCCAAGGTGTTCAACTCGCGGGAACGGGCTATCTGCCCTTTCTTGCGCGCCTCTTCCAGGCGCTTGCTGGTGGGCTCCTCGCTCTTGTCGGCGCCACTTTCGGATTCGGCCATGTGGCTATCCCTCCTGCATCAGCGGGCACCCGCCAATTCGCGCAACAATTGCAGAGCCTCCACAGCCAGCGCCTGGAAGTGGGACATGATATCGGCCAGGCCGATCCAGAAGATCACCAACCCCAGGACCAGCGTCAGCGGGAAACCGATGGAGAAGATATTAAGTTGCGGCGCCGCGCGGGTCATCATGCCGAAGGCCAGGTTGACCACCAGCAAGGCGGTGATGACCGGCAAGGCGATCAGCAACCCCGCGGCCATTACCCAGCTCAGCTTGCCGGCGATCTCCCAGTAATGGTTGGTCAGCAGGCCGCTACCTGGCGGAAGGGTGACGAAGCTTTCCGCCAGCACCTCGAACACCACCAGGTGACCATTCATCGCCAGGAACATCAACGTCACCAGCATCAGGAAGAACTGCCCGAATACAGGCACGGAAACCCCGTTGGAGGGGTCGACCATGGAAGCGAAGCCCAGGCCCATCTGGATCGCGATGATCTGCCCAGCCACGGTGAACAGGTGGAAGAACAGCTGCAGGACGAAACCGAACATCACCCCGATCAGTACTTCCTGGCCGATCAGCAGCATGGCCTGGAGGCTGACCAGGTCCACTTGCGGCATGGGCGGCAGGGTTGGCGACAACAACACGCTGATGGCCAGCGCCAGGCACAGGCGTACGCGCATCGGCACGATCTGTGTGCCGATGATCGGCATCACCATCAGCAATGCAGCGATACGGAACAGCGGGAACAGGAACTGGCCAATCCAGCCGCCGATCTGCGCATCGCTGAGTTCGAGCATCAGCCGATGACCTGCGGGATGTTATGGATCAGGTTCTGTGTGTACTCCATCAACTCGCGCACCAGCCAGGGCCCGGCCCAGATCAGGGTAATCAGCATCACCAGCAGGCGCGGCACGAAGCTCAGGGTCTGTTCGTTGATCTGCGTGGCCGCCTGGAACATCGCCACTACCAGCCCCACCAGCAGGCTCGGCAGCACCATCAGGGCGACGATCATCGCCGTCAGCCATAGCGCTTCGCGAAAAAGATCGACCGCTATTTCGGGAGTCATGTGAACCTCGCTACAAGGTGCCGAAACTGCTGGCCAACGTGCCCATGATCAGCGCCCAGCCGTCGATCAGCACGAACAGCATGATCTTGAATGGCAGGGAAATGATCAGCGGCGACAGCATCATCATCCCCATCGCCATGAGGATGCTCGCCACCACCATGTCGATGATCAGGAACGGGATGAAGATCATGAAACCGATCTGGAACGCGGTCTTCAGCTCCGAAGTGACGAAAGCCGGAACGATGATGGTCAACGGAGCCTGATCGGGCGACGCGATATCGGTACGCTTGGACAATCTGACGAACAGTTCCAGGTCCGAGGAGCGGGTCTGCGACAGCATGAAGTTCTTGATCGGCACTTCCGCCTTGGCAATCGCCTCCTGGGCCGGCAATTGCTCGCTCAGGTAGGGTTGCAGGGCTTCGCGATTAATCTGATCGAATACGGGCGCCATGATGAAGAAGGTCAGGAACAGCGCCAGGCCAATGAGGATCTGGTTCGACGGCGTCTGCTGCAAGCCGAGGGCCTGGCGCAGGATCGAGAACACGATGATGATCCGGGTGAAGCTGGTCATGAGCATGAGGAACGCTGGAATGAAGCTCAGCGCTGTCATGATCATCAGGATCTGCAGGCTGACCGAATACTCCTGCTGCCCCTGGCCATTGGTGCTCAGGGTTACCGCCGGGATCGACAACGGATTGCTCTCCGCGCCCAGCGCAAGCGGCGCGGCGATCAGCAGTAACAGAGCCAGCGAGATACGCCAGGCGCTCATGTCTTGTCCTTAGTGTCCTTGCCCAGCAGCTCCATCAGCCGCTGGGCGAATTCCGGCGTGGCCGCCTCGGCATCGGCCAGCGATACGGGCTCCTTGAGCACATGCAGCGGCGTTATCCGCCCCGAGGTCAGCCCGAGCAGCACCTGTTCGCCACCGACCTGCACCAGCACCAGGCGATCACGCGGGCCCAGGGCCTGGGTCGCGACCAGTTTGATCACTTGCCCGCCACGCGGCCCGACCCGCTGTACCCGGCGCATCAACCAGGCCATGAGCAAGATCAGGCCGATCACCAGCGCCAGGCCGAACAGCATCTGCAGCAGTTGGCTGGCAATGTCGCTATTGGCTACCGGGCTGGCTGGCTTCGCCACCTCGCCCTCGGCCGCCATGGCCAGTGCCGGCAGTATCAGGAACAGGATCAGCAGTCTGCGCATCATGGCCTCAGCGCAGCTTCTTGATGCGTTCGCTGGGGCTGATCACGTCAGTCAGGCGAATGCCGAACTTCTCGTTGACCACCACCACTTCGCCATGGGCGATCAGCGTGCCATTGACCAGGACATCCAGCGGCTCGCCGGCCAGGCGGTCCAGTTCGATCACCGAGCCCTGGTTGAGCTGCAGCAGGTTGCGGATGGTGATATCGGTATTGCCTACCTCCATGGAGATGGACACGGGAATGTCGAGGATCACATCCAGGTTCGGCCCGTCGAGGTTGACCGGCAGGTTGCCGCCCTTCGGCGAATTGTCGAACTCCTCCATTGGCGCCCGGGGTGCCGACGGCTTGGGCTCGCCCTGTGCC
The DNA here is from genome assembly GCF_965644255.1 of Pseudomonas sp. LRF_L74. Lineage (NCBI taxonomy): Bacteria > Pseudomonadati > Pseudomonadota > Gammaproteobacteria > Pseudomonadales > Pseudomonadaceae > Pseudomonas > Pseudomonas sp. LRF_L74. The sequence continues at coordinate 61,417 of NZ_CBFFRH010000013.1, read as the reverse complement.
ATCAGCGCATCGATATCATCCTGGCCGGCAGTGTCGCCGGCCTCGGAAAGCGCAGCTGCCCACTCGTCTGCCAGGGCCTGCTCTTCCGGTGTGGTGTTCTCGTCAGCCATCGGTTGTCCTCGCTGGCGTTGAATGATTGAAAAAGCGACTCAGCGGCGCCCGATCGGGTCCAGCACCTGGAAGGCCAGGTTACCCTTGTGTGCGCCGAGCTTGACGTTGAAGGTAGGCACGCCATTGGCGCGCATCACCACATGTTCGGGCATCTCGACCGGAATCACATCGCCCGGCTGCATGTGCAGGATATCGCGCAGGCGCAGCTGTCGATGGGCCACGGTAGCCGCCAGTGGCACCCGTACATCCAGTAAATCCTCGCGCAAGGCCTTGACCCAGCGCTCGTCCTGATCGTCGACGTCGGACTGGAAGCCGGCATCGAGCATCTCGCGGATCGGTTCGATCATCGAATAAGGCATGGTGATGTGCAGGTCGCCGCCGCCGCCATCGAGTTCGATGTGGAAGGTCGAGACCACGATCACTTCGCTGGGGCTGACGATATTGGCCAACGCCGGGTTCACTTCCGAGTTGATGTACTCGAAATTGACGTCCAGCACCGCGTGCCAGGCTTCCTTGAGATCGACGAAGGCCTGGTCCAGCACCATGCGCACCACGCGCAGTTCGGTGGGGGTGAACTCGCGGCCCTCGATTTTGGCATGGCGACCGTCGCCACCGAAGAAGTTGTCGACCAGCTTGAACACCAGCTTGGCGTCGAGAATGAACAGGCCGGTACCACGTAGCGGCTTCATCTTCACCAGATTGAGGCTGGTCGGCACGTACAGCGAATGTACGTATTCGCCGAACTTCATCACCTGCACACCGCCGACCGCCACGTCGGCGGAACGACGCAGCAGGTTGAACATGCTGATACGGGTGTAACGGGCGAAACGCTCGTTGATCATCTCCAGGGTCGGCATGCGCCCGCGAACGATGCGGTCCTGGCTGGTCAGGTCATAGCTCTTGATCGTGCCGGGCTCGGCATCGCTTTCGGTCTCGACCAGACCATCGTCCACGCCGTGCAACAGCGCATCGATCTCATCCTGGGATAGCAGATCCTGAACAGCCATTAGCCTGACTCCCGCCCCTACTGCAATACGAAGTTAGTGAACAGCACCTGCTCGACCACCGGCTTGCCGGTTTCCTTCTGCGCGATCTCCTGGACCGCGGCCGTGGCCTGTTGACGCAGCAACTCCTTACCGACCGGAGTGATCAGGGCGGCGAAATCCTGACCAGAGAACAGCATGACCAGGCGGTTGCGCAACACCGGCATCTGCGCTTTAAGTGCGTCCAGTTGATCCTTGTCCCTAGCCATCAACGCCACGCTGAGCTGCATGTAACGCTGGCGACCCTGATAATTGAAATTGACGATAAAGGCTGGAGCAAGCGGTTCGTAGATCGCCGGCTGCTTGAGCGGAGCGGCGGCCTCGGCGGCATGTTCGGCGGACTTTTCGTCGTCTTTCTTGGCATCCTTGCCGCCGAGAAAGAACAAAGTCGCACCAACGGACAAGCCGATGGCCAACAATAACGCCACCACGATCAGAATGATGAGCTTGAGCTTGTTTTTACTCGCCGGCTTGTCGCCTGCGGCACCCTCCGGGGGCTGAGGTGGAGCTTTCTTCGCCATGCCAAAAATCCGTCACTGATCAGGTTCTTTCTACAGTCAAAGACTTACGAGCAAGTGCTATGCCACGTCCTGAATAAAGGTAGTCGTTCATGGCGGCTTTGACTCAAGGCAGCCGATATACCAAGGCACGCCGCGCCTGTCACTCTAAAACGACAACGCCCGATGCTTTTGATGGCATCGGGCGCGTTTGACCTCACGTGAGCTGGAGCGTGCTCAGGCGTAGTAATCGACCAGGCCACGCGGCGCGGATGTGGAACCGGAGCGGATCTCACTGACACCACCGACCAGTTCCTCAGTGGCGTCGCTCGAAGCACCGCCGCGCCCACCCTGGCGCCGTGAATCGTCGCCACCCTGGGAGCCACGGGCCAGGGACTGGTCGGCCACGTTGACATCGACCTGCCCCATACCGTTGGCTGAGAACATGTCACGCAGGCGATGGGCCTGCCCCTCCAACTGATCACGCACACCCGCGTTGGCGCTGACGAAGGTGACCTGGGTCTGATCCTGATGCATCTGGATACGCACCTCCATGCGCCCCAGCTCTGCCGGATCGAGCTGGATCTCGGCCGACTTGAGGTTCTGGCTGGACAGCCACATCACCCGATCGACTACCGCTTCGTTCCAGCCGCCCTGCTGCATGGCCACCGGCTGCCCCGGTACCACGGTCGTGCGCTGGGCCGCACTGGTCTGCTGGGTAATGGCCTGGCTCAGTGCGTTGAGTTTACTGGCAAGGGCTTCGGCACGATTGTCCGTTTGCAGTTCGGTCTTGCCTACGGACGAATCAACGTCGAGGTCATTGAGCAGATCGGAAAACTCCAGCTTTTCGCTGTTGCCCTCTTCGGTGGTGACGGTATCTCCCGAGAACGCTGTCAGCGCCTGGGCAAAATCCCCCTTGCCGGCAACGCCGTCGGCGACCTGTTCGGCGCCCTTCTGCGCGACCTGGGTCTGCGCCTCGATCTGCAGGGCCATGCGTACGCCCGGCAAGCTATTGAGCAGTTCGACTTGCGGATCGATTTCGGGCTCATCCTGTCCAGAGGTGAGGAACCCACCGCTGGTAGCCGTCACTGTCGCCGCCGACAACATCTCGTCGCCTGCCGAGTCGGGCGTCAGGGATATGGCGCTCTCTTCGATCGGTTGCTCCTGAGAATTGAGCGCCATGAGCAGCAACGGATCGACAATCGAGCCATCATCCGCAGCCGTCTCGTCGCCTGCCTCCTGGCCACCCTCGGCCTTCTCGGCCGGCAACGCCTTGCCGCTTTCGGCAACTTCGGGCTCGTCACTCTCGGTATCGTCGTTCTTGGCGACCTTGCTGTCCCTGGAGTCGCTGGCCTTCGGCTTGTCGCTACGCTCGCTCTGCTGGGACTTGGCGGCAGCCTCCTTATTCTCGGACGTACGGCTGCTGGTGGCCTGGCTCTCCTTGGCGTAGACATCGGCAAAGCTGGACGACTGCTCGCTGCCGGTCTGTGACGATTGTGCGACAGAGGTCTTCAGCGTGGTGGCCTTGAGTTGCAGATCCGGCGCGGAGGACTGAAGCATGAAATCGGGTGCAACGGACATGGATGCTCTCCGTCAGGGATTTGATCATTGACGAAGAGATAGCAAATGGCGGGCCAGAATCAGGAGTTGCCTTGCAACCCATCACGCAATAATGCACGCACGACAGAGAACTCCTCGCCAATCCGGGCGATCAGCCTTGAAGCGCTGCACAACTGCCCGCGCCGCGCGTCGTCCTCGAGCTGACGACAGAGGCTCGCCAGCAAAGGCGCGCCCATGTTGCTCGAACTGCCTTTGAAGCTGTGGGCCGCGAGTTGCAGGAGCTGGGCATCGGCACGCTCGACAGCCTTATGAAGGCTGACCATGCGCTCTTCAGAATCAGCCAGAAACGTCTCGATCAGGGTCGGATACTCATCCTCCATGACCTCCTGCAAAGCGGATAGCACTGTGTTGTCTAGATGGAAATCGGACACCATTACGCTCCGAAGTATGCCATTGCGTTGCCGGTCCGGATTATGCCTGAGCCAACCAGCGGAACTCCACGCTCACCCCGCAACCATCCTCCTGCCATTGGCAATTGGTGGTCAGCTCACGGATCAAGTGCATGCCTCTCCCGCAGAGGCCGTCCTGCCGGGGCTTGCGTTGCAACGCCGCGGCAACGTCGAAGCCCTTGCCACTGTCTTCGACACTGACCCGTAGAACCCCGCCCCGCTCGCCATCGGACTTCAAGCACAGATGGAAGCGCACATACCCCTCCTGCAAAGCAGAGAGTCGGTTGCGGCGCTCCTGATAGTAGCGAGTGAAGCCTTCGGCACTCTGCTTGAGTGCCGACTCCAGCCCCAGCACGCCATGCTCCAGGGCATTGGAGTACATCTCCGCCAGCACGCTGTACAGCGCACTGCCCTGAGGACGCAGCCCCCGTACCTCCAGCAGCAACTGCAGCAGGTAGGGCAGCGGATTGAAGCTCCTGAGGGTATCGGCGCGGAATTCGAAATCGGCCGACCAGTCCAGCGGGCTGTTCTGCCCGGAATCGGAGAACGCCAGCGACGGTGGATACTGTTCGTCGGACGGCATGCCGATCTCGATCATGCTCACATCGTCCTGTGCCGTCCCGCGAAACGCAGCCAAGGACGCCTGGATCCGGTCGAACAGCTCATTGGCCGCGGGCCGTTGCTCGAACACCTCGAGCAAACGCTCCTCGCCATACATCCGCCCCTGGCTGTCACTGGTTTCCAGGACCCCGTCGGAAAGCAGGTAGATGCGATCCTCCGGCGACATCGCGTAAACCTCGCAGGAATCATTGAAAGCGGATGCATCCAGCACCCCCAGAGGCAGGTGCCGGGAGGCCAGGGAAATCCACTCGCCAGTGCTGCCTCGGTACAGGTAGCCATTGGGCAGGCCGCCATTCCAGACCTCGACGACATGTCGCTGCCTGCTGATGTTGAGCAGCGTCGCACAGCAGAAGACGCCGACCGGCAGAACGCGCTTGAGCTTGGCGTTGACCTCGCGGAGGATCTCCGCGATGGAGAATCCCTTGGAAGTCATCGCATAGAACATCTCGGCCATCGGCATGGCGCCGATGGCGGCGGGCAAACCATGGCCGGTGAAGTCACCGAGCAGCACATGCATGCCGCCGGAAGGCTTGAACGCGGCCAACAACAGATCGCCATTGAACAGGGCAAAGGGCGATTGCATGTAGCGGATATTGGAGGCGTTCAGCGCCCCGGAATGCGCCACCTTGTCGAACACCGCCTTGGCCACGCGCTGTTCGTTGAGTAGATGTTCATTGTGCTTGGCGATCAGGTCACGCTGGCGCAGCACCATGTCCTGCAGGCGACGCAGGCGGTCCATGGCGCGAATCTTCGCTTCGAGGATCACCCGGTTGTAGGGCTTGGCCAGAAAGTCGTCGCCCACCTCGAGGCAGCGAGCCAGCGCCTCGCTTTCGCTCAGCGAGGTCAGGAAGATGATCGGCACCAGCGCCTCGCCAGCCAGGACCTTGATCCGTCGGGCGGACTCGAAGCCATCCATCACCGGCATCATGGCGTCCATCAGAACCAGTTGCGGTCGCTCCTGCTCGAACAGGCTCAGCGCTTCCAGGCCGTTGCTGGCGGTAAGCGCACGATGCCCTTGCCGGCCGACAATAGTCGACAGCAGCATGCGATCCGCAGCATTGTCCTCGGCTATCAGAATGGACAGCGCGGGCATGATGGTCAGCCGATCTGGAAGAGTTGCTCGAAGTTCGAGATGGAAAGAATCTTGCGCACATCCGGGTTGCAGTTGACCAACCGTACACGAGCCTGATCACCACCGGCATGATCGCGCAGCAACAGCAGCATGCCGAGCGCCGAGCTATCGAGGTAGGTTGCCCCCTTGAGGTCGACCACATAGCGCTGGGGCGCGCTGCTCACATGCTCGTAGGCATCCCGGAACTCCTGATGGGCCGAGAAGTCGAAGCGCCCCTGGACCAGTATGGTCAATTCCTGTCCGTCGCTTGAAGGCAACGCGCTGATGGCCATGAAGCACTCCTTTGGATGGGAAAGATCGTCCCAGAAAGATTTAGCACTCCGCGCTCCGCTCATCAACTCGGGGACTATCGATAAATGGCTCGTTCAAAGCCTGGCGAAAGAGTCGCTCGCCCGGTTGCGCCCTTGCGTCCCTTGGTCTCAGGGCAATTGCTGGTCGCGCACAGGCAGGCGCTGCGCCAGTTCATCCAGCAGCTTCTGTTCGCGCTTGTCTTCGGCGGCCCGCGCTTCATCGATATAACGCTGCACCAATTTACGCAGGCCTTCGAGACGGGCGTAGCGCTGCTGCCAGACCTCGCGAGCCTTGTTCATGTTCTCACGATGCCAGCCAACGCTTTGCTGCTGTTGTTTGACCGCGCCCTCGAGCTGGGCAAGAAAGCGCTGGTAATTCATGATCCACTGGCCGGAAACACCCTGGCGCCCTTCGTTGATCCATTGCTGCTGGTAATCGCCGCGATAACGCTCCAGATCGCCCAGTTGACGCTCGGCCTTGCCCAGTTGTCCCTGGCACAGGCCTAGCTGGCGGGCGGCCTCACGCTCGGCGCGCTCGGCCATGTCCACCACCGGCGCCAGGCGCGCCGCACGACTGACGGCCATCTATCAGCCTCCAGGTGTCGGCGAGAGGACATGAGCCAACTGCGCCGCGCTTTCCGCCATCCCTTCGCTCTCACGCAAGGCCTGGCGCAGGAAACGCGCCATTGCCGGCTGGCGGGCGATGGCGAAATCGGTGTCGGCATCGCCGCCCGGCACGTAGGCGCCCACGCTGATCAGGTCACGGCTCTGCTGATAGCGCGACCAGAGCTGCTTGAAACGCTGAGCGTTGCGCAGGTGCTCGGGACTGACCACCTGGGGCATGACCCGGCTGATCGAAGCTTCGATGTCGATGGCCGGATAATGCCCCTCCTCGGCCAACCGGCGCGACAGCACAAAGTGGCCGTCCAGCACACCACGGGCCGCGTCGGCGATAGGGTCCTGCTGGTCGTCGCCTTCCGACAACACGGTATAGAACGCAGTGATCGAGCCACCGCCGGCTTCGGCGTTGCCGGCCCGCTCCACCAGACGCGGCAGCTTGGCGAATACCGAAGGCGGATAACCCTTGGTTGCCGGCGGCTCGCCAATCGCCAGGGCGATTTCCCGCTGGGCCTGGGCATAGCGGGTCAGGGAGTCCATCAGCAGCAGGACGTTCTTGCCCTTGTCGCGGAAGTACTCGGCGATCCGCGTGCAGTATTGGGCGGCGCGCAAACGCATCAGCGGCGCATCATCGGCAGGCGATGCGACGACGACGGAACGCTTGATCCCCTCTTCGCCGAGAATCTCGTCGATGAACTCCTTGACCTCGCGGCCCCGCTCGCCGATCAGACCAACGACGATGATCTCGGCCTCGGTGAAGCGCGTCATCATGCCCAGCAGGACCGATTTACCGACGCCCGTGCCGGCGAACAGGCCGAGACGCTGGCCTCGGCCCACGGTGAGCAGCCCGTTGATGCTGCGGATGCCGACGTCCAGTGGCTGGTGGATCGGGTCGCGCTTGAGCGGGTTGATGGTCGGGCCATCCATCGGCACCCAATCCTCGGCTTTCATCCCGCCCTTGCCGTCCAGGGCCCGCCCCGTACCGTCCAGTACACGACCCAGCATCGACATGCCCATCGGCAGGCGACCGGTATCAGGAACCGGCACCACCCTGGCGCCCGCGGCAATGCCAGCCAGGCCGCCGACGGGCATCAGATAGATCTTGCCTGCGGAAAAGCCCATGACTTCGGCTTCGACCTGCACCGGATCATGGCTGTCATCGTTGATCACGATGCAACGGCTACCCAACGCGGCGCGCAGGCCTTCGGCCTCCAGGGTCAAGCCGACCATACGCAGCAGACGTCCCTCCACGACAGGCTGGCTCGGCAAGTTGATCGCCTCGCGATAACCTGCCAGGCGCCTGGCGAAGCTGATGCGCTCAAGGCGCATGTGGCGTATCCAGGTCGACCTCGATATCCGCTTCCGCCGGGCTGGTGGCCTGAGCGCGCTGCTGCTCGAACAATTGCTTGAGCGCCTGGCTCAGACGCGTCTCGATACTCGCATCGATGCGGCTATGCTCGCTCTCCACCCGGCAACCACCGGGCAGCAAGGCATCGTCCTCCATGATCCGCCAGCTTTCCTCGTGGCGCTCACGTAACGCCTTGATCGCATCGAAGTCCTGCGGATTGACATGAATGCGGATGTTGTTCGCCCCCATGGGCAAGAGCTTCAGCGCTTCACGCAGCACCTGACGAATCTGGCTGGAATCGATGCTCAGCTCACGCTGGATCACCTGGCGCGCCATCAGGCCGACCAGCGTCACCATGCCCTGCTCCAGCGCCTGATCCTGATCGGCGATCGGCTGGAACAGTTGCTCCATGACCCGTTCCAGGCTCTGCAAGCGCTCGGCAATGGCTGCCTCGGATTCCTGGCGGGCCTTGAGCTGGCCAGCACGGAAGCCATCCTTCTCACCGGTGGCGAAGCCTTCGTTGTAGGCGTCCTGACGGATCGCTTCGAGTTCGTCGAGCGTCAGTGGTTTGACATCCTCGACTGCGACCTCCTCGATATGGACGGGCTCAGGCTCCGCTTCCTCGCCTATCGGCTCGGGCGGCGCAGGCTCGGCCTCGACGACTTCTTCGCTTTCAGGGTCGAAACTGGGCAAGGCCCAGCGATCGAAGGCACTGACGTCCTTGGCGCGGATCAGCTCGCTCTGGCCTTCCTTGCTCGACATGTCAGATCATCGCCTCGCCGCTGGCACCGCCAAGCACGATCTCGCCAGCATCGGCCATGCGCCGGGCAATGGTGAGGATTTCCTTCTGCGCGCCCTGCACATCGCTGAGACGCACAGGGCCCTTGGCCTCGAGGTCGTCGCGCAGCAGTTCGGCGGCCCGCTTGGACATATTCTTGAAGACCTTTTCCTTGATCGCGTCGTCCGCACCTTTCAGGGCGAGGACCAGGACCTCGGAAGACACTTCGCGCATCAGCGCCTGGATACCACGATCGTCCACGTCCGCCAGGTTGTCGAAGACGAACATGAGGTCTTCGATCTGCGACGACAGGTCTTCGTCCACTTCGCGGATCGAGTCCATGAGCTGGCCTTCGACCGAGCTGTCGAGGAAGTTCATGATATCCGCCGCGCGCTTCACGCCCCCCAGGCTGGTACGCGAGGTACTGGTATTGCCGGAGAACTGTTTCTCGAGGATCAGGTTCAGTTCCTTCAGTGCCGCTGGCTGCACCGTGTTCAGCGACGAAACGCGCAGGACGATGTCCAGGCGTACCTTGTGATCGAAATGGCTGAGCACTTCGCCAGCCTGGTCCGGGTCCAGGTAGGCGACGACGATGGCCTGGATCTGCGGGTGTTCGTAGCGAATCACGTCGGCCACGGCCCGCGGCTCCATCCACTTCAGGCTGTCCAGGCCGCTGGTGCTGCCGCCAAGCAGGATGCGGTCGATCAGGTTGCCGGCCTTGTCCTCGCCCAGGGCAGCGGTAAGCATCTTGCGAATGTAGCCGTCGGAGCCCATGCCCAGGCTGGTCTGGTCGCCGACGGTATCGACGAACTCGCTCATCACCTGTTCGATCTGCGGACGCTGGATATTGCGCATCTGCGCCATGGCCACGCCGACACGCTGCACTTCCTTGGGCCCGAGGTGACGCAATACCTGCGCCGCGTCGGTCTCGCCCAGGGACAGCAGGAGAATGGCAGCCTTGTCGACCTTGGTCAGCTTGGCGGGGGCACCACGATTATCACTCATCGTCGTTGATCCACTCTTTCACGACTTGGGCCACGCGGCCCGGATCTTCCGCCACCAGGGTCTTGATGGCATTCAGTTGCGCATCATACCCCTCGGACGGGCTGGGCAGCATAATGCTTTGCGGTCCGCCGAGGCTGACGCGATCGGAGGCCAGCTCACCCTCCAGGCCACCCATCTCGCCCAGTTCCACATCACCGTCACGCCCCTCCTCGCCAGCGCCGCCTTTGCCGCCGCCGGTGATGTTGTTCAGCACCGGACGCAACACGAACCACACAAGAATCAGAATAAGCAGTGCCGGGAACAGTTGCTTCAGACCGCTCATCGCCATCAGGAACAGCTCGCTCTGGTACCAGGGCGTCTCGAAGCTCTCGCCGATATCGGGAGAGAACGCGGCGTTGATCACGCTGACGCTATCGCCACGGCTGGCGTCGAAGCCCACGGCGTCCTGCACCAGGCGCGTGAAACGCTCGAGATCGGCAGCGCTCCACGGCGTATGTGTGACCTGGCCATTCTCGGGGTTGACCTTGACCTGGTCGTCCAGCACCACGGCAACCGACAGGCGACGCAAGCGCCCCTGTTGCTGCTTGGTGTAGCTGATCGAGCGATCCAGTTCGAAGTTGCGCGTCGACTGGTCACGCTTGTCGGTCGGGTACGGCGCCAGCATCGGCTGGCCGGTGGCTGGGTCGGTGATCTGCTGGCCATTGGAATCAAGCAATGGTTGCCCAGGCTGCACCGGGCCGGCCGCCGCGGCCGGGCCTCCCGTGGCCTGCTGCGGCGCGGTAGCGGCGCCCGGCGGCTGGTTGCTGACAGCACCTGGGATGCCCTGAGTACCTGAACTGGTAGAGCGCTGCTCACTGACCTGCTGCTCGCTACGCAAGGCCGGTTGATCGGGATTGAACATTTCCGACGTCGACTCGACAGCGCTGAAGTCGACGTCCGTGGATACCTCGGCCTTGTAGCGACCGCTGCCCAGCACCGGCTGCAGGATATTGTGCACGCGCTGGGTGAACATGCTTTCCATGCGCCGGCTGTAGTCGAACTGCTTGCCGGCCATGGTCAGCTCGGACAGTTCCTGCTGGTCGGACAGCAACTCGCCCTTCTGGTCGACCACGGTGACCTGGGACTTGGTCAGCTCCGGCACGCTGGTCGCCACCAGGTTGACGATGGCCATGACCTGGCTCGGCTCCAGCGAACGCCCTGGATACAGCTCGACCAACACCGAAGCCGTTGGTTTGCGCTCGTCGCGGACGAACACCGAGCTTTTCGGGATGGCCAGGTGCACGCGGGCAGCCTTGACATTGTTCAGGCTGGAAATGGTCCGCGCCAGCTCGCCTTCCAGGCCACGGCGGTAACGAGTCGCTTCCATGAACTGGCTGGTGCCCAGCCCCTGATCCTTGTCGAGGATCTCGAAACCGACGTTGCTGTCGGCCGGGGCGATGCCTGCGGCAGCCAGGCGCATGCGGGCACGCCCCAGGTCCTCGGACTTGACCAGCAGCGCACCGGAATTCGGCTCGACGGTATAGGCGATATCGGCGGCACTGAGTGTCTCGACCACCTGATTGGTGTCCATGCCATTGAGGCTGCCGAGCAACGGCCGATAGTCCGGTTGCTGGGACCAGAGCACCACGGCGAAGCCGATCGCCACGCTGGCGGCGAGACCGACCAGCAGGCCGACCTGACGCAGCACCGGCATGTTCGACAGGTTTTCCAGGAAAGCCAGGCCAAACAGGGGCTTTCTCGGCTCGCCCGGGCCAGGCTGTGCGGGTACGTTTGCAGGGACTGCTTCAGCCATCGCTCAGATCCGCCCTGTTAAACCGACATCTGCATGATGTCTTGATACGCCTGGACCAGCTTGTTGCGAACCTGGGTCGCGGCCGCGAACGACACACTGGCTTTTTGCGATGCGATCATCACGTCAGTGATGTCCACGCCCTTCTGCCCCATCTCGAAGGCAGTCGCAAGCTGGTTGGACGCCTGCTGAACCTCATTCACCTTGCCCACGGCCTGGCCGAGCATATCGGCAAAGCTCGGCGCGCCGACTTCCGGCATTGCGCTGACCTGGGGTTTCTGCCTGGCCATGGCATCCATTTGCATGGAGCGCATTTCCAGCATGAGGCGATTGAATTCGACACCTTGGCTCATGACCTTTCCTCCGACCGCGTTTTTTTGACGCTTCGCGGTTTACGAACAGGTATTTGCAACAAGGGTGCCAATATGGCGAGGCGCCGAAAGCAGCCTTTAATCGAAGAAAAAGAATAGCAGATTCAATAACTTGAAGATTACGGCAGAACACCGGCACACAGGACTCAGGAGGCGTACAGGTAAGCCTCCACATCCATGCCGGCGTCACGCATCTGGGCCAGCTTGTAGCGCAGGGTACGCGGGCTGATGCCCAGCCGTTCGGCAGCCTCTTTGCGCCGCCCTCGCTCGGCACGCAAGGTATCGATGATCAACTCGAACTCGCGGCGACGCAGGTCCTCGCCCAAGGCGCCGGCGGCATCGAGCGGAGCGGCCTGGACGGGTGGAGCCGATGGGGCGGCCAGCACCTGGGAAGTCATTGGCATATCGATGGGCGCGGTCAGGCACAGGTCCTGAGGCTGGATCATGCCGCCCTGCTGCAGGATCAAGGCACGCTGGATCGCGTTGTCCAGTTCACGGACATTACCTGGCCATGGATGGGAGACCAGGCAGGAACTGGCCTGCGCGGAAAAGCGTATCGGACCATGGTTCATTTTTTTGACGTGTTTGGCCAGCAACCGTTCGGCCAGCGGCAGGATGTCCGCCGGCCGCTCACGCAGGGCTTTCCAGGCCAACGGGAATACCGACAGGCGATAGTAGAGATCCTCACGGAAACGTCCGGCCGCCACTTCGCCCAGGAGCTCACGGTTGGTGGTCGCCAGTACGCGAATGTCCAAAACGATGGGCTTGCGCGCCCCGACTCGCTCCACTTCGCGCTCCTGCAGCACGCGCAGCAACTTGGCCTGTAGCGCCAGGGGCATTTCGGAAATCTCATCGAGCAGGATGGTGCCGCCATCCGCCAGTTCGAACTTGCCGGGCTGGGCCGCGATCGCCCCGGTAAAGGCGCCTTTCTCATGACCGAACAGGGTTGCCTCCAGCATGTTGTCCGGAATCGCAGCGCAGTTGATCGCGATGAAAGGCTTGTTGGCACGCGGCGAGTGCTGATGAATGAAACGCGCCAACACTTCCTTGCCCGTACCGGACTCGCCGGAAATCATCACGGTCGAATCGCTCTTCGCCACCCGCGTCGCCAACGCCAGCAACTGCACGCTTGCCGGCTCGAAGGCAACCGGCCCTTCGGCGTCGCCAAGCGCGAGATAACCCAAGGCGTGACGCGCGACCAGGTCCAGCAGCGCCTTGGGCTCGAACGGCTTGACCAGATAGTCCACCGCTCCCTGGCGCATGGCCTCGACCGCACGCTCCACCGCGCCGTGGGCGGTCATCAGCAATACCGGCAATTGCGGATGACGCTGGCGAATCACAGCCAGCAACTGATGGCCATCCATCCCCGGCATGTTCACATCGCTGATGACCAGGCTGAACGACTCAGTCTGCAAGGCAGCGAGCGCCGCCTCGGCACAATCGACCGCGACGAAGGCATGGCCGCCAATCTGTAGGGTATCGGCCAGCGCTTCACGCAAGGCACGGTCATCTTCCACCAGTAGGATGCGGGCAGTCATGGGCTTACTCCTGCTGGGCCGGGAGAGTCGCGGGGATCAACGGCAGCGACAGCACCGCACAGGTGCCACGCCCGACACGCGAACGAATGCACAACTGTGCACGATGGGCCCGGGCCACAGCCTGCACGACGGCAAGGCCCAACCCGGTCCCCGTGGCTTTGGTGGTAAAGAATGGCTCGCCCAGGCGTTTGAGCGTAGCCCTGTCGATCCCAGGGCCGTTGTCGCTGACACTCAGGCGCAGCGTGTCGCCCCGTGCGTAAAGATGAATCTTCATGTTCGCTCCGCGCCCGGCAGCCTGGATCGCATTCTCGACCAGATTCAAAACAGTACCGACCAGCATGTCACGGTTGCACAGCAGTTCGGCACCCCGCGCATCGCACTGCCAACGCACATTGATACCGTCCAGATGAGGCTCGGCGGCACTGCGCAGGGCGCGAAACAAAGCAGCGGGAGCCAGCCTGTCGGTCATCGGCAACTCGCCACGGGCGAACACCAGCATGTCACGCACTTGATGTTCCAGTTCGTGCAGGCGCTCCTTGAGCCGCCCGGCAAACCGTTGCTGCTGCTCCTCGGGCAACTGCTGCTCGCACAGGTGACTCGCATACAGCAGTGCGGCAGAAAGCGGCGTGCGGATCTGATGAGCCAGCGAAGCGACCATCTTGCCCAGGGAAGACAGACGCTCGTGACGCGCCAATTCATCCTGCAGGCGACGGGTTTCCGTCAGGTCATTGAGCAGAATCAATTGCCCGGGCTCACCATTCAATGAACGCGTGGCGATGGACAGACGACGCCCATCCTTTAGCGAGACTTCATGACCATCATCCTTGCGCGGCGCGAAATTGCGCGCGATGACCTCACGCCACAACGCCCCCACCAGCGGCTTGCCCAGCAACTGGCAGGCGACAGGATTGGCCTCGCGGACCAGACCCTGGCCATCCAGCACGATCACCCCGCCGGGCAACAGATCGAGCAGGCTTTGCAGGCGCAGCGCCAACCGCTCCTTCTCGGCCAGTTCCTGCATGCGCTGAGCACTGACCAGGGCGAGCTCGCCCTTGAGCTCACTGACGCGAGCCTCGAGCATGCTGTAGGAAGCATTGAGCTGGTCCGACATCTGGCTGAACAGGGAAAAGGCCTGCTCCAGCCCACTGCCAACGATTTGCTCGGCAGCAGCGGATTGACTGTCGTCGGACTGCTCGGGGTGCTTGGCTCTGCTACTCATGCGCATCTCTCAGGTGGCCGCCCGTCAATAGACGGTCGTTCAGTGGAGCTGTAGCAATCGCCATGCCTAAAAAATATTTGTCTATTTTCAGATACTTGAAAAAACAAAGCCGAAGCTGTGTCAAAGCTCCGGCTTTTTGCGCGGCACGACGGGATTCAGTCGTCTTCGTCGACCTCTTCGTCGCGCCGGCTCATTCCATACTTGCGCATCTTCTCCACCAAGGTGGTCCGACGAATGCGCAGACGCTCTGCGGCACGCGCCACCACGCCACCGGCATCGTCCAGCGCCTGCTGGATGAGGCCCTGCTCCAGATTGCCCAGGTAATCCTTCAGATCGAGCCCCTCTGGCGGCAACATCGCCGTTGCCGCCGCGGCAGCCAGGCCAGCGGCCCCCACCGCCGCCCGCTCCTCGAACTTATCGCGCAGCCCTACGGCGGCCAGTTGCTCATCATCATCATCGACATGACGGAACTTCTTTGGCAGCTCACCCACACCAATGACGCCATAGGGATGCATGATCGCCATGCGCTCGACCAGGTTGGCCAGCTCACGCACGTTGCCCGGCCAATCATGCCGGCACAGCGACATGATCGCCGCCGAGTTGAAACGAATCGAGCCACGCTTCTCGAACTCCATGCGCGAAATCAGCTCGTTCATCAGCAACGGAATATCTTCCACCCGCTCGCGCAGTGGCGCCATCTCGATCGGGAACACATTCAGCCGGTAGTAGAGGTCTTCACGGAATGTCCCCTCGCCGATCATTTTCTCGAGATCCTTGTGCGTCGCCGCGATGATGCGTACATCCGCACTCTGCGTCTTGTTGCTGCCGACGCGCTCGAAGGTCCGCTCCTGCAGCACGCGCAGCAGCTTGACCTGCATCGGTAGCGGCATATCGCCAATCTCGTCGAGAAACAGCGTGCCGCCGTTGGCCAGTTCGAAGCGACCGGCGCGACTGGTGATCGCCCCCGTGAACGCGCCCTTCTCATGACCGAACAGCTCGCTCTCCAGCAACTCTGCCGGGATCGCGCCGCAGTTCACCGGCACGAACGGGGCTTCACGACGCCTGGAGTGGTAATGCAGGTTGCGCGCCACCACCTCCTTGCCAGTTCCCGACTCGCCAAGGATCAGCACGCTGGCCTCGGTGTCCGCCACCTGCTGCATCATCTGCCGTACCTGATGGATTGCCCGGCTGGTACCGACCAGACTGCGGAACAGGTTGGGTTCGCGATGGCGACCGCGCTCACGGGCCTGGTCGTTCATCTCGCGATAGACCTGGGCCCGGTGCAACGAATCGAGCAGCTTGTTGTAGCTCGGCGGCATCTCCAAGCTCGCCAGCACGCGACGACGCAGGTCCTCAGGCCATTCGGCAGGCGCCACTTCATCGATCATCAACAACGGCAGGTTCTCGTCCCAGGCAGCAAGCTGCTTGAGCAAGTCGAGAGGCCCTCCTTTGAGCAGCACATCACCGAGCAGGACGGAAAGGATGGTTCGGCTGGAGTCCAGCGCCTCCACCGTCGCCTTCCACTCGGAACTGGCGCAGGAAAGCGGTTCCTCACCGAGGAAATTGAGGATGACCGCCAAATCCCGGCGTCGCTCGCTATTGTCGTCTATCAGCAGGATCTTGGTTTCGCGCCACATCATGTTCAGTTCTGACTCGCGAGCTTGAGTTGAAAGCTGCCGAAACCCTTCGGCAACATCGGCAATTGGCCACTAGTAAAATCAAAAAACAGGGCAGGGTCAATTTTATGACGAGTCTATCGTGCGCTTTGTTTGTTTGGATGAATATAGACAAAACCCCGCATTAAAGCGGGGTTCGAAGAGGCGGAAGAACTCAACCGAACAGTTGGTAGACCTTGGCGCCTTGGCTGGACTTGCGGACCTGTACCAGTTGATCGGCAAGGCTCTGGCGCTCACCTCGGCAGGCCTCAATCAACTCTCGGTAAACGTCCAGCAATCCTTCCATCCGTGCCTTGAGCCTGGGTTCGTCCCGGCTAGGGGCGAGCATCACGCTCTCTATGGTCTCCCGGCATTGCAGGTCGAGGGCCGCAATGGACTCCCAGTCCTGATTGCTCAGTGCATCACGCAGGAACTCGCTGGCATCTTCCAGCATTCGTATGGGCGATTTCATTCAAGCTTCTCCGTCACACCTGGGGCTCGATACCATCCCAGCCGGATTTGATGACCTGTAAAAGATCGCAAGCCTCTTCCAGCTTGCCCGGATCGTTGTGCAGGTTCGCCTGTAACAGACACATGTGCATGTAGGCATACAGCGCTGCAAGTCGCTCTGCCAGTTCACCGCCAGACTTCAGGTCAAGGCTGTCGCGCAACCCGCCGACGATGTAGATCGTCTTGCCGATCAGTTGCGCCTTCGCAGCCATCTGACCGCGCTCCAACGCCCCCTTGGCCTGATACATGCGCGTCAGGGCACCCTCCATGAGCATCTGGATCAGCCTATGTGGGCTGGCTTGGTAGATCTGCGATTGGACATCCACCACCTGATACTGCCGCAACGCGAGCGTAGCGTTCATATGTACGATTCCTCGAAGAGTGAAGCCATGTTCTTACATACCCATGGTATCGGCACTCGTCGGGGAATCTTTAGGGCTTCAGTCGTCGGAACTGTTCAAAGCATTGAGCGTGCTCAGCACGCTTTCGCTGGTGGCGGACAGCGTCGCGATCAGCGTATCCATCGCGTTGTACTTGGCGTACAGCGTCTCGGTCAGCTTGTCGATTCGCGTGTCCAGGGTAGTCTGCTGCTCGATCAGGCTGGCCAGGTTCTCGTTGATCGTATCCGTCTGCTGGTCCAGCAGGCCGTCGGTCTTGGTGTAGATTTCCAGGCTGTTGTAGAGCGAGGAAAGCAGGCCGTCGCTGCCAGTAAAGAAGCTCTCCAGATCGCCCGAGTAGGTCTCCAGGGCACTTTCCAGCTTGTCGGAATCGATGCTCAGGGTGCCATCGGTCGCGGTGGTGATGCCCAACTGCGACAGAACCTTGAGCGAGCCACTGCTATCGGAGACGTTCACCAGCAGATTCTGCAGGCTGCGCAGGATCGAGCGCGTCGACGAGTCCCCGGTGAGCGCCCCAGCCGTGGTGGCCGTAGTGGTGTTCCCATCGTCGTCGGTACTGGTGGTCGTGGTGACACTGGTCAGGCTGGAGATCGAACTGACCAGGGTGTTATAGGCGTCGACGAAGCTCTGGATGTTCTCGGTCAGGGTATCGGTATCGGTGGCCACCGTGATGGTGGTGTCGCCGGTGGCCGTGAGGGTGAAGCTCAACCCTGACACCGCGCTGTCGATGGTGTTGCTCGAGCTGGTCATGCTCAGCCCATCGAGGGTGTACTGCGCATCGCTGGCCAGGGTCAGGTAGCCGCCGGAATCCGAGGAGTACGCCGCCGTACCGTCGATGGCCAGCGCCGACAGGCTGTCGTCACCGGTTGTCGAAACACTGATATCTGTGCCTTCGCCCGTGGTGGTGGAACTCAGGACCAGGCGCGAGCCGCTGGAATCGGTGATGATGTTGGCGGAAATCCCGCTGCTGCTGGTCAGCGCGTTGATGCTGTCGCGCACATCCGACAGGCTGGCGCCATCGGACACCTTGACCGTGTAGGTACTGCTCCCCTGGCTGAGGGTGAGCGTGCCGCTGCCGAAGCTTTCGCTGGAGTCGACGTACTGCGTGGCGACCTTCGAAGAAGTAGCCAGGCTGGTGACGCTGAGACTGTAGCTGCCAGCGGTGGCGCCGGAGCTGGCGGTCGCACTGGCGACGTCGCTGTCGGACGATGACGCCGTCAAGCCGTCGAAAGTCGTCGAGGTGTTCAGGGTCGCCAGGGCCAGTTGGAAGTCGGACAACGCGCTCTTCAGCGTGCCGACGGCCGAGAGCTTGGTGGTCTGCTTCTCGGTCTGCGTATCGATCTGGTTCTGCTTGGCGGACGTCTGGCTGGTGACCAGAGCATCGACGATGGAATCGATATCGATACCGGAACCCAGACCGGTCGAAGTAAGGGTCGAACTGATGGTGGACATGTCCCCCTCCTGGTCAAAAACCTGACGAACTTCATGCTGTATAGCAAAACCCGAGCCAGTTATACGCGCTCGCTGAACAGCAGGTTGCTGGCTTCCTTGAAATTGGCCGCCAGTTTTACCAATACCTCGGATGGAATCTGCCGGACGACTTCGCCGCTCTCGCTGTCCGTGACCGTGACCACTGTCATCCCTGCGTCCTCGTTGAAGGAGAACTCCAGGTTGCGATGCACCGACTGCACGGCGCTGCGGATGTCGTCCAACGCCTGAACGACAGACGCACTGTCCGGTGTCGCCGCTTCACTGTCCGGCAGATACCTGCCGTCATCGACGCTGGAAACCGGCGAGAGCTTGCCGGCGGTGGAATTCCCAGCCACCTCGGTGGAGGACGCTACAATGGTCAGGCTCATGATCCGTCCCTCTTTTTCTGGAAGCGCGGGAAGGGCGCCATGCGCCCTTCCCTAACCTCCGACTTGTGGTTACTGCAGCAGTTGGAGTACCGAGGAAGGCAACTGGTTGGCCTGGGCCAGTACCGCAGTCGCCGCCGACTGCAGGGTCTGCTGCTTGGTCAGTTCCGCGGTTTCCGCCGCGAAGTCGGCATCCTGAATGGTACTACGCGCCGAGGTTGCGTTCTCTGCGATGTTCTGCAGGTTGGAGATGGTGCTGTCCAGGCGGTTCTGCACGGCACCGAGGGCCGAACGCTGGGTATCGATCTGCTTGAGCGCATCGTCGATGACCTGGATGGAGCGCTGGGCGTTGGAGGCCGAGAGGATATCCAGACTCTGCACGGTGCCGCTGGTGGTGACTGCGGTACCGCCGCTCACGTCGCCGGTGATCGCCGAGCTGGCACTGAGGTTGATGGTGTTGCCGCTGGCGGTCGCGGTGATGCTGCTGATGTTGCTGTTCAGCGAGGCGACGATGTCGTTGGCGGTGGCGCCGGAAGCGTAGGCCACCTCGTAGGTCTTGCCGCCCACGGAGAGCGACACGGTACCCGAGGAGGTGGTGCCGCTGGTGGTGGCGTCGAAGGTGATGCTGCTGACGGTGCCGGTAGCGATCGTCGAGGAGCCCTTCAGCGAACTGGCGCTCATGTCGTTAAGGGTGAAGCTGACGGTTTCGTTGGCGTTGGCGCCGACCTGGAAGGTCAGGGTGCCGTTGGTACCGGCCGAGCCGTCGAGCAGGGTGATGCCCGAGCTGCCGCCGCCGAAGGTGGTGGTGTCGGAGATACGGGTCAGTTCGGCGGTCAGCGATTCGAACTCCTGGTTAAGCGACTCCAGGTCATCGCTGCTGTTGCTGCCGTTGGCGGCCTGCACGGAAAGAACGCGCATACGTTGCAGGATGTTGGTGGATTCCTGCAGGGCACCTTCCGCGGTCTGGGCGATGGAGATAGCGTTGTTGGCGTTGTCCACAGCCTGATTCAGGCCATCGACCTGGCTGGTCAGACGGTTGGAGATCTGCAGACCGGCGGCATCGTCCTTGGCGCTGTTGATTTTCAGGCCGGTGGACAGGCGAGTCATCGCGGTGTTCAGCGCGCTGCTGGCGGTGTTCAGGTTTTTCTGGACGTTCAGCGACGCGATGTTGGTATTGACGGTAAGGGCCATGACGAGAACCTCGTGGTGTGGGCTTGTACAACTCCCGGCCTTGGCAACCGCCCGGGATGGCCTAGAGAGCTTTCACTGGTTTTATCGTCCCCACCGGAAAATCCTTTAGCGTTTTTTTCGATTTTTTTCCAGCGGGTTTATCGGAGCCACTTCAGCCACGGTTTCATCGAGAAATTCGTGTCTGAAGCGGTACACCGCCCGACCGATCCCGTCGAAGCGATCCGACCATTCAATCCGCCAGCCAGGCACGCTGCCAGGCTTGCAGGTGCTCACCCTCTAGCATCCAGTCGCGAAGCACCGCCGCGCGCAGGGCATCTCCAGCGCGGGCGCAGGCGTCGAGGTCGGCGAGGTGCATGCGGATCGCCTCCAGCCAGGCGCTTGGGTGGTTCTTCACCCGGGTGGCCGGCAGTTCGCCGCGATAGCAGAGGATGTCCGTGCAGACCACTGGGAAACCGCAGATGCCGTACTCCAGCAGACGCAGGTTGCTCTTGCATTCGTTGAACAGGTTTTCCTCCAGCGGCGCCAGGGCCAGATCCAGGTTCAGGCCAGCCAGCCTGGCCGGATACTGGTCGATGGGCACCCCGGCATGCACTTCGTGGACGTAGGGACGCAACGCCTCCGGACACATGCCGAAGAACACCCACTCCACCTCGGTGGCCAGTTCGCGCACCACCTCGACGATCAGTTCCAGGTCGCCGCTGTGGCTGGCACCGCCGGCCCAGCCAACCCGAGGCTTGCGCCCGACCCGGCGTTGCGCGAGGCCGCCAACCTCGCCCCACCAGTCGAGCGGCAGGCGGTTTTCCACCACACGGATATCCGTATGCAGATCCTTGAAGGCTTCGGCCAGCGGCGCGGTGGACACCACGAAACGGTCACACTGGGCCACCGCCCGGCGCAGCAGTTCGCCGACGTCCTTGGGCATGTGCCCACGGTGCATGCTCTTGCTCGGCAGGTCGACCAGGTAGTCGTCCAGTTCGTAGACCTTGAAGGCTTGCGAGTATGCCTTGGTATTGCACAGGGCTTCGTACTGCAGGGGGAACAGCTGGCGCTGGAACACCACGCTGTCCGGGGCGATGCGCTCCATTTCGACCACCGAGAACAGCCGCTCGCTCAATGCGCCGTCGATCAACCCGGCGTCACTCAGCGCGGCGAAGGGTTTCATCACCCGGTAGTTGCCACAGCCGTAGGGGTCCGCCGCGTGCCCCAGCACGAAGGGTCGCTGGCGCTCGGCGAAGGGTTGCCAGCCAGCCTCGGCGCGATGGTCGAGAGCGAAGCCGATGCCGTCCAGGCTGAGGTTCTTGTTGTAGGCAGGATCGTGCGCCAGCTTCGTCAGCCATTTGCGGTACATCGCCGCCTGTTCGCCGCGAAAGCGCTCGACCTTGGCCTCCAGCGCGGTCTTGTCCACCGTGTTCTGGCTGACGTTGGCCTCGTGCACCAGCGCCGCGTAGGGCGTCCACACCGTCAGGTAGCCAGCCGCGCCGACCTTCAGGCACAGGTCGACGTCGTTGTAGGAGACCTTGAAGGCCTCCTCATCCATGCCACCGACCTCGGCATAGACCGATTTGCGGATCATCAGGCAGGCGGCGGTCACCGCACTGTAGTTCTGGTCGATCTGCAGGCGCTGCATGTAGCCCTTGGAGGCCATCGCCTCGCCAATATAAGGATGGTCGGCAACCCCGCGCAGGCCGAGTACCACGCCGCCATGCTGGATGCGCCCGTCCGGGTAGTGCAGCTTGGCGCCGACGATGCCCACCTCCGGGCGCCGGGCGTGGTTGAGCAGCGCGTCCAGCCAGCCACCATCGACCACCGCGGTGTCGTTGTTGAGCAACACCAGGTATTCCCCGCGCGCCTGGCTGGCGGCGAAGTTGTTGATCGCCGAGAAGTTGAACGGCTGCGGGTAGCGCAGCACCCGCAGTTGCTCGCTGGCCATGCGCTCGATAGTGTTCAGCCAATCGAGCGTCTGTTCCTGCTCGCTGGCGTTGTCGATGATCAGCACCTCGTAGTTGCGGTAGCGGGTCTTCTCCAGCAGGCTTTCCACGCAACGGCGCAACATTGGTAACTGGTCCTTGGTGGGGATCAGGATGGAGACCAACGGTTGCTCGGCGAAGCGGTAGATCACCCGGTTGATCATCCGCAGCGGCCCCGCTTCGATCCGATGCGGTACGCCAAGGCGCTGCAGGTGGGCGGCGACCAGCGGCGCCACGCGGGACACCACACCGCTCTCCAGCAGCCATTGGCCTAGGTGTTCGTGCTGGTGCACCAGCACTTCAGCAAGATGGCCGACGCAGGGCAGCCCGCGGCTTTCGACCAGGCGCAGCAGCAGATCGTGCGGGGCCAGTTCGGCGAAACCGGTGGTAAAGCCGCCGGCGTCCAAAAAAGCCTGGCGCTGGAAGGCCAGAGCCCGGCCGACATAGGGGTAGCTGCGCAGCATGTCGAGGTTGAAATCCGGCTTGAACACCGGCTCGTCGCCATTGCCGGCATGCCAGCGGTCTTCGTCGCTATAGCAGCAGAGCATGCCGGGACGCAGAGCGATGCGCTCGGCGAGCAGCAGCAGAGCGTGCGGGTCGAGGACGTCGCCGGCGCGCAGCAGGTAGAACCAGTCCACGCCGATCTGCGGCAACAGTTCGTTGAGCTGCCCGAGCCAGTCGCCGCCACGCGGCAGCCAGAGCAGGTTGTCGGCCGGCTCGATGCCCTGCGGCTCGCGATCCGAGAGCACCAGCACCGCGCCCGCCGCATATAACTGTGCGTGCAGGCTGGCCAGGCTGCGTGCCACTAGCCCCTCGCCGGCATGGGCATCGTCCAGCACCACCAGGATGCTCGGCTGGTCGGGCCAGGCGGCGAGCCTGGCTGACAAGCCATCGCGTTGCGCCTGGCCCAAGGTACGAGTGGTCAGCCAGTGACGGTAGAGGGTGGCGCGATCCAACGGACGCTGGCCCTGGGCGAAGACCAGGAAGAATCGCTCCATCGCATGCGCCAGGGTGCCTTCGACCTGGCCCTGCTCCACCTCGAAGTCTTCGCTGCGCAAACCGAGCTTGAGCAGCGGCTCCAGCCCTTGCAGGCGCGCGTAGAACATGCTGCCGGCGAAAAACTCGCCGCCCAGCACGTAGTCTTCGGCAAGCCCGGAGCGCTGGGCGAGGTCCTGCAGGTACTGGTGGTTGTTGCCCTTCAGGTACTGGGCGATCGGCAGACGGTAGCGCTCCGGGCCGACCATCTGCAGGTTGTCGTCCTCGACGAAACGCCGCAGCGTACCCTGGAAGAAGACTGGCTCCAGCAGCGTATCGTAGAGCTCCTGTGCCCACGCCTGCCCGGCGCTGTCCAGGTGCAACGACTTCTTGGTGTGGAGCTTCAGGACAAAGCGAATGCCATCGCGCCGCAGGTACGGCAGCACGCGCAGGAACGGCAGGATGTCGCGCCCCCGGTTGTCGACGCGAAACAGGGAGAAATCCAGCCCGCTGTCTTCAAGATGTCCGCGGACGGCCTCCTCCTCGTTGCCTGTACAGGTCACATAGAGATGCAGCGGCTCTTCAAACCGCTCTAGGCGCTCCAGAATCGTCTCCAGCACGTCGGGATAGAAGGCATGCAGCACGACGCCAAGCGGCGGTTGTCCATCCTTGAAACGGGGAAAACGCTCGAACAGCACATTTCCCTCACTCAGGCTCTCGCCCTCCCCTCCACCCTGGCCAGAGGCCGCTTCGGCGATCCGGCGCTGGTTGTCGCGCAACAGCGGATGCAGACCGAACGCAATCGGCTCTGCCCCGCTGGTCAGCGGCCGCCGCCGGACACTTCCCCCGAGCCCCGAACGGTAGAGGCCCAGCGCATGCACTTGGGCGACGAAGTTCGCGCGCCCCTGCTGGAAGAGTTCGGCCATGTCCGCCTGGTTCTGACGCTGGGCAGCATGACGACGGAAGGACGACAGCGCCTCATGCAGATAGACCAGGTCGCCATGCCGGAGCAGGTTCACGTATAGCGCAAGGTCGTTGATCGCACGGATCACCACACCATTGAGGGCACACAGGTCGGGAGCCTTGTCGATCAGCTGGGAGCGCCGGAACATCACGGTACTGGGCTCGCCAATGAAGTTCACGGGCCAGTCGGCCAGCAGAGCGATGACGTCCGCCCCGGACAAGCGCACATCCTCGCCGAATATCTGGCTGGTTTCGAGAATGTCCGGCTGCCGTTCGCCGGCCGCATCGATCACCTGCCGCCGGGAGGTCACCAGCGCTATGTCCGGCTCGGCCTGCAGAACGGCAGCCATGCGCGCTACGCAGTGAGGCGCCAGCAGATCGTCGTCGTTGAGGAACTTGATCAACTCGCCGGAGGACTCTTCCAGGCAACGACTGAGGTTGTGCAGGCCGCCCAGTTGCCGAGGGTTGTGCACATAGCGGATGGGCACACGGCTACCTGTGGCCAGCCGCTCGACGATCAGGCGTATGCCGTCATCGCGGCAGTCATCGCTGACCACGATTTCCAGGTTCGGATAATCCTGAGCGAGAGCACTCTGCAACGCGGCTTCGAAGAAACGCGGGCTATAAGCCGGGATAGCGATGCTGACCAGGGGTTGGCGGCTCAATTCAGGATCCTCGCTTGTCGATTTCGATGAGGTAGGCATTAGGCGCGACAGGGCTGTCGATGCTCTCCGGCGAGAAGCGCAGCAGCAGCGTCGAAAGCGCTCGCAGCAACGCGTCATCATGCGGACGTCGAGCGAGCAATTGGACGAACACCATGGCCTACACCAGCTTGAACAGGGGACGAAGGTAGAACTCGCTCAGCAGACCGTCACGGCCAAGGCGATCGCAGACCGGCGCCTGTTCCCGAGCCGCTTGCCAATCGAACACCTCGATGCGGCGGGAATCGGGGTCCAGAACCAGCCCGACATGCTCCACGCGCCAACCAGTGCCACGCAGGGCCGTCTCGACGTAATCTAGCTTCTCCAGCAAGGCATTGCGTCCCGCCACGGGCTGGTGGATATCGCCGCCCCAGTTGAAGCCCATCTGGTAGAGCAGGCACCCCGCACTGGGACGTAGCGCGGCCAGAAAACGCTGGATGTAATCCAGCAGTGCCTGCCGATCCGCTACCACGGACACATCGAAATCGACACCGGCATGGTGCAGCACGTTGAACAGCAACAGGGTATCGAAGCGCGTGGGCATATCCTGGGCGACCCGGTAATCCAGGGCGGTCTCAACCACCTCCAGGTTACTCAGGGCGAATTCGACGGCCAGCGCGCGAATGAAGGCGGCACTGCTGGCATCGATTTCCCAGGCGACGCAATGGCTATCCGGATACTCGTGAGCCAATGTAGCGGCGAAAAGTCCCGTATTCGCGCCGACATCCAGTACTTTCTGCCGACTGAAATCGAAGTGCGCCCGCAGATAGTCGAGGCGTCCGTGATCGGCTCGCCAGCGAGGATTCACCGGTACATCGACCCCCAGGGATTCCACCACGAAAGCCGGCAGCGGCTGATAACAGGCATGCTTGCCTGAATGCATGTAGAGTTCGAGCAGTTCTTCTTTTGTCATCTCTGCGGATCCGGTTTCCTGAGTTCGGAAAGAAACAATCTGAAGCTGTCGCCCGCGAACCAGACATCGCAACACGGAAGACGCCAGAGAAAACGCCGCAATACACGGCACGGCTCGTCGAAGAAACGCATCTCGCCACGACGCTGGCCAACGAAGCCACCCAGCCAGAAATAGCGACTACGGCGCCAGATACCCAGACTCAGAACGGCCTTGGAAGGCTCTGGCGGGCAGCCATCGCCGAGCACCAGCCAACGCGCGGCGAAACCGTTCTCCAGGGCCAGTTGCATGGGACCCCATAACCTGGGATTGGCCTCGATCAGGTAGTCCCGTCCGGCACTGCGCATCACTTCGAACATGATGAACCCACAGTAGTCCGTTTCCTCCAGCATTGCGCGCAGACGTCGATCCGTGTCCGAGTCGGGACACTCGACCAGTTCGGCGGCGACAATGGACTTGCCAGCGGCCTGCTGCGCCAGGTTGCGCTGATACAGAGCGGCGATCCCGCCGCTGTTGCGAAAATAAAGGTAGTAGAAACTCTGCCCATCGATGTAGCGCTGCAGCATATGGAGTGCCGGCGAATAACGCGCGGCATGCTGCTGGAACTCCGCGGGCGAACACACGAGCAACGGATACAGCCGCTCACCTTCGGCAGAGAACTCAGAACGCGGTTTCAGCACGAAGGGCAGATAGCGCGCCTCATAGGCGGGGTACTCCTGCGGGATCGTCAGTCCGGCGCGTTGTGCCGCTGCCAGGCACTGCTCCTTCTCGGAAAAATGCAGATAGGTGCGCTCGGGGACGGCGATCCCGTGGATACCGTGCTGCCGCAGCCAGTCGGCCATTCCCAGCAGAAGGCGATTGATGGACTCGGCACTGGGTGCGATGAACAGACGCCGCGCCGGGAAAGCCGCCTGGATTCGCAACAGTATCTGGCGGAATTCGTCCGCATCCAGCAGTTCCTTGTCCCGCCGCGCGAAGATCCAGCGCCGATAGCGGGTCTTGTACAAGGGGTCTCGGACGCTACGGGCGACTAGGCGAAAGGACACGCCGTCGCGCAGCAACGAACGGCAGAAGGCAACCACGGCACGCTCGTTGGCTCCGCCGAAGATCACCACCAGAGGCGCGCCGGCATCCGCCATCAGGCGTTCCCGCTGATGTTCAGGAGCGGCTCCAGCGCGGAAATCACCCGCTCGATATCCTCATCACCCAGCCCCAGGTGGAACGGCAGGCCCAGCAGGCGCTCGGCAAGCTGGTCGACAACAGGCAAGGCACCGCGAGCATAGGCCTGGAACGCCGGGTGGCCATGCAGCGGCGGACAGTACCAGCGACGACTCTCGATGCTCTGTCCCAACAGTTGCAACTGCACCGCGCGTGCGCAGATTCCTTCCGGCATCAGTACCGGCAGAAGGCTGTACACGCCATCGGCCGGTTTACTCTGGAATGCCAGCCCTGGCAGACGCTCCGCCAGCGTCGCGACGTAACGCCGGTGCAAGAGACGGCGCGCCTCGGCGATCGCCGGCCAGCCATCCAGCGCCGCGAGGGCGACCGCCGCATGGTATTCGCTCATTTTCCCATTTTCGCCAGGCTCGAACACCAGCCCGCCGCTGTGCGCATCGATGCCGAAATTGCTCAAAGAACGTACGCTTTCGCTGTAGGCATGGTGACGCGAGGCGATCAGCCCACCCTCGCCGCCGCCAAGGGACTTCGTGGCGTGCAGGCTGAATGCGACCTTGGTGGTCAACCCCACCTGCTGATTACCCCAGGCGCCTGCGGCATCGACCACCACCGGGATGCCGGTTTCCGCGGTGAACAGATCCCAGGCCGCCACATCCTGCGGGCAGCCATAGGTGGCCACCGGCATCACGGCATCGAACGGCGCATCGGCCAGACAGGCCCGGGCGATTTCCGGGGTCAGCAACCAGTTGCCCGGGTCCACGTCGGCAATCAGCGGCACCAACCCCGCCCGAATAATCGCCGTCGCCGTGGCAACGAAGGTCAGCGCAGGCACCAATACCTGGCCGCCCTTGCGCAGCTTCAGGCCTTCCAGGGCTATCTGCAGGGCAGAAGTACCGTTGGCCATCGTCACGACGTGCACCTGTGCGGGTTCGCGACTAAAGGCACGCGACAGGCGCCCCTCCAGTTCGGCTACCAGCGGGCCAAAGTTGGTGTACCAACGGTTATCGTCGATCTGCCGCCAATACGGCAGAATCTGCTCGACCTTCGGGAGTTCCGGCACCAGCAGTTTTATGTTCTTCATACTCAGCCTTGGCTCGCCGTCAGAAAGGTTTCACTGTTGCGCACCGCCACGCCAAGCGGCGCGCCCATTCGTTCCTGCGCCTTTCATGCGATTACCCTGTCAATTTCTTGTTCTTGCAGCGCTTGCCGAGTGAGGAAAGCAAGATTCGCTCCAGAACCTACAGGCCGAAGTTGAAGGCCACCGAGATCCGTGGCCGGCTGCCACGGTAGCGGCGCACCGCGTGCATCAGCCAGGAGGGGAACATGGTGAAGGTGCCGCTACGCGGCGCCAGGGTGGTCGAGCAGCCGGCGGCCACGCAGCCTTCGATGCGCATGCGCAAGTCAGGATTGTAGACCGACGGCACCAGGCCGCGCGGGTCGATGAACTCCAGTTCGCCGCCGACCTCCTCGCCCTCCTGCGCGCGGCCATCGTCGACCCAGTAGACCCCCGACCAGAATGCCCCCGGATGGCCGTGCAGGGCATTGCTCTGGCCAGCCTCGTTGACGTTGGCCCAGGCGTTGTAGCGCCAGGTGAAAGCGGGTTCGATCAGGCCGTGCGGCGGCGCGTAGACGGCGGTCAACTGGCTGGCGAAAGCGTTGGCGAAATCCGCCAGGCAGCGACCGGGCTCGCCGGCCCAGTCGACGAAGTCGTGGCTGGACTGCCAGCCGCCTTCGTTGCTGTGGCTCACCCCCGGCTGGGCGTCGCGGCGCGCCAGGATCACCTCGCGCAGGGCGGCGTTGAGCGCCTCGGCCTGGGGGTGGGCGAGTTGCGCCACCGGGGTGACGAACAGGCGCTTGATCTCGATCGCCGCTGCATCGAGCGCCACCTCAGATTTCATTGAACAGGCTCAGTTGCGAGACCTTGACGAAGGCTGCCTGGGCCGCTTCCAGCATGGTCTGCTGGAGCAGCAGTTCGGAGGCCGCGGCGGCCATGTCGGTGTCGCGGATCGAGGATTGCGTGGTGCTGTTGACCAGGCCCAGGCTCTCGTTCTCGACACCCAGGGTATCGATTATGTTCTGCCGCGCGCCGATGCTGGACACCGCCTTGTCGACTTGCAGCATGCCGTTGTCGATGTTGGTCAACGCCGAAGCCACCGCGTCGCGGACCGTCAGTTGCGCCTGCGGGTCGTCCTCGGTGGAGGTCTGCAGCGCGGTGCGCAGGTTGGCGATGGTCTGCAGGATGTTCTGCGTCTCGTTGCTGCTGGCGTCGACGCTGAAGGTATCGCCAGCGGCAGCGGCCGAGCTGATGGTCAGGTCGACGCCGGCGACGCTGATGGTATCCGGGTAGCTGCCGCTCAGGGTGCCGCTGGCCATCGGCGTGCTACCGGAACTGGTGGGCAGCGCGTAGACCTCGTAGTCGGTGGCACTGGTGAATTTGACCAGCACCCCGCTGTCCGGGAAGGTGGTGGCGTAGGCCGTCTCGTCGCTGACCGTGGCGCCGGTGATCTGTGCCGTGGAGCTGTTGCTGGCGGTGCGGGTGACGCTGAAGGTGTCCGGCTTGACGCCGAAGCTGAAGCTGTAGCCGGAGACCAGGCTGTCGAGGTCGCTGCTGTCGTCGCTCGATTGCAACGAGACGTCGAGGGTCAACTCAACGCCGCGGAAGGAGATGGTCACGCCGTCCTCGCTGGTCTCGTAGCTGCCGTTGCCAGTGACTTCACTGGTGACGTCGTTACCGTCCTTGTCGAGGATCTGGAACTGGCTGCTGCTGACCACGTTCAGGGTGTACGGCGAGCCGTCGCGGAAGCTCGCGTTGTAGCTCTTGTCGCTGGTCACCGTGCCTTGCGAGAGGAACACCCGCTGGGTGCCGTCGGCGTTGGGTTCGGTGGTCAGGCTCGACTCGGTGCGGTCGGCGTTGGTGGCGCTCTCGAAGACGCTCCAGCCGCTGTCGCTCATCACCAGGTTGAGGGTGTCGGAGACCTGCACCGAGAGGCTACTCTGGTCGCCCTGGTAGCTGTAGCTGCCGTCGGGGTTCTTGATGAACGGCTGGGTGCCGCTCTTGCTGCCGCCGAAGATATAGTTGCCGTCGGCGTCCTGGCTGTTCATCAGCGACAGCAGTTGCGACTCGATCTCTTCAAGTTCGTCGGCAATGGCGCTGCGATCCTCGTCGGTCAGCGAACCGTCACCGGCCTGCACGGCCAGCTCGCGGGCACGTTGCAGGACGTTGGTGATGGTGCTGAGGGTCGACTCCTCGTTGCTCAGCGCGTTGGTGGCGGTGGTCATGTTCGCGCTGTACTGGTCCAGACGGGTCTGCTGCTGCTCCAACTGCAACAGGCGCGCCGCGCCGACCGGATCGTCGGCCGGGGTCTGGATGCGCACACCGCTGGAGATCTGCTCCTGGGTCTTGACGATGTCGGCGTAGCCGTTGGTGTAGCTGGAGACGCTCGACGAATACATCTGGGCGGTGGAAATGCGCATGCTGGCCGTCCTCAGAAGGATTGGATAAGGGTGTTGAAGATGGTCTGGGCGATCTCGATGACCTTCGCCGAGGCCGTATAGTACTGCTGGAACATAATCAGGTCTGCGGCCTCTTCATCGAGGTTGACGCCGGACATGGACGAGTAGTTCTCCTCGGCGATGCTGAGGATGGTGGCGGTCGCCGTGGCGTCCAGTTCGGCCTGGCTGGTCATCGCGCCGACCGTCTCGACCAGAGAAGCATAGGCGTCGGTCATGCTGCTGGAGCCCACACTGGCGGACGTCTGCAATGCCAGCAGGGCCAGTGCGTTGGTGTTATCGGACTGGCCATCCGAGTTGAACGACACGGTGAAGCTGTCGCCGCTCGCCGGGGAGCCGGAGAGGGTCAGTTCGAAGGTGAAGTCGCTGCTGGCGTCGACACTGATGCTCAGGGTGTTGCTCTGTCCGGGAATGATGCTGCCGGTACCGATGCTGTTGCCAGAGGAGTCGTAGACCGTGTAGCCCTGGGTGCCGTCGCTGGCCGCCGCGTCGAAGATCAGCTTGACCGGCAGGCTGCTCTCGATGCTGCTGGCCAGGTCGCTGCTGGCGGTGCTGTCGTAGATGTCCAGCTCGGTGGTCAGGGTCACCGTGCCGAGAATACCGCTGCCGTAGTTGGAATCGCTGGCGCTGACGGTCAGTGGCGAGGCCAGGGCGATGTCGTCGCTGTCGGTCATCACCACCGAGATCGTGCCGGCCGCGTTGCGGGTGGGCATCACCGTGAAACTGTCGCCGGCCGCCACGCTGCCGCTGCCCAAGCTGAGGGTGAAGCCGTCGATTTCCGCTGGCGGGTCGTCGTCGAGGCTGTAGGTGCCCATGTCGGTGTTGTCGGACAGGCGCTTGACGCTGTACTCGGTGGCGCTGATGAAGGTGACTTCGTAGTCGCTGGTGCTCAGCGCGCTGCTGTCGCTGATGGTCACGTCGAGGTTGGCCGAGCTGTCGCTGTTGCCGTCCTGGCCGATGCTGCGCTGGCTGATCAGATCCGCGCTGTTGATATTGGCGAACAGCAGCGAACCGAACTCGCCATCGAGGTCGAGGCCCTGGGCCAGCTGGCTGTCGATCGCGTCGGAAACCACCAGGGCCAGGCGGCCCAGTTCGTTCAGGCTGGTGTCCAGCACTTCGTCACGGTAGCGAATCAGGCCGGTGATCGAGCCGCCCGAGACGCTGTTGGTGACGTCCACGCTGGTCCCACCAGGCAGGGTCAAGGTCAGCGAGTAGCGGCTCGGGTCCTCCTCGCTGGCCGAGGCGGACAGCGTCGACACGCTGGTGCCCACCACCAGCGGCTGGCCGGAACCGAGGTAGACGTTGTAGGCGCCATCCTGCTCGACCACCGAGACGCCGACCAGCGACGACAGTTCCTTGACCGCCGCCTCACGGGCATCAAGCAGGTCATTGGGGGTCGCGCCGCTGGCTGTGGCGGCGACGATCGCCTGGTTGTACGAGGCGATCTGCGAGGCCAGCGTGTTGACTTGGTTGGCCGAGGCGGCGAGTTGCTGGTTGACGTAGCTGTTCTGGTCCTGCAACTGGCTGTAGATCGAGTTGAAACGCTCGGCCAGCGAGCTGGCGCTGGTCAGCAGCAAGGCCCGCGCCGAGCTGTCGGTGGGGGTCGCCGAGGCGGTCTGCAAGGCGTCGAAAAAGCTGCTCAGCGCCGAGCTGATACCGGTGGTGCTGTCGGCGAGGATCGAGTCGACGGTGCTGATCGAGGTGTAGTAGGTCTGTGCCTCGGCATCCAGCGCGGTGCTGCTGTTCAACTGATTGGACAGGTACTGGCTGTAGATGCGCCGCACGTCGGCCACCGTGGTTCCGGTGCCGACGTAGGCCACGCCGATGGAGACCGAGGCCGAGGCGACCTGCGATACGGTCTGCCGCGAATAGCCGTCGGTGTTGACGTTGGAAATGTTGTTGCCGGTGGTGCTCAGTGCCGTCTGGGCGGCCGTGAGGCCCGACAGGCCGATGGAGATCAGGCTCATGTAATTTCCTTAGCTCCTCTGCTGGGGGGCGTCGAGGGCGGCGACCGTCTGGTAGACGCTGGGTATCTGCCGGGCAATCTGGTTGACCTTGTTCGCATAGCGCGGGTCGGTGGCGTAGCCCGCCTCCTGCAACTCGCGCATGAAGCGCTCGGAGTCGCCACGAGCCCCCAGCGCATCACTGTAGCGGCCGTTGTCTTGGAGGAAATCTACATAGTCGTGGAAGCTCTCGGCATAGCTGTCGTAGGCGCGGAAACTGGCCTTCTCGGTCACCGCCTGGCCGTCGACGAACTCCCGGGTGTTGGCCTGGGCGCTGTCGCCGCTCCAGCCGCGCGCCTTGATGCCAAACAGGTTGTTGGCGCTGGAGCCGTCCGACTGGCGCACCATGTGCTTGCCCCAACCGGTTTCCAGGGCGGCCTGGGCGACCAGATAGCGGGCGTCGATGCCGAGCCGCTCGGCAGCCTTCTGGGCCATCGGCAGCATGGTCTGGATGAACTCCTCCTTGCTGGCGAAGCCGTTCTGGCTGCTGCTGCCACTGCTGGCGGTGTCGCTGGCGCTCGACGCGGCGAGCTGGCTGCCGCGCTGCGCCGTCGCGCCACGGCGCAGGCTGGCGAACGCCTGGCCGTCGCTCGTCCCCGCGCCCGTATCTGTGCTGGTGCCGCCAGCGGTGCTGCCGTTCTCCGCAGTGGCGGCCAGGCGCTGGGAAATCGAGCCTGGCAAGGCCAGGCGGCGGCGGTTGAGAGCCTGGCTGTCGTCGCGTCCGGAAGAGGCCACGGAGTCGCTGCTCGATGGCCACAGCGAACGCCCACGCAAGGTCCGCGCCGGGTCGCTGGTGCTGGCGCTGGTGGCGGCAGATGCCTCCGTGGTCGCCGTCGTACCGAGGCCCTTGCCCAGTTGCCGCTCCAGCACCTTGGCCAGGCCAATGCCCTTGCCGCTGCGGGAGATGCCGACGGCCATCTGCTGGTCGTACATTTCCTGAAACTGCTGGACCGTCTGGCTGTTGAACGGGCTGTTTTCATCGGCCAGCACATTGCTCGCCGAGCGCATGGACTTGAGCATTTCGCCGACGAACAGGGACTCGAACTCCTGCGCCACCTTCTTGACGTTCTCGCTGCTGGCGCTGTTCTTGCCCTTCATCGCGGCAAGCCGGTTCAGATCAGTGAAGACCCCGGAGTCCAGTGACGATGCGGATCGCGAATTCATGAGCTACTCCTAGTCGTCAGATGACGATCAAGTCGGCCTGCAAAGCGCCGGCCTGCTTGAGGGCTTCGAGAATGGCCATCAAGTCGCCGGGAGCCGCCCCGACCTGGTTGACCGCCCGAACGATCTCGTCCAGGGTGGTTCCCGGGGCGAACTTGAACATCGGCCTGGCCTCTTGCTCGGCCTTTATCGAGGAATTCGGCACCACCGCGGTCTGTCCGCCGGAAAGCGGGCCGGGCTGGCTGACCGTCGGGTCTTCGCTGATCGTTACGGTCAGGCTGCCATGGGTGACCGCGGCGGGCGATACCCTGACGTTCTGGCCGATGACGATGGTCCCGGTGCGCGAATTGATGATCACCTTGGCGACCGCCTGGCCGGTGTCCACCTCGAGGTTTTCCAGGATCGACAGGTAGTCGACCCGCTGGTTCGGATCGAGCGGCGCGCTGACCCGCACCGAACCGCCGTCCAGCGCGCTGGCGACGCCTGGGCCGAGCAGGCCGTTGACCCGGTCGACGATGTTCTTCGCCGTGGTGAAGTCGGGACGGTTGAGGTTCAGGGTGAGATAGTTACCCTGCTCGAAACCACTCGGCACCGCTCGCTCGACGGTGGCCCCGGAAGGAATCCGGCCGGCGGACGGGACATTGACGGTGATCCGCGAGCCATCCGCGCCACTGGCATCGAAGCCACCGACCACCAGATTGCCCTGGGCCACCGCGTAGACGTTGCCGTCAATCCCCTTGAGCGGCACCATCAACAGGCTGCCACCGCGCAGGCTCTTGGCGTTGCCGATCGACGAGATGGTGACGTCGATGGTCTGCCCCGGCTTGGCGAACGGCGGCAGCTCGGCATGGACGGACACCGCGGCGACGTTCTTCATCTGCAGGTTGCTGCTGTTCGACGGCACCTTGATGCCGAACTGGCTGAGCATGTTCTTGAAGGTCTGTACGGTGAAGGGCGTCTGGGTCGTCTGGTCGCCAGTGCCGTTGAGACCCACTACCAGGCCATAGCCGATCAGTTGGTTGCCGCGCACGCCCTGGATGCTGGCGATGTCCTTGAGCCGCTCGGCACGGACCAGCGGGCTCAGCAGCAAGCAGGCGAGGACGAGCAGCGTCAGCCAGCCGCCTGTGCCGCGCCGCCGAGGGTCACGGTGCCCGGCAGCGGGCAGCCGGTGTGCGAACGAGGTGGGCAGGTTCATGGGCATCTCGGCAGTCTTTCTCAGAACGGGAACAGCGGACTGTTGAAGAAGCGGCTCAACCAGCCAGGCTGGCTGGCGTTGGCGAACGCCCCGGTGCCCGAGTAGGTGATCCGTGCGTCAGCGATGCGCGTCGAGGAAACCGTGTTGTCGGTGGCGATGTCGTCGCTGCGCACCAGGCCGGCGATACGGATCATTTCGTTGCCGGTGTTGAGCGTCAGCCATTTCTCGCCGCGTACCACCAGTACGCCATTGGGCATCACCTCGGCGACGGTCACCGTCACCGAACCGCTCAGGCTGTTGCTTTGCGCCGCCGCGGCATCGCCCTGGTTACTGCGTGTGCCGCTAAAGCTGGTATCCAGGCCCATCTTGCCGCCAGTCAGCGGGTTGGTGGTCGACACGCCACCGCCGAACAGCGAGGTCAGGCCAATGCTCGCCGAGCTGTCCTTGCTGATGTCGGAAGTGGCGCTCTTGCTCGCCTGGGTGGCCTCTTCGAGGGTGATGGTGATCACATCGCCGACCCGGAATGCCTTGCGATCGTCGTACAGGTTGCGCTCGAAACCGCTCTGGAAGATCGCCCCGCCGGTCGCCGAGGCCGGCAGCGAGGTGCGCGGCAGCACTGGCGCGTAGTAGGCATCGTCCTGCTTGGGCTCGGGCGCAACGCAGCCAGCCAGAGCAGCGGCGCAGGCGGCAAGGGTCAGAGAAATCATTGTGCGCATGACCGTCACCCGCTACAGATTCTGGTTAATGAAGGAAAGCATGCTGTCGGCCGCGGAAATGACCTTGGAGTTCATTTCGTAGGCACGCTGGGTGGTGATCATGTCCACCAGCTCTTCGACGGTGTTGACGTTGGAGGTCTCCAGGGTGTTCTGCAGCACCGTGCCCAGCCCGTTGAGCCCCGGCGTTCCGGTCTGGGGCGCGCCGCTGGCGGCGGTCTCGGCGAACAGGTTGTTGCCCAGCGGCTGGAGCCCGGCCGGGTTGATGAACTTGGCGACTTCGATATTGCCGATGGTGGTCACCGCGGAACTGCCGGTAGTCGTCACCGACACGGTGCCGTCCTCGCCGACGGTGAAGGTCTGGGTATCGTCCGGGACCACGATGGCCGGCTCCAGCGGCATGCCATTGGCGGTCACGATCTGGCCATCGGAGTTGAGGTGGAAGGTGCCATCGCGGGTGTAGGAGATGGTGCCGTCGGGCATGGTGATCTGGAAGAAACCATCACCGTTGATCGCCATGTCCAGGGGTTGGTCGGTGGTTTCCAGGGAGCCCTCGGTGAAATCCTTCTGGGTGCCGACGATGCGTACGCCCGTACCCAATTGCAGGCCGGAAGGCAACTCGTTGTCCTGAGTGCTCTGCGCGCCGGGCTGGCGGCGGACCTGATAGAGCAAGTCCTGGAATTCGGCACGGTCGCGCTTGAAGCCCGTGGTGGAGACGTTCGCCAGGTTGTTGGCGATCGTCGTGAGGTTGAGGTCCTGGGCAGAAAGGCCGGTCTTGGCAACCCACAGTGCGGAAATCATCGGCTGCTCCTCGCGCCATCACGGCGCGGCGCTGTTGCTGAATCAGTTGAATTTGAGAATGTCGCCCATCGCCGAGGCATCTTCCTCGGCGGTGCGCATCATCTTGATGTGCAGCTCGAACTGCCGTGACAGGGCGAGGATCGAGGTCATCTCCTCGACCGCACTGACATTGCTGCCCTCGACGAAACCGGAGACCACGCGCACGCTGGCGTCGGCCTCTGGCGCGGGCTGGCCTGCCTTCATGTGGATCATGCCGTCCAGGCCCTTCTCCATCTGAGTCTGGTCCGGGTTGACCAGACGCAGCCGGTCGACCACGGCGATCACCGAAGCCGCCTGCCCTTCGGCACGGATGCTCAGCGTGCCGTCCTCGCCGATCTCGATCTTCGAGGCCGGCGGCACGGCAACCGGCCCACCATCGCCGAGTACCGGAGTACCGTTGCCAGTACGCAGGATGCCGAGGGCATCGACCTGCATGCTGGCGGTGCGCTCGTAGGCCTCACTGCCATCGGGAGCCTGGACGGCGATCCAACCATTGCCCTGCACCGCCACGTCCAGATCACGCCCGGTCTCCACCAGGGGGCCCGGCGTGAAATCCGTACCGGGGCGTTCGCTCATCGCGTAGACCCGCGACGGAAAACTGTCGCCGAACACCTGCATCGATCTGGATTGCTCCAGGTCACGGCGAAAACCACTGGTGGAAACGTTCGCCAGGTTATTGGCATGGGCCCGCATGGCAGCCGCGTTCTGGCTCGCCCCGGTCATGGAGACATATAGCATCTTGTCCATCGTTACCTCTCCCGCGTCGGATATTTGCTGCCATCGGCCATTTTCATTAGTTAAAGCAAACATCGGGCCAAAAAATAAAATCGTTTTATTTCATTGACTTATGCTTGCCACATGAACATCTTGCCGGCGTCGAAGGCAGAATCCCGTCGCCTCGGGCGGCGCCATGGCCATCGGCATGGCGCCGTCTGGCATCAAGTCATCTGGATAATGGTCTGGGCCAGGGTGTTCTCGGTTTCGATGGTCTTGGCGTTGGCCTGGTAGTTGCGTTGCGCCACGATCAGGTTCACCAGCTCGGCGGTCAGGTCCACGTTGGAGTCTTCCAGCGCACCGGAGGTCAGGCTGCCCAGGGTGCCGGAACCCGGCACGCCGATGACCGGCTCGCCCGAGGAAGAGGACTGCGCCCAGGCATTGTTGCCCAAGGCAGTGAGCCCCTGGGTGTTGGCGAAGTTGGCCAGCGCCACCTGGCCGATGAGCTTGGACTCGCCGTTGGTATAGGTGGCGAACAGTTGCCCTTCGCTGTCGATCGTCAGCCCCGACAGCTGGCCGGTGGCATAACCGTCCTGGCTGACACTGGTCACCGCGAAGCTGGTGGACGTCTGGGTCGTGGAGGTCAGGTCCAGCGTGATGCCTGCCGCCGCTGCCGCCGCGCCGTTGCTGCCGTAGGTCACCGGGTCGGTGGTGCTGTCGGTGACGGTCGCCGGCACCCAGTTGCTCAGGGTGATGGAGCCATCGGCATTGACGGTGAAGTCGCTGCTGGTGGTGGAGGTCAGCGCCCCGGAACTGGAGAAGGTCATCTCCGCGGAGTACGGGTCGGTACTGGTCGGGTCGGCCGGGTTGCGGCCGTCGACCAGCACGTACATGGTCCACTCGTTGCTGGCGTCCTTGGCGAAGTACTGGGTCAGGGTGTGCGAGTTGCCCTGGCTGTCGTAGATGGTCGCGGAGGTCGACCAATTGTAGCTGGTCGAGTCGCTGGAATCGAACGGCGTGGTGGTCGGCACCGAGGCCGCCGAGTTGAGACTCAGGGTCTGGTCGACCTCGGTGGTCGCCTTCGGCGTCTGGCTGGAGGTGTCGACCTGCAGGTCAGTCAGCACCCCGGAAACGACGCTGCCGTTGGCGTCCACCGCGTAGCCCTGCAGGTTATAGCCCGAGCTGTTGACGATGTAGCCATCGGAATCGGTGCTGAAGGTACCGTCGCGGGTATACACCTGCGAGCCGTTGCCGCTCAGCACGAAGAAGCCGTTGCCGCTGATTGCCAGGTCCAGGGTCGCGCCGGTGGTGGTGATATTGCCCTGGGTGAACTGCTGGGACACCGCGGCGACCTGCACGCCGTTGCCGGTCGAGTTGCTGGTCGAGCCGAGGTTCATCGAGTTGGCGTAGAGATCGGCGAACTCCGCCCGCGACGACTTGAAGCCGGTAGTGCCCACGTTGGCGATGTTGTTGCCGGTGACGTCGAGATCGGTGGTCGCCGCCTGTAGCCCGCTGAGGCCGACATTGAAGCTCATCTGGTTACTCCTCGCCGGGAAGCCGGCTCATTTGCTGATCGTTTGCACATCGGCAAGCAGGACGCTATCGCCGGTGGCCAGGTTGAGGGTCATGTCGCTGGCATCGGTGCCGAGGGTCACGCTGTTCACTGTCACCGGCAGGTAGGTGGTCAACGCGGTACTGGTCCCGTCGATGCTGGCGCTGGCGACAAAGCTGTAGGTGCCGGAATCCACGGTCGCGCCGCTGGAGTCGGTGCCATCCCAGTCGAATGCCACCGTCCCACTGGCCTGGGAACCCAGCTCCAGGGTGGTGACCAGGGAACCGGCCTCGTCGTAGACCGATACGGTCACGTCCGAGCCGGAGGACGGCATCACCAGGCTGCCGGTGATTCCCGCCGAGGTGTCCACCAGCGTCTCGTCGGTCGCGACCGACACCGTGGTGCCGACCAGCGACGAGGCCTGCAGCGCCTGCGACGACTGATAGCTGGAAAGCAGCGACTCGGCCGTGGTGTTGAGGTTGCTCAGCGACTCCAGCGAACTGAACTGGGCGAGCTGGGACACGAACTCGGTGTTGTCCTGCGGGTCCAGCGGGTTCTGGTTGGTCAATTGGGTCACCAGCAGTTGCAGGAATTCATCCTTGCCCAGGCTGCTGGTGCCCGTGCTGCTGGAGCTGGAACTGCTGGTCGTGCTCGTGCTAGTGGTCGAACTCAGGCTCGACAGCACATCACTGGTAGTAGCCATTCACGGTTTTCCTCACTGGCCGAGTGTCAGGGCTTTTTGCATCATCTGCTTGGTGGTGTTCATGATTTCTGCGTTGGTCTGGAACGAACGGCTGGCGGAAATCATGTCGGCCATCTCCTCGACCACGTTGACGTTCGGGTAATACACGTAGCCCTCGGCGTTGGCCGCCGGATGGTTCGGTTCATAGCGCGCCTCCAGCTCGCTCTGGTCCTCGACCACACCGAGTACCTGCACCCCTGCCCCCGCGACATCCTGCTCCTCGAACAGCGATCCCTGGCTGGTGCCCTCCTGGTAGAGGGTGGAAAACAACGGATGACGGGCGCGGTAGGTCTGGTCGACGCTGGAAGACACCGACTCGGCGTTGGCGATGTTGCTGGCCACGGTATTCAGACGCACGGTCTGTGCGCTCATACCCGAACCGGCGATGTTGAAGATACTGGCGAGAGACATGCTGAGACTCCTTATTCACCCCGGATTGCACCGAGCAATCCCTTGAATTTGCTATTGAGCAGGGTAAAGCTGGCCTGGAACTGCACAGCGTTCTCGGCGTACTTGGCCTGCTCGACCTGGGCATCGACGCTGTTCTGGTCGAGCGATGGCTGGTAGGGGTTGCGATACAGCAGCCCTTCCTCGCCCAGGCCTGCGCTGCCCGTACTGACCTCGATATGACGGTCATTGGTATGGGCCATGGCGAAGCTGCCGGCATTGGCCGTCGTACTGCCCTGGGCTTTCTGGTTCTGTTCGGCGAGCACCGAGGCGAAGTCGATATCGCGCGCCTTGAAGTTGGGGGTGTCGGCATTGACAAGGTTGTTCGCCAACACTTCGGCACGCTGGGTGCGGAAGCTCAGAGCCTGTTCATGGATGCCGAGTGCATTAGCGAAGCTGATACTCATGACCTGAAACCTTTGCCGTCACGCGGCCATGGTTGCCGCACATGACTTTTAGCAAAGCTCATGCCACAAATATTTATCCTTTGATTTCAAAGGCTTGACTGAAACAAGAGCGCCAAAAAAACGGCAAGCGGCAAGCTTTTACCGCCGAGTGACAGAGCGGGTTGCCACTTATCTGGCACCACCACCCTCGCGCCCTGTGCGCGACGCTGACGGACTCGCGCCAGGCGATGCAGTGCAGGAGCAGGGAGACGCCTGGCCCCCTGCTCCCGATTGGATTACTCCGCCAACCGCCAGGTCGTACCGCCCTTGCCATCCTCCAGCACCACGCCCATGGCAGTGAGCTGGTCGCGGATACGGTCGGACTCGGCCCAGTTCTTCTCGGCGCGGGCTTGCAGGCGCGCGGCGATCAGGGCTTCGACCTCGGCCGCATCGACCTTGCCTTCGGCGCCCGCCTTGAGGAAAGCATCCGGCTCCAACTGCAGCACGCCGAGCAGGCCGGCCAGCATCTTGAGCTGGGCGGCCAGGCCAGCGGCCGCCTGCAGGTCGGATTCGCGCAGGCGGTTGACCTCGCGGATCATTTCGAACAGCACCGCGCAGGCTTCCGGCGAGTTGAAGTCGTCGTCCATCGCCGCGGTGAAACGCTCGATGAACGCCTCGCCGCCAGCCGGCGCCGCTTCGGGCAGGCCTTTCAGGCCGTTGTAGAAGCGCTCCAGGGCGCCTTTGGCTTCCTTGAGGCTTTCTTCCGAGTAGTTGATCGGGCTGCGGTAGTGGCTGGACACCAGCAGGTAGCGCACCACCTCGGGATGGTACTTTTCCAGCACCTCGCGAATGGTAAAGAAGTTGCCCAGGCTCTTGGACATCTTCTCGCCGTCCACGCGCACGGCGCCGGCGTGCATCCAGGCATTGGCGTACTGCTTGCCGGTGGCCGCTTCGCTCTGGGCGATCTCGTTCTCGTGGTGCGGAAACACCAGGTCCGGGCCGCCGCCATGGATATCGAAGGTTTCGCCCAGGCAGCAGGTGGACATCACCGAGCACTCGATGTGCCAGCCCGGACGCCCGGCGCCCCACGGCGACTGCCAGCTCGGTTCGCCCGGCTTGGCGGCTTTCCACAGGACGAAGTCCAGTGGGTCTTCCTTGATTTCGTCGACCTCGATGCGCGCGCCGATCTTCAACTCGTCGATCTTGCGTCGCGACAGCTTGCCGTAGGTTTCGAACTTGGTGACGCGGTAGTACACGTCGCCGTTGCCTGGCGCATAGGCGAAGCCCTTGTCGATCAGGGTCTGGATCATCGTGTGCATGCCGGCGATGTGGCCGGTGGCGCGCGGCTCGATGTCCGGGCGCAGTACGGCCAGGCGGCCTTCGTCTTCGTGCATCGCCGCGATCATGCGCTCGACCAGCGCCTCGAACGGTTCGCCGTTCTCGTTGGCACGCTTGATGATCTTGTCGTCGATGTCGGTGATGTTGCGCACGTAGGTCACGTCATAGCCGCGATGACGCAGCCAGCGGGTAACCACGTCGAAGGCCACCATCACCCGCGCATGGCCGATGTGGCAGAAGTCGTACACGGTCATGCCGCAGACGTACATGCGCACCTGGTTATCGATCAGCGGCTTGAACGGTTCCTTGACCTTGCTCAGGGTGTTGTAAATGCTCAGTGCCATTTACTGCCCCCAGGAATCGCGCAGCGTCACGGTGCGGTTGAATACCAGCGCATCGGCTTTGGAATCCTTGGCATCCAGGCAGAAGTAGCCTTCACGCTCGAACTGGAAACGATCATCGACACTGGCCTGGGCCAGCGACGGCTCGGCGCGGCAGCCCTTGAGCACCACCAGCGACTCGGGGTTGATGTTGTCGAGGAAGCTGCCACCCTCTTCGGCCTTCTCCGGGCTGGCCGAGCGGAACAGGCGGTCGTACAGGCGCACTTCGCACTCGACGCTCTCGGCGGCCGGCACCCAGTGGATCACGCCCTTGACCTTGCGCCCCTCGGGGTTCTTGCCCAGGGTGTTCTCGTCGTAGGAGCAGTGCAGTTCGACGATGTTGCCGGCAGCGTCCTTGATCGCCTCGTCGGCACGGATCACGTAGCTGCCGCGCAGGCGTGCTTCGCCGCCCGGAACCAGGCGCTTGAAGCCGTCCGGTGGGGTTTCCTCGAAGTCACCGGCGTCGATGTAGATCTCGCGGGAGAACGGTAGCACGCGGGTACCGATGTCCTGCTTGGGATGGCGCGCCAGTTCCAGATTCTCGACCTGGCCTTGCGGGTAGTTGGTGATCACCACCTTGAGCGGCTTGAGCACACACATGGCGCGCGAGGCATTGGCGTCCAGGTCTTCGCGGATGGCGAACTCCAGCATGCCGATGTCCACCAGGCCGCCAGCACGGTTGACGCCGATCATGTCGCAGAAGGTGCGGATCGAGGCCGGGGTGTAGCCACGGCGGCGATAGCCGGACAGGGTCGACATGCGCGGGTCGTCCCAACCGTTGACGTGGTTCTCGTCCACCAGTTGCTTGAGCTTGCGCTTGCTGGTGATGGTGTAGTTCAGGTTGAGCCGGGCGAACTCGTACTGGCGCGGCTGCGCCGGCACCGGCAGGTTGGCCAGGAACCACTCGTACAGCGGACGGTGATCCTCGAACTCCAGGGTGCAGATCGAATGCGTGACGCCTTCGATGGCATCGGACTGGCCATGGGTGAAGTCGTAGCTCGGGTAGATGCACCACTTGTCGCCGGTCTGGTGGTGATGGGCGTGGCGGATGCGATAGAGGATCGGGTCACGCAGGTTCATGTT
The DNA here is from genome assembly GCF_965644255.1 of Pseudomonas sp. LRF_L74. Classification (NCBI taxonomy): domain Bacteria; kingdom Pseudomonadati; phylum Pseudomonadota; class Gammaproteobacteria; order Pseudomonadales; family Pseudomonadaceae; genus Pseudomonas; species Pseudomonas sp. LRF_L74. Next base: position 18,682 of record NZ_CBFFRH010000013.1, on the reverse strand, counting down.
GCGCGAGGCCATGTCGATCTTGGCACGCAGCGAACGGGCGCCGTCCGGGAACTCGCCGGCCTTCATGCGGGCGAACAGGTCGAGGTTCTCTGCGACGCTGCGCTCGCGAAACGGGCTGTCCTTGCCGGGCGAAGTCAGGGTGCCACGGTACTCACGGGCTTCGTCCGGGGTCAGGTCGTCGACATAGGCCTTGCCGGCCTTGATCAGCTCGACGGCCCAGGCGTGCAACTGGTCGAAGTAATCGGAGGCGTAGCGCTCCTTGCCGGCCCAGGAGAAGCCCAGCCACTCGACATCGGCCTTGATCGCGTCGATGTATTCCTGGTCTTCCTTGGCCGGGTTGGTGTCGTCGAAACGCAGGTTGCACTCGCCGCCGTATTCCTGGGCCAGGCCGAAGTTCAGGCAGATCGACTTGGCATGGCCGATGTGCAGGTAACCGTTGGGCTCCGGCGGGAAGCGGGTGATGATCTTGGCGTGCGTGCCGGCATCCAGGTCGGCCTGAACGATGGGACGCAGGAAGTTGGCGGCTTTTTCGACGGTGGGCTTGCTCATGGTGTCCTTAGCGAGTGCGGATCGCGGCACAGGGTAGGCCGGTCAAATCAAAGCCCGTATGATAGCGGACCCGTCAACCCCCTGACAGTCACAAAGCGGTTGCCGTTATGGAGAGTGCCTGCTGCCCTCCTCCCCGCACCAATCGAGAGCGATTACCGAAATGATCAAGCTGCACACCAACCACGGCGTCATCACCCTGGAACTCTTCGAAGACAAGGCCCCGGAAACCACGGCCAACTTCAAGGAATACGTGAAAAGCGGCCATTACGACGGCACCGTGTTCCACCGCGTGATCAGCAACTTCATGGTCCAGGGCGGCGGTTTCGAGCCGGGCATGAAGCAGAAGCCCACCAAGTCGCCGATCAAGAACGAAGCCAACAACGGCCTGTCGAACAAGGTCGGCACCGTGGCGATGGCCCGCACCATGGACCCGCACTCCGCTTCCGCGCAGTTCTTCATCAACGTCTCCGACAACACCTTCCTCGACCACACCGCGCCGACCACCCAAGGCTGGGGCTACGCCGTGTTCGGCCAGGTCACCGAAGGCCTGGACGTGGTCAACGCGATCAAGGGCGTCGCCACCACCATGAAGTCGGGCCACCAGGACGTGCCGGTGGAAGACGTGATCATCGAGAAGGCCGAGGTTATCGAGTAATTCGATGATCCTGCTGATCTCCGATCTGCACCTCGAAGAGAAACGCCCGGACATCACCCGGGCGTTTCTGCTTTTTCTCGAGACGCGCGCCGCCCAGGCCGAAGCACTGTACATCCTCGGCGACTTCTTCGAAGTCTGGATCGGCGACGACGGCATGAGCCCGTTCCAGCACCGGATCGCCCAGGCCCTGCGCAAACTGGGCGATGGCGGCACACGCATCTACCTGATGCACGGCAATCGCGACTTCCTCATCGGCCGCGCGTTCTGCCGCGAAGCCGGCTGCACATTGCTGAAAGACCCGACCCTGGTGCGCTTCAACGGCGAACCGGTACTGCTGATGCACGGCGACAGCCTGTGCACCCGGGATGTCGGCTACATGAAGATGCGCCGCCTGCTGCGCAACCCGCTGAGCCTGTTCATCCTGCGCAACCTGCCACTGGCGACCCGCCACACGCTGGCGCGCAAGCTGCGCAACGAAAGCCGCAGCCAGACACGCATGAAAGCCAGCGACATCATCGACGTCACGCCTGACGAGGTACAGCGCGTCATGGCACGCCACGGCGTGCGTACCTTGATCCACGGCCACACCCATCGCCCTGCGACACATGAGCTAGAAGTCGATGGCCAACCGGCACGACGCATCGTGCTTGGTGATTGGGATCAGCACGGCTGGGCCTTGCAGGTCGACGGACAAGGCTTACATCAGGCGCCTTTCTCACTCGATTGATTGGCTTTCTCTTGGGCTCCCGCCTTCGCGGGAGCGACGGGGAATGGCCCTTTCTGCCGAACCCGAGATAACCGTCATTCCCGCGAAGGCGGGAATCCAAAAAGCCGAAGGGATTGATGAGCAATGGCAACTTTCAGTGCGACTTTTGAGGCACAAGAGCCCTGATATTCAAACCAGCTCGATACGGTCGTCGTGAATGGCGATCAGGCCCTGCTTGAACAGGCCGCCGATGGCTTTCTTGAAATTGCCCTTGCTCACCCCGAAGGCCTGGCTGATCGCCTCGGGCGGGCTCTTGTCGCTCAACGCCAGACTGCCGCCACTGTCTCGCAGCTTGGCCAGGATCTGCTCGCCCAGGTCATCGGCAGCGGCCTGGCCAATGGGCTGAAGGCTCAGGCTGATCTTGCCGTCGGCGCGCAACTCGCGAATGTAGCCGGTCTCCTGCATGCCGCTGCGCAGGAACTTGAACACTTCGTTCTTGTGGATCAAGCCCCAATGGCGACCGTCGATGATCGCCTTGAAGCCCATGTCGGTCTTGTCCGCGACCAGCAACTCGACCTGCTGGCCGACCACGTAGCGCGCCGGCGTCTGGTCCAGGTAACGATCCAGCCGCGCGGTGGCGGTGATGCGCTTGGTGCGCCTGTCGAGATAGACATGCACCACGCAGTAGTCACCAACCTGCAGGGGCCGCTTCTCTTCGGAGTGCGGCATCAACAGGTCCTTGGACAATCCCCAGTCGAGGAAAAGGCCAATGCGATTGATATCCACCACCTTGAGGCTGGCGAAGCCGCCCACCTGCACCTTGGGTTTCTCGGTGGTGGCGATCACCCGGTCTTCGCTGTCCAGGTAGATGAACACGTTCAGCCAGTCGTCTATCTCGATTGGCTCGCCCTTCGGCACATAGCGCTTGGGCAGGAGGATTTCACCATCGGCACCGCCATCCAGATAGAGGCCGAAGTCGGTGGTCTTGACCACCTGCAAGGAGTTGAAGCGCCCAATCAGAGCCATGTCGATCACCCTATTCGCGAGGGCGCGCATTCTACCCGTTGAGGAGCATCCGCGCTTGCCCACCGATCACGTGCCAGGCAGCTTCCAGGCTGCATTCGTAATGCGTTGAACAGGTTCTTACACGATTTGCGCCAAACTAGACACCTTCGATGCTGGCGCCTAGCACACACATGTTTCAGAATCGCGACAATCATTCAGGCCGCTCTGTTGAAGAGTATGGATTCTCTCTGCCCGATCTCAGGAGTTCCCTTTGCGACCATCAAGCCGTAGATCCTTCACGCCGCTGGTCTCGTGCCTTGCGCTATTCACGTTGTTCATCCTGATCCCGGTCGCCAGCCGTTACCTGCTGGGCTGGTCGGACTGGAGCGGCTACCTGTCCGACATCGGTTTCGGCAGCCTGCTCCTGCTGCTGTGCTATCGGCGCCCGCTGCTGGGGACGCTGCTGGTATTGATCTGGGTGGTATTCACCATCAGCAATGCCGAACTCATCACCGCAGTGGGCCGCATGCCGGAAGCGACCGACCTTGCATTCCTGGTCGATCCCCAGTTCCTCGGCCACTCCACCCAGGGCAGCGGCATCGGCCACCCGCTATTCGCCGCCGCGCTGGTCCTGGTCGCCCTGCTCGCCCTGGCCTTCGGACGCAAGCGTGGGCCCATCATGCCGCGTCGCGCCTACCTGATTCCGGTAACGCTGCTGGGTGCTCATGCCGTGCTGCAATACGCAGTACCCGAGGAGAGCGATCTTTGGCAGCAATACAATCTTCCACACAAACTGGTGGCCGAAGGCATCAATGCCCTGCAATCCCAGGCGCAAGACTGGCTCGAGGGAGGAGACCTTGACCAAGCACCGGATATCGACGCCCTGGCCTTGCTCGACCTGAACGGTAAGCCACTGCTGCCCAAGGGCGGCTCCGCGCGCAACGTGCTGATCATCACCATGGAAGGCATCCCCGGCGCCTACATCACCGGCAGCCGCGAGGCCCTGCACAGCAGCTACACGGAGAACCCCATGCCGCGCCTGAGCCAGTGGGCCGAGCGCGGCATGCTGACCCCAGACTACGTGCTGCATACCCACCAGACCATTCGCGGCCTGTATGCCATGCTCTGCGGTGACTACGACAAGCTCGATTCCGGCACACCGAAAGGCGTCGAACTGCTGAACAACCCGATGCGCAACCAGCAGTGCCTGCCGGCGCAACTGCGCAGCCAGGGGTTCAGCACGCATTTCCTGCAAGGCGCGGGGCTGCGCTTCATGGCCAAGGACCAGATCATGCCGCACATCGGCTTCCAGCATACCTACGGGCGCGACTGGTTCCGCAACAAGCCCTACCTGGAATTTCCCTGGGGCATGGATGACAAGGCCTACTTCGAAGGCGCCCTGGGGTATGTGGAGAAACTGCACGGACAGAAACAGCCGTGGATGCTCACCCTGCTGACAGTAGGCACCCACCAGCCCTACTCCGCGCCGAGCGACTACCTGCAACGCTACCCCAGTGCCAAGCAGGCCGCCGTCGGTTACCTGGACGATGCCGTAAGCGACTTTCTCGACAACCTCGACAAGCTCGGCGTGATGAAGGACACCCTGGTCATCGTCACCTCGGACGAGTCCCACGGCATCGAGAACCTGCGTCTGGCCTCGGCCTGGGGCTTCAACCTGATGCTCGCGCCCGAGAAGGACGGCCTGCCCAGAATCCACCAGGGCGTCTATGGCCACGTCGACCTGACCGCCTCGATCCTCGACTACTTCGCCCTGCCGATCCCGGACAACATCTCCGGCCGCTCGATGTTGCGCGACTACGACACCCCACGCGACATCATCTCCTACACCAACGGCATGCTGCGCCAGCATGACGGGCAGACCTTCACCGAGTGCAATTTCCAGCATGTCTGCCGCCGTTATGCCAGCCGGGGCTTCATCACCGAACAGGCGCAGTACCTGGGGCGGGTCAGCGGCAGGCAGGCGCGCCTGGTCAGCCAGCGCGCCCAACTGCTGGACCAGTCCATCAGCGGCGGCCAGGTCGGCCTGCATTACCAGTTCGCCACCCGCGAGCCGATTCAGCTAAAGGGCAAGGTGCGTGACGATTGGGCAGACAACCTGATCGGCGCCCAGTACCTGGAAATGCCCAAGGGCACCCGCACCCGCGTCACCCTGAGGATCGAGGCCCTGCGCATGGATCGCCACGGCGCCACGCTGCACCTGCTAACCAAGGAGTTCGAGCAGGACGTCGCCATCGAGATTCCGCCGATCCCGCTGCTCAAGCGCGGCCAGCCTGTCGAGCTGAGCTTCGATTTCGACAACCTGGAGACCCGCAAGGCGTTTTCCTTCCACCTGACCGGGGAAGGCCATGGCGATATTCGTATCGACGACTTCAGCGTGGTCACCGAGCCGCTGCCCGTGGAGCTGGTCGCTGCCCAGCAGGACGAAGAAGACACCGTTACGCAGTGAAGCAACATGCCGGAGATCGAAAAAGGCCTCCGGCATCGCGCTCTTCGTTTATTTAGCCTTCAAGCCCAGCCGCAACAGCTTGCCGTCACTCTCGTCGGTCAGCACATAGAGATAACCGTCCGGCCCCTGGCGCACATCGCGAATGCGCCAGCCTTCATCCGTCAGCAGGCGCTCCTCCCCCACGACCTTGTCGCCATCCAGGGTCAGGCGAATCAATGAGCGATCGGCCAGAGCACCGATGAACAGGCTGTGCTGCCAAGCTGGAAAGCGCTCGGCAGAATAAAAGGCCATGCCGGAAATTCCGGGCGACTTTTCCCAGACATGGTGAGGCGGCTCGGTGCCCTCGACCGTCTTGCCCTTGGCTTCAGGAATCGGCAACAGGCTGTAGTTGATGCCATGGGTCGCCAAGGGCCAGCCGTAGTTCTTGCCAGGCTGCGGGATATTGATCTCGTCGCCGCCACGCGGACCATGCTCATGAGTCCAGAGTTGGCCAGTCCAGGGATTCAGCGCGGCGCCCTGCACGTTGCGATGACCGTAGGACCAGATTTCTCTACGCGCGCCCTGTTGACCGACGAAAGGATTGTCAGTCGGGACTCTACCGTCAGGCAGCAGCCGCACCAGCTTGCCTTGCAACTTGTCCAGTTCCTGCGCCGTTGGCCGCTGATTGTTCTCGCCCTGGGTGATAAACAGGTAGCCCTTGTCGAATACCAGGCGCGAGCCGAAGTGCGCCCCGCTGGACAGCTTGGGCTGCTGGCGATAGATCACGCTGAAGTCTTCCAGCCGACGCAGGTCAGCGCTGAGCCGACCACGCCCGACAGCGGTTCCGGCCTTGTCGCCACTGGCATCAGCCTCGGCGAAGCTGAGGTAGACCAGACGATCCTTGGCGAAATCAGGAGACAGCAGCACATCCAGCAGGCCACCCTGACTACGGGCAAATACTTTCGGCGTGCCAGCGAGCGGCTCCGACAATCGCCCCTGCCCGTCGAGCAGGCGCAGGCGCCCAGGCAGCTCAGTGATCAGGCTGCCCTGAGCATCGGGCAAAAAAGCGATGCTCCATGGGTGTTCCAGGCCACCAGCGACTTCGGTAATGTCCAAAGACCTCGACTCGCGCTCTACCGGCGCCGCAGAAACCAGCAGCGGTATTCCCAGCAATAGGCCACACAGGCCTCCACGCAACAGCGACACGCTCATCGTGCTTCCTCCTTGCAATCAGGATGAACAGTCTTGTCGGCCTGCCGTACGGGTACAATGCCGATTCATTTCCTGATGTGACACCCGCCATGACTGAAGCAGAACGCCTGTCCAAACGCCTGATCCAGCTGCTGTCCTGCTCACGCCGCGAGGCCGAGCTGTACATCGAGGGTGGCTGGGTGACCGTCGATGGCCAGGTGGTCGAACAGCCGCAGCGGCCGATTCGCGATGAGAAAATCGAGCTACTGCCCGGTGCGGTCGCCCAGACCATGCCGCCGGTGACCCTGTTGCTGCACAAACCCGCGGGGCTCGGCTGCGGCCAGGGTGCCAACTCGGTCCTGCAATTGCTGACCCATGCCAACCGCCTGGCGGAAGACCACAGTGGCATTCGCCCGCTACAGCGTCATCTGCAGCGCCTGGAACTGCTGACCCCACTGGAAACCGATGCCAGCGGCCTGATCGTGCTGAGCCAGAGCCGCTCGGTGATCCAGTTGTTCAAGGACAACGGCAATCTCACCGAACATGAATACGTGATCGAAGTGTCTGGCGACATGGCGGCAAACGGGCTGAAGAAATTCGCCCATGGCATGGCCTGGAAAGGGGTCGCGCTACCGCCCTGCAAAGTGAGCTGGCAGAGCGAAAACCGCCTGCGCGTCGCCGCCAAGGGCGTGCAACCGGGGCAACTGCGCTTCATGTGCGAAAGCCTCGGGCTTCAGGTCATCGGCATCAGGCGCCTGCGCATCGGCCGCGTGGCGATGGCCAAGCTGCCGGCCGGGCAGTGGCGCTACCTGAGCCCCAGCGAACGCTTCTGACACGTCCTCATTCACGGCGATAACGCTGCTCGATACGCGCGTACTCACCATTCGCCTCGATGGCCCTGAGGCCCTGATCGAAGCGCTTGCGCTGGCTGTCGTCGCGAAACCCGACGCTATAAGGCGTGGGTGGCAGAAAGCGATACCAGGTCAGCGGCTGCTTCACGTCGACCTGTTCACTCGCCTCCTGGTTGAAGTAATTGAAGATCCATGGATCGACCAGGATCACCTCGATACGCCCGCTGTAGAGCAAGCGATTGCGAGTCACCGACTGAGACTCCTCTCGATAACGCGGATTGTCTCGTGCCATGGCTTGGAACTCGGGGCCGAGCATCAGGCGGGCGTGCTGAAAGGTACTGATCGAATACGCTGCCAGGTCAGCGATGCTATCGATCCGATAGCCACGTGAAGCCAGTGCGGCCACTGCATTCTGGTAACGAATGTAGGTCTCGGAATAATGCGGCGCAGCCCCGTCGGAGGGGTTGCTGGTGGCAATCGCATCCAGCTCGCCGCGCTGCAGCAACAGGCGCATGCGTTCAGGCGGGGCGAAAATGGGATCGACCTCGAACCCGGCATGCCGGGCCACCGCGTCGATCAGCTCATACTCCAGACCGCGCCGCTCGCCCTTGAACACATAGGGCGGCCGGTCCAGACCGAAGCCCACACGCAGTGGCTCCGCGCACACGGCCGAAGCGATCAGCAAAAGCACAAAAACAGCCAGCCACCTGGCCACGCAATTCCTGTTCATCATCACCGCATATGCCTGCCGATTCACCCACTCATGGCCCTGTAAGACTAGACTGTGTACCGCGCAAACCCGGAGAAATCGACATGCTCAAAGCCGAATATCAGCAACGCGGTGCCATTCCCCAGGATGTGATAGAGGCCGTAGGACTGCAGTTGCCCACACTGCGCAGCGGCCAGGTACGAATCAAGGTCCTGGCCGCGCCGATCAATCCGTCCGACGTGCTGACCCTGACCGGCGAATACGGCATGCTGCCGCCGCTGCCCGCCGTAGGCGGCAACGAAGGCGTCGGCCGCGTCGAAGCACTGGCTGAAGACGTGACGAGCCTCAAGGTCGGCCAGACCGTGTTACTACCGGTGGGCAGCGGCACCTGGGTCAGCCACCTGAATGCCGATGCCAGCAAACTGATCCCGCTGCCGGATGCCGACCCGCAGCAACTGGCGATGCTCACGGTCAACCCACCGACCGCCGCACTCCTGCTCAGTGAATTCGTCGACCTGCGGCCTGGCGACTGGGTGATCCAGAACGCCGCCAACTCGGGAGTAGGCGTTTACCTGATCCAGTTGGCGAAGATTCGCGGCTACAGGACGGTCAACGTGGTGCGGCGTGAATCGCTGATCGCCGAACTCAAGGACGAAGGCGCCGATGTGGTGCTGCTCGATGGGCCGGACCTGCATAAGCGCGTGCGCGAAGCCACGGGCGGCGCCTCGATCCGCTTGGGCATCGATGCCGTTGCAGGCACCTCGACCGAACACCTGGCCAACTGCCTCGGCGAAAACACTGTGCTGGTCAACTACGGCCGTATGAGTGGCGGCGCCTGCCAGATAGCCCCCAGCGCCTTCATCTTCCGTGACATTACCTTGCGTGGGTTCTGGCTGGCCAAATGGTTTCGCCAGGCCAGCCAGGCCGAGCAGACCAAACTGTTCGGCGAACTGATCCAGTTGATCGCCAGCGGCAAGCTGAAAGCACGCATCGCCGCCACCTACCCGCTGGAGCGGATCAAGGAAGCCGTGGCGGCCGCCGCCGCTGGCGAGCGGGATGGGAAGATTCTGATCGTGCCGTAGGCGATGCGAGGAATCCGCCTTGAGGGCCAAAGCGGACATCGAGATTTTTACCGTCACTCCCGCGAAGGCGGGAGCCCAGAGACAAAGACGCTTCTGGATGACTCCCCTTCGGGCCAGCGCAAGCGCTGTTCAGCGATGGAGCCGCTGTCCCACCTTCGCGGCAATGACGACTCTACGCAGCGATCATCGGACAAATGTTCGCTCCTGCTTCGAAACAGCTACCCAAGCTGAAACCTCAACGCTCCGGCAGCGCGATCAATCCGCGCTGGCGGGCTTCTTGCGCTTCAGCGGTGCCAAGCCGTCCTGACTGACCACAGCGGATGGCGCGTTGTTCGGTCGGGCCGAAGGTTTGCGCTTTGCTGCGGCCTTCTTGACGTCTTTCTTGTCGCCAATCTTTTTCTTCTTGGTCCCGGCAGCCTTGCCCGAGGCCTTGAGGTTCTTCGGCCCCTGGTAGCTGCCCTTGAGCTCCTTGATCACCCGGCGCTCGAAGCGCTGCTTGAGGTAGCGCTCGATGCTGGACATCAGGTTCCAGTCGTTGTGGCAGATCAGCGAAATCGCCAGGCCATCCGCTCCAGCCCGCCCAGTGCGGCCGATACGATGCACGTATTCGTCGCCGGAGCGCGGCATATCGAAGTTGATCACCAGATCCAGGCCGTCGATATCCAGGCCGCGAGCCGCCACGTCGGTGGCGACCAGCACACGGTTGGCCCCCTGGCTGAAGCGTTCGATGGCCAGCTTGCGATCCTTCTGGTCCTTCTCGCCGTGCAGCACGAACGCCTTGAACTCGTCGGCCACCAGATGCCCGTACAGGCGGTCGGCCTGGGCCCGGGTGTTGGTGAAGATGATCGCCTTCTGGTAGGTCTCGTTGCTCAGCAGCCACTGCACCAGACGCTCCTTGTGCATCGGATCGTCGGCGGTGATGACCTGCTGGCGAGTGGTTTCGCTCAGCTCGCCAACGCTATTGAGCTTGAGGTGTACCGGGTCACGCAGGACACCAGCGACCACCTCGCGTAGCGCCGCACCGCCAGTGGTGGCGGAAAACAGCAGGGTCTGGCGGCGGTTGGCGCACTCGACGGTAATGCGCTCGATGGCCTCGGCGAAGCCCATGTCCAGCATGCGATCAGCTTCATCGAAAATCAGCACCTGGACAGCCTTGAGATCGAGACTGCCAGCGTTGAGCTGCTCGATCAGACGTCCCGGCGTAGCGATCAGGATATCCGGCAGTTTGCGCAACATCGCCGCCTGAACCTTGAAGTCCTCGCCACCGGTCACCAGGCCCGACTTGACGAAGGTGAACTGGGAAAAACGCTCCACCTCCTTGAGCGTCTGCTGGGCCAGTTCGCGGGTCGGCAACAGGATCAACGAACGAATCTCCACCCGTGGCTTGGCATCGCCGATCAGGCTGTTGAGCAGCGGCAGCAGGAACGCAGCGGTCTTGCCACTGCCGGTCTGCGCGGTCACCCGCAGGTCACGCCCCTCCAGCGCTGGCGGAATCGCGGCGACCTGCACCGGCGTCGGCTCAGCGAAATTGAGCTCGGCAACGGCCTTGAGCAGGCGCTCATGAAGGGCGAATTGGGTAAACACAGGCATACCTCGATAATCGGATCGAAAAACAGCGGCATAGATTAGCCGTTCTACCGCGCAAAAGCCCGCGGCCAGAATGCAAAAAGCCGCAACGGCTGCGGCTTCTCAGGTTGTGCGGGGTGAACTCAACCGCGTTCGAGCGCACTCACCAGGTCATGGAAGGCTTCGCGGTTGGACTCGTTGAGCCCCATGAGAATCCGGTGGGCTTCCAGCACGCGGGTGCGCACCACATCCTCCGACTGGTCCTGGGAGGGCAAGTCATCGAGGCACTCGGGGCACGGCACCGGCTGGTCGACGATGTTGAACACCTGGTCGAAGCCCATGGATTGCAGCAGGCGCGTGATGTCCTCGTGGGTCGTGACCACGGTGGGCAACAGGCCAACCTTCTGCCGCGACAGGATCGACAGCTTGGCCAACAGGCCCAGCGTGGTGCTGTCGATGCTGCGGGTCTCCGTCAGGTCGATGACGATGGCGGAGAAATTCAGTGACGTGAATATTCGTTCGATCGTGGCATCCAGGGCCGAACACAAGGTCAGGCGGATCTCGCCGATGAACTTCAGGACGAAGGTGCCATCTTGTTCGGCGAACTGGATTCTACCGGGGCTATTCCCAGGATTCATGCAAGGTTCCTGCTCAACACCAGCAAGGCGATATCATCTGGCATCTCGCCCAGGTTGGCCAGTCCGAAGACACGGCGCAAACCGTCGAGTTTGCCGCCAGCCGCACACACCAGCTCTGGCAGTGCGGTCTCTTTCTCTTTGAGTGTATCGCCCGGTAAAAGGTCAAGAATGCCATCCGACAGGAGGGTCAGGCTGAAGGACTGCGGCAGCTCCAGCACCTGGTCGGAATAGGTCGCCTCCTGGAACAGGCCGACCGGCAGGCCACGCCCTTCCAGGTAGCGAGCGGAGCCTTCGCTGAACAGCACGGGCAACGGCAGATGCCCGCCGATGCTGTAGGTCAGGTGGCCGCTTTGTTCATCGATGACGCCGCCAAGCATGGTCACATGCTTGCCCAGCTTGGTATTGATCAGGCCACGGTTGATATGGCCGAGCACATCGGACGGCTTGAATTCGGGCAAGCCGCCGTTTCGCCGCCACTCGTACAGCAGGCGGGTGGTCATGAACTTCAGCAGGACGGTGACGAAGGCCGAGGATGCGCCATGCCCGGATACATCGGCCAGATAGAACGCCACCCGGTGATCGTCGACCCGGAAGTAATCGACGAAGTCTCCCGAAAGATACAGCGAAGGAATGATCTGGTGGGCGAATTGCAGGTCGTCGATGCTCCACGGCGTGTTCGGCAGCATGTTCATCTGCACCTGACGCCCGGCGTTCTGGTCTTCCTGCAGCAAATGCAGGCTGGCCTGCAATTCGCGGTTGGCCTTCTCGAGCTTCTCCCGGTAGCGCTGGTTTTCCTGGCGCAGATGCGCACGGTCCAGGGCCCGGTGCACCGAGTGTTCGAGCACGGCGAGGTCTTCGAGCGGCTTGATCAGGTAATCGGCCGCACCAAGGCGCAACGCCTCGACGACGTCGTTCATCACGCCGGCACCGGAGACCACGATCACCGGGGTATCCGAGCTCAGGACGTTGACCCGTCGGATCAGCTCGAGGCCGTCCACTTGCGGCATGCGCAGGTCGCAGATGATCAGATCCGGGCGCTCACGCTCGAACACTTCCAGCCCTTGCAAGCCGTTGGTCGCCTGCAGGACCTGGAAACCACTGTCGTCGAGGTAGGCAGCGATGCTGACGCGCACGACTTCATCATCATCAATAATCAACAGCTTGGCGCTGGGATTGTGCATGGGATATCCAGGCAAACGACGCCGGAGAAGTTTGACGATTCAGCGCCGGGAAGCCCCGGGGCGCCGGCCCACAGTCATTTCAAGGCGCAGACGGTACTCCCATCCGCCAGTCGATTCAAGCGCGTGCCGATTGTCGCTGGCCGCCTTTACACCTGAAATCTGCGAGGGTTATAACCCTCCGGACAATCCGTATAAGACGAAGGGGTCAGGATTCATGAGCCAAAGTGATCGTGCGTACAGCGAAAAACGCGACTTCATCCGCATGCGCCTGGAGTCTCCGGTCACCCTTTACCACGAGGGGCGTGCGATACCCGCGGTGTGTCTCGACCTTTCCAGCACCGGCATGCAGATCGAAGCCGACTGCATCCTCACCCCCGGCGACAAGGTGAAGGTGCAGATCGCCTCTGAACACAACGAACTCAAGGGGCTCGAAGCACAGGCCGAAGTGGTGCGCATCGTCGAGCAGGAAAACGGTCGTAAATCGATAGGCCTGGCAATCCTGTCCATGAGCTGAAACGAAAAAGCCCGTCGAGCGGGCTTTTCATAGAGCGGGATCAGGCCTTGGCCTTTTTCAGCTCTTCGTCGCGCAACTCGCGGCGCAGGATCTTGCCGACGTTGGTGGTCGGCAAGCTCTCGCGGAACTCCACGGCGCGCGGCACCTTGTAGCCGGTGAGGTTGGCACGCATGTGCTCGATCACCTGCTCCTTGGTCAGGCTCTGGCCGGGCTTGACCACCACGAAGACCTTGATCGTCTCGCCCGATTTCTCGTCAGGTATGCCGATGGCCGCGCACTGCATGACGCCCGGCAGGGTGGCCAGCACGTCCTCCAGTTCATTGGGGTACACGTTGAAGCCCGAGACGATGATCATGTCCTTCTTGCGGTCGACGATACGCAGGTAACCGTCGTCCTGGATCACCGCGATGTCGCCGGTCTTCAGCCAGCCCTCGGCATCGAGGATCTCGCGCGTGGCCTCCTCGCGCTGCCAGTAGCCCTTCATCACCTGCGGACCTCTCACGCACAGCTCGCCACGCTCGCCGAGCGGCAACGCATTGCCCGCCTCATCGATGACCTTGCATTCGGTAGAGGGCACCGGAATGCCAATGGTACCGATCTGGTAGGTGTCGCGCGGGTTGACCGAAACGATGGGGCTGGTCTCGGTCATGCCATAGCCCTCGCAGACAGGACAGCCGGTCACCGCCTTCCAACGCTCGGCGGTCGCCTGCTGCAAGGCCATGCCGCCAGACAGGGTGAGTTTCAGGCCGGAGAAATCCAGGCCGCGGAACTCTTCGTTGTTACACAGGGCAACGAACAGGGTATTGAGGCCGACGAAGGTACTGAACTTCCAGTTCTTCAACTCCTTGACGAAGGCCGGCAGGTCGCGCGGATTGGTGATCAGGATGTTGTGGTTGCCAGTCAGCATCACCGCCATGCAGTGAAAGGTGAAGGCATAGATGTGGTACAGCGGCAGCGGGCAGACCACGACTTCGCAGCCGTCGCCCAGGTTGGTGCCCATCAGCGCCCTGGCCTGGAGCATGTTGGCGACCAGGTTGCGGTGGGTCAGCATCGCGCCCTTGGCCACGCCCGTGGTGCCACCGGTGTATTGCAGCACGGCGACCTCGGAGCTGGCCGGATTGGCCTCGCGCAACGGCCGGCCACGGCCACGGGCCAACGCCTCATTGAGCGGCACCGCCTGCGGCAGGCTGTAGGCGGGCACCATCTTCTTCACATGACGGACCACGAAGTTGACCAGCAGGCGCTTGAACAGCGGCAGCATGTCGCCCACCTCAGTGATGATCACATGCTTGACGCCGGTCTGCGGCAGCACCGACTCAGCCAGGTGCGCCATGTTCGCCAGGCAGACCAGCGCCTTGGCACCGGAGTCGTTGAACTGGTGCTCCATTTCGCGGGCGGTGTAGAGCGGGTTGGTGTTGACCACGATCAACCCGGCACGCATGGCGCCGAATACGACCACCGGGTACTGGATCAGGTTGGGTAGCTGCACCGCGATACGATCGCCTGGCTCCAGGCCGGGCAGGCTCTGCAGATAGGCAGCGAAGATACCGGACAGCTCGTACAGCTCACCGTAGCTGAGCGTCTTGCCCATGTTGGTGAAGGCAGGCTTGTCGGCAAAGCGTTGGCAGGACTGTTTCAGGATGGCCTGAATGTTCGGATACGCGTCGGCGTCGATCTCGGTGGGCACGCCAGCCGGGTACTTGTCCTTCCAGAAGTTCTCGGTCATGGAAACCTGCTCCTGAGCATCATTTTGTTCATGCCGTGCAAGACGGCTTCTTGTTGTGGCTTGCCAGCCTTCGAAACGGCCTGTGCCTTCGCTGTCAGCAACGAAATCCAGGCAGCATCATTGGCAAAAAACGCCGCCGAGAGTAGCAGCTTTGCCGTCGCGCGCGCCAGCACCAGAGCATGCCATTCCGGTCAAAAAAGTGACCACATACAACAAACCAGTCACAAACCATACCCTGAGGCGAACAGCTCTAGGACGAGCCTTTCAGCCCTCCTCGCGCAATTCGCGGCGCAATATTTTTCCCACGGGCGTCATCGGCAGCGACTCGCGCAGCACGATCTGCCTGGGCACCTTGTAACCGGTGAAGTTCTCCCGGCAGAAGGTTTTCAATTCATCGACACTGACACCGCCTTCGCGAGGCACCACGAAAAGCTTCACCGCCTCGCCTGATTTTTCGTCGGGAATGCCGATGGCCGCACAGTTGGCGACCTTGGGATGGGTCATCAACACGTCTTCGATTTCGTTGGGATACACGTTGAAGCCGGAGACGATGATCATGTCTTTCTTGCGGTCGACGATGCGTACGAAGCCATCCTTCTCGATCACCGCGATGTCGCCGGTCTTCAGCCAGCCTTCGGCGTCCAGCACCTCGGCGCTCGCCTGGGGGCGCTGCCAGTAGCCCTTCATCACCTGCGGCCCACGCACGCACAGCTCTCCGCGCTCGCCGAGCGGCAACTCGCGCCCTTCATCATCGATGACCTTGAGCGCCGTGCCCGCCACCGGGATGCCGATGCTGCCCATTCGCGCCGAAGCGCCATAGGCATTGGTGGTGACCACCGGCGAGGTTTCGGTAAGGCCGTAACCTTCGATCACGTCGCAGCCTGTCAGGGCCTTCCAGCGCTCGGCCGTGGCCTTGATCAGCGCCGTTCCGCCGGAATTGGTGACCTTGAGATGGGAAAAATCCAGGCGCTTGAAATCGGGATGTTCCATCAACGCCACGAACAGCGTGTTCAGACCGATCAAGGCCGAGAAACGCCATTTCCCCAGTTCCTTGATGAAAGCCGGGATATCGCGGGGATTGGTGATCAGCACGTTGTGATTGCCGCTGACCAGCATACCCAGGCAATGCACGGTGAAGGCATAGATGTGGTACAGCGGCAGCGGTGCGATCATGGTCTCGCCCCCCTCGTCCATGAGTGGCTTGCCATCGTCGGCATGCTGCTGCAGGCAGTTGTGCACCTGCAGCATGTTGGCCACCAGGTTGCCGTGGGTCAGCATCGCGCCCTTGGCAATGCCAGTGGTGCCGCCGGTGTATTGCAGCACCGCTACATCGTCGAGACCGGCAGCCACCCCGCGCGGCGCGGGGCCTCGCCCTTCATGCAACACGGTCCTGAAGGAAACGGCCTGGGGCAACTGGTAATCAGGCACCCTCTTCTTGACCTTCTTCACCAGCGTGTTGACCAGCCAGCCCCTGAGCCTGGGCATCATATCGCCCAGCCTGGCCTCGATCAGGTAATCGATCTCGCTATCGGCCAATACCTCCTGCACCGACTTGCCGAAGGTGTTCAGGTACACCAGTGCGCGCACGCCGGCATCGCTGAACTGATGGCGCATTTCCCGGACACTGTAGAGCGGATTGGTATTGACCACGATCAGCCCGGCACGCAGCGCGCCGAATACGGCTATCGGGTACTGCAGGACATTGGGCATCTGCACGGCGATACGATCGCCCGGCGCCAGGTCGGTGTTCTTCTGCAGCCATGCGGCGAACGCCGCGGCATGCCGCTCCAGGTCGGCATAGGTCAGCGTAACGCCCAGGTTGCTGAACGCCGGCCGCCCGGCAAACCGCTGGCAGGAGCGCTCGAACACCTCGACCAGCGAATGATAGGCCTGGAAATCCAGCTCGCTGGACACCCCAGCCGGACGTTTCGCATCCCAGAAGTCAGGTTGCATTGTTGTTATCCCCTTGACTTGACTCCCCTTCCCCGGAACTTAGCAGGCACGTCGGGCCCTGCAAATGAAACAGGCGTTTCATTGATTGGATGAATGTTTCACCTGTCCGAAGACTGAAGTTCGTCGCCTCGCCAAATGGCCGGCCTAGCAGGCGGTGTGAAAACGTAGCGAGCGACGGTCAGGCAAGGCAAAAACCGGCGAAAAAGCGCAGTTTACGCGTTGTAAATGAGCATTTTGACTGGGCTGGCATTCCAGCCGGTTTTTAACGCCGCATGACCGAGCGCAGTAGTTTTCACACAACCTGCTAGGCGACTGATGACCCCCTATGCACAATGCAGATACTTTCCGCGATGGATGGATATCATGTGCCACGAGGCCTTCAGCCTGGCCGCCAGCGACTCGACCGACCTGCTGGTCAATCGCTGGTACAACGACAGCGCGCCACGCGCGGTGCTGATGATCGTCCATGGCATGGCCGAGCACGCCGTGCGCTATGCGCGGTTCGCCGAAGCACTGCTCGACGCGGGCTTGCATGTTTATGCCCATGACCAGCGCGGACACGGCCGTACCGCGCAGCAAGGCATATTGGGCCATCTGGCCGATGAAAACGGCTGGGCCAAGGTCGTCGAGGACCTATCCAGCGTCAACCACCACATTCGCCAGCAATACCCCAGCGCCCCGATCCTGCTGTTCGCCCACAGCATGGGCAGCTACGTCGGCATGACATACCTGTTGCAGCACTCCAGCAGCGTGAAGGGCGCGATCCTGTCGGGCTCCAACTATCAGCCCACCAGCCTTTATCAGGCGGCGCTGCTGATCGCGCGCTTCGAACGCTGGCGCCTCGGGCCTAGAGGCCGCAGCCAACTGATCGACTGGCTGTCGTTCGGCAACTTCAATCGAGCCTTGCGCCCCACTCGCACGGCATTCGATTGGCTCAGCCGTGATCGCCAGGAGGTCGACCGTTTCCTGGCCGACCCGCTGTGTGGCTTCAGTTGCACCACCCAGTTGTGGATCGACCTGCTGCAAGGGCTTCGCCAGATCACGCCGCCACGGCATCTGGCTCAGATCGACGCCAGCCTTCCGCTACTGATCGTCGGCGGAGAAAGTGACCCGGTGAGCCAGGGCGAGCGTCTTGCCGATCTGGCAAATGCATTGCGCCAGGCCGGCCTGCACCGTGTGGAATTGAAGCGTTACCCCGGTGCCCGCCACGAATTGCTCAACGAAACAAACCGTGACGAGGTCATTCAAGACCTCATCGCCTGGATGAACGAGGCGCTCGCCACGGGTACGAAGCGCCCAACCCACGACAAGGAACCTACATGACCCAGGTCAGCAACACGCCCCACGAAGCCCTTGAGGTCGGCCAGACCGCCAGTTACGTCAAGCATGTGGAAGAACGCGACATCCTGCTGTTCGCCGCGATATCCGGCGACTGCAACCCGCTACACCTGGACGCCGAATTCGCCGCCCAGACGATGTTCAAGGAACGGATCGCCCATGGCATGTTCAGCGGTGCCCTGATCAGCGCCGCAGTCGCTTGCGAGCTACCCGGCCCCGGTACCATCTACCTCGGCCAGACCATACGCTTCGCCCTGCCGGTCAAGCTCGGCGACACCCTCACCGTACGCTTGGAAATCCTGGAAAAACTGCCGAAATTCCGCGTGCGCATCGCCACCCGCGTGTTCAACCAGCGCGACGAGTTGGTCGTCGACGGCGAAGCGGAAATCATCGCCCCGCGCAAGGCCCAGACCGTGACCATGAAGGAAGCGCCGAAAGTCACCCTGGGCTGACGCCTCCGACCCAAGTTCCAGTCGGGCTTGGGTCGACCCGATAGCAGGATCGGGTAGGAGGCGGGGTCGCCCCCGCCGTCCTCCCACACCACCGTACGTACGGTTCCGTATACGGCGGTT